>CAWBSI010000021.1:0-138823 GCA_963791375.1 uncultured Alphaproteobacteria bacterium
TTCTTCCATTCTATCTTGGTCAGAGCCTTTAATTTGATCGAACATGAAGCTGAACAGATATCCATTCCATCCATAGGCCATATGTTCATGGATCCATTGTCCATATGATTGAAGTAGCATATTTGCATGATGACTATTGTTAAAAGTGTTCATTGATCTATTCTCCATAGGCAAGTATGTGAAAAAGTTGAAAGTGATCCATTGATTTGCTATCGTATTGATCTATTGAGCGATTGATCCATTGCTCATAGGCTCGTATGACTGTTGAGCTGATTATCGTTGTAAAAAGCAATATTCGAACATATACGACTGGGGTGAATTCCCATCGTCTTTTTCGTTCTGAGGCAGGGGCCCACTCCAAGTCCCATTTCCAATCCTAGAACAAGCAAATCCTGCATTACCAAATTAGCGTTTCCCGGAATGGGCATTAAACCGCCAAAAGAACGTAATATCCTGCCTGGAGAAGGTACTTTCGGCTCCTAAGAACCATTCTCGGATCTCTGCCTCGGGCGATTGTTTTAGGAGAGACGCGGTTTCCGGATTTCGTTGCGCTAATTTCGCTACAGCAATGCCGAAATCGGTCGAATCCGAGCCCACCATGAAATTCCGCATGACCAAGGTTCTTCGGTTCTGGGTCGACGTCGAATACGACGACATCAAAAATCAAGACCCCGGCCGCACCAGAATCGAGCTGATCGCCCAAATCCTTCGCGAATTCGAAGAAGCCGGTGACGCCATGCGGTACCTGAACGCCGACGGCCGAGTTGCCTGGAAGGCCACCCCCAGGATGCTGACCAGGCTGGCCGACGCCGAGCGGGAGGCCAGGGACGACCTGGCGGATTGGCCCTGATGCCTCGGGCGACTTGGCCGGAAATATGCTTTTCAGGAGGAATTTTAGCGCCATGCAATTGATCTCAGTTCGAACATCTCAACCAAGCAGCTCACCGAAAGAGGCCGTCCCGTATTCGTCGGAAGCCCTGCGCCAGGACCTGCAACGGGTCCGCGACGCCTGGGACGACTGCCAGGCCACCCGGGACCGGAACGCGATCTATGGCTACCTGACCGCCGTGTACGGCCTCGTGGCCTGGTGGACGGCGGAGGGCCGGGAGATCGACCGAGCTCGCCGGGCTCTGCGCTTGCAGCGGCTGAAAGTGTCTGATCGGGAAGACCCGTTCGCCGCGGTCATTCGGTGCACCGCCGACCCGGCCAAGGCCGACAAACGGACGCGGAGCAAGTGGAGCCGCGTCATGCGGTACGCGGCGGCGTACAAGCCGGATTCCGAGCCCCTGGATCAGTTCATCCAGCGGAAGGGCGGCATCAACGAGTGCGCCGCTCGGTTCTCTCGGTGGCTTGGGCGAGGTACGAGGTCGCGTGATGACGTGTGTCTCAGCGCGACTTGGTCGACAAGGTCCGGTCGGGCTCCCAGTAGATGATTTGCAGCAAACGTTCGCGCATCATGCGGTAGTTCTCGTGCGTAAAATTCATGCGCTCTTCGAGCTTCGTACGATCGGCTTCGATGAGCGCCTGGCGCGCAACCTTGCGTCGCGCATCGTGCGACGAATCTTCTCTTCGACGGGCAAGACCTTCATAGAATCTATTGTAACCTATCGCCGTCGCACTCGCCGTGCGCGCTTTCTTGGCCGCGTGCGAGCACGTGACGGCGGTTGCTGTTTCACGAGCCTGCCAATCACGTGGGGACCGAGTTGCCGATACAAGCCGGAGGCGCCGACCATCGCCGCATTGCTGGAGAAGTTGTCGAAGAGCGCGCATAAACAGGTTTATGCGAAGGACTATTATCCGGCCGGATCAGGCGGAATGCCATTGGCCAAAAAAATGAGGTCGGTTGACTGACATTCCGATAGTCAAGGCCAGTCGCCGCTTCCCCGCACCATGGCGTGCCGACAAGATGCCGGGCGGCTATGTCGTGCGCGACGCCAATGGGCAGGCGCTGGTCTACGTCTATTCGTGCGCCACCGAGGCCGAAGCGAATGCAGGCGAAGGTGCTGACGGCCGACGAGGCCCGGCGCATCAGTCTCGTGAATGGTATCCCTCACCCGCCCGAAACAGGAATTTAGGCGGTGCGGTGCCATCGGCATGGCCGCAGTTTCGCACGAAACGCGGCAAGCAGCCTTTAGATGGGACGCTTGGCACCACGGCCTACGCGCGGTCGTTACAAAAAGCTGCGCGCTTTCCAGTGCCACCTCCGACAGAAGCGGCCGTCGACGGATGAGATTTCCTGGCGCGGTGTCCTGCGTGACTACCGTTTCACGGGAAAAAATCTTGTCTCCATTTTCAAACCAACCTAAACAGAAGCCAACACGGTTTCGTCAGCTGCAATTTGTTGACGAATCTCGATCCGCTGGCGAGACGACACTCCCAGCAGGTCTGCGGTACGCCAAATGACGTTGGCCTCAAAGCCGTTCATGCTACCCTCAACGTAAATCGTCTCCCACATCATCTTAACAATTCGGCGGCGGCCCTCTTCGTCGAGTGCGCTGTTGATTTGACGAGTAAATTGATAGAGGTCGATTGAGCTTCGCTCGGCAGCAAAAGCATCCTTTATCAGTTGATCCGTGCTGGGATCGTCGAGACCAAAGTTCGCTTTCAGGATGCGGTAAAGCCTTTTCCGCCTGACGTCCGACATTTCGCTATCGGCGGTCGCTACACGGACCAAGAAGCGCGGCTGTCGCGAGCCGGGCCTTGTTCTCTGATTGATTTGGTGATCCCGAACCCTGAGCCAAGGTTGAGATGAAAGTCTCGACGGATCCAAGCGTCGTCATCGCTTTCTCGCTCCGTGTTGCCCCGAAGTTCCGCTCCGAGAACTGACGTAGTGGCCTTCGCTGGGATCCGATGCAAGCCACTTACGAAACTTTAAACGTGGCGGACATGGGTAGCTTGATATGCGGAGGATGGGTTCGTTTGCAGTGCACGTCTGTCCAAAAGTGCTCACCGCGCGACGGCCCCCTCTGATCCCAGATCACGTCGGCCCGCCCTCTGAAACCTGGTGTGGTGGGCAAAGACAACATATGCTGACCGCGGGCGCTTCGGAGTGGGTCGGTCATGACAAAGAAAGCGAAACAAGTCCCGTTTGACCCGAAGGTATTTCTCGCCACCGAGAATGGTGGTCGAACCCTGTCCAAGTACCGGACGGATAAAGTTATCTTCTCGCAGGGCGATCCTGCGGATGCGGTGTTCTACATCCAAAAGGGTCAGGTCAAGATCACTGTCGTTTCCGAGCAAGGAAAGGAAGCCATCGTTGCGGTCTTGGGTCCCGACGAATTCTGCGGAGAGGGGTGCCTGACGGGACAGCCGCGGCGCATGGCTACAGCCACCGCAATGACCGAATGCGAGATTATGCGGATGGAGAAGGCAGCCATGATCCGCGTTCTCCATCAGGAGCCGTCCTTTTCCGAGATGTTCGTCTCGCATCTCTTGGCGCGCACCATCCGGGTTGAGGCGGACTTGGTGGATCAGCTGTTCAATTCGAGCGAGAAACGCTTGGCGCGGGCTCTTCTTTTGCTGGCGAATTTCGGCAAGGAAGGTCGGCCCGAGCCAATCGTAGCGAAGATCAGCCAAGAGACACTGGCGGAGATGATCGGTACGACGCGAGCGCGCGTGAGTTTTTTCATGAACAAGTTTCGAAAGCTGGGCTTGATTGACTACAACGGTCACCTGGAGATCCACAGCTCATTGCTGAATGTCGTTTTGCATGACGAACCACACATAAACAACTGATCGCCTTCCCCGCATCGGGCTGCTACGTCCCGAGGATCGCAGAAGCAATAGACGACGACACGGACACAATGTGCGGGGCGGCTGCAGGGCTGCCCGTTTTGCGCGCGTCGGCGAACAATGAGCCAAAGTGGGTGCCCACATGACGGCCCATTGCACGCGGCGTGTTGAGCGAAAATCCGCTCTGAAAAATTTATCAACCGGCGGAGGTTTTGCTGGCTGCAAGAGCTGTATGGATATATTCGATCAAGCGTTCCTCGTTGAAGGGCTTGCTCAGGACGCCAATCGCGCCTGCCTTCAGCGCCCTCGCCCGCGTTCTCTCTTCCGGGGACGCCGTAATGAAGATGATCGGCGTGCGATTGCCGTCGGCGATCAATTGGCTCTGCAGCTCAACCCCGCTCAGACCGGGCATTTGCACATCGGAGATCACGCACTCCGTGTCATTGATCTGGTTCGATTGCAGAAAATCTTCCGCCGACGCAAAAGTGGCAACGCCGTAACCAAGTGATCTCACGAGACCTTTGGTTGCTTCGCGTACCAATTCATCATCGTCGACAATAGAGATCACCGGAGCCTCCGCGAATCAGGGATTCTGAGGAGTGAGATCAAGATGAACGGGCAACTTCATTTGCAGACATTATAAACGAAAAGGTTAACTCATACTTAACCTTGGACCGGCCGGAATGAGTTCCAAAAATCTCAGCCATTCGCACCAATTCTGATTGCGCCCACCGTGACGCAGGTCATCACTTCCCGTTGGCCCAGCGGCAGCAAATTGAAGTTAGTCGGCCGATCGAGTGACGTATGCCCCGCTCATGCAGAGCCGCCGTTCCGAACGCATGGTGGTCAAACTCTCCGAACGCCCGCGCTGCACGACATATCGCAGCGAATTTTTGGACAAATTGTCCGGAAAAGCGGGTTCTGGCCTCTTGGAAGCGTAGGGTCTGCCCTTCGTTAAATCATCCCGTGCTGCGTGCGACGACTGCCATCAGGTTGATTTCTGCCCAAAATGGGCAGAAAAGAGGGGCAAGCCTACCGGCGGCGTCCCGTAGGATCGCGCCAGCCGAGTGGTCGTGTTGCGCAATGTGACTCTCAGTGCAAAGCGAAGTATCCCATCCGGAGTGTCAGGCGCCTTCTTGCGTCCGTGACCACTCCACGAACTCCGGCCACGTCAAGAAATTGGGGCCGACGCGGATCTTGATTACTTGATCGAACCGCCGTTTCCTGCCGAGCACATCCGATATTTGGTTGTATTCGGCTACCCGCTGACACGGCTCGTCATCCAAGTTGCAGACATATACCGCAAACCGTGGTGTTGGCTCGCCTTCGATTGCCAGATTTGTTCCCATGTCCCACCCCATTTGCTTCGTCGCATTTGTTCGAATCTTTCCACATTCGCAGGCCCTGTGCCACCCCCGCCTTCTGAAATGCTTAACCTGTGGCCGAGTTACAATCATTGAGGCCGCTCTTTGGACGCGGCAAACCGCGTTCGCACGCAGACTACCGGTATCAGCGCAGCCTGTCAGTGATGCGGTGCTTCGTATGGCTCGGTCGTCAGCTTATGAACGCCGAACTCGGAAAGACCGCCCGAGGATCTTCCGTAACGATGCACAATATCTTGTCGGGACCGCAGATCCGCTTCCGGAGGCGGATCCTTCGGCCCCTGAATGTCCACCACCAAGCTCAAAGACTGGGATCTCGCGGCGCAACAGCGCGCAAAACTTCTGAAAGGGTTGAGCTGCGAAGCGTCCTATGTTCTTTCTGGTTCCCGGGACATCAATCTGTAATAATGTTCGGCATGTTGATAGTAGTTCTCCGCGCCAACGGTATTACCGGACTGGGCTTCGGCTTTTGCCAGTGCAAGGTACCGTTCATAACTTCTTTGCGCGCTTTGCGAGCCGTTCGATTTGAACCGGTCGGCACTCGGAGTCCACCGCTTTGATCGGGGAGGAAATGGCGGCCGTTTGGATTGGCGTGTGCTCATGACTGTGGTTGGCTCGCTCCTTGCTAATGGTAGAGGAAACGCGCTCCACTGGGAGAGGGCAGGAATCAGATCTATGGAATGCGCGCTCCATTCCCCCGGAAAATCCCTAAATTCAGGAGTTGCATGGCCCGATTGTTTTGACTGAACTGGCCCTGTTCGCGCTATTGCCCGGCCAAGGAGTGAACGCCCGCAATTATGGCAACGAAGATGACGGCTGCGATAAGACAATATTCTATGGCCAGGGCGTCAGATCGATCTCGAAGTATTCGCTTGAGGGCGTCCATCTAGATCTCTCTTGCGCCACCTGTGTCTTCCGACGGCGGGCAGTTTACTGCAGCTATCCATGTTCAGAATCAGCGCCGCCGCGGATCATGGCGAAGTCCCGCACCGAATACCGCTCCGCAGGCTGGACTGAGATTGGCCCGGTTCCTCTTCATGCAAGCGACGATCTTATCGACGTCGGGAACATCCGCATTGCACAGCCGCATCACGTCAGGCGTGCACGCCTGCTGCATTTCCGGCGTTCCGCGGTATTGGGCATTTGCGCTGGAAAATGAGCCGACCAAAGTTGAAAGCAGGATTCCGGCAACAGCCACCGCGAGTGCCCGCACGGATGGCGTCGGATTTGACGATGCATTGTGCCATCGCAAGCCCCCCTACACGACATTTGAGAATAGACTGGCAGTAGGATGAGTCGCGTCAGAAGTCGAGGATTGCCGCAAGGCGAAGCAGATTTTTTAGTCTTGCGTTCCCTCAATACAACACCTGTGAGGGCTACCGTCTCAGCGCCCCAGCGGGTGATGGCCAAACCTCAGGGGACCGCCCGTCTCGATTGATGCCGGGCAGTCCCCTCTTTGGCCGAAGATTTGCAAAAGCACTGGCCGGTAAGTCGCGCCTTCAGCCGCGCGGTTCCTCCGAAAGCTCGGCGGAACCGGACTCGATCTGCACTGAGTTTTCACACCAGCGCCTCATTAAGGCCAAAAAAGGACAGTTCAGCTGACTCGCGATCAGGCGGCATTTTGAAAGTCAAGGTCAAAGATCAGGTTGTCCACAAGAAAGCGATCCTCGGCTTGGAGGATAGGAACGTGGAAGCGCACAGGTGGACGCTGGTGCGAACGTCTTTGCGGTTGTTGCTCGCAGCGACCGCGTTGGTCGCTTCGGGTCTCCACGGAAATGCCTTCACTTGCTTCACATCCGCCAACTCGGTGCGGCAGGAGAACCCCACGGCTTGGCCGTCGTGGACGTTGCGAGCGGCTGGTCATGAAGGCACTAAGTGTTGGTACCCCTCAACACGCGCCACGGCCCACGATCATCGAAACCCACCAACGCCGACGACGGACCGCGTTGGCGCGAAAGAGCAATTAGAGCCGGAAGCCGAGTTGGTTAGATCTGCCGCGCCAATTGATACCATTCCGGCGCCAGGCAGCGGCTTGGGTCTTTCATTCGATGACCGTTTCTCGGCTGCACTTCAGGCAAGGTCTCCCGATGCCGGGATGTTGGCGTGCGCGGCCTATAGCGGCAATGGTGGCGGGTACACGGGTCGAGAACCCGGATGTGAACCCGTCCCGCGGAAGTGAGGATATTTGTTGCGGCCAGCGCTGGCGTCGGGAAACGGTTTGGCCCTTAGGACGATGCCGATGAAGGTTTGGGGTGGCGTATGCGGGACCTTTTGAGCAAAGCGGAGCATTACAGGAAACAGGCGGAGAAATATCACGAGTTGGCTAAATCCGCTCAGCCCGCCTACCTCGGCGACTTCTATCGAGGCGTCGCTGTGCGTTACGTGTTCATGTCGCAAGAAATATCGAAACGAGCGGAAATAGAAGTCGGGTTCACCACGGAACGGTCACCCACCATCGAGTGCGACGGTGAGAATAGAAGACAAGTCGCGCAAGACCTTGACCTGCTCGCCGTGTGGGCTGGAGATCGATTGCGCTTGTGAGAATCAAATAGGGCACGTTTATCGGCATTCAAAAATTGGAAGCCGTTTGATGGGGGATCATGCCATGTGGGTCGTTCTATTATTAGCAGCCATGGTTTCACTAGGCGCCTTGGGGCTCCTGGCGGCCTGTGCAGACTTATAAACAATAGCCGTGGTGCGCGCCCTCGGCACGACACCGATGTGGCAACGGGTACTGATGGACGGCACAGGACATCGCGAGTCCACCTTGGTATCCGAGCTAAATGGGCCAGGTGGCCTTCGGGTTCACCCAAAATCCTGGTCGGCGACGGGGATTGCTGACAAGTGCGCCCTTTTTTTACGCGCCAACGTAGCCATATAGCCGGAAATGGCACAGGCATTCGTAATTGCGACAACCACCGATGCCGAGACCGCGGGAGGCGCTCGTGTGCTTTGGGTCGTCCTAGCCGACACACCCCATTTGGCTGTTGAGGCTGCACGGGCGAGCGGCTGCAAGGTGGATCGCATTGTCGGAACGTTAGGCGAAGAGACCGTGGAGCGCCTCGGTATCCAGCCCGGTCAGCCAAGACGCCTATAATCCAGCCGAAGCTCGCTTCCGCGTGAGATTTCCAGTTGGACGGCGACTTCCAACTGAAAATTGGGGATCCGTGCAGATGACCGGCGTGGTTTGAAGCTGCCCGGCTCCGGTTCTGCGGAGACGATTGCGCCCCCCGCCAGATCCGGCGCTTGCTTTGTCGAACGCTACTTCAGCTCTCGTGCGGACCGCGCATCAGCAAGAGGGCTTTTTCGATGCGCCTCCAAGCCTCGGCCTCTTCTTTGTTACCTTCTTTTTCGAAGGCAGAAGCCTTTTGCGCCGCCTCGGCAACGGCCCTGTCACCGTGTGCTTCCAACAACTGCCGCGCGTAGTCCTCAATGTCGGTTTGTTGCATTCTCATGCGTCATGCTCCTCTTCTTTGGCGCGATTGCACGCACGCGCATCAGAATAGCAGTCTTGACACCTTATCATGGCCTGCAGTCTGCATCTTGGCACTGTCGAGGGCAAGGATGCGGCGATGCGGGTCGCCGGGCGCAATTTCCCGATCACGCGCTCAGAGCAGCTCCGCCACGTAGCGTGCGAGCCTTTCCGGCTTTGTCGTGGGCGCGAAGCGGGCTCGCACAGCGCCAGCCCTATCGACGTCGGCGGTGGTTTGATTAATGAAAGCAGCTTGCGGCCCTGAACTCTCGACCCGCAAGATGTGGTCGCCCCTTCCGCTTAACATGGCCGCTATAACTCTTTGACGGCGAGCGCCGAAGGCTCACGCGACGAACTGTGACGTTACGAGCTGTTCTCCATTTGGAAGTCGCGCGGGGCCTCTCTGCATTTGAAGCAGACCCATGCCAAACAAAGTTTAGGCGACCAATAATCTTTTATCCGTCGATTTCACCATCAGAGATTGCACGTTCTTGAGCCGTCCTTTTACCTTACGGAGAATCGACTCGGAAATGGGGAACAACCCCAAATAAATTGGTTGTCCATAGCGCTGCGTGGAGCCAAGCACTTCGACCTCGCATCCAACACGCCGGTACAGCCGGAGCATTGTAGCATCGAAATTGCCGAGGATCGATTCGATGCCCGCCCGGATAGCGACGTCGCCCAAGGCAGAAATTAAAACAGCGGAAGTAAAAAACATCTCCTCCTGATTTCCTCTGCTCAAAATCCCTTCATCAAGACAAAACCGGGTGCACTCCCAGATCGTCGGCGCAGTGAGATGCACGGCATCGGGAAGCGTATCCGAAAAAAAGTCGGCGAGAACAGTTGGACCCGTCGTGGGTAACAGGCGCAAGCAGCCTTTGACTTTGCGCCCCTCGTCGTCGGCGTAAATGAGGTAAACGGGCCCTTCGTCGTCGTACTTGTCACGCTCCTGTCCGTCCGCAACCCGAACATCCCATCCTAGCCGGTCGCGGAAGACGCGAGCTCTCAATCGAAACATCTCATCCATCAAATTCGAATATTCAGCAGCATTATGCGGTTCGATCACGACAATCATGTCGCGTACTCCTCTGTTACGCCTCAGTGGATGCAGAAATCATCCGTGGGAAAACGGATTAAACGCGACAGCGCGACCATTCTTCGGGATTTTAAAGGTATTCCGGTGAAACAATCGGGAGATTTTGGCCAAGGCGTTGAGGGCGAGATGTTGAGCTTCTCCGTCAGATCGACAGCGCTTTGACCCTCCGCTCGATCTACTCGGATGCGGGCGTGAGCGGGCTCACGCTTGAAAGGTTCGGGTTACAGGAGCTCTCGCGTTTAGTTGCCGTCAGGCCTATGCTAAGCGGCATGTACACACAGGCCAAGCGGGCCGACTTTTCGGTGGCGATCAAGAGCAGGGGCAAGCCTCCGAGCCCCTGGAGGTGGGAGATTTATCGCGCTGGGCGATCAAGTGCGGTAGCGCTGTCTTCGGATTTTTTCCCGACAACAGGGGCGGCCTTTCGGGCAGGAAAACAGGCGCTCGCCGAGCTATTCGAGAAGCATCACATTCGTGAATGACAGCAAAGTTACGGCGGCATCTAGACGGCTATTCAAGTTGGTGCAATCATCGTCCCGTTCAAGCGCCTCGCTGAAATGAAGGCGCACGTTGGATAAGACAAGTATCCGACATAGGGAGGACGGCCCAATGAACCCCTCGGAAGAATTCAGAAGATTTGCTGGTGAATGCCGGACTATGGCCAAATTCGCGCGCTCCCCGGAGAGCAAAGCTACATGGGGCCGCTTGGCAGCGAGATGGGTCCGGTGCGCAGAACTCAATGAACTTCATTCGTCGGCGGCAATGCTTGACCGCATAGCAAAGCGACATCGAAGGCCCGTCCGTAGCTGGTCTAGGCGCGATGAAGCCGCCTGGAGCCAGCCAACTTGAGCCGCGGGGCCGCGCTCGCCTCCGGTCACAGATTTACCGCAGGTAACCATAACTTTTAAGGCTGGCCGCGACTTTCGCCGTCTTCCAGTCAGCACCCTGCTATTCTCCTCATCACGGAGGGACACGCCATAATGGATTGAGGGCATTGGCGAAGAGCCTTGAAAGTTACGCCCGGACTCTCGCGGCAGATGTGCTGGCCGTCAAAATGGTGATGGCTCATGTGCTAGGCCGCATCTACCAACTCGATCCGATACTTGCCGAAGCCATTCATCGCGGCTTCGAAGATGCGGTGGACCAGATCCGAAAAACCGCGACCAAGTCCCGCAAGCGATTGACCTCCCATCAATCCGTCGAAGCCCTCGCTGCTGTTGAGGCCCTTCGCGCAGTAATGTCTAACAGCTCCGATAACGGTGCCCGGCGCTCGGTTGCCAACGACAACAAGTGAGACTGATGATCGTAAGCACTGTTGGCTCGCTGAAATGCGCGAAGTAGAGTAGCTCTGGGAACAGAGGCTGAATGATATAGTTGCTTCAGGTCTCGACCGTCCCCATATGGACTCCCTATGACCGATGAAATCAGCCCCGAAGAACACGCTTCTTTTTTGATTTCCGTAATCGCGAATACGGGAAGTCTGGACTGCTTTGTCGATGCCGCTCGTAAGCTGCTGGAGGACTATCCTGCGGCGCATATAGAGGCCGTCGGGGAATTGTTGCCGCGCGACCTTGCGCTCGCCCTGCCAAGACCAAGCACGATTCACTGACGCAAAAAATCCCCCAGGTTGCCCCGGGGGATCCTGACTACCAACGACGACTACCGACCGCCATCACCGCCCTGCTGGCTGCCGCCGCGGCGATTGGGATCCTGATTCTGTTGGCCAGGCGTATGCCCCGTGCCCATCTGTCCGCCCTGCTTGTTAGGGGTCTGTTCCTGTTGGCCGGGCTGCTGCCCGCCACCCTGCTGCTGACCACCTTGTCCTTGGCGCTTATTCTGGCCGCCCTGTTGCTGGCCGCCCTGATTGTTCTGGTTCATGTGTTCCTCCAACTTTGTCCCGGCGTAGGGCAACACTTCAATCGACGCAGCCGTTCCGCACTCTCGACCCTGCGAGCTCTTTGCGCATGGGAACTTTTGTAGGCAACTCCCTTGTGTAAATCCGCGCAAACAGCTTGACCGAAAAGCTCGTACAAGTGCAGCTTTGGATTGTGGGGGAGCGTTAGATGAGCAATCGACTGAGCCCGGCCTTCCACGCCGAATACATCGTGGAACTTTTCAACGAGTACGGCTGTCTTGCCAAGGTCAGCGAGCGGGCCAACATTTTACTATCCAGCTACCCGGCCGAGCACGTTCAGGCGATTGAGAAGCATCTACCCCACGACCTGATCGTGGTCCTCCCAAAACGCAGGCTCATCACTCCCGATGTTCGATAAGGCCGCGCCACCCTTTCATGCCAACTTCCTCGTGGAGCTCTACGAGCAAACCGGGAAAGAAAGCGGCGAAACCGCCGCTGAAGCGGCGGCTTGCTTGTGGCTTCGGCTTCAGTCGAGTTTGTAATCGTCCCTTTGGGCACGTTGCATCCCCACCCAAGCAATGGGTCTGGCTGCCTCTCTCCCGGAACCTACAGCCGAGTTTGGTACTTGGGTGCTCCTTTCGGATGCCTCCGCGGGCCGCGCGAGCGTCTCTTTCCTTCCACTTCGGAGGTGCTGGCTCATTTCGGAACGTTCGGCCGACTGTGGCATTGACGTTCTGGACGCCCCCTGACGCGTCCAGGGCGGCCAGGTCCCCCCATCCCCCACCACAGCCTGGCTGCCTCTTTTGGAGACAATCGCGGGAGTTAGGCCATGAGCACTGATGCCCAGCTAGCCGACACCATGACCGCAGCCTTCCGAATCGTGTGCAGATCAATCGGCGCCACAAAGACAGGCCCTTACGCCACCGAAATCGTCGCCACCAAGATTGTGGAACTCGCAAAATACGGGATCGACGACCCCAACGAGATTTCCCGCCGTGTCCTTAATGACCTCAACCTTTTAGAGTAGCCCGGGCCGGTTGTCGTCGGATCCGACCCGAGCTACCCCTCCCTCTGCAATGGCATCGGTACGAAGCCATCAAAAAGAAGTGCGTGATGTCCGCAGCACTTACACCACCCACCCGTCCAACTCAGTCCTTTTGGGCAGCTTACTCTTCAGCTCGGGCAAATACCGCTCCACGACAGCACGCACCTCATCGCTCACCACCGTAGGTTTCGTGGTCTCGATGTAGGCACGCACTGTTTCGATCTCTTCGTCAGTCAGTTCGGGGAGGTCGTCGGAGCTCATAAATGCTTTTCCGTTTTTTCTGTTGATGATGCGCACGCCACATCACCGCTGTCACCCTAAGCGGTGTGCCCCGTTCTGAATTCATCCATCCGTGGGATGTCAACTTCCAGGGCCGTGGAAGGCAATAGGGTCGGCCGGAGTCATCGGTCACCACCAGATAAACATCCTGATTCTGCGGTGCGGTATCGATGGGGGCCCAGCCTCCCTTCTCTAAGTAGCTCCAGATCGTCTCGGTTCGCGGCATATATGCACAATCGACTTGCAAGCCTGCGGTTCCAATCGCCACCGAGTGAGTAGATACTCCCTTCAGCTAACCCGGCTGCTGACCGATGAGGTCGTGTGGCGACCAGTGGGGAGAACCCCAACATTCTGCGCCCTTACCATGGAGTTCGCCCCTGCTTGACCGCATCCAAGGCAAAGGCGTGGCGAAGTCGAAGATGCCCGCGGCGGAGGTCACGCTCATTCGTCGCGGTGTGCACGAAGCTCGCCTTGTCGCCTAGCATTCGGGAAAAACAATCCCGGCATTGCTGCCGGGAAAGGTGAGGCGACCATCGATTCGCCATTTCTAGAATGCGGTGTGTCGGCCTCAGTTTCTATAATTTCTGGTCAGACTTCTTCTCGGTGGGAACGCGATTTTGGTCACGGCTTGCAGGCGGAAAAGGAGCCTGCCCAGTTGTATCATTGTGGCCGCGGTTTTCCTGAAGCTCGCCCGTTCGGCCGCCCTCGTCGATCTTCTTGCCAGTGTCTTTGCGGGCCTCCCCAACGCCGTCGCCTATGGCACCGCCGGTCACCCCTGGTGATGCTGGACTGTTCAAATCCTTCGTCGGGGGAGCAACCTTTTCAGCTGGTGCCGGAGGGAGCGGGCTTTGCTGTGCGGCAGCAAAACCAGTGCTCGCAATAAATGCGACGGCCGTAGCCGTTAAGAGCCACTTGGTGCCCATGGGATCCTCCAATTGTTTTGCGTGTGTACCAACGTTTGAATGCTTCACACGTTCCAGTGGCTGTTTTCCCTGTCCGGAGACTTCAGGCTTGATTACAGAGTTTTCTGAGCATGAGGCGGATTGAGGCGAGGCGCAAGAACGCGAGCGCCTTGCGGTTGAGGTTCTCCCAATCCTTGGCGAGTCTTCGGCAGCGATTGAGCCAAGCGATGGTGCGCTCCACAATCCAGCGTTTGGGCAAGACCACAAATGCGCCGACCCGATCGGAACGTTTGACGATTTCAACGTCGAGATGCGGGAGAACTTTTGCTAGCGCTTTCGCGAATTGCGGTCCTTGATATCCGCCATCGGCGAAGAGCGTCTTCAAAAAGGGAAACATGCCGAATAGGGTCGCCATGACGAGAATGCCGCCATCGCGATCTTGAATGTCGGCCGGATGAACGATGGCGTGGAGCAGCAGGCCTAACGTATCGACGAGAATGTGCCGCTTCTTGCCCTTGATCTTCTTGCCTGCATCGTAACCGGGTAGATCGATGCACGCCCCCCTTTTTCGGCGCTTTTCACGCTCTGGCTGTCGATGATCGCGGCGGTCGGACTGGCTTCCCGCTGGGCTTGTTCGCGACACTGCTCATAAAGCTCGTGGTGGATCCGCTTCAATGTGCCGTCATAGGTCCACAGATCGAAATAGTCGTAGATCGTACTTTTCGGTGGCAGGTCTTTTGGGATCGCGCGCCACTGACAGCCGGTCGAGAGAACGTACATGAGGCCGTTCACCACCTCACGCATGATCACCGTCCGCTTGCCTCCGCCGGGCTTGCCAGGTGAGATCAGAGGTTCGACCAGCTTCCATTCGTCACCGGTCAAATCGCTCGGATATCGCAGCTTGCTACGGTCGTAACGTCCGCGGTTCTTGCTCGTCCACATCGGTGACCCTCCTCGAATCAGGCCACCACCCTTAAATCACAACTGATTCATATGATTCAACAACTCTCCGGACGGACACTAAGCTAAGCGACACGGGGCGAGACCGAAATGCCGTCGCCTCAGAGGACGACTGCAGCCGCTCGGCGAGGAGCTTCATGAGCAGCATAATCTCACGGCGAGGCTCGCGGCAAGGCGACCAGACGGGAGGTTGGATCAACGCCCGCGAACGGCGAACCTCTCCACGTTATCAACCGCGTGGTTCCGGCGCGAGCGCTACGACTTTCGCCGCCGCGATTAGGCGACTCTTTGGCGGCGCTCGGAAACAATGCCGCTCGAAGCAACCTCGTCGGTGATGACTTTGAACTCTGTCAATTTGGCTGGGCCAAAGCTGGTGGAAATCGCCACATCGGCCGCATCCCGCCCTCTGGCAATGACAACGCGGCCGATGCGCGGGCCGATTGTGCCTTGCATCAAATGTAAACCAGCGACCTTCCAGGAAAACCTCGAACCACGCACTAAAATCCATTGGCGCGGGGTCCGGAGGAACTCCTATGTCACCAAGGTAACCGGTGCAGTATCGGGCGGGGATGTTCATGCAACGGCATAAGGCCACAGCGAGGTGCGTAAAGTCGCGGCACACGCCCACCCGCTCGTTGTAAGCATCGAACGCCGTTCGGTCATCGCGCGCAAAAGCGTAGCCAAATTTGATGTGGTTGTGAACGAAGTCGCAGATTGTCTGCACTCGATCCCATCCCACCTTTGTGTTGGCAAAGTTACGCCACGCAAACTCCGAAAGCTTTTGAGTTTCACAATACCGACTGCCAAGCAAATAAATTAAGGTGTCGTCCGGCAATTCGTCGATGGGATGCTGGCGCGCGGAAGCCACATCGTCGGGGCGCCCTGAATCGAGTATGTCGAACGCGCTCGAAAATCGAACCGAGCCCGCAGGCACTGACACGCGAGTGCAGACGTTGCCGAACATGTCGCGATACTCGTGCAGAGGAAGGTTTGGCTCGGTCAGCATTTTTTGGCTGGTCAGGATGTCTTTCGCCCGTGAAGGGTGAACCGTCAGCATAAGAATCATCGAGGTGGGCTGTACCACCGTAAAAGCAATGTCGTATCCGGCACGTATCCGCATAGGGGTGTCTCTTCAGGTTCATCACGACGTGTGAATTGAATGACACCTCAATGGCTTCACGAAGCTTTGGTTCCGCTCAACCGAAAGGCCAGATTGCCTTCAGTCGGCTACTTCTGATGGAGGGGTTGCGAGCTCGACGGTGCTTCTGACTTGACGTTGACTTCGACCTCCATCCCGAGCTCGTCGTCTCGATCCCCGTAATAAACTCCCGAGAGTGGAATTGCCTGATCGGGATTTCGCGCGACGGCAACTCGGATTAGATCACGATTGCCGACAATGCCGTTGGTGGGGTCAAATTCGACCCATCCGGAACCTGGCAGATAGATCTGACACCACGCATGGCTGGATCCGCCCCCCAGCCATCCCGAGCCATCTCTGCTCGGGAACATAAATGTATCCGGTCACAAACCGGGCAGCGAACCCCATTGATCTCGCCGCTTCCATCATCAGAAGCGCAAAATCCCGGCAGGTTCCGCTTCGCGACTTCAATGTCTCGACTGGACTTTGTGTGCCAGGTGCAGTTCGACGGACGTAAGAAAAGCCGTCTGCAATTGCCTCATTGAGGGTCATCAGAAGACGGCCGGTCGGCTGCTTTCGGCCCATGTTCAAAAATCCGCGAAGCCATTTTTTTACATGGTCGTCCGGATCCAGGCATTGACGTCGCATACAAGAAGACAGGTCCGGCAGTTGCTCGGCGGCGTACTTAAACGGGTGAAGCTTGGCGTATTCTTCAATTTGGAAGTCCGGAGCATTTTCCGGCGTGTGTTCAAGTCGAATGGTGCTTTCGACATCGATGTGCGCGCTCGATGTATCAAAATCAAAAAGCGTGACACAGTTGCCGAATACGTCGTGAATCCACCGAACGCGAAGGGCTCGGGCGAAATTGCCAAATGTGAATGCAAAAGCCGCTGATCAAAACTGTCGCGCGGACGAAACATCAAGCGATGCTCTCCGAGGCGAACGGGTCGTTTGTAGCGGTATTTTGTCAGGTGTCGAACGACAAAAACGGTCATGAGTCAGCTTCCGCGAAGACGCCCTTCTGCTTCCACAGGATGAAGATCGTCTTCTCCTTGCTTTCGGCCACTCAATGTTTGCAGGGCGTCGATCCAGCGTAGCAAGACGGTCGCGGTTCTGGTAGCGGTCATTGCCCTTCGCCGTGTAACGGGGCCAGTCTACAGGTTGAGCGGTTTCGATGATCATCTGCTCCTGCAAGGTGCTCAGCGACCACGCGGTACGAACCGCTATGGCCACCGGCGCACCACCGCGCACCATACGCGAGCTCTTTCGCTACCTCGGCTGTAATGCACAGTGTGGGCGTTGCGCTCGATCAATCAAGCTAGATCAGCGTTTCCGAAGTTCGAATCATATCAGGCGGCCTTATCGAGTTTGTAAGTCCAGGTGTGAACGACGGGGTCCTGGTTGAAGAAATCCATGGCGGCCATGATGCGGTCCTTGAGTTCCTGTTTGGATGCGACGCGGATGTGGCGCAGGACAGAACGGGCGAGCTTGGAAAAGAAGCCCTCGACCAGGTTGAGCCAGGACCCGTGCTTGGGAGTGAAGGTGAATTCGAAGCGGTGCTCTGGCTGGTCGGCGAGCCAGGTTCTCGTTTCTTTGGAGATGTGCGCGGAATGATTGTCGAGGATCAACTTGATCGCGGTGTCGGCGGGATAGGCAGCATCGAGAAGCTTGAGGAATTCGATGAATTCGCGGCTGCGGTGTCGATCCTTGAC
Source organism: uncultured Alphaproteobacteria bacterium (assembly GCA_963791375.1). Taxonomy (GTDB): domain Bacteria; phylum Pseudomonadota; class Alphaproteobacteria; order Rhizobiales; family Xanthobacteraceae; genus JAJPKK01. The sequence continues at coordinate 17,571 of CAWBSI010000021.1, forward strand.
CAGTGCATGGACCTTGCCGGTGACGAGGTCGATGCCGGCCAGCAAGCTGACCGTGCCGTGGCGTTTATATTCATGCTCGCGTGCAAAGGTCGCATACACGCCTGGTTCGGGCTATCGGTAATTCGACGTTTGCCTTCGAGACGCACAGCGAGCCTGGCCAATTCGTCGAGGTGCATGTCCATCCTACGCAGGACGAATTCAATCTAGTGCAGGAAGGTGTGCTCGATCTGAAGCTCGACGCGAAATGGGTCCAAGCCAAAGCATGAAACCTGATGCGCCTCCACGCGGCACCTAGTCATGGACGAGCGCCCCAGCGCCCCGACGTCGCACGACCACGGCGCACACCTTCGCTAGTGTTCTCCGGAGGCTTGTGGAGATGTCCACGGTGATACCGATTGCGCGGGCCACGCTGCAACTCGCTATCGCGGGCCGAACGTGGCGCCGCGAGCTCGGCCAGGGCTCGGTGCTTCAAGCGCCCCATCTCGCCCATCTCGCCTGCAGCCAATTTCTGGACAAAATGTCCAGAAAAAGATGGCGAACAGGTCTGCGGCACTGCGCCCGACCTACAGACCAAACACGAACAGCATCGTTTGATTACGCATGTCGCGAAGCTCGGGCGTCATCGAGTTGATATTGAGGGCGTTGCGGTTGAGCCCTGTTTGAATTGCCACATACTGCTTGCCGCCGACTTCAAAGGTCATTGGAGGTGCATTGATGCCGCTTCCAAGGCTGAAGTGCCAAAGCTGATCCAGAGTGGTGTCATCGTAGGCCGCCACCGTTCCGTCAGTGAAGCCCGTTATCAAGAGGCCGCCCGCCGTAGTGAGAGCCGCGCTGTTGTTGGGATAAGGGACGTGCAGCTTCTTCTTGATTTCGCCTGTGAATGGGTCCGCGACGACGATGTCGGTCTCGTTGCGCGCGATGTACTTGCGAGAAGCCCCGTTGATGATGCCGTTGGCATTCTTCCGGTTGTCCTGCGTCAGGGTGATTTCATCGCAGGTCGACCGCGTCGGAATGTAGAGCAGCTTGGTCTTCGGACTGTATGCTGCCGACCAGAAATTGCTGCCGCCATCATGCGAGGGGCACAGCTTCTTGGTGCGGTCGGTGAGCGTCTGGTTCTGCAAGCCTGAGTAGACCTGGATGTCCTTGTTCGGGTCGTAGTCGACCGGCAGACCCGTCTTTTGATCGATGCCCTTGGTCCAACTGATCGTGTCCTGATACGGCTTCGCCAACAGGGTCTGGCCGTTGGTGCGTTCGAAGCTATAGAGGAAGCCATTGCGCTGGGAATGCGTGACGATCTTGTGGGCCTGCCCTGCAACTTGGCCGTCAATCAGGATGTGAGTGCCTGCTGCGTCGTAATCCCACATGTCCCCCGGCACGTACTGGTGGAACCAGTTCATTTTGCCGGTGTCGACGTCCCAGGAGATCAGGCTGTTCGTGAAGAGATTGTCGCCGGGACGATAGTACGGGTCGTACATCGGGACCGGGTTGCCTGTTCCCCACAGGACCTGGTTGGTGGCTACATCATACGAGCCAGTGACCCACATGGCGCCGCCGCCGGTCTGCCAAGCGTTGTTCTTATCCTTCCAGGTTTCGGACCCCGGCTCACCTGGCGCGGGGATGACGTATTTGCGCCAAACCAGCTTGCCGGTTGCGCCGTCCAGCGCGACGATAAAGTCGCGGACCCCATGGTCGCCGCCAGCCGCGCCGATCACGATCTTATCCTTCACCGCGAGCGGCGCCGCGGTGAGCTGTAGATCGGCTTGTCCGTCGGAAAGGTTGGATTCCCAGGCGACCTTGCCGGTCTCCTTGTCCGTGGCGATCACGCGGGGTGGGTAGTTCGCGACCGTCACCACGAAGTTGCCCCACAATGCTGCGCCGCGATTGGCGAGAGGCAGCTTCTCCTGGCCGGGGTCCATGCGCCAAAGGATTCGGCCCACGTCACCGGAGCGGCCGTCGATCTTGTACAGCGCGCCCCATTGATCGACGACGTAGAGGTAGCCGTCTTCGGCAAGCGGCGTCGATTCAAGGTTCATGTTCGCCGACGTGCCACCGAGGGCCACGGCGTAGGCCAGCTTGAGGTTCTTGACGTTGGCTTTGTTGATGTGGTCGAGCGGCGAGAACCGTTGCGCGTCGTAGGTCCGGTGGTTCATCAGCCAATTTTGCGGCTCCTTGTCCGCATTGATGAGCCGTTCCGCCGTTACTTCGGCAGACATTGCGGGGCCTGTCGCGCTCAACATAGTGCCCGTGAGGAAAGCAGCGGCGGCGAACGTAGAGCGCTTGGGCATGACGGTCCTCCCAACGTTTTCTGTGGCGTGTATCGCCACGGATGCGCCTGTCCGTCGTCTCTGCGGGCAGAGAGGTGCGGCAGGTCTGGCAGTGGCATCGTACGTGATGTCCCGGAGTTCGAACAGATGACGAACCGAACTCCGGATTGACGCGCCTGCAACTGACGTGAAGACTTGTCGTGTCTTCGAATCAGGGGGGGACGTGGTGGAATCAGTCGAACTTGTCCACCGAGGGTACGTGATCAAACATCCAGCCGTTTCAAAAGACGCCAGTGAATGCCAAGTGCATGTAGAGTCGGAAAATCCTAACTTGCTGAGCAGACTTCTCGGGCAACGCTCGTTCGAAGACCCGAAGAGCGTCGAACGCGCGATAACAAAGGCGAAGCGATACATCGACGTAATCCTCGGTTGAGAGTTGGCCGCAGCTTAGGGCTTGTGCACAGACCAGATGACGCTACCGCAGCCGGACATTCCGATCTTTGACGGCCACAATGACATGCTGCTGCGTCTTTACCTACGCGGCGGGACAGATGGGCCGCAGAAATTCCTTGATGGTGAGGACACGGGTCACCTCGATCTTCCGAAGGCTCTCCAAGGAGGGTTCGCTGGCGGGCTGTTTGCAGTCTTCGTCCCCTCACTTGGTAAGGTAGGTCGCGCAACCGGCGACGCTTCCTCCCCGGATGCAGCAGTTGACGCGCCGACGGCCCCGCCCATCGATTTGGCGACGGCACAAAGCGTCGTGTTCAGCATGTTCTCGCTCCTTTTCCGGATCGAGAGGCAGTCGCACGGCCGCGTTCGCGTCTGTCGCAGCGTCAGCGAAATCCAACGATGCATGAATGAGGGCGTCTTGGCACCTGTCCTTCACATCGAAGGCGCTGAGGCCATCGACCCGAATTTCGAACTTCTGGAGGTATTGTATGCGGCCGGGCTTCGTTCTCTTGGTCCGGTTTGGAGCAGGCCAAATTCATTCGGGCATGGCGTTCCATTCGTCTGTCCGTCCTCGCCGGATACTGGGCCGGGCCTGACGGACCTCGGCAAGGAGCTGATCCGCCGTTGCAACCAGCTACGGCTTCTGATCGACTTGTCGCACATCAATGAGCGTGGATTCTGGGACGTAGCGGGAATCAGCAACACTCCGCTCGTCGCGACCCATTCCAACGCCCATGCCTTGAGCCCGCATTCGCGGAATCTCACCGACAAGCAGCTTGCCGCGATTCGTGAGACCGGCGGCATGGTCGGCGTCAATTTTGCTACCAGCTTCCTGCATCCCGACGGGGCCCGAGATGCCGACACATCCATTGAGCTGGTCATCGACCATCTCGAACACATGCTCGAACGTGTTGGTGAGGATGGCGTTGGCTTGGGATCCGATTTCGACGGCGCCAGGATGCCATCAGGAATCGGCACCGCGGCCGGACTACAAAATCTGGTCGAGGCCATGCGCACACGCGGATTCGGTGAGCCGCTGATCGAGAAGGTATGCTTCAGAAATTGGCTGCGCGTGCTGGGACAAACCTGGGGGGAGATAGGCTAAGAGTGCCCCGCAGATAACATAGCGCCGAGGGTACATGCAGCATTTCACCGAAAGCGAATTTCCGGACAAAAAGTCCAGAAAATGAGGCTGGGCTTGCCAGCGCGCCCGGCAAGTCCACCTTGGTGTCCGAGCTAAATGGGCCACATGGCCTTCGGGTTCACCCAAAATCCTGGTCGGCGACGGGGATTGCTGACAAGTGCGCCCTTTTTTCACGCGCCAACGTAGCCATATAGCCGGAAATGGCACAGGCATTCGTAATTGCGACAACCACCGATATAGAGACCGCGGGAGGCCCGCCTCGTGTGCTTTGGGTCGTCCTAGCCGACACACCCCATTTGGCTGTTGAGGCTGCACGGGCGAGCGGCTGCAAGGTGGATCGCATTGTCGGAACGTTAGGCGAAGAGACCGTGGAGCGCCTTGGGATCCAACCCGGTCAGCCAAGACGCCTATAATCCAGCCGAAGCTCGCTTCCGCGTGAGATTTCCAGTTGGACGGCGACTTCCAACTGAATATTGTGGATCCGTGCAGATGACCGGCGTGGTTTGAAGCTGCCCGGCTCCGGTTCCGCGGAGACGATGCCCCCCGCCAGATCCGGCGCTTGCTTTGAAGGCAGAAGCCTTTTGCGCCGCCTCAGCAACGGCCCTGTCACCGTGTGCTTCCAACAACTGCCGAGCGTAGTCCTCGATGTCGGTTTGTCGCATTCTCATGCGTCATGCTCCTCTTCTTTGGCGCGATTGGCCTGCAGTCTGCATCTTGGCACTGTCGAGGGCAGGGATGCGGCGATGCGGTCGCCGGGGCGCAATTACCCGATCACGCGCTCAGAGCAGCTCCACCACGTAGCGTGCGAGGCTTTCCGTCTTGGTCGTCGTGCCTAGCCGGGCGCTGAAATCGTAGATCGGCATCGTGGTCTCCGGCTGCGGTTGTAGGTGTCGGGCGCCAAATTGTTCAGACGCGAACCTAGCCAAAGGCTAGTTTTTGCGGACCGGATTTTGAACGGCGGGAGTTGGACATCCGATGAAACCGACATCTGCTTTGCTGATCGCAATCGCTGCATTTGTGATCAATCCCTGCCCTGGTTCGCTCGCGCTCGCCCAATCGCCGCAAGTTACCACGCCCGCCCAAGGCGGCTGCCCGAAACCAGCCCCAAGACCAAGCCCAAGACAACGTCCTGGCCTATCATGGCGGTGCCGATCGCAGCGGCCACTTCAGGGTGCCGGGCCTGACTTGGGAACGCGCGAGATCCCTGCACCTTGATCAGACATTCCAAGCTCGAATCGCCGGGAATGTCTATGCACAGCCGCTCTATTGGCACACGCCGGGGTCGACCTCGGGCAGGCTGCTGGTCGCGACCGAAGATAACAATGTCTACGCCTTGGACGCGATCACGGGCACCCAGATTTGGACTCGATCGCTCGGCAAGCCCGTCCCTCGCTCCGCGCTCGGATGCGGCAATATCAATCCGCTTGGCATCACCGGCACTCCCGTGATCGACGAAGCCACCCAATCGGTCTATCTCGACGCCGCCATCGCCGATTCCGTCCGGTCCACGTCACCGCATTTTTGCATTGTCGCTCAATGATGGCACACCGGTGCCGGGATGGCCGATTGACGTCGCGGACGCGCTGCGCGGCGCGCCGCAGCCCTTCAATTCTCGCGACCAGAACGAACGCGGAGCCCTGACCATCGTCGACGGGATGCTCTATGTGCCGTTCGGCGGTCATTTCGGGGACTGCGGCGACTACCACGGCTGGGTGGTCGGGGTCTCGCTTCCGAAGGCAGACAAGGTAATCAGCTGGTCCACGCGCGCCCGGGGCGGCGGCATCTGGGCGCCGGGCGGGATCAGTGCTGTCGGGCACTCTCTTTTCGTGGCCACCGGCAACACATTCGGGGCGTCGACCTGGAGCGATGGCGAGGCAGTCTTCCGTCTTGCGCCCGATCTGCACCGGTCGAATGACAAGCGCGACTACTTCGCGCCGTCCGATTGGCGTGCGCTCGACCAGCGCGACGCTCGACCTCGGTGGGACCGCATCCGGTCCCGCTTAGATTCCAAGGACCCAGCGGCCGCCAGTCGTTTATTCTGGCACTCGGCAAGGACGGCCGCGCCTACTTGCTCGATCACAACAACCTCGGCGGCATCGGCGGTAGCGTCGCGACCGAAACCATAACGCAACAGCCAATCCGTACGGCTTCAGCGGTCTACTCGGTGGCGGTGAGCCGTTGTCGCGTTCCAGGGCCGGAGGGGCGCGCTGCCCTGCACGCGGCTCAGAACGCGGAACCGACCACGAGCTCGTGGTCCTCAAGGTCAGCGCCGGCGACCGGCCCACCATTTCGCACGGCATGGTGCGGCAACGTGCGCGGAGAGGCTCGCCGATCGTGACGACGACCGATGGGCAGTTCGGACCCAATCGTTTGGATGGTCGGCGCCGAGGGCGACAACCGGCTGCACGGATTCAAAGGCGATACCGGCGAGCCGCTGTTACCCGGGGGCGCGGGTCCCGCCATGGTGGGGCTTCGTCATTTCCAAACTCTGATCGCCACGAGGGATCGTCTCTACGTAGGTGCTGACGGTCGGATTTATGCCTTTGCTTTCTGATTGAAGAGGTCCTGCGAGCTTTAGGGGGCGGCGCTCGATAACGCTCGGGCCCATGCAAGCCCCGGTAGACGGCTAGCGGCGGCAGACTTCCGGATCATCGTCAGGATCGTAACCAAACATGTACGGCTTAAGGTGGTGCGGATACTTTCGCTTCTTGGACGCCCGAACTCGTCTCGGTTTCTTATCCAGCGGGCTGAAGTATCTGTCGCAGCCGTAGCGGATCGTGCGTGCGCCAGGGCTCAGGCCCAACAGCCACTTGTAAAACTCAGTCTGTTCCGCTTTCGTTGGGCGCAGGGGAGCTGGCTTCGGTTGCCACGGCTGCAGCCCGGGTTGTTGCCATGGCTGCAAATTACGCCGGAACACGCGGTTGATACATTCTCCGAGGTCTTCAACCTTTTTCACCCAAATCTTGTTTAAGAACGCACCTCCTTCGCGCAGACGGGAGAAAGCCGCTTTCAATTCCGCTTCCTCTGCGTCAGTGATAATCTCGTGCAGTTCGCAGACCCAAAGCCGATCCCCGTACTTATCATGGTTGGTAGGAGCAATTGCCGCCTTCACGTTACCCACCGCTATGAGCGAAGGCTTGTACAGCTTGTTCAGCGCCCGAGAGTTCAGGCCCTTTACGGCCGCGATGTCAAATCGGTCAAGCTCTCCGACGGGGGTGGCCCATGTTCCCGGAATAATTCGAACCTCATAAAGGGGTTGGTCGGTCTTCGCCAGGAGCTGACAGATCGCCTGGATTTCCGACCGAAGACGACGGCGGGTGCCGTACCAGCATGCTTCTGCGCATCCAATCCTTCGACAGCGCTTGGGACCGCAATATTCCAGCCCCACATACGAGATGGGATCGACCGACGAACGCTGCAGTACGTGCAGCATGTCTTTCTGCAGGCCCTCGACCTCCGTGATCGGCTCCCAGACGGTATTATCAAGGTCGGATTGTCGGCGCTTTTCACTCGATGGATTGCTCATCTTCGGCTCCAGGAATTCTTGACTCTTGCGAATGCGGCGGACGGCAAGGGCGCGACCTAGTCCGATCGCGCCCCTGATTAGTCGGCGTTAGGTACCGTGCTCACGCGTCCTTGAGGGTGAACTTCAGGACCGTCGTCACGAAGAGGCGGCGGTCTTGCGGTGGGCGTGCTTCCAGGCGCGCCGCAGCTTCTTGTTCTTAGGGTCCTTCCACTCACGCTCGAGCACATCGATCGGCAGCTCGACGCCGCTGGAGGCTTTCCCAGAGGTGCTGGGCTTCTTTTTGGCGCGAACCCGCCTTCAGTTTGGCCGACCTTGGCGAGTCTGAGCCTCAGGGGTGGGTTCGACCGCGATCTCCTTGCAGCTTTCCCGCGTCATTCATCGAATCCGGCCTTCGATGGCCGCTTCTTTCACGACCGGATCGAGAGCGTGAATCTTGCGGTCGCTCGCGATTCTTGCGCTTTGCGTCCGCGGTTTTGCCCTTTATCGGCAATTGCGGGCTGCCTCGCATCGCCGCCCTCCGGACGGCCTCGCTTTTTCTGGAGCTTTTTCCAGAAATTCGCTCTCAGAGACTTCCGTCAACTTCGAGCCATTCGCGGTCTGTTCGGCCCTCTCGAGCTTGGAGGAAGCTCGCCACGATGCAGGTTTTCCGCGATCTGCGCATTTGCGGCGATGATCTCGCCGCCGTGACTGTAGACGCACGGAATTGTTTTCCGTCCGAGCGCTTTCACAGCCGCCAGCCGGTGTAGACCCGGCAACGAGTGTGGATTTCGCCGTCGACCACTCGGACCGTTAGAGGGGTACGAAGGCCAATCGCGCGGATCGACGTGACGAGAGTGCTGACCGTTGTCCGGGTTGACCGCGCGGCGTTCGCGACGACGACTTTGATCGCGTCGATGGCGACATCGTGTACCTTGAACGACGGCACCATTCTTTGATCGCCGGGCGCAGAACCTTTTCCCACCGCCTTGCGGGCCGAAGGGTTCGTGGCCTTTTTGCGCCGGTCGTGATTCGTCTTTTTACGGTCGGACTTTTTGTCGAAAGTCCAACCTTTCGCCTTGTGTCATTGTACTCTCCTACTGTCTCGGTTTCCGGCCTTGATTTCGCCAAGCGCGCAGCCGGGTTTCGCGCTTGACGCAGAAAATTTTTTCGTGGCCGCCCTATCTCTCAGGGTGACTTTTCAAATTCTGGCTCGTTCTCCTGGTTGGGGACTCGCTCGTTGTGGTTGACACATCGCCCTACCGAATGGTCGGCAGCGTTCCGAGCCACGTATCGAGATCGCTTATGAGAATCACGGTGCGGCGACCGCACTTACGCGCTTTGAGCGCGCCGCTCTTTATTGCGGCGTAGACCGTCGTGCGGCCCAGCCCCGTTCTCGCGCATACGTCGCGGATCCGAAAAGCCCGCGGTCCCAAATCGTCGTTAGCCAAGTCCATTGCACGTTCCTCCAGACCAACTCTGGGGAAAACGTACTCGCCGCAGAAGCGGCTTTGTAATCTGGTGCTAACGGAGGGAGATGACGGCTCTAAGCCCCAGGGGGAGAGCGAAGCATTTCTCGGACCTTGCTCCCGGTCATGTCGGTACGGCTGAATACGACATTCGCTATAGTGGCAATCGTGCCGTACAGAGCGTTTCTACACAGCTGCTCCGTTACGACCGAAAGAGTTGCGACGAAGGTCCTCAGCTGCGCATCATTAACCCGACGAACGATAATCCAGGGATCGTCAGTCTTTGGATCGCGATCTCGCAGTCGTGCCTCCGAATCGCAGTCAGAGGCGATCTGTTGTAAGGCAGCGCATTCAATGTGGAGTGACTGCAGTACCTTTGCTTGCGCCCGTAGCTGCTCGGCAGCATTACGCAATGCATCAACTTCAGCCTTGATATCCGAAAGAAATACCGGTTTCGGCTCGAGAGCCGCATGATAAATGTGCCAAAGAAAAAGCTGTACGCCGAGATCTTGCTCAGTCCATGGAGTGTGAGCGAGAGGATCGTAGGTCTTCTTTTCGAGCAGCGTCGCCTCTGCATCCAATGTGTCGGCGTGAAGCTTGTCTTGTGCCCCACCCTTCTTGCGAAGCGTGGACGCATGGTGCCGGAGCCAGACCGCTATTGATGCATTCTTGACGAATATAGGATTAACAAACTCGTCGGTGGGTTTGTGATTGACACGTTTTTTCTTGTAGAGTTCTGTCCACACGGATTTCATGCGCGGATCGGTGATCAGCTTCGACAGCAGCTCTACGGCCTTGGCGGGATCTTTTTGATTTAGGCTTTCGGCGTACAGCTTTCGTGCTTCGTCGATGATCGCTGGCACGCCCTGACATCTCAAACGGTGGGGGCGGCAAAGTGCTGGCACGGGTCCCTTCAAGGAATGACGTATATTCTACGTAATGCCATGGGCGGCGGCTAACGAGAGGCTTGTCCATTTGAATCTCTCGGTGCTCAGTCAGCGCGCACTAGCGCAGGGTCAGCTCCAATGCATCGGTGCGAGCCTTCGCGCGATCCTGCCCAGCCTGCTGGCCGCAAAATGAACCCCACTGCCCTGGGGCCGTCAGTCGCAGCCGGCCGCCTGCTTGCCTACGGGTGCATGCTGGGCGCAACATGGTCGCCGGCGGTGCAGTCGCGAGGTCATGCGAGCCTCGCCTGACAGACCAGTGCGGTCGTATGCGGCGTGACGTCGGGAGCGGCATGCAACATCGTTGTGTCCCTTCGCTGGAAGGCGGGTCCGACGCTTCGCGCATGGCTACGGAGGGCACTTGATGGCACGAGATGATCTAGCACAGACCGCAGCGGTTCGCAGATGACCGCCGAAGTTCACTCCACAAAGTTAGGTCAATGTTAGGTTACAAGTACAGGAAATCCCAATATAATTGGCATTATTGCGGTGTTTTGACGGAAAGGCCTTTTCCGGCATTTTCGATGGCGCCATTGTTTCCTGCCCTGTGTTTTCTAGCGTTGTATCTTCAAGGTTTAGCTCTGATGCTCGGCCGTACTTCTCCCTCCCCTTAAAAAGGGGAGGGTCGGGGTGGGGATCGCGGGCCGCAAGCGCCGCACCAGTGTCACGTCAGCGGACCCCTCCCCAACCCTCCCCCTGAAGAAGGGGGGAAGCCGGCCAGAGGCAACCAAGCGTCGGCGCCAAAACACTGAGCTAGTCCTCATCGGACTCCTTCTCGGCCTCGGCGATGGCCGTCTTCGCCGACGCGATGAAGGCTTCGGCGCCCTTCTTGGACTCGCGCAGAATCTGCTCGATCTCGTTGCGCATGCGGTCGAGGTCGAGCTTGAGCCCGCCGACCGAAGGCTTTTCCGTATCTATGACATAGGCGACCATGCGCATGTTGAAGGAGAGGTTGAGCAGGACGTGGGAAATGATCGCCTCGGGGACCTCGAGATCGTCCATGTAATCGGAGACGAGCTCGTAGATCGCCTTGCTGTGCTGCTCCACCTCGTCCATGAACTCCTGGATGTCGGGGTCGCGGGAACGACCGTCATCCGAACGACCGTCATCTGAACTCATGGGCTACTCCCCCTGCGGCTCCATCCGCCGCGCGCTACAATGCCTTCAGCCATTCGACGACCCGTGCCCGCGCCGTCAGCGGCGTGGTGAGATGGCCGGCCACGACTTCGATATAGCGGCTGGCGGGATTCTTGGCGCCGGCCGAGAATGCATAGTCGCGGCCGCGCTCATGGATCGGGTCGCCGTCGCCCACCACCCACAGGAACGGAATGGGGCGCAACGCCGCCGTGTTCTTGGGTATCACCGCCGGCCCGTCCGGATCGAACATGCTGAGATAGACCGCCGGCGTCGCCGAGGCGAAGGTCGGGATCCCCTGCACCAGGTCGGGCCAGAAATGCCTGTCCTGCTGTCCGGCGGCATACATCTGCCGCGCCTCGGCCAGCGCGTCGCGGGTGCGGGCGCGCATTTCCGGGGTCTCCGGCAGGTGGCCGGGCGAGATCGCGACAACCGCGGCGACCACGCTGCGGCGCGCCGCATAGGCGATCGCCGCATTGGCGCCGAGGCTGTGCCCGATGACGACGATGCGGGTCGCGCCCTTGGCCTTGAGCCCGGCGACGGCGGCATCGATCTCGGTCATCGCCTGATCGAAGGTCGCACCATACATGCGCCGGAACGACCACGGCATTTCAGGGCTCTCGACCTGCGCGCCCTCGGCCTCGAGGGCGCCGGGAATGCCGCCGTCAAACGCCCCCGGCCACATGCCCTTGCCGTGCAGGAACACGACCCCCGTGCCCTGCAGACCGGCAGCCTGGAGCGGCGCGGCCACGGCGAGGACAAAGGCAAGCACGATCAGCGGCGCGATAAACTGCGCAAGATGGCGCGCGATCTTTGGCGCGGCGGAAACCCGCCGCTGCCCGGTCACCTTCATCGGTGTCTCTTCATCGCTGCTGCTTCATCGGGAAACCTCATGCGAGTCGCGCACGCACTTGCGTCAGCATGGCTTCCACCGCGGCCTTGGCCGCGGCGAGGCGCTCAGGATCGCGGGACCGCACCACGATATTGGTATTCGGGCCGCGCACCTCGTCCACGAAGGGATAGCTGCCGATCATGGTCTCCGGGTGGGCCTTGGCGACCTCGCCGAGCTCGGTTCCGATGTCGCCTTCCCGGCAATCCGCCCGCACCGTCTCCGACAGCATCCTCGTCCCGGTGGCGAGCTTGGGCGCGACCTCGTCGAGCATCGCCTGCATGATCGACGGCACCCCCGCCATGACGACCACGTTGCCGATCCAGAAGCCCGGCGCCGCCGACACCTTGTTGGGGACGAGCTCGGCCCCCTCGGGGATACGCGTCATCCGCATGCGCGCCTCGTTCATCTCGGTCCCCAGCGCGGCATAGCGCTCCTGCATGATGGCGATCGCGCGCGGATCATGGTGGATCGGGACCCCGAACGCCTTGGCGACACATTCGGCCGTGATGTCGTCATGGGTGGGGCCGATGCCACCGGTGGTGAAGACATAGGTATTGCGGGCCCGCAGCGCATTGAGCGCCTCGACGATCGCCGCCTCGTCGTCCGCGACGACCCTTACCTCGCGCAGGTCGATCCCGATTTTAGTCAGGTATTCAGCGATATAGCCGATGTTCTTGTCCTTGGTGCGGCCCGACAGGATCTCGTCGCCGATGACCAGTATGGCCGCGGTCACGATAGGAGATGACGCGCTGGTGTCGTTCATGAAGATGTCCGCGGAACTATCATGTTGACCGAAGATTTCACCCCCGGCTGCCACTGCTGATGCTGCCCCGTACATAGACCGTTCGCCCCGGCAGGGACAACAGCGGTTGTGACTGGGCGCCGCCTTGAGCGGGGGCGGCCGATATTGCATCCTGACCGCTGGCCAAGGGGGCGTACATCCGATGAACTTGTCGCCGAAACCCGCCGCGGCCCCCTACCGTGCGATCCACTTCGGCGCGGTCGATCTCGACTGCGAAACCCTGCCGGACGGCGGCTTCCGCCTGCGGTCGCGGACCCCGCTCGCCGCCCATGATCCGTCCCTCGCCCGGATGTTCCGCGCCGCGGTGGAGCAGGCGCCGGACCGCGTCTTCCTGGCCGAGCGTTCCGGCGAGGGCTGGCGCCGCCTGACCTACGGGGAATGCCGGACTACCGTCGATGCGCTCGCCGCCGCGCTGATCGAACGCGGCCTTTCGCCGGAGCGCCCCCTGATGATCCTGTCCGGCAACGGCATCGATCACGCGCTCATGATGCTCGCGGCCTATACCGCCGGCGTCCCGGCGGCGCCGGTCTCGGTCGCCTACTCCCTTCAGAGCCAGGACCACGCCAAGCTCGCGCACATCGCGGCGCTGCTGACGCCCGGCCTCGTCTATGTCGCCGATACCGCGCCGTTCGCGGCCGCGCTCGCCTCGCTCGATCTCGGCGGCGTCGAGATCGTCGCCGGCCGCAACGGCGCAAACCTCAACGACGTCACCGACTTTGCTGCGCTCGCGGCGACCAAGCCGGGCCCCGCTGTCGAACAGGCAGTTGCGCGGTGCGATGACGCTACGATCGCGAAGTTCCTCTTCACCTCGGGCTCGACCGGCCTGCCCAAGGGCGTCATCAACACCCATGGCATGCTCGCCGCCAACCAGCAGCAGATCATGCAGGTGTGGCCGTTCCTCGCCGAGGAGCCGCCGGTGCTGGTGGACTGGCTGCCGTGGAACCACACCTTCGGCGGCAACCACAACTTCAACCTGGTGATGCGCAACGCCGGCACGCTCTTCATCGATGCCGGCAAGCCGGTGCCGGCGCTGATCGGGGAGACCGTGCGCAACCTCGCCGAGATCTCGCCGACCGTCTTTTTCAACGTGCCGGCCGGCTATGCCGCGCTGCTGCCGCACCTGGAAAGCGACGCCGCCCTGGCGCGGCGCTTCTTCGCCAAGCTGCGGTTCCTGTTCTATGCCGGCGCCATGCTGCCGCAGGATTTGTGGCTGCGGCTCGAAGCCGCCGCGGTGCGCGCCACCGGCGAACGGATTCCGCTGACATCGTCCTGGGGCACCACAGAAACCGCACCCCTCGCGACCGCCTCGCATTTCCTCACCGAGCGCTCCGGCATGATCGGCGTGCCGGCGCCGGGCGTCGAGGTGAAGCTCGTGCCGTGCGGGGCCAAGCTGGAGATCCGGGTGCGCGGACCGAACGTGACACCCGGCTATTGGAAGCGCCCCGACCTCACCGCGGCGGCGTTCGACGACGAGGGCTATTACCGGCCCGGCGACGCCGTGCGCTTTGCCGACCCTGACGACGTCGCCCAGGGCGTGATGTTCGACGGCAGGCTGGCCGAGGATTTCAAGCTCGCCACCGGCACCTGGGTCCATGTGGGCGGCCTGCGGGTTGGCCTGCTTGCTGCGGCGACGCCGGCGCTCGCGGACGCCGTGATCGCCGGCGAGAACCGCGCCTTCGTCGGCATGCTGGCCTGGCTCAACGGCGCGGCCTGCCAGCGCCTGGTCGGCGCCGACGGGGCGACGCTCGGTCGAACTCGCCCGTCACCCCGTCATCCGCAACCACGTTCGTGCCGCGGTGGCGCGATGGAACGTCGCCCATCCCGGCTCCTCCGAGCGAGTCATGCGTGTGCTGCTGCTGGGCGACCTGCCCGCGATCGACGCCAACGAGATCACCGACAAGGGCTACATCAACCAGCGCGCCGCCCTCGAATTCCGGCACCGCGAGGTCGAGCGCCTGTATGCGGCCGACGCCGGGCCGGATGTGATTGAGATCGATTGATTCGTCGTCCGCCGACAGCTACCGCACACCAAGGCCGCGCCGTCTCCTGCCTATATTTTGGTCAACAGCATGATATATGCGAGGGATTGCATTGCTCCGGCGCGGCGACTCGTGCCTGGGGATCGCCCATCCGAGGCCTGCCGTCGGCCCCATCATGGGAATGGAACGGTTTTGGCGTGAAGCTTGCTACGTTTGAACGCGGTAACACGGGGCTCGCGGTTCGTGCGGCCGCAGGGGCAGGAATGGCAGTAGCATTCGACGAAATGACGGAAACAGGCGGCGCGGTGCGGCCGGTCTATGCCGGCCTCGACAACTGGCTGCGCGACCTGCCACCCGACGTGCTGGAACATCGCCGCCGCGAGGCCGAGTTCCTGTTCCGGCGCATCGGCATCACCTTCGCGGTCTACGGCGAGGCGGATTCCACCGAGCGGCTGATCCCGTTCGACGTGCTGCCGCGCATCCTGTCGTCCGACGAATGGACGCGGCTTCGCCTCGGCCTCGAACAGCGCGTCAAGGCGATCAACCTCTACATCAAGGACGTCTACGGCCGCCGCGAGGTGCTGCGGGCCGGCATCGTGCCCGAGGACCTCGTGTTCCAGAACCCGGTGTTCCGTCCGGAGATGAACGGCCTCAAGGTGCCCCACGACATCTACGTGCATATCGCCGGCATCGACATCGTGCGGGTCGACGCCGACACCTTCTACGTGCTGGAGGACAATGCGCGCACGCCCTCCGGGGTCTCCTACATGCTGGAGAACCGCGAGATCATGATGCGGCTGTTCCCGGAGCTGTTCTCGCGCCACCGCGTCGCGCCGGTGGAGAACTATCCCGACGAATTGCTGGCGACCTTGAAGTCGGTGGCGCCCAAGACCGCCTCGGCCGATCCGACCGTGGTGCTGCTCACGCCCGGCATCTACAATTCCGCCTATTACGAGCACTCGTTCCTCGCCGACAAGCTCGGCATCGAGCTGGTCGAGGGACGCGACGTCGTGGTCAAGGGCCAGGTCGCCTATATGCGCACCACCGAAGGGCTCAAGCGCATCGACGTCATCTACCGGCGCATCGACGACGACTTCCTCGACCCGCTCTCGTTCCGCCCGGACTCCGCGCTCGGCGTGCCCGGCCTGATGGCGGTCTACCAGGCCGGCAACCTGACGCTCGCCAATGCGGTCGGCACCGGCATCGCCGACGACAAGGCGGTCTACAGCTACATGCCGGAGATCGTGAAATTCTTTCTCGGCGAGGAGCCGATCCTCAAGAACGTGCCGACCTGGCGCTGCCGCGAGCCCGAGCACCTCTCCTACGTGCTCGACCATCTCGAGGAGCTCGTGGTCAAGGAGGTCCACGGCTCCGGCGGCTACGGCATGCTGATCGGCCCGAAATCCGATCAGGCGACGATCGCGGCGTTCCGCGCCAAGCTCAAGGCCGATCCGAAGAACTTCATCGCCCAGCCGACGCTCGCGCTCTCGACCTGCCCGACCTGCGTCGAGGAAGGCGTCGCGCCGCGCCATGTCGATCTGCGGCCGTTCGTGCTGACCGGGCGCGACCGCATCCGCATCGTTCCCGGCGGATTGACGCGGGTGGCGCTCAAGCGCGGCTCCCTGGTGGTCAATTCGAGCCAGGGCGGCGGAACCAAGGACACCTGGGTGCTGGATACATGAGCGGGCCAGTGATCGCCGTGAACGCCGATGCGTCAGGATCGGCCTCGCCACCGGCCGGGGAGGACTAGATGCTCTCCCGCACCGCCGACAATCTCTACTGGCTCGCCCGCTATGTCGAGCGCGCCGAATATCTCGCCCGGGTGCTCGAAGCGACCTTGCGGCTCACCGCGCTGCCGCTCGCCTATGTGGGCTCCACCAATGAATGGGAAAGCGCGGTCGCGACGGCCGGCTGCCGCAAGGCGTTCTTTGCCCGCTACACCGAGGCGAACGAGGAGAACGTCTCCGAATTCCTGGCATTCTCGGCGGACAACCCGTCCTCGATCCGCAACTGCATCGAGATCGCCCGCACCAATGCCCGCGCGGTGCGCACCGCGCTGACCACCGAGACCTGGGAGACCATCAACGGCGCCTGGCTCGAGCTCAAGCGGTTCGGCAACGGCCCGACCTCGCGGGAGGAGTTCCTGCGCTTCCTGCACTGGGTGCAGGAGACCTCGCTGCGGTTCGACGGCTCGGCCTACCGCACCATGCTGCGCAACGACGTCTACTGGTTCTCCCGGCTCGGCCTCTACATCGAGCGCGCCGACAACACCGCGCGCATTCTCGACGTGAAGTACCACATGCTGCTGCCGGCGGACGAGCATGTCGGCGGCCCGCTCGACTACTACCAATGGGCGGCGATCCTGCGCACGGTCTCGGCGCTGACCGCCTATCACTGGGTCTACCGCGAGAGCCTCAAGCCGTGGCTCGTCGCCGACCTCCTGATCCTCAACGAGCAGATGCCGCGGTCGCTGGCGAGCTGCTACGAGAACCTGGTGCGCTTCTGCAACTCCATCGCCACCACCTATGGCCGCCAGGGCCCGGCGCAGCGCCAGGCCCGCACCATCCGCACCAGGCTCCAGAACAGCCGGATGGAGGAGATCTTCCAGACCGGCCTGCACGAGTTCATCAGCGAATTCGTGGCCGACAATAATGCGCTCGGGGCTGCCGTCAGTTCGCAATATTTGATGTAAGCTGCGCGGCATCGGCGAACCTATTCGCCGCCGATTCGAGGAAACGGCCATGCGCATCTGCGTCGCGCACGAAACCGTCTACCGCTACGAGACCCCGTCCTCCGGCGTGATCCAGACGCTGCGCCTGACGCCGCGCAATCACACCGGGCAATACGTGGTCGACTGGCGCATCGACGTCTCCGCCGACTGCCGGCTGGAGCCGCAGGAGGACGCGTTCGGCAACCTCACCCATGCCTTCTCGGCGAGCGGCCCGATCTCCGATCTGCGCCTGATGGTCGAGGGCGAGGTCGAGACCCAGGACACCGCCGGGCGTCGTGCGCGGCGCGGTGGAGCGGTTTCCGCCGAGCCTGTTCCTGCGCGAGACCCCGCTGACCCAGCGCCGACAAGGCGATCGCCGCCTACGCCGCGGAGTTCGAGCATCCGGACGGCGGCACGCTCGACATGCTGCACCGCCTGCTGACCCGGCTGCACGAGGACATCGCCTGCGACGCCGACGTTGCGAACACCGGCAGCCCCGCCGCCGAAGCCTTCGCGCGCAAGCGCGGCGCCAGCCGCGACCTCAGCCACATCTTCATCGCGGTCGCGCGGCTGCGCGGCGTGCCGGCGCGATACGTCGCCGGCTATTTCCGCCGCGACGACGGCGCCACCGGTCCGGAAGCCGGCCACGCCTGGGTCGAAGCCCATGTGCCCGGTCTCGGCTGGGTCGGCTTCGATCCCGCCAACGAGATCTGCGTCACCGACCAGCACATCCGCGTCGCCATCGGGCTCGATCATCTCGGCGCGGCGCCGGTGCGCGGCGCCCATTACGGCGGCGGCCGCGAGGCGCTGGCGGTCAAGCTGGTGGTCGCCCAGGCCGCCTGGCAGACCCAGGGCTGACGGCCGTGTCTTCCATTGCCGCTGGCCGGCCTCCATCGTTATATGCGAAATCGTCGAGGGCCAGGGAGCAGGCGCACGCCATGACGTATTGCTGTGGCATACTTGTCCACGAAGGATTGGTGATGATCGCCGACACCCGCACCAATGCGGGCCTCGACAACATTTCCGTGTTCCGCAAGCTGCACACCTTCACCGAGCCCGGCGAGCGCATCATGGCGATCGCGTCGGCGGGCAACCTGTCGTTCACCCAGTCGGTGCTCAGCATCCTGCGCGAGGGCCTGGAAAATCCCGCCACCGGCGAGCGCGAGACGCTGATGAATGCGCCGACCATGTTCCAGGCCGCCCAGCGCATCGGCCGCGCGATCCGCAGCGTGCACAAGGAGGAGGACGACGCGCTCGAAGCCGCCGACGTCAAGTTCGACGTGTCGTTCCTGTTCGGCGGCCAGATCAAGGGCGAACGGCCGCGGCTCTACATGATCTATTCCGCCGGCAACTTCATCGAATGCACCACCGACACGCCCTATCTGCAGATCGGCGAGCACAAATACGGCAAGCCGGTGCTCGACCGCGCCATCATCTTCAACATGGACCTTTACGACGCCCTCAAGGTCGGCCTCGTCTCGGTCGACTCCACCATGCGCTCCAACCTCAGCGTCGGCATGCCGATCGACGTGCTGGTGGCGCGGCGGGACGTCTGCGCGGCGGAGCTGACCTACCGCATCGAGCCGGGCGAACCCTATTTCACCGATCTGCGCGAGCGCTGGTCGGCGGCGCTGCGCGCCGCCCATGCCAGCATTCCGCCGGTGCCATATAAGAACCAGCGCTGAAACAGCCGGGAGGAAAACATGAACAACACCGAGAAGGTCGCAATCGTCACGGGCGCCGGCACCGGCGTCGGCCGTGCCGCGGCGCTCGCCCTGATGAAGGCGGGTTATGCGGTGGCGCTCGCCGGGCGGCGCAAGGACAAGCTCGACGAGGTGGCGGCGGAAGGTGCCGGCGCCCAGGGCAAGAGCCTGGTGGTGCCGACCGACGTCGCCGATCCCGCTTCGATCAAGGCCCTGTTCGCCGCGGTGAAGGCGCGCTTCGGCCGGCTCGACGTGCTGTTCAACAATGCCGGCATCGGCGCCCCGGCGATGCCGATCGAGGACCTGCCGCTCGACAAGTGGCGCGCCGTGGTCGACACCAACCTGACCGGGCCGTTCGTCTGCACCCAGGAAGCGTTCCGCATGATGAAGAGCCAGACCCCGAAGGGCGGCCGCATCATCAACAACGGCTCGATCTCGGCCCACGTCCCGCGCCCGATGGCCGCCGCCTACACGTCCACCAAGCACGCCATCACCGGGCTCACCAAGCAGACCGCGCTCGATGGCCGGCCGTTCGACATCTGCTGCGGCCAGATCGACATTGGCAATGCCGCGACCCCGCTCACCGACCGCATGGTGCAGGGCGCCGGCGTCATGCAGCCCGACGGCCGCATGATGCAGGAGGCCCGCATGGACGCCGAACACGTCGGCGACGCCGTCGTCTACATGGCGGGCCTGCCGCTCTCCACGAATGTGCTGTTCATGACCGTGATGGCGAACCAGATGCCGTTCGTGGGGCGTGGCTAGACCGACAGCCCGGCACGACCCCATCCGACGCGTCTGCAACCTTTCGGATCGTGCGCCCCAGCCTCAACGCGTCAGCGGCAACAGCGGCGCTTCGTCGCCCGGCTTGCCCGTCTCGTTCTGCACGATCAGGGCCATCGAGACGAGGTCGTAGTAACCGATGATTCCGATCACATCCATGATGCCGCGCTCGCCGAACTTTCCCAGCGCCGCCTTGAACGCGGCATCGCTGACTTTCTTGTCGCGATAGAGCTCGGTGCAGAAGTCATAGAGCGCGGTTTCGTCTTCCTTCATGCCTTGCGGCCGCGTGCCGGCGCCGAGGTCGACGAGAATCTGGCGGTCAAGGCCGCCCTTGATCGCCAGGGGATAGTGCGCGCGCCATTCATAGGCCTGCGACCACTGCCGGGCGGCGATCATGATGGCGAATTCGCTCAGCCGCGGCGGCAGCGAGCTGTTGAAGCGAACGTAATCGCTGACCTGCAGGAGCAGAATGCCGAGACCGGGGCTGCGAGCATAGGCGTTGAACGGGCCGGTGTTGAGCCCGCTGTTGCGCGGCGGCGTCTTGAGCATCGTCGCCATCTTCTGCTGCTCCGGCGTCAGCTGGTCGAGGCGAAGCTCGGAAAAGCGTTCTTCCGCCTGCGCGGCGCAGCACAACAGGCCGGCGATTGCGGCGCCGATTGCGAGGCGCTTCAGCGTTCGAATGCGACTTGCCATCTTTGTTTCCTCCGTCCATGGGTGCCGGACGGCGCAATGTTATCACGCCATTTGAGCCCGTCACCGGAGCCGGGATAAAACCCCGGACGGTCCTGGGGCCGGGTTCCGTCTCGGCTGGCGACCCCCGCGACAAGGTGGTGCGGCCGGCGCTATGATCGGTTGCCGGGCACAAGGGGGAGCATGCAGAACATCCAATCGGCCGTCGGCATTTTCGGCCTGCTGGCGCTCGCCTTCCTCATCAGCGAGAACCGCCGCCTGGTGTCGTTGCGCCAGGCCGCCATCGGGCTTGCGGCTCACCTTCGTGCTCGCGGTGCTGATGCTCAAGATCCCGCAGCTCCAGGCGGCATTCGGCGTGATCGGCGATGCCGTCAACGCCATCAGCGCGGCGACCCGACCGGCACCGTCCTTCGTGTTCGGCTATCTCGGCGGCGGGCCGCTGCCGTTCGAGCTCAAGACGCCCGGCGCCGACTTCGTATTCGCGATCCAGGCGCTGCCGGTGGTGCTGGTGATGAGCGTGCTCACCACGCTGATGTTCCATTGGGGCATCCTGCCGCCGATCGTGCGCGGCTTCGGCGTCGCGCTCCAACGCACGCTCGGCGTCGGCGGCGCGGTCGGGCTCTCGACCGCCGCCAACATCTTCCTCGGCATGGTGGAGGCGCCGCTGTGCATCAAGCCCTATCTCGGTCGGCTCACCCGCAGCGAATTGTTCGTGGTGATGACCGGCGGCATGGCGGGCATCGCCGGCACCGTGCTGGTGCTCTACGCGACCGTGCTCGGCAATGCGATCCCGACGCCGCCGGCCACCTCGTGGTCGCCTCCGTGCTCGGCGCGCCCGCCGCGATCCTGATCAGCCTGATCATGGTGCCGGAGAAGCCGGAGAGCCGCGCCGAAGGCGACCTCGAGGGGCTCGCCCCGGTGGCCTCGAATACCATGGACGCCATCGTGCGCGGCACCACGGCGGGCCTCGAGCTGCTGCTCAACATCTGCGCCATGCTGATCGTGCTGATCGCGCTGGTGCATCTCGTCAACGCCATGCTCGGCCTGTTGCCGGAAATCGCCGGCGCGCCGGTGACGCTGGAGCGCATGCTCGGCGTCGTGATGGCGCCGGTGTGCTGGCTGATGGGCATTCCCTGGAGCGAAGCGGTCACTGCCGGCGCGCTGATGGGGCTCAAGACGATCCTCAACGAGTTCGTCGCCTACCTCAAGCTCGCGGCGCTGCCCGCCGATGCGCTGAGCCCGCGCTCGCGGCTGATCATGCTCTATGCGCTGTGCGGCTTCGCCAATTTCGGCAGCCTCGGCATCATGATCGGCGGCCTCGCCACCATGGCCCCGGAGCGGCGCGACGACGTGGTCTCGCTCGGCTTCAAGTCGATCGTATCAGGGACGCTGTCGACCTGCCTGATCGGCGCCATCGTCGGCGTGCTGACGTAAGCAACATCGATCGGTCGCACCGTCGGACCTTCGCTCGGACTGCGCTGGCGCCTCGAACTCATGCCCTTCAATGCAGCCGGAACACCCCGTCGATTGCGCGCAGCTCCGCCGGCTTGATCATCTTGGAGTGCGCGACCGTCACCGAATGCAGATCGCCCTCCAGCGATTTGCGCCAGAAATCGAGGAACCGCTGAAGCTCCGGAAAGGCCGGACACAGGTCATAGGCCTGCCACACGAAGGTCTGCAGCAGCCATGGATGGTCCGGACGACGATAGAGAATATTGGCGGTCGTCAGGCCATAGCCGGCGAGCTGCTTCTGGAAGTCTCTTGATGCCATTTCTGCACCTCCACCCCCGATTCGTACCCCGACTGCGTAAGTTGGTTCCTCTCGATATGGATTTGCAAGCATAAAAGTTCAACAAGCCGTGCTTAATCAATGTGTTAGCAGCATCTACGAAGGTCTGCTAACAGTGCGAAAATGCTTGATGGGAACGAAAGATGCGCTGACAGCCGACCGCCGGCGAAACGATCACAGGTCGTTGCCGCCCAGCCACACTCCGCGGACAATCGTTGCATTCGCCGCTGCTAGCAGTCGCACGCGTCGAGTGCTAATATTTTCGCTTCCCCCTCTTGTGTCCGTCTTCGCTGCGCCTTAAATCGCGTCTGGGGATTGCAGGGGCTTGCCCTCGCAATCGCTTTTTCCAGAAAATATCGCAGTCTCAATAACTTAGGAGGACACCATGAAATTCCGCCCGCTTCACGACCGTGTCGTCGTCAAGCGCATCGATGCCGAGGAGAAGAGCGCCGGCGGCATCATCATTCCGGACTCCGCCAAAGAGAAGCCCTCCCAGGGCGAGATCATCGCCGTCGGCCCCGGCGGCCGCGACGAGTCGGGCAAGCTGATCCCGCTGGATGTGAAGGCCGGCGACCGGGTCCTGTTCGGCAAGTGGTCCGGCACCGAGGTCAAGATCGACGGCGTCGAATTCCTCATCATGAAGGAAAGCGACATCATGGGGATCCTCGATGAGACCCCCCAGGCCAAGAAGAAGGCCGCCTGATCCACCTCGCCCACAGTCAATCAGTTCCAAGTGCCTGAACGAGAATGGGTCGGACGACGTCCGGCCCCGTGGTCTCGCCAGGTGTGGCAGAACGCAAATCTTTCAGGAGCAATGAGACATGGCTGCCAAGGACGTTAAATTCTCAGTCGATGCGCGCGACAGGATGCTGCGCGGCGTCGACATTCTCGCCAATGCGGTGAAGGTGACGCTCGGCCCCAAGGGCCGCAACGTCGTGCTCGACAAGTCGTTCGGCGCGCCCCGCATCACCAAGGACGGCGTGACCGTCGCCAAGGAGATCGAGCTCGAGGACAAGTTCGAGAACATGGGCGCCCAGATGGTGCGCGAGGTCGCCTCCAAGACCTCCGATCTCGCCGGTGACGGCACCACCACCGCAACCGTGCTCGCCCAGGCGATCGTGAAGGAAGGCGCCAAGGCCGTCGCCGCCGGCATGAACCCGATGGACCTCAAGCGCGGCATCGACCTCGCGGTCGAGGCGATCGTGAAGGACCTGCAGGCCAATTCCAAGAAGGTGACCTCCAACGACGAGATCGCCCAGGTCGGCACCATCTCCGCCAACGGTGACGCCGAGATCGGCAAGTTCCTCGCCGACGCGATGAAGAAGGTCGGCAACGAGGGCGTGATCACCGTCGAAGAGGCGAAGTCGCTCGAGACCGAGCTCGAAGTGGTCGAAGGCATGCAGTTCGACCGCGGCTACATCTCGCCCTACTTCGTCACCAACATGGACAAGATGCGCGTCGAGATGGACGACGCATACATCCTCATCAACGAGAAGAAGCTGTCGGGCTTGCAGGAACTCCTGCCGCTGCTCGAGGCCGTGGTGCAGACCGGCAAGCCGCTCATCATCATCGCCGAGGACGTGGAAGGCGAAGCGCTCGCCACCCTCGTCGTCAACAAGCTGCGCGGCGGCCTCAAGGTCGCGGCCGTGAAGGCGCCGGGCTTCGGCGATCGCCGCAAGGCCATGCTGCAGGACATCGCGATCCTGACCGGCGGCCAGGCGATCTCGGAAGACCTCGGCATCAAGCTGGAGAACGTGACGCTCGCCATGCTCGGTCGTGCCAAGAAGGTGATGATCGAGAAGGAGAACACCACGATCGTCAACGGCGCCGGCAAGAAGGCCGACATCGAGGCCCGGATCACCCAGATCAAGGCCCAGATCGAAGAGACCACGTCGGACTATGACCGCGAGAAGCTCCAGGAGCGTCTCGCCAAGCTCGCCGGCGGCGTCGCGGTGATCCGCGTCGGCGGCGCCACCGAGGTCGAGGTGAAGGAGCGCAAGGATCGCGTCGACGACGCGATGCACGCGACCCGCGCCGCGGTCGAGGAAGGCGTCCTGCCCGGCGGCGGCGTCGCGCTGCTGCGCTCCATCAAGGCGCTCGAGAAGCTGCGCACCGCCAACAGCGACCAGAAGACCGGCATCGACATCGTCCGCAAGGCGCTGTCCTGGCCGGCCCGCCAGATCGCGTTCAACGCCGGCGAAGACGGCTCGGTCGTGGTCGGCAAGATCCTGGACAAGGAGCAGTATAACTACGGCTTCGACGCCCAGAGCGGCGAATACGGCAACCTCGTCACCAAGGGCATCATCGACCCCACCAAGGTCGTGCGTTGCGCCCTGCAGGACGCGGCCTCCATCGCCGGTCTCCTGATCACCACCGAGGCCATGGTCGCCGAGGCGCCCAAGAAGCAGTCTTCGGGCGGCCCGCAGATGCCGCCCGGCGGCGGAATGGACTACTGAGCCTGATACAGCCGTAGCTGGCGCAAGATCGAGAAGGCCCGGGCGCGGTTGCCCGGGTCTTTTTTTCGTCCACGGCGAAGATCTCCGCGTTGGAAGGCGCTTTAGGCTGTGACCGCAGAGGGATGCAGCGCCTCAATCTCAAACCGGGAAAAGTCGGACGCCATGAACGTTCATGGCAGCCACAAGACGCGCGTCGTGCACCTTGACGCCTCTGACGGCATGGGTGGCGACGAGGCGCTTCCATTCCTCGTAGACCGCCGGGGAATCCGGCAGGAGAGTAAGTACCATCTCGATTTTGGCGAGTTCGCTTAGGGCAAAGGCGGGGGAGAATGCCAAACCGTTTGCGGCGACCGGCCGGGTCACCACGTTCCAGAATTCGGAGATGTTCTGCAACGTGAAATAAACCTGTTCGCCCGAGGCAAGAAACCTTGAGACGCTGTCGATCGCCAGCGCATGATGCACATGGTCGGGCTGGATGCGGCGCAGCAGGACGTTGGTATCAACGAGAACGCTCATTTAGACCGCTATCGTCTGAATTTGAACCGAATAGCGTTCTAAAATTTCTAATATTGCGCATGCTTTTGACTAGCCCCGAGCGTCGTAGAAGCTTTCTCGGCTGACGGCCTCGTCTGAAAGAGGCGGCGTGTGCGGCAGGCCCTTGGCCGATTCCCGCCATAGCCGGGCTCGTTCGCCCGGCGAAAGCGAAGGGGCTTTGCGCGGTGGGACCTGATCTTCCAGCAGACGTTGCAGGTACCCCTGCAACGTCATCCCTTGTTCTGCCGCCAGCGCGGCAAGGCTGGATGCGATTTCCGGCGGCAATTCGATTGTAATGGTCATGGGGCTATGCCGGTGCAAATGCTATTTGGCAATATAGCATCTACGTCCGTCAATTCCAGCCCGTGCGAAGCGGCACGCGCATCACGCGCGCCGCCCGCAACCTCACTTCACGTTCTTCTGCACCCACTCGTCGACCACGTGGGCGATGTCGAGATTGTTCTTCTCGATCATCACCATGTGGCCGTTGCCGTGGATGCCCTTGTCCTGCAGGCGGATGTATTCCGTCTTCACGCCGGCCTGGGCGAGGTATTTTGCGGTGCAGTGGTCATAGGCCTGATGATAGGAGGCCTCCGCCGCCATGATCATCACCGGGATGTTCTTGAGGTTGACGAGCTGGCGCGCCGGCGCCTTCTGCATCCAGCACACGAAGAGATCGGGGCCGTCGGCCTTGGCCTCGCGCTCCACCGCGATCTCGCTCGGATCCTTGACCGGCGGATCATAGGTGATCGGGATGTCGACGGGGCCCCACGGCCGCGCCTTGCCGGTGCCGATGATGGTCACCTCGAACGGCGGCCCCGCCGGCTCGATGGCGACGATCGCCTTGACGCGTTGCGGCCGCGCATCGGCGATCAGCCAGCCGAACGAACCCGACTGCGAATGCGTCAGCACGATCGCCGGGCCGATCCTGTCGAGCAGCGCGGCGCCGGCGTCCTGGTTGCGCCGCTCGGTTTCCTCCGGCGAAATGACGGTCTCGACCTGGGTCGCGTAGAACGCGTCGAAGATCGGGTCGCCCTTCTTGCCCTTGTTGGGCCCGTCGCCCGGCCACTGCGTGTGCTTCTTGGCCTGCGGCCAGTTCCCGGCAGTCTCGATGGCGGTGAACTGGAATTCTTCATTCTGCGCGGTGAACATGCGCGTCGCGCCGTCGGCGGGATGAATCGCCGAGCGGCCGCGCATGGGCTGATCGATCATGTAGACGATGTAGCCCTGCTCGACGAAATACTCCGCCCAACCCTTGCGTCCGTCCGGCGTCCCCATCCAGTTGGTCGCGGTCTGTGCCGCGCCGTGGATGAGCACCAGCGGATAGGGCCGGCGCACCTCCTTGGGGGCCAGCACCTCCACATAGACCTGGCCGTCCATGATCTCCTTGCCGGGCTCGCCGACATATTTGCCGCCCACATAGAAATAGCCGCGCTGGGCGACGGCCGACTGATCGACCGCCGGCACCGGCAGCTTGGGCGCGCTCGGCGCGGACCGCCGACGCGCAGGCGAGCGCCGGCAGCAGCGCGCCGCAGAAAATGCGCGAAGTTTTGTTCATGGTTTCCTCCCTGCTGCCGCGCACGCGGCAGACCTCGAATTCATCGGGCGGAGGAGCGTGATGCCGGGGTCGCGGCGTTGTCAATATGTGGGGAATGGGGCCATATCCCCGGGATTGGCGGGCATTTCCGACAAGCCACGGTGGGCGCGGACCCACTGTTGCGTCACAACGACGGGCGTTGGCTCAGTTGCCGATCTCGCGGAGCGCAACGTTGCCTGAAACCAAAACGACCACGAATCGAGGGGTGCGCGTACATCCGGCGTCACCAGCTCAAAATCGTGGTCGCGGGAGGGCGCGCCATGCGGCGACAAGCCCGCCTTCCAAGTTTATATGGGAAGCGAAACAACGTTCCGCAAGGGCCCCCTGATGGCGAAAAAAATTGGACGCATTCTCATCGGCATCGGCGGTTGGACCTTCGCGCCGTGGCGCGGCGTGTTCTATCCGGACGGACTGCCCCATGCGCAGGAACTCGGCTATGCCGCGAGCCACCTCACCTCGATCGAGATCAACGGCACGTTCTATCGCACCCAGACGCCCGCGACCTACCGCAAGTGGGCGAGTGAGGTGCCCGACGGTTTCATGTTCTCGGTCAAGGCGCCGCGGTTCGCGACCCACCGGCGCGTGCTCAGCGAGGCCGGTGATTCCGTCGCCCACTTCCTCAAGTCCGGCGTGACCGAGCTCGGCGACCGGCTCGGCCCGCTGCTGTGGCAATTCCCGCCGACCAAGAAATTCGAGGAGGCCGACTTCGGCGCCTTCCTCGCCTTGTTGCCCGGGGAGTTCGACGGCCATCGGCTGCGCCACGTGGTCGAGGTCCGCCATGCGAGCTTCCTCGCGCCGGCCTTCGTCGCGATGCTGCGCAAGGCGGGGATCGCCGTCGTGTTCTCCGAGCACGACACCTATCCCGCCATTGCCGACGCCACCGCCGATTTCGTCTATCTGCGCCTGCAGAAGGGCGAGGATACGATCGAGACCGCCTATCCGCCGAAGGCGCTCGACGACTGGGCCGCCCGCATGCGCATGTGGGCGCAAGGCGGCGAGCCGGCCGATCTTCCGCGGGTCGACAAGGCGCCGGCGACGGCGCAGCCGCGCGACGTGTTCGCCTACGTCATCCATGAAGGCAAGGTCCGCGCGCCCGCCGCCGCAATGGCGCTGATCGAACGGCTCAAGCGATGAAGAAGCTCTTCACCATCGGCTACGAGCAGGCGACCACGAAGGATTTCTTCGACGCCCTGCTAGGCGCCAAGGTGGCCACGCTGGTCGACGTCCGCGCGGTCGCGGCGTCGCGCCGGCCGGGCTTCTCGAAGCGCCAGCTTGCCGCCGGGCTCGACTCCCACGGCATGTCCTACGTGCACCTGCAGAAGCTCGGCACGCCCAAGGAAGGCCGGCTCGCCGCGCGCAGCGGGAAGGCCCAAGAAATGCTGAAGATTTTCGAGCGCCATCTCGCGACGCCGGAGGCGCAGCACGAGCTCGAGGAACTGACCGCGCTGGCGAAGTCCGGCCGCCCGCTCTGCCTGTTGTGCTACGAGCGCGACCCCGCCCACTGCCACCGCCAGCGGCTGGCGGCGGAGCTGCACAACCGGCTGGGCATCAAGGTCGAGAATTTGTTCTGCGCGCCGGTGGTGTGAGGCCCGTCATTCCGGGGCGGCTATCCCACACACTGCGTCATCACCGGACTCGTCCGGTGATCTCGATTGTCGAGGCACAGTTTGGTCCAAGGGCTGGGACGATTGCGTCGTGACCTGCGGCAACACACGAACTGGATTTGCCGTGCCCTTCGCATCGAGATCGCCGGAACAAGTCCGGCGATGACGCTGTGCTGGTGGCCTACTCCGCCGGCTGCGCGGATCGATAAGTGTGCTCGGCGCCGTTGACCACAAAGGCCATGGTGTAGACGGCAGCCAGCATCACGAAGCCCGTCACCGCGATGGCGCTCGAGCACGAGGTCGAAGCCGCCGCGCGCAGTAGAGCTGGGCGATGAGCTGGACCGCGATGCCCGAGGTGATGAAGGTGAGGAAGTAGCGCACGGAGTAGACGCGGCCGCGCCAGGCGTCCGCGGTGTAGCGCGCGATCACGATGTCGCCGACCGTCACCTGGGCGTAGATGCCGCCCATCGCCACCGCAAGCGCCGCGATGAGCGCCGCGCCGCTGGCATAGGCCGCGGCGACGATGCCGAGGAATTGCACCGTCACCACCGACACGAACAGCAGGTGCGGCGGAAAGCGCTCGATCAGCCGTCCCACCGCGAGCTGAGCCAGCGCGCCGCACAGGAAGATCGCGGTGGCGAGGCTGCCGATCAGGATCAGCGTCATGCCCTGCCCGACCCGCTCGTCGATGAGCTTGGGCAGCGCGATCAGGGCGGTGTTGAAGGTGAGCCCGCCGGCGAGCGAGATCACGATGTAGCACCCGAACATCATAATCATCTGCCGCGGCGACAGCACGACCTGCGCCGTGGTCTTGCGCTTGCCGATGCGATGGCGGTCGTCGCCGACGAGGGCGAGGAAGGCGAAGCCGGTGGCAAGGCAGATCACGGCCGGCGCGAGGAACGCCGCGCGCCAGCCCCACCACGCCGCGAGCGTCGCCGAAATGCCTGCCGCCAGCGCGACGCCGAGATTGCCGCACACGCCGTTGAAGGCGAGCGTGCGGCCGCGCGCCTGCGACACGTCGATCAGCATCGCCATGCCGACGGGATGATAGATGGCCGCGAACATGCCGAGCACGAACAGCGCGGTGGCGAGCAGGAACGGCGTCGGCGCGAAGGCGGCGCCGGCGAGCGAGACGCCGCAGCCGAAATAGAACAGCCGCCATCATGTTGCGCCGGCTCCAGCGGTCGGCGAGCCAGCCGGCCGGCAGCGAGAACAGCCCGAACGCGACGAAGGCCGCCGTCGACAGTGCGATCATCTCCGCATAGGGCCGGTGGAACACCACTTCGAGCCCGATCACGATGGTCGGGAAAGATCAGCAGCACGAAATGATCGATCGCGTGGGCCAGATTGAGGAACGCGATCGAGCGCTGCTTGGCGGTGTCTGGGGAAACGACGGTCATGAAACCTTCCGGGGGCGCGATTCCAGGCTTTATACCCTGCGTCGGCCTCGATCGGCTATGCAGTTTTGCATGGGCCTGCAATTCGCGGATGTGGGCAACCGAATCCCTCCCCGACTTCGGGGTGGGTGGCCGAGCGAAGCGAGGTCGGTTGGGGCGCCCCGCGGACGGCCGAATTAAGGAAGAAAGAACCCCACCCTGCCCTCCCCGAAGACGGTCCGGAGACGGGGAGGGATAAGCAGTGACGAAATTCCAGGCTCAATCCAGGGTCCGGCGGAACCGCAGCACGGCGACCGTCATCGCAATCAGCATCAGGGCGACCAGTGCGGCGACGTCGATATGCAGACAGGGAAAGCGACGCCCCCTTGAGCATGATGGCGCGGACGATGCGGACGAAATGGGTGAGCGGCAGCGTCTCGCCGACCCATTGCGCCCAGGTCGGCATGCCGGCGAACGGAAACAGGAACCCCGACAGCAGCATGTTGGGGAGGAAGTACATCATCGCCATCTGGATCGCCTGGAGCTGGTTCTGGGCGAGCGTCGAGAAGGTGTAGCCGACCGAGAGATTGGTGGCGATGAAGAGCGTCGACAGCGCGGCGAGCAGGCCGACATCGCCCAGCATCGGCACCCGGAACAGGAACACCGCGGCGGCGACGATCAAGACCGCCTGCAGGAAGCCGATGACGATGTAGGGCGTGATCTTGCCGAGCATGATTTCGAGCGGGTCGATCGGCATCGACAGCAGGTTTTCCATAGTGCCGCGCTCGGTCTCGCGGGTCACCGAGAGCGCGGTGAAGATCAGCATGGTCAGGGTGAGGATGGTGCCGAGCAGCCCCGGCACGATGTTGAAGGCGCTGACCTGGGCCGGATTGTAACGGGCGTGCTGGCGGATTTCGAACGGCGCAGGCGTGCTGTCGGGAATGGCGTGCTCGTTGACGAGCGCGGTCTGCACGATCTGCCCGAGCGCGCCGAGCGCGGTCCCGGATGCGACGGGGTCGGTGGCGTCGGCCGCGACCAGCAGCGCCGGGCGGTCGCCGCGCCGCAGCGCGCGTTCGAAATTGGCGGGTATCTCGACGCCGAACAGCACGGCGCCGGACTGCAGCGTCTCGTCGAACTCCGCCTCGTCGCGCACCTGGCGCGTGACCTTGAAGAAGCGCGAGTTCTCCAGCGCCTTGAGGATGACGCGGCCGACGTCGCTGTTCTCCTGCAGCAGCACCGCGGTCGGCAGGTCGCGCGGCATGGTGTTGATGGCATAGCCGAACAAGCAGAAGCTGCATCAGCGGGATGGTGATCATGGTGGCGAGCGTGATGCGGTCGCGCCGCAGCTGCAGGAACTCCTTGAGCAGCATGGCGCCGGTGCGCCGCCAGAAGCCGAACGTGGCGATCCCCAATGCGCTCATGGGCGGACGCTCCCTGATACGCTCATTGGAAGTTGTCCCGGCTGTGGCCCATCAGCTCGATGAACACGTCCTCCAGCGACGGCTCGGCGTGCTGCCAGGCGAGCGCAGGCTTGTCGCGATACGGACGCGATCGCGGCGTCGAGCTTTGCCGCGTCGCGGCCGGAGACATGGAGGCTCGCGCCGAACGGCGCCACCATGGCGATGCCGTCGCGGTGGCGCAGCTCGTCGGCCAGCGCCGCGAGCCCGGTCGCCGGTGACCACATAGGTGGAGAGATGGGAATTGCCGACGACGTCGTGGACGGTTCCGTGCGCCAGCAGCTCGCCATAGGCGATGTAGGCGATCTCGTGACAGCGCTCGGCCTCGTCCATGTAGTGGGTCGAGACCAGCACGGTGAGGCCGTGGGCGGCGAGCGCGTGGATCTCGTCCCAGAACTCGCGGCGCGCCTTGGGGTCGACGCCGGCGGTGGGCTCGTCGAGCAGCAGCAGCTCCGGATCGGGCAGCGTGCAGGCGCCGAGCGCGAGGCGCTGCTTCCAGCCGCCCGACAGCGAGCCCGCGATCTGCTCCTCGCGTCCGGTGAGGCCGAGCCGCGCGATGGCGGCGCGCGCGGCGCCGCGCACGTCCGGGATGCCGTAGATGCGGGCGATGAACTCCAGGTTCTCCCGCACCGACAGATCCTGGTAGAGGCTGAAGCGCTGGGTCATGTAGCCGACCTGGGTCTTGATCTTGTCGGACTCGGTGAGGATGTCGTAGCCGAGGCAGGTGCCGCGCCCGGAGTTCGGGGTGAGCAGGCCGCACAGCATCCGGATGGTGGTGGTCTTGCCGGAGCCGTTGGGGCCGAGGAAGCCGTAGATCAGCCCGCGCCGCACCTTCATGGTGAGATCGCGCACCACCACCCGGCCGTCGAAGGACTTGGTCAGGCCTTCGACCTCGATGGCGATGTCGGACACTGGGATGTCCGCGGCCGCGATGCCGCCGGTGTCGCAGCGCGGTGATGGCGGTCGCTGCGCGTTCCGGCGCTGGCGATGTCGCCGGTCACCGCTTGGCCTCCTTGCCGGCGGGTGCTGCGCCAGGGCGACATCGATCGGCTGACCGACGCGTAGCGCCTCGGGCTTGTCGGGCAGCGCCTCGACCAGGAACACCAGCTTCGAGCGCTCCTCGCGGCTGTAGATCACCGGCGGCGTGAACTCGGCCGAGCTGGCGATGAAGCTGATGCGCGCCGTGATGTCGGCGCGCGCAGCCGTCGCAGCCGACCTTGACGACGTCGCCGTAAGCGAGCCGCGGCAGCACCGCTTCCGGCACATAGAAGCGGACCTTGAGGTTGCCGGGCGGCAGCAGCGCGACGATGGGCCGGCCGGCCGGAACCATCTCGCCGGGCCGGTAATAGACCTGCTGCACGGTGCCGGTGACCGGGCTCGCCATCTTGCGGCGGACCGAGCCGGGTTCGCGCGGAATTGAGGCGGGCCTGGGAGGTCCGCAGCGCCGACTCGGCATCTTCCAGCGTCTTCTCGGTGCCGGCGGCGGCTTTGAGCAGCTTCTGGGCGCGGTCATAGGCCTGCTGGGCGTTCTTCACGTAGGCCTCGTTGAGCATCACGTCGGCCTGCTGCAGGTCGACATCGACGGCGAACAGCGGCGCGCCGGCCTCGATCTTGTCGCCCTCGCGCACATTGAGCGTCTCGACGCGGCCCGCTTCGTCGGGCCCGACGAAGATGAGATTGGCCTCGATCCAGCCCTGAAAAGTCGGCGTGGCCGGGTCGGTGCAGCCGGCGAGGCCTGCGGCCAGCGCCGTGACAATCACGAAGGCGGCGTTGCGTCAGCGCGTGGTCATGACGCTCTCTCCGCGCCGAATATCAGCTCGAGATGCGCCCGCATCAGGGCGGCGACGTCGAGCGGTCGCGAAGCGGTCGAACAGGCCGCTCCAAACGATCGCCATCAGGCCGGGGGCGATGACGAGCTGCGGGAACCGCACCAGCGCATCGTTGCGCAACTCGCCGCGACGCCAGGCGGCATCGAGCAGCGCCCGCATCCCCGCGATCGCGCGCTTGACCACGTGGGTGTAGTGGAACTCGGCGAGTTGCGGGAAGCGCGGCCCTTCCGTCATGATGAGACGGATGAGCTTGCGGCGCTCGGTGCCGTAGATCTCGCGCACGAACAGATCGATCAGCCGCTCGAGCACGAGCCGGATCGGCAGGCCGACCGGCGGCGCCGCTTCGATCTTGGTGATGAACGGCACCAGCAGCGACGTCACCAGTTCCTGGAACAGCGCCTCCTTGTCGCGGAAATGCAGATAGATCGTGCCCTTGCCGACGCCGGCACGCTGCGCCACGTCCTCGAGCCGCGCCGCCGCGAATCCGCGGGCGGAGAATTCCTCGAGCGCGGCGGCAAGAATGGCATCGCGGCGCAATGCGCTCTTGTCGGCGCGGCTCGCCTTGTCGCGCGCCGCGGCGTTGGCGCGCGGCGGCGCCGTGCGGCCGGCAGCGCCGCGTTCGGTCTGCGGAGAGGTCGCGCGGCGGGCGCGAGACGCCTTGCGTGCAGCGGCTGGTTTCGCTTTCGCCATTGGTCCTTCACCGCTCTGCTTTGTCGAAACGGATGGCCGCGCCACCGGTCGTCCACGATTGCACATGCGCTTCTGACTGACTGGTCAGTCAGAATATACAGCATCCGCCGCTCGCTGGCAAGTCTGACTGACCAGTCAGTCAGTGTAAAATTTCCGCCCCGCCCCCGGGTCATGCGCCGGAGGTCGCTTATGGCGCCGACTTTTCGACCGCTTTTCGGCCGTCAGGGGTCTATGCTGGCGAAGCAGCGAGGAAATCCGCCAGGCCGGCAGTGGCCGGCGTCGATATGGTTGCAACGTATTGTCGTGACCCAGCACCCGCGTTGGCTGGCAGATCAACGGCGAGGTCCATGCCATGTTCGACCCACTTCCGGGACGCCTCGCGTGCGAACCGACGACGCTGGGGCAACGTTTCCTGGCGATTTGCCATTCGAACTCGGCGACCCGCGAACGCCGGCCCGTCCGGACAAACCGTGGTCTGTGGATCGTCTGCGCCTTGCTCGGCGTCCTGCCGTTCGGCGCGGGATCGCTCTCGGCACAACCGGCTCCGTCCGTTTCGCCGTCGCCGTTTCAGGCCAGGATCGAAGCGGCCGCGCGAGCGCTCCAGAACAATCCCCGTCTCAAGAACCTCACCGAGCAGCAGCGCATAGACCGGGTGGAATTCGTCGTTGGAAATACGCTGTTCTGGCTGCTCCACGAAATGGTGCACGTGCTCATATCCGAGATGCACTTGCCGGTGCTCGGACGGGAAGAGGACGCCGCCGACACGTATGCCGTACTGACAATGCTGACGATCGGAACCAATTTTTCACAGCGTGTGCTCGCGGACGCGGCGAAGGGGTGGTTCCTGAGCGACCGGCGCGATCAGCAAACCGGCGAAAAGCCTCTCCTCTACGACGAGCATAACCTCAATCAGCAGCGCGCCTATCAGATCGTGTGCTTGATGGTCGGTTCCGACCCGGAGAAATTCAAGGACCTCGCCGACGAGACCAAGATGCCGGAGTCGCGCCAAAAGACCTGCAGGCGGGACTACGCCAAGGCGTCATCGGCCTGGGACACGGTCCTGATGCCCCATCGCCGCGCGCCCGATCAGCCGGAGGCCCAGATCAAGATCGTCTATGGCGACGGCAAGGGGACGTTTGACGACTTGGCGCGATTGTTTCGCTCGGTCCGGATGTTGGAGACCGCGGCAGAACATGCCAAGGCGGATTATGTGTGGTCGTCCCCTTTCACGCTGGAGATGCAAAGCTGCGGCCATCCCGGCGCCGACTGGGACGACGAAACCCGCAAGGTTACGGTGTGCTACGAGCTGGCCTTCGATTTCGCTGAACTCTACCGCGCCTACATTCCGCTGACGCCGGCGCCGCCGCACCGCCGAGGCAAAAGCGAAAATCGAAGTGATCCATGTTGCCTCGCGTTCACGGGAGCGGCTGGGATGGCGCGGAACGCGGAAGGCCCCCGCCCGCGCTCGCAAGACGGGAGCCGAACGCCGCGCAGATCGATTACCTTTCGCCGCTGCCCAGTTGGTAGTCCGCAATGGGGTTTCGGCTCTCATGCCGCGGCGCATAGTACTCCGGCGCGTAGACGTACACCCTGGAGGCCCAGTCCTGACGGGCGCTGGGAGCCTGCTGGGCACGGCGGCGATGGCGAGGATGCGTTCCATGACGGTCTACTGTGCTGTGGCGCTGCCTGAGACCAGGCCGGCGCTCGGTTCCTTGTCATTGAGAATGCAAGACCCTGCCCCGGCGGCTTATGAACGGGCTCACACTGTTCCCGAAATCAGCGCCCACCACCAAGTTCGTCCCCCGAGTCCGTCCCTGATACCCAACGGGCGCCATCACCCCACGGGCTCGCATTCGATTCGAGATTCAAGCTGGACCGGATTGATGCAGGGCCGTTACCGATGGCGACCGCGCGCTCTCACGCAAAAAAGGGGCAACGGTCCAAAGGGCATCGATATCGATAGAGAGCCCCAAGGGAAAGCCCCAACCCGCGATCAGGTGGGTTGGGGCCGACCCAAGGTTCGAAGTCAGCCTCGCGGCCAGCCTCAGAAATCAATGTGACGGGCGTTCTGCCCCTCGAAATCGCGATCCGAATCCGGGAAGGTCTGATTGTCCTGCCCGTATGACTGGTGAATGTCTTTGGCGTCGGTACGGATGGCTTCGACCTTCGGAGGCTGCGCGACGGCCGAAGTGGCGGCGAGGGCGGCGAGCGTCAGGACGGCAATGAAGGTTTTCATGGCTGGGCCCCATTCCTGTCTGGCGAAAATGGCTTTCGAACAACCTCACCCTAGGCGCCCGCACAGAAATCGAACGTGAAGCAATTCACAGGCATCAGGAATCTTGCGCCAGGCTCCAGCGGGTCGGCGCCCGATATCCGCGGGCGGTCGGACTACCCTCCGATGGAGGCCGACCCGCTGGCGGCAGAATTCCAAGAAAACCGAGCGGCGCGCGCTCGACGGCGGTGGAGACGCGGATGGCGGAGCGTCACCCGCCTGCTTCCTGTTCTCGAAGCGTTTGCATCGAGCTCCGATGCCGATCGGCCTGATACCCAACGGGCGCGCCTTCTTCGACGATCGCGGCGAGCGGATCGATCGCCAATATCACCACGGCGTTGCGCTCGAGGCGGACCCACTTCTTGTTTTCCCACATGCGCAATTGCTTGTTGGTGCTCTCGCGCGACATCCCGATGATGTTGCCGAGGTCCTTCTGGGTGATCGAGATCTTGCGCTCCCGCATGCCCGCGGTATCGGCGTCGACGAGGCGCATCAGCGCCTTGGCGAGACGGCTCTCCAGGTCGAGGAGCATGGCCCCCTCCGCCTGTTCGGTGGTCTGGCGCAGGCGCGAGCACAGAATTTCGATGAGCCTGAGCGCGATATCCGGTTCTTCCCGCATCACCGGAAGGAAGTCCCGGCGCTCGATGACATACAGATCGCAGTCCGTGATCGCGGTGGCGTCGGCGGTGCGGGGGTGGCCGTCGAGCAGCGCCACTTCACCGAAGATGTCGCCTTTGCCGAGCACATTGAACACGGCGTCCTTTCCGTCGGCGGTCGGAACGCTGATTTTTACCGTTCCCGCCGTGATGGCGAACAGGCTGCTCCCGGGATTGCCCTTGGCGAATATGTTCGTACCGCGCTTCACCGACTTCGTGATGATGCAGGCGCCCAGACGATCGATATGCTGCGGAGCGAGCTTGCCGAGCAGGCAATGACTTCGCAGGATGGCGCATTTATCGATGCAGCGCAGCGGGCGATTTTCGCGAAGTGTTGGCATGTCACACACCATGATCCGGCGGCATCGGTTTTCCAATCGATCTCCGGAGGCGCAATCCCTCCGATGCTGCGGGCGCCCCAACGCGCGTGCCGGTCCCCGCGGACCATTCCTCGACCGCGGCCGGATTGGCGCGGGACAACTCATTCCGACGAACCCAGCGCGCCTCCAGGTTGCCTACTTGCGTTTGCGTTGGGCCTGCGGGCCGGGCTTGTAGGCCGACGACGTTCCCGCTGATTTTCGATTCGAGCTGTCCGCTACTCTCGAGCCATCCGCGCGCAGGTCGCCATAGCCGCGATAGAGGTCTGCGAAATCAGCGCCGAGCTCGTAACACAGCGTGAGCTTATGCGTCGACAGGTCCCAGCGGGCGTTGGGGTAGCCGCAGCTTTGCATTTCCAACGTGAAGGACGCCGGCCACGCCAATTCGTCTGCCGCATGCACTGCCACCACTTCCAGCAACTGCACGGAGCGGGCCGCCTGGGCGATCGTCTCGAGCCGGCCGCTGGCCGGGCCATAAGCCACATCGATCTTGGCCTTCGGCTGATCGGGCGTGCGCCGATGCGGCTTGAGCATCGAGGCCCAGGAAAACGCGGCGTTGCTGTAATCTCCGGCGCAGCTCTCCTGGCGCGCCTCCGGCAGCTTCGTCTCGGCAGCGAGGTCCTTGAATTTTTCGTCGTCGGAACCGACCATGAAACATACGATTTGATAGGCGCGCTGCTGATTGAGGCCGTGCTCGTCGTAATACGCGACCTTGTCTCCGATCTTTTGATCGCGGCGGTCGGCCAGAAACCAGCCCCGCGCCGCATCGGTGAGCACGTGGTGCGAAAAGTCCGACCCGATCCTGATCAGCTTCTGCGCAGCGAAAGAATCAGCCGCGTCTTCCATCTTTCCCAGGACCGGCAATCCCATCTGAGTGATGGACGCATGGCCCAGTTCGTGAAGCAGCACGAACAGCATGTTGCCGGTTACGAATTCCGCCAGTCCCTGAAGATATTTCGGAGAGGCGCTCTTGAATCGCGGATTGTCGTGGAGCGCGCGTGCAGTCGCGTCGATCCTGGCCTGAAACTTTTCCGACTCGGCCTTGTACGACGACACGGTCGACACCGATGATTGGACCGGAGCAGGCAATTCGGGCTGGGCAGGCAATTCAGACGGAGCCGGTTGCGCGAGAACCGGCCCCGCAATGAACATGAGCGCGAAAGGCAGCACTCGGCGCCAGCATGGGGACCTAGGTATAGAAATACCACGGACTGACACGATTGGCACCTCCGCGCCGCCTCTTCGGCGTCTTGTCGCTACTTCTTCTTCGTCGACTTCTTCGGCTTCACCAACGCCTCGCACGGCGTATAGCGGCCGTTCCCTTCGTCGATCATGCACTTCTTGCTCTGGTAAAGGGCCTGGCACGGCGTGAAGCGGCCGTTCCCTTCATCGATCATGCATTTGGCGGCGGCCGGGACCGTCGAAGCGACCGTTCCCATGAACGCGAGGGCGCTGAGGCCGGCGAGCAACGAGGCGCTTGTGGCTAATGATTTCATGTGTCCACCTATAAGTGTTGGAGTACGTACATCATCACCCATAGACGCCGCCGAAATTTTCCTGTGTGAAGGGCTTCACACTGATCGTATTTATTCGGTCGGCCCAAAAACGGCCTTCCGTCCGCCTGTGTTGAATGGGGCTTCGGCATCAATGCCCGATCCGCCCCGATCGCGCAAAATGGCCCTAATAATGGGGGCATTTCCACAGGACCAACGCCATGCGGTCTGGTGTCATGATTGTTACACCCTTCACGACTCATCGCAACGCCCAATCAGCCCGCGCGCAGCAGGCAAATCCGCGCGCCCCGTCCAGGTGGAAGATCTCGGCGGTTTCCACCGCAGGCCAAGCAATCGGCGCGTACAGACGCTGCCGCGCGCGCTCCGGAACCATGGTCGACCCATCCGAGTGAGGAGTAGGATGCTCGACGCCGATACCCACCCCCCTTCGATCATCGGTGCGGCGCGAGGAAGCGATGTCGAAAGACGAATCTTTGCTGGATCAGATCGCATCGCGCATTCGGAAATCCGGCGCTTTTCCAGACCTGGACGACGACAGCATCCGATCGATCGCCGAAGCCGCGACCTGGTTCTCGGTCCGCGGAGGCAACATCCTGTTTTCCCAGGGCGACCCATCGGAGGCCCTGTACATCACGGTCAGCGGCCTGCTCGGAGCCGATTTCCGCAAGAGCTCCGGGGAAGAGGTCACGGTCAACCGGATCGGACCGGGCGAAGTCATCGGCGAGATGGGCTGTGTCCTGGGAGAGCCGCGCTCGGCGACGATCCGCGCGTTGCGCACCTCCGAACTGATCGCGGTTTCCCGCGGCGCGCTGGAGCAACTGGCCCGCCGGCATCCCGGGGTTCTGCTGTCGCTCTATCGGACCGTGGTCGGCCGGCTGCGGGACGTGCAGGAAGGCAAGCACGTCCGCTATCGACCGCGGACATTCTGCCTGCTGCCCAACGTCGACGACGACAGCGCCCGCGCTTTCGCAGGGGATCTCGCCGCCGCGCTCGGTGCGCTCGGCTCGACCTTCCTGGTCACCAAGCAGGATTTTGCCGACGCCACCTCCGACCAGTTCAGCGCATTGGAAGCCGCCCACGAATACGTCGTCTACGTGGCGGAACGCGCCAAGACATCGTGGTCGCGATTGTGCCTGAGCCAGGCCGACTGCATCCTGATCGTCGTTCCCGGAACGGATGCGGCGACCCCCATCGAGCCGCTCGCGGGGCGCGTCAGCGCGGAGATTCCGGTCGAACTGGTGTTGCTGTGGCCGGGCAGCATCGTGGCGGGCCAGACCACCGCGTGGCTCGATGCCCTGCGCCCGACCGGGCACCACCACGTGCGCTCCGCGGTCGACATCGCGCGTGCCGCGAGGCTGTTGACGGGCCGGGGAACGGGTCTCGTCCTGTCCGGGGGCGGCGCGCGCGGGCTGTCGCATATCGGCGTCAGCCGCGCACTCTCCGACAACGGCGTCTCGATCGATGCAATTTGCGGCACCAGCATCGGCGCCTATATCGGCGCCGCCTTGGCAATGGAGTGGGACTTCGAAACGCTGCGCCACAGAATTGAGGACTTCAGCCGCAAGCATCCGTTGCTCGAGCTGGTGGTGCCGCGCTGGTCGCTGCTTTCCGGTCGTGGACTGCGCGTTTCAGCCGAGAAATGGTTTGGCGAGTGGGCGATCGAGGAAACGCCCATCCGCTATGCCTGCGTGACGACGAACCTCACGGCGTGCGGCGCAGCCCCACACCGGCGCGGGAAACTCAAGACCTGGGTGCGGGCGTCGTGCTCGCTGCCGGGCGTATTCCCGCCCATCTTCGCGGACGACGCCGTCCATATCGACGGCGGCCTCGTCAACAACCTGCCGACCGATATCATTCGCGGGATGGGTGTGGGGTTTGTGCTGGCTGTCGACGTCGGGTCCGGCCCCGCCACCGGCAATCACGGCGACAAGCGCGACGCGGCGCCCCTTCCGAACATTTTCGAGCTCCTGACGCGGATCGTCACGATGAGTGACGACGCGCGGGGCCCCGCCGCGCGCCAGCAATGCGACGTGCTGCTCGCGCCCAAAGTGCAGCACCTCGGGCTTCTGAACTGGCGCGCCTATGACGAGGCGATCAAGTACGGCTATGATTGCACGGTCGCCAAGATCGACCAGATCAAACGGCAGATCGCCGATGCGCCCGTCGTCGGCGCCTCCATCTCTATCGATCTTTGATGCCGCGCCCGCCACCGGCGAGCATGAATGCGCAGGCGGCGCGACGGCTCGGCATCCTCAATTTCGCCTCCCCCCGGGGTTCAATAGAGGCCAGTCCGGGGTCAATAGAGGAGAGACATCTTTTGGTGGCCCGTTCCGTAGTGACCCGCCTGGGCGATGTGCGCGCGGTCGACGTGGACCGTCAGCGCCATCATGGAAGTGCCGGCGGCGAGCGCGAAGGCGATGGCCCCGAGAACGATGAGCTTTCGCATGATGGCCTCCTGTGTCCGTTACTGCGCCGGGCGATTGTTGGCGTTGTCGAATATCCGACCCGAGCATTCGTAGGAATTAACTCCCTGCGCGTCGTTTCGAACAACGTCACCATGGGCGCTCTCGCGGAAATCGAGCGTGAAGCGGTTCACACCGCCGCGACTTTGTTTCTCGCCGTTTGGAATCGACGGTCCTGCGTAGCCCCCCGCACGGCACTGCCCTGCTGCATCGGCCCGTTGAAACGTTGCGCACCGCGCGCCCTCGATCGCGTTCGGCCGCCGGGGCGTTTGTATACGACGCGACCTTGGTGATGTATGAAAACCCTTGCTGCCGGGCAATCCGTCGCGGAGCTTTTGAATTCAGAATTGACGGCGAAATTCCTTTTTGCCTTGGGTTTGGCAGCGCGAGGACACCGTTCCCCTCACAATCTGCGCGTGGACATCAATAGCTCTGCGCTCCGGGGTCAGCATGCGGAAAGCGATTGTATGTGGAAGTGGCGTTGCCGGTCTGAGCGCGGCCATCGGGCTGGCCATGAAGGGCTGGTCGGTCGAGGTTTTCGAGCGAAGTGCCTCGGTGCGTGAGATCGGGGCGGGAATCTTCATCAAGGCAAATGGCCTGCGCGTCCTCGAGAGGTTCGGGCTGCTCGACAAGATTCGCAGAGACTGCGTCGTCCTGCGCGAGGCTCGCACTCTCAGCAAGGACGGCGATGTTCTCCAATGTCGTCCCCTGCACGACTTCAATCCCGTGTGGACGATCCAGAGGCAGCTTCTCATTCGTGCCCTGTTCGACCAGGCGACCCATCTCGGAGTGCGCGTCCACACGGACTCACCGGTCGATGCCGTCGATCCGCGGGGAACCGTGAGCGTTCGCGGCCGGCAATTTGATGCCGAGCTCGTGGTTGCGGCCGATGGTGTACATTCGGTCGCTCGCCGCGCGCTGGGTCTCGATCGCCCCGTTCGATCGCCTTTGAGCGGCGCGATCCGCCTGCTGGTGCCGAGAACCGCGCCCGAGGCCGAGGATGTCGTGCGTGAATTCTGGTCGGGCCGTCTTCGTGTCGGTGTCGCTCCGTGCACGCCGACCGACGCGTTTTCGTACCTCATCGCCCCGCTGACGGACGAACGAGGGAAAAAGATTCCTCTCGATATCGAATACTGGTCCGAGCGCTTTCCCAAGCTCGCTTCAGAAGGCCTGTTCGAGCGTGCGCGGGGTGCCGAATGCGTGCACCACCCCTACCCGCTCGTGAACGCACGGTCGTGGGTGAGCGGACGCGTAGCCCTCGTCGGTGACGCGGCTCACGCGCTTCCTCCGACTCTCGGACAGGGCGCGGGCCTGTCGCTGACGAATGTCCTGCTGTTGTCGGAATACGTCTCGGCCAATCCCGAAGTTCCGGAAGCGCTCGCCGCATGGCAGCGCGAGTGGCGCTGGGTCGCCGACAGGACGCAGTCCTGGTCGCGGCGCTACGATTGGATCACTTCGGAATGGCCGTCGAGCATTTATCCCCTGCGCAACGCCGTGATCTGGGCCATCGGCAAATCGCGCCGGTTCAACAGCTACATGCGCGTCGCCGATCGCGTGGATGCCCCCGGCCGCCGGGTGCTGCCTGCGGTTCCGGTCTCCGCGCCGCCGCGCAAGCCAATTCCCGGTTGAGGTGAATACGCCCGCAAAGCACGATCCCGAAAAGTTGCACACTTTTCGAACAAGACCATGCTCAATATCAAGGACTTTAGAGCGTTGTCCGATTCAACCGGAATGGATAACGCTCTAATCGGTCAACCTACTCGATCACCTCATTGGCGAGAGCGACCAGTGTCGGGTTGATTTGGATGCCGAGCGCCTTGGCAGTTTTCAGATTGACGATGAGCTCGAGCCGGTCCGCCTGTTCGACCGGTATGTCCCCTGGGTTTTCGCCTTTGAGAATGCGGCCGGCATAATTGCCGATGAGGCGATAGCCCCATGTGAGTTCGGCCCCGTAGCTCATCATGCCGCCCACGTCCACATATTCCCGCCAAGGGTACATAGCGGCCATCGCATGGCTCGCCACCAGCGGTACGATCAGGTCTCGCTGGGCAGTGAAGAACGCGTCAGCGCTGACGAGCAGCGCGGCAACCTTCTGCTGGGCAGCCGAACCTATCGCCTTGGTGATCTCGAACTTGCTCCTGGCCTCGAACTCGACAACGCCGAGTTTGACGGCCTCCGCCGCACTTTTCCGCTCGCGGTTTCCTTCGGCTTCTTCTTTCTTGACTTTATTGAACTGCGCGACGGCTGCTTTCGTATTGGCGATTTCCCGGGCCGTGGTGACGGAGCGCGGGTTCACCAAGATACCGACGGTAACGTCACCTTCTGTTATTCCGAGCGCTTGTCCCAAGAGCTGCAGCCGCTTCGTCGCTATGCCCGTGGAAATTACGCTGGCGCCCGTAGCGTTGCCGCCTGGATGGTTGAGGCTCGCCACCATGCGGAGGTTGGGACTGGCAGGATCATCGCCGATGACGAACACGATGGGAATTGTCGACGTCGCCTTCATCGCCGCCTGGGCCGTGATGACGCCTCCCGTGGCCGCGATTACTTTCACCCGCCGATCGACCAGATCTTTCGCCAGCCCGCCGAGTCGATCGTAGTCCCCCTCCGCCCAACGGCCTACGACCGACACATTGCGCTTTTCGACAAAGCCTCGTTCACGCAGCCCCTCAAAGAAGGCGGCGACGTGCCTGGTGGACGCGCTGCTGGAACTGCTGCTCAGGAATCCGATTTCTGTCTGCTCTTGCGCGCCGGCACGAAGCGGCCACGTCGCCGCCGCTCCGCCAAGAAG
Source organism: uncultured Alphaproteobacteria bacterium (assembly GCA_963791375.1). Lineage (GTDB taxonomy): Bacteria > Pseudomonadota > Alphaproteobacteria > Rhizobiales > Xanthobacteraceae > JAJPKK01. Next base: position 61,438 of record CAWBSI010000021.1, read on the forward strand.
AGCGATGAACTCTCGCCGTCTCATCTGATTTTGGCTTCCCTGAAAACGCAGCACTGAAACGCAAGACTTCAAGACTTGAGCGCCCAAGCTAGACGGTTCGGAGAAACGTCAGCCACCCTCAAGGCGTTTTTTCCCGGCGAGGTAAAAGCATAGCTTGGCGGATGAAGTTAATCAATGACGGGAACGCGTGACCGCTCTTCCAGTCGGATCAGCCCGCGCCGAAACAGCCCTTCAATCCACCTGAGGTTGTCGTCGATTGCCGATTCATCTTTATTCAACTGACCGGCAATCTGTGCGACGGTTCTCGTTCCGTCGCAGAGCTCGAGGATTTGCGCGGTCGCACGGTCGACGAAGAGAGGCTCGCGCTTTTCATGCCCGTTGCGCCTGAACGCGACGAGATAGCTCGGGCTTTGCTTCAGCCGAGCGGGAAATTCCGCGGCACTTTGTGCGGACAGGAAATCGGACACGTCGTAGTCGAACGCGAGGACCCGGAGTTGCGGATCCCGGACCGGGACCAATCCCGCCAAGTCCTCCTCGTCCATCGCCCATCGCTCCATGTGCAGCCGAAACAACGGGTCGAATCCCCTTGCAGGAGTGGTACTGTCGGTCTCTCCCTCCGCTTCCGCGATCGCGATCTCGACCTTGACTGCCGAAGCCATCGGCCCCAGCTGCGTCTTGCCTTCGACGATGCCGCGCTCGACGGCACCCAGCACCTTGCGCGCCGTCGCCATATCGATCGACGTGGCATCTGCGAACCGATCGTCAGCCGCTTCCCCGATCGCGGCCGCGACGAGCTGCGTGAGCGGAAAGCGGGCAGTCCCCGCCGCTTCATCCACGTCGCCCGCCGACGCACGCAAACTCCATGGGACCCGTAGCCGCGCGGTTGCCGCATCGAGGATGAGCTCCAACGCTTCCGGAAAATTCATATCCTGCTGCAACTCAGACGCGAACTCACGTCCCCGCGCCCCGACCACAGCGGCCGGTTGCGGATCGCCGACGATTGCCGCAAGCCGTGCGCTCAAGGCTGCGATGTCGTTCACGTCCGCGACCGCGACGCAGCCGTAGCCGTGCGGCAGTCCTTCGTAGCCTGGAAGCTTGCGGATCACTTCGGTGGAGCCGACGAGGCAGGTGCCGCACAGCAGCACCTCGCGCGGGACGATCGGCGAGTGAAACCCGATCGGAAAGTCCTGCTCCAGGCAGCACACGGCGAGGCAGCCGCGCAGGAATTCCGGCACCCGCCAATGAGGAAGAAATGGGATCTGCAGAATGCGATCGACAAGGCCAAGTTCTAAGGCCCGCTCGCGGAAGCGCGCCTCGACGTCCGGCTTTCCGTGCGCAAGCGCAACGAGCCCGACGTCCAATCCGGCGCGCTTGAGCCGGTGCAATGCCTCGAGAAGCGCGAACGATCCCTTGTTTCGACCGAGTTTGCCGTAAACGCCGAAGTAGGGCCGATCCGCGGCGAAGTCGCCCCACAGCTGATCGCGCAACCCGGAATCCGATTCGACCTCGGCCCGCAAGGCATCAAGATCGATCGCGGGCCCGTCCGGCGTGAACAGATGTTCCGGCAACACGTAGCCGCCGCCAAAGGCGATCCGATCGGGATCGACGCCGCGTTCGATCGCCCGTTCCGCCACCGCGCCGCCGGCGACCACGACCTCGGCAGAGCGCAACACGTGGTCGTACAGAGCCTCGAATTGCGGATGGTGCCAAAGGCGCCCTGCGTCGCTGCCCGCCATGCGCACCACGTGCGGCACGCCGGTCATCTGCGCAGGCGAGATAGCCGGCCACCCCATAGGGCTCCATGTAATGCGAAAAAATGACGTCGAACGGATGCGCGGAATGGACGCCGGCAGCGACGGTGGCGAGCTTGGTGACGAACGGGCTCGCCATCGGGAGGTAGGACTGCGAGCGATCGACGGGATCGGTCCAGTGCACGCTCACGCGGCCGTTGCCGTATGTGCCTTCGCAGCGCTGCCAATCCTCGGCACGCATGTGCATGCGGAACGGCGGGCTCGCCTCCTTCGCATTGGTCACCACGTGCACGTCGTGTCCCCGCGCGGCAAGAGCGTGCGCGGTCCAGTAGGTCCGCATGCTCACGCCGCCCTGGATGGGCGGAAACTTTCCGATGACGCAAATTCTCAACCGCCGGTCTCCAGGAGCCCGTGGGCGACGAGTTCGTCGATCAGCGCGTCCGCATCTTCCGTCGCGCCGAACGCCGACCGTTCCGTCCAGTCGTTCAAGGCAGAGAGCAGATCGAAGATCGCCGGATCGAGCTCGAACACCTGGGCGTCGACCGCGCCACGTGGCGTGGCGAACGCCAGCAGCGTTTCGCGCTCGACCGGGGCGGAATGAATGTCATCCGCTTCGAACAGCGGCCGCACATCGTAATCGCACCTCTGCAGCAGCGACGCCGGGATGGCGGCGGATACTGCGGGGACGCGCCTCGGCCCCGCCCTCCTTCGGCGTCTCGTCGGCGGAGGCATCCGCAACCCAATTGCGGACTTCCGCGAACGCCAACTCGCAGGCGGCGAGGTCAGGCAGATAGGGCAATCCGGGGGGCCTGAACCGCCACACGCCCGGAGAGAAATGCGTGGAACTGCCGCGCGTTCTCGATCCGGCCGATGCTGACCGACGGACAGCCCTCGGCAAACTGCCTGCACGAGCTTCGCTTGCTCCGTGCCGAGCAAGTCCAGCGTGCGCGAAAACACCGCCCGCGATCTTCTCCATCCGCTTTTCGTGCGAAAACCGTGCCTCGAGATGGAGGAGCTGCGGGTCGAACCCCTGCAGCGCCGGATCGGCGAGCGGCGCGTTGTCATCTCCGAAAATGGCGGCGCCGCTGGTGAGATAGGTGATGAGGCTAACCTGCCGATCCAAAAGTCGGTTCGCCATGGACGGTCCTGTGGGCAGCGAGGCGGGCGCGGATGCGAGCCACATCGTCCAGGATTTCCTCGCCCTCGTCCAGCCGGTCGTCGCGCTCGACGATGATCGTTTGCGGCTTGTGCCTGGCAAGCGCGTAGTCGAGGAGATCGAGCGCTTCCTCAGGGATCGGATGGGAATGGGAATCGGCGAGGATCGACCGGCTCCCGCCGTCGTCGCGCACGGTGACGCCCCCGGCCATGTGGACCTCCTGCACGAGCCCCGGCGCCAGGTCGTCCATGAAACGCCCGCGGATCGAAGCGGTGGTTCTGCGAATTCAGATAGACATTCTCGACATCGAGCAGCAGCCCGGCGCCGGTCTCGCGGCAGATCAGGTTGAGGAATTCCGCATCGGACATCTTGGAGTCCGGCCATTCGAACACGTAGGTGATGTTCTCCAGGAGGAACGGCACCGGGATGCGGGACTGGACGGTACGCACCTTGGCGATGACCTGCTCCGCCGCCTCCTCGGTCTTCGGCAGCGGCAGGAGGTTGGCGAGATCGCGGCCCGGGACCCGGGTGAAGGCGAGGTGCTCGCTGTAGGTGGGGCGCCTTGAGGCGCTCGACGATGGCGGCGACCTCGTCGAGATAGGCGAGGTCGAGCGGCACGTCGGTGCCGATCGAGAGGCCGACGCCGTGTGCGGTGAGCGGGATGCGGCCGACGAGGTCGAAGATTTCGGCGCGCTGGACCGCAGCTGCCGTGGATGCAATGATCCACGGTGATCTCGAGCACATCAAAATGGCTCACGTGCGAACGGGTCCAATCCGCGATCCCGAACCGATAGCCGATACCTATTAAGCTGCCGGGCTTCCGCGTCACGTCACTAAATTTACCCCCTCCTCCTAATTTTGCGCATGCGGTCACCAATCAATATCTCCTCCTCGCCCTCTGGTTCGTATCGCCTCCACTTCGTTCAGAAAATCCGAAAGACACTAAGGCAGTTAAGACAAGCTACGCTAGAACAGCGGCAAAATTCAAGGCTGCCGACCTGAATAAGACGAATCGATTGGTGTAACTGATGTAAACGAGCCGCCTTTGAGAATAGTTGCAGCCGCGTCACCAAGTTTACCATATGCATCTTCGAGTTTAGGACCCCATATCATGTACGTGCTGTAATCTAACCCGGAGCGCTTAGCTTCATCGTCGTACTCTTGAAAGGGGTAGCACATAATTAGAGACTTTCCATCCGCTGTTTTGATTTTAGAGCCTTGGTGGACAATCCTACCTCTTATCGTTAGAAAATGCGGGTCACCACTAATTACAATTGCTTGCGCTGGATTAGTCGCATTGACTGCTTCATGAATCGCCTGCTTTACGTCTATTTGATTATTGTCGGTGTTTGTAAAGCTGGCATCTTTGCAATTTGTTCCCTTGGCGCCATTGACCGCTCCGCTGGACAAACTGTTCAAGATGGTTGGCCATTCGGTCGACTCCTTATCACCCATATTTGAATTACCATTATAGATAAGCCATTGATTTTTGTACGGTATTTGATAGTTATCAAAAAGGTATTGTGCCTTTTGTTGCAAATTGAGATTTATGCCGCTATCGTCCAATTTATCAATATAATATCCACCAATCGTATTACCACTGCTTAAGGTTGCCGAACGGCCCATGAGGACAAGTATAGGGACTGCGTCCGTGGTACTTCCACTTTTTTTAAGATTAGCAGGAATCGCTAAAGCCGACACCATCCCACCTGTCACAACGAGAACTTGTGGCTCTCCCGCCGGTAATTCGTTTATCATCGATGATAGAGCGTTTTGGAGGTTCTGATTACTCGATGATTGATACCGGCTGCCGGCGTTGAAATAATGAATATTTACGCCGGTTTTTCCGGTAGCAGGCTTGGCCCGCTGCGGATCTCCCTCGTAATTATTCGCCCGTAACCGACCCAAAAAAGACGCCTGTCCCTTATCATGCAGGTGAGTACTATGAAGAAATGAAATCCAGTGATCCGAGTTGGAGTATGCATGTGCGTCTGCGCTTCCAAGCACGCTCATGGCTGCTGTGGCTTTCATGAAATTTCTACGGCTACTAATCATGGCCTTCTCCATCGGTCTCTAACAAACTAGTATTTGCAGTCCACAGATGCTTTACGCGCTACACCCGCACCCGCACCCGCACGAATGCACGTCCTTGCTCTTCCAGCGCGCATGGCTCTTGTTGGGATAAAGCCGCCAGCCCAGCACGAAATGCTGACCGCCCTTGTCGGTCTTCTTCATGGTGCGCATCGCCTTTTCGATCAGTTTGGCGAGTTCGCGGTTGGCCCCGTAGCCGCACTTGTCGGTGGCGTTGGCGTGCTTGGCGTCGGTCTTCACGCCGGGCAGCGGCGCGCGCCCCTTGCCCAGAGACGTCTTACGGGCGCCTTGCTTCAATTTTGCACGGGTTACCTTGGGGTAGATTTCGGGCATGGTTTCTCTCCCTGTTGAAACTGGATTGCAAAGAAGTTTCGATCACGTGTCGTCAACCGGCAACGGCGTTGCGTTACGGATTGCGTCGTGCCTCGCAATAAATATTTTCCACTCGCACTCGAGACCGGCAAGGGACACATTATAGACATTTTTCCAGCGGTCAGGCAACCCTGCATTTTGCGCCATCGGTACAAGCGGGGTTTGTAGATAGATTTCGCGAAATTTTTCCAATCCGCGCGTTTCGATCAGAAATTGAACGAATGAGCCGGCGATCGGATAAATGCGCGCCTGTCCGCGAGGCTCCTCGCCATAGAAGTCTTGCCCGACGCTGAGCACCAGCGGACCTGGCGTCGCGATTTTGTCGAGCTCGCCGAGATGGATCTGTTCGAGGCTTCCGGGATCGCCCCGTGAAAACGCGGGCACCATTTCCCGCAGATGCTCACGCACCAGCTCGTGCAGCGGCCTGCCGAAATTCGGAAACGCCGGATTTCCCCCGATCTCGGCCTGCACGTAGACCGCAAGGCCCTCCGCGAGAAATCGGTTGCCGTTGGGGAAGAACACATGGACCAGTTCGTGGGCAATGGCGGCCTTGCGGGCACTGACGCGCCAGGCCGGAAACTCCATTTGACCGGCGTTGCCCGACCAGGCCGGCACGAGGGAACGCGATATCTTGAAGCGATCGGAAACGACCACATGCAGCTCCGGCACCGGCAACGGCAGCCATTGCCGATCGATCGCCCACCGGTCGAGCCGCGAAAGCTCCCGGGAAAAATCGACCTTGAATTCGTCCTGCCTCGCCGGCGTGGGCCACTGGTCGGCACGTGCCTGGCTCGAGGATTCAAAAACAAATGAGCCAAATCGATTGCCGCTATCGGTGAAAGTATTCATGCTGGACCGACTGTGACGCTGAGTGCAACGCGATGGCACAACATGAAAGGCGAAGCCCCGCGCGCATGCAGGCGAACGTGAATTAATGGCATCAGGCGCGGCGCCGACTGGGCGGCGCGGCGAAATACTCAATTTAGCCCCTAATCGAAAGCATATTTCATTCGCAGCGTAACAAGTCTTTGGCACGCGCGAAAGGCCCTTTCGCGGCTGACAATGGTCGGGCCCGAGGGCCGCGCAGGAGACGACGACGCAATTCAATTGGCGCCGGGTACCTCAGTCCGACTCGAGACGGCTCCGCACTCGAAGGCCGGGAACGGATCGAGTGCGGAAGCGTCAGCCCTGCGTCTCGTCCCATTCGTAGACGTGACAATCCCGAAATTGATTGCGGATGCCACAGCAATATTGTTTGGGATCGAGGACCAGCATGGCGTCGAGGGCTTGGATTTCGAACTGATTGCAGAACAGAAGGCGGTCCCGACGCATCTGCATGGGTTCTTCGGCGGCTACCGAAGAAACGACCCAGCAAGACAGCATCAGCGAGCAAACGAGGATCTTCATGGCACATCTCCGTGGTGGGATGTCTGGCCGATCTGAGCTTTGTAGAGCGAGGATTGCATTTCCGGTGTGAAGCGCTTCACTAAGCGCCCGAAAATGTTGGCGTAGCGTCGTTGGGACTTGTTCGAAGCCTCGGCCAGCAGCGCACCGGGGAAGTGCAACGACGCCGACGTCAGCCGGTGTGGCCCTATCCCGGCTCCGGCTCGCCCGCCGGCGAGGTTGGCCAGGAGGATCACACTTATCTCATTTAAATCAATATGTTGAAGATCAAGCACTGCTGAAAACCGGCAGCCGTAGCCGCAAGAAAATCGCGGTCGTCGCCGCGCGGCAGTCGGCCTGATTGCCAAGTTCACGAGGCGCTCGGGTATAATGGGCGAACCAGTCCCGATTCAGGTATGAATGGTGCGTGGCAAAGCGACAGGAACCCAGGCGATGAGCGATGGCGATGCGACCACGCTCGCCCCGATCTCGGAAAGGGCCGGCTGGCGCCAGATCAGCGGGCCGCTGTTCCGGAAATATGTCGGCCTCTTCCTCGCGGTGGTTTGCGTCGCCCTGCTCAGCAACGGCCTGTTCGAGATCTTTTTCTCCTATCGCGAGCACACCGACGCGCTGATTCGCATCCAGCGCGAGCAGGCGGACGGCGCCGCCGAAAAGATCGGCCACTTCATCAAGGAGATCGAGAACCAGATGGGCTGGACGACGCAGTTGACGTGGTCGGCCAGCACCCTCGAGCAGCGGCGTTTCGATGGGTTGCGGCTGCTGCGGCAGGTGCCCGCCATTACCGAGCTTGCGCAACTCGATCCCACCGGCAAGGAGCAGCTGCGGGTGTCGCGGCTCGTGATGGACCTGGGGACCGACCAGACCGACTATTCACATGACCCCAAATTCACCGAGGCCGTGAAGAACAAGGTCTATTACGGCCCGGTCTACTTCCGACGGGAATCCGAGCCCTACATGACCTTGTCGCTCGCCGGCACCCGGCTCGACGCCGGCGTCAGCGTTGCCGAGGTCAATCTCAAGCTGATCTGGGACGTGGTGTCCCAGATCAAGGTCGGTGAGCACGGACAAGCCTACGTCATCGACGCCGACGGCCGCCTGATCGCGCATCCCGACATCAGCCTCGTCCTGCGCAATACCGACATGACGAAGCTTGCCCAGGTGAAGGCGGCACGCACGGCCGGCACCGAGGTGGTGCAGGAGGCACAGGACATTCACGGCCATGGCGTGCTCACCGCCTATGCTCCGGTGTCGCCGCTGGGCTGGCGCGTATTCGTCGAGCTGCCGGTCGAGGAAGCGTATGCGTCGCTTTACGATTCGATCAAGCGTTCCAGCGCCATAATGCTCGCCGGCCTGATGCTGGCGTTTCTGTCCGGCCTCTTCCTGGCGCGGCGCATGGTGGTGCCGATCCAGATGCTGCGCGCCGGCGCGCAGCGCATCGGCGGCGGCGACCTGAGCCAGCGCATTTCGATCAAGACCGGGGACGAGCTCGAGGGTCTCGCCGACCAGTTCAACGACATGGCGGGCCGGCTGCGTGAATCCTATTCCGGCCTCGAGCGCAAGGTCGAGCTGCGTACCCGCGAGCTCGCCCAGTCGGTCGAGGAGCTCCGAGCTCTGGGCGAGGTCAGCCAGGCGGTGAATTCCACGCTCGACCTCGAAACCGTGCTCGACACCATCGTCGCCAAGGCGGTTCAGTTGTCCGGCTCCGACGCCGGCACCATCTACGTGTTCGACGAAGCGAGCGGCGAGTTCCAGCTTCGTGCGACCTATGGCATGAGCGAGGAGTTGATCACCTCTCTCAAGCAACACCACGTCGGACTCTCCGAGTGGATTTCGAAAGCCTTACACCAAGCGCGGCCCGGCGCAGGTCCCCGATTTGCGCAATGAATTGGTGGTGCCGGTGGAGCAGGCCGCGCCGGTCCAGCAGATCGTGCTGGAAGCGGGCTACCGGGCGCGCATGACCGTTCCGCTGGTCGGCGCCGATCGCGTCTTCGGGGTCCTCGTGGTGCGCCGAAAGACGACCGGCGAATTTCCCGAGAGGACCATGGATCTGTTGCAGACCTTCGCAGCGCAATCGGTGCTGGCAATTCAGAACGCACGGCTGTTCCGCGAAATCCAGGTCAAGGGCCACCAGCTCGAAGTGGCGAGCCAGCACAAGTCGCAGTTCCTCGCCAACATGAGCCACGAGCTGCGCACGCCCTTGAACGCCATACTCGGTTACACCGAGCTCATTCTCGACAGCGTCTACGGCGACATGCCCGAGCGAGTGCGCGGCGTGCTTGAACGCGTGCACAGCAATGGCAAGCACCTGTTGGGATTGATCAACGACGTGCTCGACCTGTCCAAGATCGAGGCCGGGCAGCTCGTGCTCACGCTCGACGATTATTCGATCAAGGACGTCGTCCACAGCGTCTTCACGGTCGTGGAGGCCTTGGCGACGGAAAAGAGCCTGGCGCTCAAGGTTGAAATGCCGAAGGATCTGCCGACCGCCCACGGCGACGAGCGGCGACTCACCCAGGTTCTCCTCAACCTCGTCGGCAATGCCATCAAATTCACCGACTCCGGCGAGGTGGTGATCGGGGCCGCTGCCAGCAACGGGGCCTATACGCTATCGGTGCGCGACACCGGACCCGGCATCGACCCCGCGGATCAGGCCAAAATCTTCGAAGAGTTCCAGCAAGCTGACGGCTCCTCCACCAAGGCGAAGGGCGGGACCGGGCTCGGCCTGTCGATCGCCAGGCGTATCGTCGCCATGCATGGCGGTCGAATTTGGGTCGAGTCTGCGCCCGGCCGCGGCTCGACGTTTTTCATGAATGTCCCGGTCAATGTCGAGCAGCAAGTGGAGAACGCATGACCAAACGCATTCTCGTGGTCGAGGACCAGGAGGACAACAGGCAGATCCTCCGCGATCTCCTGGCCCATGCCGGGTACGAGGTCTTCGAGGTCGGCGACGGCGAGCAGGCGCTGTCGGCCGCTGCCGCGCATCATCCCGACGTGATCCTCATGGACATTCAGCTCCCGATTCTCGACGGCTACGAGGCGACCCGCCGCATCAAGGCTGATCCGGCGCTGAAGCACATTCCCATCATCGTCGTCACCTCCTATGCATTGAGCGGCGACGAGACCAAGGCGCGCGCCGCCGGCTGCGACGCCTATGTGGCGAAGCCCTACAGTCCGCGGGCGCTGCTCGCCAAGATTCGCGAATACGCCCCTTGAGTTCCTGGAGCGCTACCGTTTCAGGTCGAATCGGATAGCACTCCAAAGTCCTTTATCTTGAGCATGATCTCGTCCGAAATGTCTGCAACTCCACGGGATCATGCTCTAACGCGGGCAAGACCATGCACGATCCGGCGCGCATTCTGATCGTTGACGACAACGAAACCAACCGCGACATCCTCATGACGCGGCTCGCGACCCAGGGCTATGATCTGTGCCAGGCTGCGGATGGCGAGGAAGCGCTCGTCGCCGCCAGGACAATGTCTCCGGACCTCATCCTGCTCGATGTAATGATGCCGAAACTCAACGGCATTGAGGTTTGCCGGCGCCTGAAAAACGATTCCTCGCTTCCCTTCATGTCCATCGTTCTGGTGACCGCCAAGTCCGATACCAAGGACATCGTGGTCGGGCTCGACGCCGGCGCCGACGAGTATCTGACGAAGCCGGTAGACCAGGCGGCGCTCGTGGCCAGAGTGAGATCGGTCCTGCGGCTGAAGGCGCTCCACGATCAAGTGCTGGCGCAGGCAGCCGATCTCGCAAGTTGGAATCGCACCCTCGAGCAACGCGTGGCCGAACAGGTTTCCGAACTCGATCGCGTCGGACAGTTGAAGCGTTTTCTCCCGCCACAGATTGCGAAACTCATTCTCTCCTCGGGTCACGAGCGCCTCCTGCAGAGCCATCGCCGCGACGTCACCGTCTTCTTCTGCGACCTGCGCGGCTTTACGGCGTTTTCCGAGGTCGCCGAACCCGAGGAGGTGATGCTGGTGCTGCGCGAGTTTCACACGGCGCTAGGGGCTCTCGTCGACAAGTTCGAGGGCACGGTCGAACGCTTTACCGGCGACGGACTTCTTGTCGTCTTCAACGATCCGATGCAATGCCCCGATCCGTGCATGCGTGCCGTGCAAATGGGGCTCGAGATGCGCGATGAGGTCGCCAAGCTGTCGGCGAAATGGAGTCGTGCCGGACACGACGTCGGCTTCGGCATCGGCATCGCCCATGGCTACGCGACACTTGGAACGATCGGATACGAGGGGCAATTCCAGTATTCGGTGACGGGCAAGGTGGCAAATCTCGCCTCCAGACTTTGCGACGAAGCAAAAAACGGACAAATCCTGGTCGACATAAACGTCTTCAGCGCCGTCGAAGCCAAAACCGACGTCGAATTCACGGAAGAGCTGGTCCTCAAGGGCTTCAGCCGACCGGTGAAAGCATTCAATGTGCGAAAGCTGAAATCGTAGGCAAGGAATTGCGCAACAATTTCATTTCTGCTGCTGTGCGCTATTGGATCACCTCGTCGGCAATCGCGACCAGCGTCGATGAAACGTCGAGTCCGAGCGCCTTGGCGGTCTTGAGATTGAGCACCAATTCGAATTTGGCTGGTGGCTGAACCGGAAGTTCGCCCGGTTTGGATCCTCGCAAGATACGATCGGCATACGCTGCGGCTCGCCGGTATGAATCGCTGACGTCGGCTCCGTAGACCATCAAGCCGCCATCCACGGCAAACACTCGGAACGGATAGATGGCCGGCAGCCGGTAGCGAGCCGACAACGAGATGATCCGCTCGCGATGGAATACGGTGAAATTATCGGGAATAACGACCAGGCTGCCGCCGGGATCTTGCGCTTGCGCCATCAACACGCGTTCCAATTGATCGATGTCGCGTACCGGACCCGGGATTGGCTTCACTCCCAAAAAGTCAGCCGCGACCTGCAGCGACTTTGCATAACCTTCCCAATAGGGCGCCAGTTCCGGGTTGAAGATAATGGCGACGCGCTTGATGTCGGGTGCCATATACTTCTTCAACAGTTCCAACCACTTTCCACCCATCGCGGGTTCCACATTGCTGAAACCGGTGGCGTTGCGTCCCGGGCTGGCCAAGCTGATTACGAAGCCGCTGCCGACCGGATCAGCGACGTTTGCGAAAACGATCGGAATCGTGCGTGTTTCCTGCATCAACGCTGCCGTTGATGGGGTGTTGGTGGCGAAAATCAGGTCGGGCTGCAGCGCAACCAGCTCCTTTGCGTATGCCTGAGTTCCGCTGATGTCGTTCGGGGAATAGCGACGCTCGATGCGAATGTTTTGGCCTTCGTTCCAGCCGTGGCTCCGCAGTCCAGCATCAAACGCCGAAAACCAAGTGCGGGTGTTCGGATCGTTCTCGACAGATCCGGACAGGACGCCCAGCTTTCGCATTGGGCTTGGTTGCTGCGCGCGCACGGCCACCGGCCATGCCACCGCCGCGCCTGCAAGGCCCGCGATAAACTCTCGCCGTTTCATGCCGTCTCGCTTTCGGGCTGAGGCCTATACCCTCCAAGCCCAAAGACGATAGCACGCCGCAGCCGCGCAGAATGGGATAATTCACGATAACACCACCATCAGGTTACTCTCACCACCGAAACTGATCGTGGTATTATGTGGTGGATGGCGCCCGGGCCATTGAGCGGATTGATCGGAGAGCAGGTTGCAGCGCAGCATCGCTACGCCCGCTCGATCTCCGCCTTGAGTTCGATGAGCGCGTCGGGCGTATCGACGTCGACCAGCGCCGCGCGACCCGCGACCGGCACTTCGGCGACCGCTTCCGGGTAGCTCGCGATCAGGTGGCGGGCGCCGACGTCGCCGCCGAGTCCGCCAAGTTCCGGAAAGAAGCGGCGCGACCACACCACCGGGTTACCGCGCTTGCCGTCCATGGTCGGCACCACCACCAGCGCGCCCTTTTCCGGATCGAACGCGGCGAGCAGACGGTCGATCAGCTTGGCGTCGACCTGCGGCATGTCGCCGAGACAGACGATCGCGCCATCGGCATCCGCGGGCACCGCCGCGATGCCGGCCTTCACCGAGGTCGAGATGCCGTCGGCATAATCGGGGTTGTGCACGAACCTCACGTCGAGGCCATTGAGCGCCGCCTCGACCCGCTCGCGCTGATGCCCGGTGACCACGATCACCGGCCGCGCCTGCGATGCAAGCGCCTGCTCCACCGCGATGCGCACCAGCGGCCGGCCGCCGATCTCGGCGAGCAGCTTGTTGGGCCCGCCCATGCGGGTCGAGCGCCCGGCGGCGAGCACGAGCGCGGCGAGACTGCGCCCGGGCTTCTCCACGACGGCGCGCGGCTGCGGCCGCGTGACGATCTCCATCAGCAGGCCGCCGACGCCCATGGCGGTGAGGTCGCCACTGCGCACCGGCAGGCCGCACAGCAGCCGCACCAGCACCCAGTCGAAGCCGTTCTCCTTGGGGCTGCGGGCGCAACCCGGCGCTCCGAGCACCGGACGCCCGTTGGCGGACGCCACCAGCATGAGATTGCCGGGATCGACCGGCATGCCGAAATGCTCGATGGTGCCGCCGACGGCTTCGACCGCGGCCGGAATGACGTCGCGCCGGTCGGCGATGGCCGAGGCGCCGAACACGATCACGAGTTCAGCGCCCTCCGCGAGAATCTCCTCGAGCGCGTGAGACAGCGCCGCGGTTTCGTGCGGCACCCGCCGCTCGGCGACGATCGCCGCGCCAGCCGGCGCCAGCCGCTCGGCGGTGACCCGCAGCGTTTTTTCGATCACCTTGTCGGCGAGGCCGGGCAGCACCGTCGAGATGATGCCGACCTTGCGGATGCGGTAGGGCGCGATCCGCACCAGCGGCGCCGTCTGGCGCGCCACCGCGAGCGCCTTGTCGCGCGCCGCGCGGGTGACCGCGAACGGAATGATCTTCACCGTCGCGATCATCTTGCCGGCGACGACGGGAGCGAAAGCTCGAAAGCGTCGCCAGCGTGATGTCGGGGTCGACCTCGTTGAAGCGATCGACGCCGCGCCTTGTCGACAACGACGATGCCGGCGCTCTCGGCGAACAGATTGGCGCGCCCGGTGAAGGCACGGTCCACGCGCACGCCGACGCCGGCCACCGCCGCCGCGAGTTCCGCCGCCGCCACGTCTTCGGAAACGTCGCCCGGCTCCAGCCGCGCCACCGTGATCGCTGCGACGCCGGCGGCTTGAAGCGCCGCGATCTCGGCATCGCCGACCACGGTGCCCTTCCTGAGCACGAGAGCACCTTTGCGGATCGAATGGACGACGATACCGCCTTTGGCCTCGGCGGGCGCCACCGCTCCGAACTTCATCTCGTCTTCTCCGCGGTGAGCCGCAGCGAGGCCGTGATCTCGCCCAGGATCGAGACCGCGATCTCCGGCGGCGACACCGCGCCGATCGCGAGGCCGATGGGCGCGTGAATGCGCGCCAGCGCGGCGTCGCTCACGCCCTGCGCCTTGAGCCGCTCGACGCGCCTTGCATGGGTCTTCTTGGAGCCGAGCGCGCCGATGTAAAAGCATTCCCGCTCCAGCGCGTGGAGCAGCGCGGGATCGTCGATCTTGGGATCGTGGGTGAGCGCGATGAAGGCGGTGTAGCGATCGACGCCGAGCGGCGGCAGCGCCTCGTCCGGCCACGCCGCGATCACCGTCACGTCGGGAAAGCGGTCGGGGCTCGCGAATGCCGTGCGCGGATCGACGATGGTCACGTCATAGCCGAGCATTCGCGCCATCGGCGCCAGGGCCTGGCTGATATGGACGGCGCCGGTGATGACGAGCCGCTGCGGCGGCACGTAGACGGTGAGGAACACCCGGCCCTGCGCGGTCTCCTCCACGCCGCTCTTGCCGCTGCGCAGATGCGCCTCCAGCACCTCGCGCAGGGGATCGCCGGCGACATCGGCCGCGGCGACGAAGCGCTGGGCGCCGGTCGCGATGTCGGTCACGACGACGGCGGCGCGGCGGGCGGCGCGTTCGGTGTTGAGCGAATGGAGGATGTCGAGACGCATTCAAGATGTCCTGGTGTCAGGTGCGGGCGGGAGAGGAGCTACGTCATTCCGGGGCGCGCTCTCTTAGCGCCTCATTCCGGGGCGCTGCGCCAGCGGCGAACCCGGAACCCAGACGGCCTCGCCACCATCAAAGCCTGGATTCCGGGTTCGCGAAGGTACCCTACTCCACCTTCTCCACATACACCCGAATGGTGCCGCCGCAGGAGAGGCCGACCTTCCAGGCGGTCTCGTCGGCGACGCCGAATTCCAGCATCTTCGGCTTGCCCGAGTCGATCACGTCGAGCGCTTCGGTGACCACCGCGCCCTCGACGCAGCCGCCCGACACCGAGCCGAGAAAGTTGCCGTCGGTGTCGATCACGAGATTGGAGCCGACCGGCCGCGGCGCCGAGCCCCAGGTCTCGACCACGGTGGCGAGTGCAACGCCGCGTCCCTCGCGCCGCCAGTCCTCCGCCGCCTTGAGAATGTCTTCGTCGCGCGCGAGCATAGGTGTCTCCTTCGATCCCGCTGTATCAACTGGAATATGGTGTCTCCGGACAGTTTAGGCCAGTGCCGCGCCGCAGGCGAGATCAGGGGATACGTGGTAAAGTGCCATTCTAAGTAGATCGACGACGCCCGGTTGGAGCTCTTGCAATGACTGCGTCTCAATGGCTCGGGATAGGCATGTTGGTACTTGTCGTCGCCTTCGCGGCCTTCGCATTCCGGCAGGGCGAGAAGGTCAAGCCGTCCGGGCGGGACCCCAACAAAGGTCTCGAAGATCTTCCACCAACTCGCGACCTTCCCTGAGCGGGCGCAGATCACGCCACTTTGCGCAGCCACGCCTTCGGGTCGCCCTGCCCGGCGCGCTGACCCGACAGCGCGCGGCACAGCTCTGCCATGCTGCGGAGATTGTGGACCGGGCGGAATTCGTCGACATGTGGGAGCATGGCCTGCACGCCGCGGGCCTTGGGCGCGAAGCCCTCGAAGCGCAGCAGTGGATTGAGCCAGATCAGGCGGCGGCACGAGCGGTGCAGGCGATCGATCTCGAAGGCGAGGCCGTCGTCGGGATCACGTTCGAGCCCGTCGGTGATCAGGAGCACGATCGCCCCTTGGGTCAGCACGCGGCGCGCCCACTGCTTGTTGAAGGCATGGAGCGAGGTCGCGATGCGGGTGCCGCCGGACCAGTCGGCGACGCTCGGCGAGCACCGCGGCGAGCGCCTCGTCGGGGTCCTTGGCCCGCAGCGCGCGGGTGACGTTGGTGAGCCTGGTGCCGAACAGGAAGGAATGCACGCGCTTTCGCGCGTCGGTCACCGCGTGGAGGAAATGCAGGAACAGGCGGGTGTATTCCCCCATCGATCCGGAGATATCGAGCAACGCCACGATCGGCGGCAGCCGCGTCTTTGGGCCGCGGTATTTGAGGTCGATCAGCGCGCCGCCCGCCTTCATGCTGGCGCGCAGCGTGCGGCGCATGTCCACCGCATGGCCGTGGCGGTCGGGCGCGAGCCGGCGCGTCTTCACCTCGTCGAGCGAGAGCACCATACGCCGGATCGCATCCTTGGCTTGTGCGATCTCGGCGGCCGACATCTGGGCGAAGTCCTTGGCCTGGAGCACCTCGCGGTCGGACACGGTGAGGCGGGAATCGATCTCGATCTCGCGCTCTTCCTGCTTGAGCTGGTCCTTGAGGCCGGCGAACAACGCCTCCTGGATGCGCGAGGAGCCCGCTTGCGGCTTTTGCGGCACGCTCTGCGCCTGCGGCAGCATCATCGCCATGAGCTGGTCGAGATAGCCGCGCTTGCGAAAGAAGATCTTGAAGGCCTGGTCGAACAGCACGGAGTGCTCGTGCTTCTTCACGAACACCGCATGCAGCGTCCAGTAGAAGTCCTCCCGCTCGCCGACACCCGCCGCCTTGACCGCTTCCAGGGCATCGAGCACCGCGCCCGGCCCCACCGGAATGCCCGCCGCATGCAGCGCGCGCGCAAAATACACGATGTTCTCGGCGAGCCGGCCCTCCCGTTCCTCGCCAGCGGGCGCTTGCGTCACTCCGCCGCCCGCAGCTCGGCGCGCAGCCCCTCGATCAGCTCCTTGGCCTTGGAGCCTTCGATGCGCGAAATGTCGTCCTGGTATTTCAAGAGCACGCCGAGCGTGTCCGACACCGTCGCCGGATCGAGCGCCACCGCGTCGAGCTCGGACAGCGCGGTCGCCCAGTCGAGCGTCTCGGCGACGCCCGGCGACTTGAACAAATCCTGCCGCCGCAGTGCCTGGACGAAATGGACCACTTCCAGCGACAGGCGCTTGGCGATGCCGGGCACCTTGGCGCGCACGATCGCCAATTCACGCTCGGCATTGGGATAGCCGACCCAGTGGTAGAGGCAGCGCCGCTTGAGGGCGTCGTGGATCTCGCGGGTGCGGTTCGAGGTGATCACGACGATGGGCGGATGGGCCGCCTTCACCGTGCCGAGTTCCGGGATGGTGATCTGGAAGTCGGCGAGCACTTCGAGCAGGAACGCCTCGAACGCCTCGTCGGTGCGGTCGAGCTCGTCGATCAGCAGCACCGGCGCGCCGGCGGTATCTGGCTCCAGGGCTTGGAGCAGCGGCCGCTTGATCAGGTAGCTCTCCGAGAACACGTCGTGGCCGAGGCGGTCGCGGTCGACGCCGCCCTCCGCCTCGGCAAGACGGATCGCGATCATCTGCGCGGCGTAGTTCCACTCATACACGGCGGCGGCGACGTCGAGGCCCTCATAGCATTGCAGGCGGATCAGCCGGCGCCCCAGCGTCGAGGAGAGCACCTTGGCGATCTCGGTCTTGCCGACGCCCGCCTCGCCTTCGAGAAAAATCGGCCGCCCCATGCGCAGCGCCAGAAACAGCACCGTCGCCAGCGAGCGGTCGGCGAGATAGTCGGCCGACGCCAGCAGCGCCAGCGTGTCGTCGATGGATCTGGGGACGGCTGAGACAGTCACAAACGGGCCTTTCGACAAAGCCTTATCTGGTCGATCAGGCCCGGAAATGGAAGGCCTCATTTAGTCGGGGCGCCTCTTCTCCCTCCCCGTTTTCGGGGAGGGCCGGGGTGGGGGAAACCCGGCACGGCATTTAAGGAAAGCAAGAACCCACCCTACCCTCCCCGAAAACGGGGAGGGAGAGGAATTCTGCGGCCTCTTAGTTTCCATCCCGGCGATCGGGGAGGGAAAGCAAATTCACCCCACCGCGGCGGCGACGGCGCGCCGGGCGAGCACGCCGACCAGATGGGCGCGGTATTCGGCGCTGCCGTGGATGTCGCTGGCAAGCCCGGTCGCCGGGATCGACAGCCCCTCCAGCGACTTCGGCGAGAACCGCTTCTTCAGCGCCGCCTCGAATTCCGGCACCCGGAACACGCCGGAGCCGCCCGCCCCGGTCACGGCCACGCGGACCTCCGACGGCCGCTTGGCGACGAACACCCCGACCAACGCGAAGCGCGACGCCGGGTTGCGGAACTTCTGGTAGGCCGCCTTCTTAGGCGTCGGGAAGCTCACCTTGGTGATGATCTCGTCGGGCTCGAGCGCGGTCTCGAACAGGCCCTTGAAGAACTCGTCGGCTACGATCTTGCGCTTTGTGGTGATGATGGTGGCGCCCAGCGCGAGGCAGGCGGCCGGATAATCCGCGTTGGGATCATTGTTGGCGACCGAGCCGCCGATGGTGCCGCGGTGGCGCACCGCGGGATCGCCGATCATGTGGGCGAGTTCGGCGAGCGCCGGGATCGCCTGCCGCACCACCGGCGAGGCAGCCACGTCGGCATGGCGGGTCATAGCGCCGATCACCACCGCGCGTCCCTTCATCTCGATGTCGGAAATGCCCTCGATCTTGTTGAGATCGATGATGTGCGCGGGCGAAGCCAGCCGAAGCTTCATGGTCGGCAGCAGGGTCTGGCCGCCGGCGAGGAGCTTGGCCTCCTCGAACTTGCCGAGCATGTTGGTCGCCTGGCGCAGCCCGCTGGCGCGGTGGAAGGTGAAATTGTACATCGCTCGTCTCCAATCCTCGTTTTCGAATATCACTTCGCCGCGCGGGCGGCATTGGCCTTGCGAATCGCTGCCCACACCACCTGCGAGGTGGCCGGCATCGCTACATCCTCCGAGCCGATGGCATCGGTGATCGCATTCATCACCGCCGCCGGTGCGGCGATCGCGCCGGCCTCGCCGCAACCCTTGATGCCGAGCGGATTGGACGGGCATTTCGTCACCGTCGTGCCGACGATGAACGACGGCAGGTTGTCGGCGCGCGGCATGGTGTAGTCCATCAGCGAGCCCGTGACGAGCTGGCCGCTGCCGTCATAGACCGCGCCTTCGAGCATGGCCTGCCCGACGCCCTGGGCGATGCCGCCATGCACCTGCCCCTCGACGATCATGGGATTGACGATCACGCCGAAATCGTCGACGGCCACCCAGTTGGCGATGCGGGTAAGGCCGGTGTCGGGATCGATCTCGACCTCGCAGATGTGGCAGCCGGCCGGGAAGGTGAAGTTGGTGGGGTCGTAGAACGCCCCTTCCTTGAGGCCCGGCTCGAGCTCCGCCCCGGAGAACTTGTGGGCGATGTAGGCGTGCAGGGAAACCTCGCCCCACGCGGCGGACTTGTCGGTGCCCGCCACGGTGAAACGGCCGTCCTTGAACACGATGTCGGTGTCCGCCGCCTCGAGCAGATGGGAGGCGACCTTCTTGGCCTTGGCCTCGACCTTGTCGAGCGCCTTGACGATGGCGGACATGCCGACCGCGCCCGAGCGCGAGCCGTAGGTGCCCATGCCGAACTGGACCTTGTCGGTGTCGCCGTGAACCACCGAGATGTTCTCGATGGGGACGCCGAGCCGCTCGGCCACGAGCTGCGCGTAGGTCGTCTCGTGGCCCTGGCCATGGCTGTGGCAGCCCGTGAGGACCTCGACGCTGCCGGTCGGGTTGACCCGCACCTCCGCGGATTCCCACAGGCCGACGCCACAGCCAAGCGAGCCGACCGCCTGGCTCGGCGCGATGCCGCAGGCCTCGATATAGGCGGAGAAGCCGAGGCCGCGGAGCTTGCCGTGACGCTCGGATTCGCGCTTGCGCTTGCCGAAGTTCTTGAAATCAATGAGCTCCAGCGCCTTCTTGAGCGAGGCGTCGTAGTCGCCGGCGTCATAGGTCATGATGACGGGCGTCTGGTGCGGGAACTTGGCGATGAAATTCTTTCGCCGCAGCTCCGCCGGCGCGATCGCGAGCTCGCGGGCGCTGACCTCGATCAGGCGCTCGACCACGAAGGTCGCCTCCGGCCGCCCGGCGCCGCGATAGGCGTCGACCGGCGCGGTGTTGGTGTAGACCGCATCGACCTCGCAATAGATGTGCGGGATGTCGTACTGGCCCGACAGCAAGGTCGCGTAGAGATAGGTCGGCACCGAGGACGAGAAGGTCGACATGTAGGCGCCGATATTGGCGATGGTCTTGACGCGAATGGCGGCGATCTTGCCGTCGGCGTTGAGCGCCATCTCGGCATGGGTGACGTGATCGCGCCCATGGGCATCGGCCAGGAATGCTTCGCTGCGCTCCGCCACCCATTTGACGGGGCGGCCGACTTTCTTCGACGCCCACAGGCACACGACCTCTTCGGGATAGATGAAGATCTTGGAGCCGAAGCCGCCGCCCACGTCCGGCGCGATCACCCGCAGCTTGTGCTCCGGCGCCATGCCGATGAAGGCGGAGATGACGAGCCGCGCGACGTGCGGATTCTGGGTGGTGTTCCACAGCGTGAAGCTCGACGTGCCGGTATCGTAGTCGCCGATCGCGGCGCGCGGCTCCATGGCGTTTGGCACCAGGCGGTTGTTGACGATTTCGAGCTTGGTCACATGTGCCGCGGACTTGAACGCCTGGTCCACCGCCTTGGCGTCGCCGAGATGCCACTGATAGATCGTATTGCGAGGCGCGATCTCGTGGATCTGCGGCGCGTCCTTGGCCTGGGCCTTGGCGGGGTCGGCGACCGCGGCGAGCACCTCGTAATCGACCTTCACTTTTTCGGCGGCGTCGCGGGCCTCCTCCAGCGTCTCGGCGATCACCACAGCGACGGGATCGCCGACGAAGCAGGCCTTGTCATGAGCGATCGCCGGATGCGGCGCATTCTTCATGGGCGATCCATCCTTGGAATGGATCATCCAGCCGCAGATGAGGCTGCCGATCTTGTCGGCGGCGAGGTCGGCGCCGGTGAGAACCGCGAGCACGCCGGGCATGGCAGCGGCCGCCTTGGTGTCGACCGCCTTGATCTTCGCGTGGGCATGAGGCGAGCGCAGGAAATGGATATAGGACTGCCCGGGACGATTGATGTCGTCGGTATATTGTCCCTTCCCGGTGATGAAACGGAAATCTTCCTTGCGGCGCACTGGAGCGCCGATCCCGGTCGCACTCATGAAGACGCCTCCCTCGCGTGAGGTTTTTGCGTCGGCAGCTCTTACTCGGCCGCCTGTTGCGATGGCCCGCCGGTGCCCATGGCCTTGGCGCCCGCCGCGATCGATTTCACGATGTTGTGGTAGCCGGTGCACCGGCAGATGTTGCCTTCGAGCTCTTCGCGGATGGTGTGCTCTTCCAGCGTGTTGCCGAGCCGGTTCACCATGTCGACCGCCGTCATTATCATGCCCGGCGTGCAGAATCCGCATTGCAGCCCGTGGTTCTCGCGGAACGCCTCCTGCATCGGATGCAGGTGCTCGCCATTGGCGAGGCCTTCGATGGTCAGCACGGTGGCGCCGTCGGCCTGCACCGCCAGCATGGTGCAGGACTTGATGGCCTTGCCGTCCACATGGACGACGCAGCAGCCGCACTGCGAGGTGTCGCAGCCGACATGGGTGCCGGTCAGCCGCAAGGTTTCGCGCAGCAACTGCACCAGCAGCGTGCGCGGTTCGACAGTGGCGTTGACGGCTTTGCCGTTCACCGTCAGCGAAACGGCAGGCATGGCATCCTCCTCATTTCCGGATCGAGTTAGTGGTCTGACCCCAACATTTGCTCCAAATGTTGGGACAAGTCAGCCCACAACTTATTAAGGTAGTGGGGCGACCTATCCAAACAGATGGGAACCATCTGTTTGGGTCGCACCACTGACGAGCGGCGATCAGCGACGCTGCCTCGTTTGGGAGCGGAATGTGCCCCGGCACGCGGTCCGCGGTCAAGTGAGTTTGCCCGCCGCCGGGCACTCGCAACGGACCGCCCGTTTCCGGGAATCTCGCCGCGGCGTGGCGCGAAACCTGCAATGTTTCCCGACCTGTTCCCAAAAAGTTGCAGACATTTCGGATAAGATCGTGCTCAAAATCAAAACGACGTCATCGCCGGGATTTCTCACGCCGGATCACCAACGGAGCAATGTCATGCGATCGAAAATCATGGCCTTGGCATGGGCTGCCGCGTTCGCCGGCGCGGCGGTGCTGGCGACCGGCACCAGCGCAGCGGCGTATCGCTGGCACCGGTATCGCGCTCCCGTGGTCGGGATGGCGGCTGGGTCGCTCATCGCCGCCGGCATCGCCGAAAAGGAGCGCTGGTCGCCGCCGGGCTATGAGGGCGAATACCTGTATGGCGGGTATGCGGGCAGCGTCTACGATCCCTGGTATTATGGTGCCGCAGAACCCCGTTACCCCCGCGGCAGCGTCGCCGTCGCCTACGTCAACGCCCCCTACGCCTATTGCCTGCGCCGGTTCGGCACCCGCCGCTACTGTCGATGATCGCCGCTGAGGATCCGACACCTGGCCGGCGCGGGGTCTCTTTCAACCCGCAGCGACCGCCGCGGCGAACTTGTTGAAGAAATCATCGGCGAGCTTCTTGGCCGTGCCTTGCACCAGCCGCTGGCCGAGCTGGGCGAGCTTGCCGCCGATCTGCGACTCCACGTCGTAGCTCAACAGCGTGCCGCCGTCCTTCTCCGTCAGCTTGACGACCGCCCCGCCCTTGGCGAATCCGGCAACGCCGCCCTCGCCTTCGCCGGAGATCTTGTAGCCGTTGGGCGGATCGATGTCGGACAGATGCACCCGTCCCTTGAACTTGGCCTTGACCGGGCCGATCTTGATCGTCGCCACCGCCTGGAATTCCGTGTCGGACGCCTTGTTGAGCTCCTCGCAGCCAGGGATGCACTGCTTGAGGATCTCGGGATCGTTGAGCTTCACCCATACGACCTCGCGCGGCGCCGCGAGTTGAACCTCGCCGTTCATCGTCATTGCCATGGCGCCATCTCCTCGTCGCTGGCCCGTCCCGGGTTAGGGACTTATAGGGTCGAGCGCATCATGGAAAGGGCTTCCCACGCAGCTCTGCCCATGTTCGGATCATGCGCAGACAGCACCGCCGCGAGCGGACAGGCAAGAGGACGGGATGGACGAAGACGAACGCTACGCGAAGGGTATGGCGGTGCGCCGCAAGGTGCTCGGCAATGCCTGGGTCGATCGCGCCGAGGCCGGCAAGACCGCCTTCAATGCCGAATTCCAGGCGATGATCACCCGCTCGCCCTGGGGCGAGATCTGGACGCGGCCGCATTTCGACGAGCGCACCCGGCGCATTCTCGTCATCGGCACCATGATGGCGCTCGGCCGCTGGGAAGAGTTTTCCCTGCATGTGCGCGCCGCCCTCACCGAGGGGGGATTTACGCCGGATGACATCAAGGAAATCATCATGCAGCAGACCGCCTATTGCGGCGCGCCGGCAGGCAACCACGCCTTCAAGGAGGCTGGCGCGATCGTCGCAGCCGTGCAGGGCAAGGCCTGACCGGCGCAGCCGCGGGACGGGACACGGCGGCCCGATAGCTGCTATATTGCCGAGCGAACGGGATTCCACGTGGCCTGATCTCGACATTTGGCGCGCCCAAATGTCGAGACAAGTCAGCGCACTAGCTTATTGAAGCAGTGGGGGCGGCTAATCCAAACGGTTGGGAACCGGTTTGGGTCGCACCGCTGGTGAAGGGGGTGGGACCAAGGGTGGCACCCAAGCTGTTCATGCGCTCCGGCGTCATCATATCCGCCGTCGGTCACGTGGCGGCGCTGCTTCTGGCTGTACTGTTCACAGGCGCGAATCCTTTCGATTCGGTGGCCACCGAAGCGATAGCGGTCGACATCGTCTCGCCGAGCGAAGTGCCCCCCGACCAGCCGGATACGCCCGCGCCCGAGCAATCGCAGACACCACCAAAGGAAAAGCTTCCGGACTTCAGTTCGCTGCTCGAATTGCCGCCGCCGACGCCGCTGTCGACGACGCAGACGCCACCAGCGCAGCCGCAGACGCCGGCAGCGCAGGCTGCGAAGCAGTCGGCCGCGCCGCGTCCGCGGGAGCAGCAACAAAAGCAGCAGCAGAGCGCCAGCCAACCGGCGCCCGCGGCCGCCGCGGCGCAAGGAGCGGCCAAGCCTCCCCCGGCCGCATCCCCGCCGCCGCCCACATCGCTCGCCCAGATGCAGCCTCCGCCGGAGCAGAAGATCGCCAAAGAGACTGACCCCGGGGCCGGTCAGGAAACCGATAAAGCGACCACCGTGGCCGATCTGTTCGGCATGCCTCTCACGCTTCCGGACGGGCGGCTCGGCGGCGGCTTCGACGCGCCCGCTTACGAAGCCGCCAGGATCGAACGCAGCAGCGTCGATGCGTTCCGCGCCCGCCTGAAGACCTGCGCGACGCTGCCGACCGGGGTTTCTCCCGGCGAAAAGATCTCGCTCGTGGTCCGTGTGCAGCTAAAGCCCGACGGCACGCTGGCGGGAAAGCCGACCTTGATCGAGGCGAGCGCGTCCCCGAAGGGACCGCTCCTCCTGCAAAGCCTGCTCGGCGGGCTCACGAAGTGCCAGCCCTACAACATGCTGCCGGCGGACAAGTACCAGGAATGGAAGAGCATCGACATGCGCTTCACGCCGAACGACATGGGATAGGGCTGAGGGTTCGGCCCTGCCACCCGAAAGAGGCGAAGGCGGGCATTGGCGCGAACGATCTATCTGCGCCCGAGGGGCACCGCCTGGATGAATTGTCCGCGGCGCGTGCCGTCCCGCATCGGATGGAAAGTCACCGAAACCGTGTCGCCCGCCCTCACGTAGTCGGCGCGAATGCCCATGGCAGTCAGCCGCGCCGGCGAATTCAACTCGATCGCCCACGATGCCGGCCTGCCTGTGCTCCCGTCACTGACCATGACGCGAAGCCAAGCGTGCGGATTGGCCCATTTGAATTCCGTCACCGTGCCTTGCAGGGTGACGGTCTTCTCGGCGTCGAACATTGCGAAGGAATGATGCGCGAGCGCGGACGCCGTGCATGCGACCGTTGCGGCGGCGGTGAGACTGACGACCTTCACATTCACAGGCACCCCCCTAAATGATTTGGCAAATCGATCGGCGGCGGATCCGAGCGCGCTACCCCCCGCCCTGCTCGCGAAACCCCTGCGGCGTGGTTCCCGTCTGCTTGCGGAAGAAGCGGGCGAAATGCGAGGGGTCGGCGAAGGTGAGATCGTAGGCGATCTCGTGGATCGGCTGGTTGGTGAAGACCAGTTGCCGCTTCGCCTCGGTGAGCACGCGCTGGCGGATCAGGTGCCCGGCGGTGACGCCGGCGGCGCGCTTGACGTGATCGTTGAGGCGGTCCGGCGTCATGGCGAGCTTGCCCGCATAGAAGGAGAGCTGGCGTTCCTTGCGGAAATGCTCCTCGACGAGATAGCGCAGCGCATCGACCGTGGGATCGGCGGGCTTGAGCGTCGCCGCGCCCGTGCGCGCGCGGCTGGCGGCGAGCCGCACCACGGCGATGGCGATGAGCGCGAGATAGCCGCGCATGGCGAAGCGGTAGCCTTGCCGGGCGAGGAAGCGCTCCTCGTAGAGATCGGCGCACAGCCGGCCGATCCGCTCGACCTCCGCCTCGCCGGGCAGCGGCACTACGGGATCGGCAGCGAGCGCGCGCAACGCGGCCAGCGCCTCACTCGAGCGCTCGCCGAGCCCATGCGTCACGTCCTCGGTGAAGGTGAGCACCCAGCCCTCAGTGGCGTCAGCGCGAAAGCGGAAGCCGTGCGCGATGGTGGCGGGAATGATGATCGCGGCGGGCGCGTCGAAGGAGATCGCCTGCGCCTCGAAAGTCATCTCGCCGCCGCCGCGCACGATCAAGAGAATCTGGAACAGATTGCGGTGACGATGGGCGCGGATGGTCCAGTCGTGGATCGAGGACCGCGACGAGATCGTCTCGATGTGGATGAAGTCGAACGCCTGGTCGTCCGGCGGATCGCCGTAGAGATGAAACAGCGGCAGGGCGGTACTGCGGGCCATGCGGACAGTCTAATGCAAATGCCCGCAAATTTGCAGCGGTTTCCGACAATATCCCGCAAAATCAAGGAGTTCAGCATACGACAAAAGCACGCTCGCGCGGGCGCGAACCGGCGCAGACGATCCGGAATGACAAAGCCCCGCCTTACGGCGGGGCTTTGCGGTTCAAATTCAATCAGGCGTCAGCGCTTCTCGTCATGCTGGCCGCCGCGGCCCGGGTTCTGCGTCTGCTGGCCGGGCTTCTGCCCGCCACCCTGCTGCTGCTGGCCGGGCTTCTGCGGGCCGCCGCCCTGCTGGTGCTGGCCACCCTGTCCGGGATTGTTGGGGTTCTGCGGATTCTGTGGGTTTTGGTTCATGACTACTCTCTCCAGTTGCCCCAGCCCCAATTCAGATTCGATAGATCTCAAAGCAAAAGTTCCATTCAACGAAATATTCCTGAACTACACCTGGGTTCGTCGTGACTAAGATGCAATGCGTCAATGTATTCAATTTATCACAAATAGTTGAAATGGAACTTTCTCACGCCGAATACTCCCCTCAGATGATGTCTCAATTGTGGCCTGCCTATCAGCTGGCCATCGACAACATAGGAATAAAAGGAAAAGCCTGGGCTATACGAGCTTATACGCTCGGTCGTGATACACGAGCGCGGGGCCGGCGGGCCCGAGCCTGATGTCCACCACGGCGCCGAAGATGACGTTGTGGCTCGCCACCGCCTTGATCTCCACGACCCGGCAATCGAACGCGACCACGCCGGAGGCAAGCATGGGAGCGCCGGTCTTCAGCGTCGTCCAGTCGCCGGTGCCGAAGCGTTTCTCCAGCATCGTGCCGGTGCGGCCCGCGAACACGTCGGCGATGGTCTCGCATTCCGCGCCCAGGGTGTTGACGCAGAACACCTTGTTCTCGCGCAGGATGGGGCCGCTGTGATTCCTGCGGTTGAGGCACACCAGGAGGGTCGGTGGCGCGTCCGACACCGAGCACACCGCCGTCGCGGTGAAGCCGGTCTTGCCGCCCGGCCCGGCCGTCGTCACCACGTGGACGGCGGCGCCGAGCCGGCTCATCGCTTCACGAAACAGCGGCACCGGCACGGTCGCCACCGGCTCCGGCCCGATCGCCTCGAAGGCCCCGGCCATGGCATCGTCAGGTCGTTGATCGCTCCAGCTCATAAGCCGAATCTAGACCATCGCGACGCCGGGCGGGAGGCGCGAATTGCAGCACGCGCATGCCGTTGGCGCGCTGGTCAATCACCTACTCGGCCGCGCGGGCCCGCCCGGTGGGGAGCCGCGAGACATCGTCCGGATTGACCCAGGTCGTGCCGGTCCAGCCGTTCTCGTCGTAGTCGGCCATGCAGGATTCGGCGAGCGCGATCATGCTGTCGAGGGCGCCGGAGCCTCGCGCATTCCACATCGCCTGGATGCGGATATCCTCGTGGTTGCCGGCGTAGTTCATCTCGTAGAGCTCATGGCGGCCGCCGAATTCGGTGCCGACCGCGTCCCACAAGAGCTTCATGATCTTGATGCGCTCGCGATAGCCGATGCCGTGGGACCCGCGGACGTATTTGGCGAGGTACTTGTCGATCTCGGGGTTCTCGAAATCCTTCGCCGAGGACGGCAGGTAGATCAGCGCGGAGGCGACGATCTTCTCGACAATCTCCTTGATGCGCCCATAGGCGTCGCCGGCGAACACCCGATAGCTCGCGCCGGACTGCGCATTGGGCAGCACGGTGTCGCCCACCCACGGCACCGGATGCATCGCCATCGCGTCGGAGATCGCCCAGAACAGGTTGCGCCATGCGATCACCTCGCCGAGCATCGCCTGGTTGCCGCGGAATTCCTCGGCGCCGGTGGCGCGCAGCGCCTTGGCGATGATGCCGACCATGAAATCGAGCTTCACCGCGAGCCTGGTGCAGCCCTGGAACTGGTAGCCGTTGAGGAAGCCCGAGCGCGGATAGAAGATCTTGATCTTCTCGATGTCGCGGTGGAGCAGCACGTCCTCCCACGGGATCAGCACGTTGTCGAACACGAAGATGGCGTCGTTCTCGTCGAACCGCGACGACAGCGGATAGTCGAACGGCGTCCCCATCACGCTCGCCATCAGCTCGTAGGAGGCGCGGCAGAACAGCTTGACGCCGGGGGCGTTCATCGGCGCGATGAACATCACGGCGAGGTCGGAATCGTTGATCGGCATCGCCGCGTTCTGGCCGAGGAAATTGTAGTGGGTGAGCGCCGACGACGTCGCCACCACCTTGGCGCCGGACACGTAGATGCCCGCATCGCTCTCCTTCTGGATGGTGATGAAGACGTCCTTGACCTGGTCGGGCGCCTTGGCGCGATCGACCGGCGGGTTGACGATGGCGTGGTTCATGAAGAGGACGTGGTTCTGGGCCCGGCGGTGCCAGTTCATCGCGTTGCCGGCGAACTTGTCGTAGAAGGCATTGTTGGCGCCGAGCGTGTTCATCAGCGACGCCTTGTAGTCCGGCGTGCGGCCCATCCAGCCGTAGGACATCCGCGCCCAGGCGGCGATGGCGTCGCGCTGGCCGATCAGGTCCTCGCGCGACTTGGCGACGCGGAAGAACTTGTGGGTGAAGCCGCCGTTCCCGGTGTCGGTCGGGCAGGTCAGCGCCGCTTTGGTGGCGGGATCGTGCAGCGAATCATAGAGCCTGGCGATGGTGCGGGCGGCGTTGCGGAACGCCGGATGGGTGGTGACGTCGGGAACGCGCTCGCCGTAGATGTAGATCTCGCGGCCGTCGCGCAGGCTTTCGAGATATTCCTTGCCCGTGAACGGCCGGTCGGTCGCGGTGAAATCCTCGGCTTTGATGCGAGTCACGGGCGTCTCCTCGAGGAATTGTTCTGCTGGATCAAGCTCGGCCCAAAAATGGCCCGTAGCGGGACCCCGCGAAAGGCACGAAAGCGGGGATTGCTGGAACAATTCGGCCCGCCGGGGCGGCCGCTCGGCTTGACGCCGCATCGGCAAGAGGTTCCTTTAGGGCCATGCCGCGGCGGGTCGGCATGCAGTCCTAGAGCGACGAACGGCGGACGCATGGAAGTTTTCGTCCAGCAACTCATCAACGGGGTTACGCTCGGCTCCATCTACGGCTTGATCGCCATCGGCTACACCATGGTGTTCGGCATCATCGGCATGGTGAACTTCGCCCATGGCGACGTGTTCATGGTGTCGGCCTTCATCGCGCTCATCACCTTCCTGATCGTCACCGCCTGGCTCGGCATCGCCTCGGTGGTGGCGGCGCTCCTGATCGTGCTCGCGGTCGCGATGGTGCTGACCTCGCTCGTCAACTGGACCATCGAGCGGCTCGCCTACCGGCCGCTGCGCGGATCGTTCCGCCTCGCGCCGCTGATTTCCGCCATCGGCATGTCGATCTTCCTGATGAATTTCGTCCAGGTCGCCCAGGGCCCGCGCAACAAGTCGATCCCGCCGCTGCTGCAGGGTGATTTCGTACTGATGTCGCACGAAGGCTATCAGGTCACGCTGTCGTACCGGCAACTGTTGATCTGGGGCGTGACCGCCGCGATGCTCGCCGTGTTCTGGTACGTGGTGAGCCGCACCTCGCTCGGCCGCGCGCAACGCGCCTGCGAGCAGGACCAGAAGATGGCGGCGCTGCTCGGCGTCGACGTCGACCGCACCATCTCCATCACCTTCGTGATCGGCGCCGCGCTCGCCGCCGTCGCCGGCACCATGTATCTCATGTATTACGGCGTGGTGAACTTCGCCGACGGCTTCACCCCCGGCGTCAAGGCCTTCACCGCGGCGGTGCTCGGCGGCATCGGCTCGCTGCCCGGCGCCGTCATCGGCGGGCTCCTCATCGGCCTCATCGAGACCATGTGGTCGGCGTATTTTTCCATCGACTACAAAGACGTCGCCGCCTTCTCGATCCTCGCCATCACCCTGATCTTCCTGCCGCAAGGCCTGCTCGGCCGCCCGGACGTGGAGAAGGTGTGAGATGACGGCCCGCGGCGTCGAAGCGCCGGCAGCGGCGGTTCCCACCGACTTCACCCATGCGCTCAAAGACTCCGCGGTGGCGGGCTTGATCGCGTTCGGGCTGTTCCTGCCGCTGATCGGGTTTCGCGCGGTCCAGGACATCCACAACGAGCTTGTGCTCGAAACCCGCTGGCCGCTGCTCGCCACCTTCGTCATCCTCGCCATGGCCGGCCGGCTGTTCGGGAGCCTCGTCGTTACGCCGTGGCGCGAGCGCCGGGCCGTGCGCGCCCGCGACATCCCCAAGGCGAGGCTCGGCGCGCCGCTCGCGCGGCTGTTCGCGCCGGCTGCCATCGGCTTCGTGATCGTCTATCCCCTGCTCGCGCTGTGGCTCGCCGGGATCGGCGGCGCGGTGAAATGGGTCGACAATTTCGGCATCCAGATTCTCATCTACGTCATGCTCGGCTTCGGCCTCAACATCGTGGTCGGGCTCGCCGGCCTGCTCGATCTCGGTTACGTCGCCTTCTATGCGGTCGGCGCCTATTCCTACGCGCTGCTGTCCCAGACCTTCGGGCTGTCGTTCTTCATGCTGCTGCCGCTTGCCGGCATCCTCGCCGCGTTCTGGGGAATGATACTGGGCTTTCCCGTGCTGCGGCTGCGCGGCGACTATCTCGCCATCGTCACCCTCGCCTTCGGCGAGATCATGCGCCTCGTTCTGATCAACTGGGTTCCCGTCACCAACGGCTATGCCGGGATTACCGGCATTCCGCGGCCGACCTTCTTCGGCATCCCCTTCAATGCCACCGACGAAGGCTTCGCCGCCGTGTTCGGCCTCGAATTC
Source organism: uncultured Alphaproteobacteria bacterium (assembly GCA_963791375.1). Lineage (GTDB taxonomy): Bacteria > Pseudomonadota > Alphaproteobacteria > Rhizobiales > Xanthobacteraceae > JAJPKK01. The sequence goes on from CAWBSI010000021.1 coordinate 92,175, forward strand.
AGCCCGATCTACCGCACGATTTTCCTCTACTACATCATCCTCGCGCTCGTGATGCTGACCGCCTTCGTCACCATCAGGCTGCGCCGGCTGCCGGTCGGGCGCGCCTGGGAGGCGCTGCGCGAAGACGAGATCGCCTGCCGCTCGCTCGGCATCAACACCACCAACACCAAGCTCACCGCATTCGCCATCGGCGCCGGCTTCGGCGGCTTTGCCGGCTCCTTCTTCGCGGCGCGGCAAGGCTTCATCTCGCCGGAATCCTTCACCTTCATGGAGTCCGCGACCATCCTCGCCATCGTCGTGCTCGGCGGCATGGGCAGCCAGTTGGGCGTCGCCATCGCCGCCATCGCCATGATCGGCGGCACCGAAGCGCTGCGCGAGCTCGACGTGCTCAAGCAGGTGTTCGGCAGCGGCTTCGATCCCACCCAGTACCGCATGCTGGTGTTCGGCTTCGCCATGGTGCTGATCATGGTGGTGCGGCCGCGCGGGCTGATCTCGACGCGGCAGGCCTCGGTGCACCTGGTCGAGCGCAAGGCGATTTCGGGCACCCTCGTCAAGGAGGGGCACGGGTGAGCGACGTGCTGCTCCGGGTCGAGCACCTCACCATGCGGTTCGGCGGGCTCGTCGCCGTCAACGCCCTGTCGTTCACGGCGAACCGCGGCGACATCACCGCGCTGATCGGGCCGAACGGCGCCGGCAAGACCACGGTGTTCAACTGCATCACCGGCTTCTACAAGCCGAGCGAAGGACGCATCGCGCTCGCCCATGGCGACGCGGCGGTGTGGGACGAGCTCGACGCGCTGACAAGGCGCGACGCCCGCAGCCTGTCGCGCGCCGACGGCGCATTGTTCCTGCTCGAACGCATGCCGGATTATCTCGTGGCTCACCGTGCGCGGGTTGCCCGCACGTTTCAGAACATCCGCCTGTTCCCGGGCATGACGGTGCTGGAAAACCTCCTGGTCGCCCAGCACAATCCGCTGATGCGTGCCTCGGGCTTCACGGCGCTCGGCATCTTCGGGCTCGGCCACTATGGCCGTGCCGAGCGCGCCGCGATCGAGAAGGCGCGCCACTGGCTCGCGCTGACCGGCCTCGTCGCACGCGCCGACGATCCAGCCGGCGAACTGCCATACGGCGCACAGCGCCGGCTCGAAATCGCCCGTGCGCTGTGCACCGATCCGGTGCTGCTGTGCCTCGACGAGCCGGCCGCCGGCCTCAATCCCCGCGAAAGCGCGGAGCTCAACGAGCTGATCCTCACCATCCGCGCCGAGCACAAGGTGTCGGTGCTGCTGATCGAGCACGACATGAGCGTGGTGATGAGCATCTCCGACCACATCGTCGTGCTCGACTACGGCGTCAGGATCGCCGACGGCGCGCCGTCCGCCATCCGCGACGACCCCAAGGTCATCGCCGCCTATCTCGGCGTCGAGGACGAAGAGGTGGCCAAGGTCGAAGCGGAGGTCGGGCTGTGACCGCCCTCCTCAGCGTGCGCGGGGTCAAGGCCTATTACGGCAACATCATCGCGCTCAAGGGCGTCGACATCGAGGTCGAAGAGGGCGAGATCGTCACCCTGATCGGGGCCAACGGCGCCGGCAAGTCGACGCTGATGATGACCATCTTCGGCAAGCCGCGCGCCCGCGAAGGCTCGATCGTGTTCGCCGGACGCGACATCACGCAGCTGCCGACCCACGAGATCGCGCGGCTCCACATCGCCCAGTCGCCGGAAGGGCGGCGCATCTTCCCGCGCATGACGGTGCTGGAGAACCTGCAAATGGGCGCGCTCGCGGCCGGCGACAGTGCCGGGGACGGCGACCTTGCCCGCGTGCTCGAACTGTTTCCGCGGCTCGCCGAGCGGCTGGGCCAGCGCGGCGGCACGCTGTCGGGCGGCGAACAGCAGATGCTCGCCATTGCACGGGCGCTGATGGGGCGGCCGCGCCTGTTGCTGCTCGACGAGCCCTCGCTCGGCCTCGCGCCGTTGATCGCCAGGCAGATCTTCGACATCATCAAGACGCTCAACGCCCGCGACGGACTCTCGGTGTTCCTGGTCGAGCAGAACGCCTATCACGCGCTCAAGCTCGCCCATCGCGGCTATGTCATGGTCAATGGCGAGATCGCGCTCACCGGCGGCGGCCGCGAACTGCTGGAGCGGCCGGAAGTGCGCGCCGCCTATCTGGAAGGCGGAGCGCGGATGAAGCAGGGTTAGGGAAGGTTTCGGCTACGCTGACCCTATCGGTTGTCATTGCCCGGCTTGACCGGGCAATCCAGTACTCACGGTCGGTGTTTACTGGATCGCCCGGTCAAGCGGGCGATGACAGCGAATTGCACGTTGATCATCCCGTCCGATCCAATCGCGGATCAGGACGATTGGTCTGCAAGGTCGACTGGATCGCCTCGCGCAACACCGCGTATTCCGATTTCGGCCACTGCGCCACGTGGATGTCGGCGAGCAGCTTCGCCGACTTGCCGAACACCACGATGCGGTCGCCGACGCCGATCGCTTCCTCGAGCTGATGGGTGATCAGGATCGCCGTCGAGCCGCACTCGCGCGCCAGCGCCAGGAAGGTCTCGCGCAACTCCGCCGCGGTCACCTCGTCGAGATGCCCGAAGGCCTCGTCGGCCAGCAGTATCTCGGGCTGCACCACGAAGGCCCGCGCGATCGCCACGCGCTGGCGCATGCCGCCGGACAATTCATGGGGATAGGCATTGGTGAAATTGCCGAGGCCGAGCCGCTCGAGCCAGTCGAGCGTGCGCGTGCGCTGCTGGTCTTGCGGCAATCCGATGAGTTCGAGCGGCAGCCGCGCATTGTCCAGCGCGCTGCGCCATGGCAGCAGTCGATCCTGCTGGAACACGGTGGCGATCTTGCCGCGGAAGTGATCGAAGTCGGCGCAGGGGCTCTTGTCGCCGATGCTGATCGCTCCTTCGGTGGGGGCCTCCAGTCCGATCATCAGATCGAAGAACGTCGACTTGCCGCAGCCGGTCTGGCCGACGATCGCCAACACCTCGCGCGGCGCGATGGTGAGATCGAGCCGGTCGATGGCGACGACCGACTGGCCGGTCGTGGTCTGCCGGAACACCTTGCGCAGGCCGCGCACCGCGATGGGCGGCGGTCCGCTCATGTGCGCCACCGCAGCAGGCGCGCCTCGACCCGCGCCACCAGCGCTTCGAGCAGGAACAAGAGGGCGACCAGCACCAGGGTCCAGGCAAATACGTCGGCGACCGAAAACAGTTCCTCGGCCACCGACAATTGATGGCCGATGCCGGTCACCGCCCCCACCAGTTCCGCAATGGTGACGACGCGGATCGCCAGGCTGATATTGACCTTCCAGCTCGTGAAGATGCTCGGAACGATCGCCGGCAGCATCAGCTTGAGAAAGAATTGCAGCGTGGTCGGGCGAAACGACCTCATCATGTTGCGCAGCTCGCGAGGCACGCCGCGCATGGCGTCGAGCGCATCGACCAGGAACACCGGTCCGCACACGATCACCAGGACGAAACCGATGCGGAATTCGACGCCGGGAAACCACAGCACCGCGAACAGGATCCAGGACACCACCGGCACCGCCATCAACAGCCGGATCATCGGATGCAGGTACTTCTCCAGGGATTCGGACCGGTACATCGCCATCGCGACCGCAAGGCCGAGCACGAAGGAGACGATCAGCGCACCGATCACACGCGCCAGCGTGACGACGATGTCGATCGGGGTGATGACCGCAAAGCTCTGCGCGATCCGCACGAGGCCGGGAACCGCGAATGGCGGAATTCCAAGCACCGGCGCAAGATAGGAAAGCGTTTCCCAGGCGGCGGCGAATACCAGCAGGGAGACGAGCGTCTGCGGCGAGAAAGTCAGGCTCGGGACAGGCTCGCGACGCTCCTCAAGGGACATAGATGATCTTCTCGTCCGGCATGTTCGGATAGAACCCGGCCTTCACGGCCCGCTCCATCATGTCGGTGATCGACTTGCGGGTCGCCGGCTCCCATGCCGGCTTGACGATCATCTGCAGGCGCTTGCCCGTCACCGCCGCCGTCAGAATGCCGGGCGGCAGCTTGAGCGTCTCATTGGCGATCTTGTCCGCGGCGCCGGTGTCGGACTCCAGGACGTCGGCGACGTCCTGCAGGGCGGCGAGCAGCATCCTGGGCCCATTGGGAACGCGCGCGATCGCGTCGGCGCGCATGGCGGGTACGAGTTCCCAGCCGTCCTCGCCGGTCAAATCCTTCCATCCCTGTGCACCGTTGAAGATGACGCGCCAGTCCGGATTCTGCTTGAAGATGATGCTCGCCAAAGGCTCGATCACCAAAGCCGCGTCGACGCGGCCCGCCTCGAGCTGGGCGCGCGCGACGGCGAAGTTCGCGTTGACCGCAATGATGTCCTTGCCGAGGTCGAGCCCCTTTGCGTTGGCATAGATCTTGACGACCTGGAACTGCGAACCGCCCATGTCGATCGCCAGCTGCTTGCCCTTGAGGTCGGCCAGCGATTTGATCTTGTCGTCCTTGGTGAAGATCACGAGATCGGCGAGCGTGAAGCCGGTGCCGAAGATGCGAAGCGGGACGCCCTCCTGGTAGAGCTTCTGGAGAATCGTCGGGCCGCCGATGAGCGCGTCGGTCTCGCCGGTCGCAAAGGCCGCGTAGAACCCGGAGATCGACGGATAGGCTTTGATGTCGAGTTCGAAGCCGTGCTTGGCGTCGAAGCCGCGCCCCTTCATGATGTTCCAGACCAGCGGATTGAATACCGGCAACGTGAGGCTGGAAACCTTGATCTTGGGCTTTTCCGGAGCCTGGGCCTGCGCCACCGGACTTCCCGCAGCCACCGCGAATGACGCTGCAAGCATCGCGAAGCTGCGCCGAGATACGCACCGAGACACGCGCCGAGACATCTTGGGCATGACAATTCCTCTCGTGGATTTTCAGGCCGAGAATGCCCGGATAGATCCTTTGCGAAACGAGAAATTGCGCCTTTGTGCCGCCCTAGGCAATGTGTATCCTCGACACATCGCCTCCTGCGCAGCCGATCCCATGTTCGATCTGTCCTTCGACCCCGGTCCCTTTCTCCTCGTCACCATCGTGCTTGGCGGGGGCGCGGCCTTCATCGCGGGTCGCGCGGTCGCCCAGACCTGGCGTCCGTGGTGGCAGGGCATCGTCTACATGCTCATTCTCGGAGCAGCCGTGCGCTTCATCCACTATGCGCTGTTCGACGGCGCGTTCACGTCGATTCCCGCCTATGCGCTCGACACCGCGATCGTGATCGCCTTCTTCGCGGCCGGATTTCGTGCCATGCGGGCACGACAGATGGCGCGCCAATATGGTTTCCTGCGCGTGACGGCTGAAAGCGGCAGGGTAGGCAATGCGCGGCATGGCGCCGCTTCCGCCGCGTCCTCAATCGGCGTAGTTTCGCGTCTTGATCCTGATCCACCGGCGCGACCATTCGAGGAGAGAGCGGCAATGACCTTGATGACCTCAAATTCGCGTTGGGCCCGGCACTCGGCCTTGTACTGGGCTTGGCGTTTTCGCCAGCTCGGCGCCCAGGCGCAGATCAAGATCGGGGTGGGCGGACCGATGACCGGCGGCAGCGCCGCCTTCGGCGCCCAGCTCAAGCAGGGCGTCGAGCAGGCGGTCGAGGACATCAACGCCGCCGGCGGCATTCTCGGCCAGAAGGTCGTGCTGAGCATCGGAGACGACCGCGCCGACCCCAAGGAGGGCGTGTCGGTCGCCAACAAGTTCGCCGCCGACGGCGTGAAATTCGTCATCGGCCACTTCAATTCCGGCGTCACCATACCGGGCTCGGACGTCTACATGGAAAACGGCATGCTGGTGATCACGCCGGCGGCCACCAATCCCAAGGTGACCGACCGCAACATGTGGAACGTGTTCCGGGTGTGCGGACGCGACGACCAGCAGGGCAGCGTCGCCGGCGCCATCATCGCCGACAGCAGTTCAAGGGCAAGCGCGTCGCCATCGTTCACGACAAGACCACCTACGGCCAGGGCCTCGCCGACGAGACCCGCAAGGCGATGAACGCCAAGGGCGTCAAGGAGGTCATGTATCGAAGGCGTCAACAAGGACGACAAGGACTTCACGGCGCTGGTCTCCAAGCTCAAGGGCGCCAATCCCGACCTGATCTACTGGGGCGGCCTGCACGACACCGCCGGCCTGATCGTGCGGCAGATGCGCGACCAGGGCGTGAAGGCGCCGCTGATGGGCGGCGACGGCATGGCCGACGACGAGTTCGCCGCCATCGCCGGGCCCGGCGCCGACGGCACCCTGATGACGTTCTCGCCCGACCCTCGCACCAACCCCAGGAACAAGGAGATCGTCGAGCTGTTCCGCAAGAAGCGCGGCTTCGAGCCCCAGGCCTATACGCTCTACAGCTACGCCGCGCTGCAGATCATCAAGCAGGCGGCCGAGCAGGCGAAGTCGCTCGACCCCAAGAAGGTCGCCGACGTCATGCATTCCGGCAAGGTGTTCAACACGGTGCTGGGCGACCTCGCCTTCGACAAGAAGGGCGACATCACCGGATACACCGTGGCCGGCAAGCCGAAGGACCGCTACGTGCTCTACACCTGGAAGAAGGGCCCGGACGGCAAGCTCAGCTATTTCGAGAACGAGTGAGGCCAGTAAGGCGCAGGCGCCGGTAAGCGCGGCTTTCCGGCGCCAACTGAGCATCGTCATTCCGGGGCGCGCATCTTCCTTCGCGCGAACCCGGAATCCAGGCTGCGATGCACGATGTCGAGGGCGGCTGGATTCCGGGTTCGCCGCCAAGCGCGGCGCCCCGGAATGACGGCTGCACGGTGCGCAAGCTCGCCGTATGCCGGCACTCACTGCCAAAGACGCTCGGATTTGCGCTACGCGCGTGGAGAAAATTGATCACCGTAGCGACCGGCCGGGGCGGCTCGCCGCAGCTCGCCTTGAGCTGAAGTGGCGCAAGCGTTTCACCCGATGCGGCCGAGCGCCGGGAACCATTCCAGCAGATAAAAGCTCGCCTCGCTCACGAGGCCGGTCAGGAACGCGATGCCGGTGAGCACGAGGAGGCCGCCCATCGTCTTCTCGACCGTTTCCAGGTGGCGCTTGAAATGGGCGATGAAGGCCGCGCACGGCTCGACGGCGAAGGCGGCGAGCAGGAACGGTATGCCGAGCCCGGCGGAATAGACCGCGAGCAGCATCGCGCCTTTGGCGACGGTTTCCTTCGACGCCGCAACCGCGAGGATCGCGGCGAGGATCGGCCCGATGCAGGGCGTCCAGCCGAACGCGAAGGCGAGCCCCATGGCATAGGCGCCCCACAGCCCCACCGGCCGCGACATCGGCGCGCGCTTCTCGAACATCAGGAAGGCGAAACGGGTGACACCGAGGAAGTGCAGGCCCATGACGATGATGGCGACGCCGGCGATGATGCTCAGTTCCTGCGACCACATCTGGACCACCGCGCCGATCGCGCTCGCGCTGGCGCCGAACGCGATGAACACGGTGGAAAATCCGGCGACGAACAGCAGCGCCGCGAACACGGTCTCGCGCTTGACCCGCGGCTCGGGCTCCGCATCGGCAAACCGCTCCAGCGAGGCGCCGGCGAGATAGACGAGATAGGGCGGCACCAGCGGCAGCACGCAGGGCGACAGAAAGCTCAACAGGCCCGCGAACAGGGCGGCGGCGAAGGTGATGTCGGCACTCATGGGCGCCTTGATGCGCCATCGGGGGACGCCGCGCAACCCGGCGCGCGGCCCGCGCGCGGCAACGTGAACGGACGTGATGGATGCGTTTCGGTCCCCGGGAGCAAGAGCGCCATCCGGCCAGCAAAGCCGGCTTGCGCGCTCCGCGATTGACCCCGCCGCGGGAATCGTCTCCGCTGCGGCGAGCCTCCACAGCGGCCGCGCCGCATGCCAACTCGAAGCACGGATTCTTCGTGACGCCAGGCCCGCGCAATCTCCTCACCGACATCGCCGGCATCAAGGTCGGCCACGCCGGCGATGCACGGATCGCCTCCGGCGTGACGGCCATCGTGTTCGACCAGCCCACCGTCGTTTCCGTGGATATCGGCGGCGGCGGCCCGGGCACCCGCGAGACCGATCTGCTCGATCCCGCCCGCACGGTGGACCGCATCGACGCCATTACGCTGTCCGGCGGCTCAGCGTTCGGGCTCGACGCGCCCGGCGGCGTGCAGGCCTGGCTGCGCAGCGTCGGGCGCGGCTATGCGGTCGGCACCGCACTGGTGCCGCTGGTGCCCGGGGCGATCCTGTTCGATCTCCTCAATGGCGGCGACAAGGACTGGGGCCGCTACCCGCCCTACCGCGAGCTCGGCTTTGCGGCGGCGCAGGCCGCGGGCACGGACTTCGCGCTCGGCAGCGTCGGCGCCGGGCTCGGCGCCACCACGGTCAACTTGAAGGGCGGCATCGGCTCCGCATCGGCGGTGATCGAGGGCGGCTTTACCGTTGCGGCACTGGCCGCCGTCAACGCGGCCGGCGGCGTCGTGGTCGGCGACGGCCCGTGGTTCTGGGCAGCCCCGTTCGAGCAGAACGGCGAATTCGGCGGCCGCGGCTTCCCGGCGACGGTGCCGCCTGCCGCCCTGCTGCCCCGCTCCAAGGGCGCACCGCGGATGAACACCACGCTCGTCGTGGTCGCGACCGATGCGGCGCTGACCAAGGGCCAGGCGAGGCACCTCGCCGTAATGGCGCAGGATGGTCTCGCCCGCGCCATTCACCCGGTCCACACCCCGCTGGACGGCGACATCGTGTTCGCGGCTGCGACCGGCCTGCGCCCGATCGCCAATCCGCCGTTCGATCTGATGAAGATCGGCAGCGCCGCCGCCCAGGTGGTGTCGCGGGCGATTGCGCGGGGCGTGTTCGAGGCCGAGGCGCTCGCCTTTCCCGGAACGGTGCCATCGTACCGGGCAAGGTTCCCGGCCACCATCTGAAACCCCTGGAACTCCATTGTTTTGTGATTGCGCGGGCCAACAAGATTGGATTCGCGTGGCGATCTTTGATAGTCTGCCTGTGGGGGGCTTCGCGACGACAGGCTGAATCGCCCGGTGCGACGAGCAACCTCACTGCAGCCAGCCGGACCATGAAGGCCCAGGCATTGGCGGCATTAAAGGAGCTGATCTGATGCGCGCGGCTATTGTGGGTGGCATAATCGCAATCATAACACTGGCGGCATACGGCATCGTGCAGGCCGGCATGTGGCCTCGGGTGCCTGCGCAACAGGCGCAGGTGGAGCTGTCCGTGCCACCGGCCCCTGCGGAGGCGGCGCCTGCGCCGATACCTCCAGCCGAGATGGCTTCGAATTCGGTCATCGCTCCGGCGGAAGAGCCTGCCGATGCGGCTGCCCCGGTCGAGGTAGCGGCCGAACCGGCCGCCGCTCCAGTCGAGTTGACCGCAGATCCCGTGACAGCCCCCTTGACCCCCGTGGCGCTCACCGCGAATCCGGTTATCGCACCGGTCGCGGCGCCGGCGGCTCCTGCGCCCATCATACCGGCCGCCCGTCCGGCCATCGCAGCGGTCGCGGCTCCGGCCGCTCCCGCCCCGGCTCCGGCCGCGCCGCCCATGGTCGTCGCTCAGCTCGCGCCGGCCCCGATCGCACCCACCATCCGGCCCGCCGGATCGCCTCCCGCCCCGGTGGCCGCGCCAGCCGCTGCCCCGGTGGCTGCGCCTGCCCCGGTGGCCGCTGCACCGCCCGCGGCCCCGCAGCCGGCCCTGAAGAGACCGGACATCCCGTGCGCCAACCCCAACGCCATGGGCGTCTCGCGGGTCGTCGAGATCGACACCACCGGCGGACCCGGCTTCGGCTCGCAGCACTTCAAGACGCTGGACTTCCTGCGCGACCACGAGGTGGTGTTCACCTTCGACGACGGTCCCTGGCTGAACACGACCCCGGCGGTCCTCAAGGCGCTGGCCGACCAGTGCGTGCGGGCGACGTTCTTCCCGATCGGCAAGCACTCCACCTATTACCCGGAGATTCTCAAGCAGGACGTCGCCGCCGGCCATACGATCGGGAGCCACACCTGGTCCCATGCGGACCTGTCGAAGAAGTCGCCCGATGAAGCCAAGGAAGAGATCGAGAAGGGGATCAGCGCCGTGCACTTCTACGCCGGCGCCGCGACCGCGCCGTTCTTCCGCTTCCCCGACCTGCGCCACCCGCCGGAGATGCTCACCTATCTCGGCCAGCGCAACGTCGCGAGCTTCTCCACTGACATCGACTCCTTCGACTTCAAGATCAAGAAGCCGGATGTGCTGATCAAGAGCCTGATGGGCAAGCTGAACAAGCAGGGCAAGGGCATCATCCTGATGCACGATTTCCAGAAGGTCACTGCGGCCGCCCTGCCCGAATTGCTCGGCCAGCTCAAGGCCGGCGGCTTCAAGGTCGTCCACATGGTCCCGAAGGACCAGATCACGACGCTGCCGCAGTTCGACGAGGCCGTGCTCAAGGACCAGAAGCTGCCGACCGTGAGCCAGCGCCCGACCTCGAGCGTGGTGCGGACGATCAGCGAAGTGCCGGGAGACGCGAAGCAGTAGAGCGTCATCCCGCTTACATGGAATCGCGGTGGCCGGGCTCGTCCCGGCCATTTCGATGATGCGCCCTGATGACGCGTCCGCACACCGCCTTTGCTCCCTCCCCCGCAAGCGAGAGAGGGAGTTTAGGCGCTCACCCGAACCGCTCCGCCCGATAGGGCGCGGGATCGCAGAACGGCGTCTCGCCCGTCATCATCTCCGCGATGAGCCGGCCGGTGACGGGGCCGAGCGTCAGGCCGGAATGGCCGTGGCCATAGGCGAGCCACAGGCCGCGCTGGCCCGGCGCGCGGCCGAGCACCGGGCGGGAATCGGCAAAGCACGGACGGGCGCCCATCCACGGCTGCTCCTCGATGGGATCACCGAGCGGGAACAGGCCGGAGGCCGCCGGCATCACCCGCGCGAACTGCACCGGCGTCGGCGCGGCATCGCGGGCGGCGAATTCGGCGCCGGTGGTGATGCGGATGCCCTGCTCCATCGGCACGATGCAATAGCCGTTCTCGGCGTCGAGGATCGGCCGGACCAGGCCGGCATTGCCGCGCGGACGGAAATGGCGGTGATAGCCGCGCTTGACCGCGAGCGGCAATCTTATCCCCAGCGGCTTGAGGAGATCCGGCGCCCACGGCCCCAGCGCGACCACGGCCGCCTCGGCGTCGACCGGCCCTTCCGCGGTCTCGATCCGCCACCGCCCCGCCGACTGGTGCAGACGCATCGCGTCCCCCGTTAAGACGACGCCGCCGAGCGCCTTGAACCGCGCTACATAAGCGCGGGTCACCTCCAGGGGATTGGAGACACTCGCCGCCTGCTCCCAGAACACCGCATGGCGGAACACTGGCGCGAGCGACGGCTCGAGCGCGCGGGCGGTATCGACATCGAGCACCCGCAGCGGCATGCCCAATTCGGCGGCAATACCGCGCTCGCGCGCCGTGCTGGCGAGGCCGCCGTCGCTGCGGTAGAGCTTCAGCCAGCCGGTGTGGCGCAGATAGCGCTGGGCACCAGCTTCTTCCAGCAGCGCGGCGTGCTCGCCGACCGCCCGCGAGAACAGGGGCCGCATCGCCTGCATGGTCTCGACCAGGCGCTGCGGCTGCGAGTTGCGGCGGAACGCCAGCAGCCAGGGTGCCACCTGGGCGAGGAAGGCGAGATGATAGTCGGCCTCCGGCGCGCGCTTGAGGGCGATACGGACGACCCGGCCGAGGCTCGACGGGAAGCTCGCCGGAAACAGCGTGTTGCCCTCGATGATGCCGGCATTGCCGTAGGAGGTGCCCTGTCCGGGATCGCCGCGGTCGACCAGGGCGACGGCAAGGCCGCGCTTGGCCAGATGCAGCGCCACCGAGACACCGACGATGCCGGCGCCGAGCACGATGGCATCGGTGCGAGCCATGAAAAATCCTGTGAAGAACGCCGGAACGGCTGGTTGCGGGGAAGCACGCGGAACAGCCGACATATAGTGGCATCGGGCGCCAAAACCATCATCGACCTTCGTTCCGGTTTGCGTTCCGGTTTGCGTTCCGGTTTGCGTTCCAGTTGCGTCCCAATCCGCCCCGCAAATTTGCCCCCCTGGGCGACCCGTGTTAGGCGGACATGAAACCGGAGGCACCGATGCATCGCGCACTGGCCATCGCTCCATCCATCCTGTCGGCCGACTTCGCCAAGCTCGGCGAGGAGGTGCGCGCGATCGACGCGGCCGGCGCCGACTGGATCCATGTCGACGTCATGGACGGCCATTTCGTGCCCAACATCACCATCGGGCCGGACGTTGTGAAGGCGCTGCGGCCACACACGGCGAAGCCGTTCGACGTCCATCTCATGATCGCGCCCTGCGACCCCTATCTCGAAGCCTTCGCAAAGGCGGGCTCCGATGTCATCACCGTGCATGTGGAATCCGGGCCCCACGTGCACCGTTCGCTGCAGGCGATCCGCGCGCTCGGCAAGAAGGCGGGGGTGACGCTCAATCCGGGCACGCCTGCGAGCATGGTCGAGCCGGTGATCGATCTCGTCGATCTCATCCTGGTCATGTCGGTCAATCCCGGCTTCGGCGGCCAGAAATTCATCCCCGGTGCGGTGGAGAAGATCGCCCGGCTGCGTGCCATGGCGGCGGGGCGGCCGATCGACATCGAGGTCGATGGCGGGGTGACCCCAGACAACGCCGCGGAGATCGTCCGCGCCGGCGCCAATGTGCTGGTCGCCGGCTCTGCGGTATTCAAGGGCGGCCCGGCCGCCTACCGGGGAAACATCGCGGCGATCCGCAGCGCCGCGGCGCAGGCCCGCGGCGAGGCCGCCTGAGGCGGCAAGCCTTCACGCGAGGCCGGCCAATGCTTCGCTCTCGCGCCACAGGCGTTGCGCGGTCGCGTCGTCCTGCGCCGCACGGCTCGGCTCGATCTGGCGGCAATCGTAGAAATAGCCGCCGCTGACCCCGGCGACCTCCTGAGAACTCGCGAGATGGACGACGGTGTTCGCGCCGGGCTCCGGCGGGCGGGCGAACACCATCGCGGCCCGGAGAACCCATCCGAATGCTCCGGCGTCGCGCTGGCCGAAATTCGTTGCGACGAATCCCGGGTGCAGGCAGTTGGCAGTGACGCCGGTGCCCGCCAGCCGCCGCGCCAATTCGCGCGTGAACAGGATGTTGCACAGCTTGGAGCGGCCATAGGCGGTCTTCGCCCGGTAATTGTTGCGGGTCTGCAGGTCGTCGAAGTCGAGGGTGGCGCGTAGATGCGCGGCGGAGGCGGTGTTGACGACGCGGGACGGGGCCGCGGCGAGGAGGCGCTCGCGCAGGCGATCGGTCAGGACGAAGTAGCTCATGTGATTGAGCGCGAAGGTTCGCTCCAGGCCTTCCGCCGTGATTTTCCGCGCTCCGAACATACTGCCGGCATTGTTCACGAGCACGTCGACGCGCGGCTCGGCGGCCGCGATCTCCGCGCCAACCCGTTTCACGTCGGCCAGCAAGAAAAGATCGCCGTAATGGACGCGGTGCGCCGCGTCCGGAGCGACCGCGCGCAGCCGCGCGAGGGTCTGCTCGGCCCGCGCCCGATCCCGCGCAACCATCACGATGCGGGCGCCGTGCCCGGCCAACCGCTCGGCGGCGATTCGGCCGATGCCCGACGTTGCCCCGGTGATGACGACGACCTTGCCGTGAATGGCTGCCTCCTTGGTTCCGAGGATCGCTTAGCGCTTTTGGCGCCGCGGGGCTATCGAGCGATTGCTGCGCCGGCCCGGGTCTGATAGAGCCCGGGCCATGATCCCCCGCTACTCCCGGCCCGAGATGGCCGCGATCTGGGACCCGCAGACGCGCTACCGGATCTGGTTCGAGATCGAGGCCCACGCCACCGATGCCCTGGCCGAACTCGGCATCGTGCCGAAGGAAGCCGCGCAGCGCGATCTGGGCCAAAGGCAAGAACGCCACCTTCGACATCGCCCGCATCGACGAGATCGAACGCGAGGTCAAGCACGACGTCATCGCCTTCCTGACCCATCTCGCCGAGATCGTCGGGCCGGAGGCGCGTTTCGTCCACCAGGGCATGACCTCGTCGGACGTGCTCGACACCTGCCTCAACGTGCAGCTCGTGCGCGCCGCCGACCTTCTCATCGAGGGCGTCGACAAGGTGCGCGCCGCGCTCAAGCGCCGCGCCTTCGAATACAAGATGACGCCGGTGGTCGGCCGCTCCCACGGCATCCATGCCGAGCCGACCACGTTCGGCCTCAAGCTCGCCTATGCCTATGCCGAATTCTCGCGCGGGCGCGAACGCCTGGTGGCGGCGCGCAAGGAGGTGGCGACCTGCGCCATTTCCGGCGCGGTCGGCACCTTCGCCCAGATCGACCCGGCGGTGGAGGCCCATGTGGCCAAGGCGATGGGCCTCGCCGTCGAGCCGATCTCGACCCAGGTGATCCCGCGCGACCGCCACGCCATGTATTTTGCGACGCTGGCGGTGGTCGCGGCCTCCATCGAGCGCCTCGCGACCGAGGTCCGCCACCTCCAGCGCACCGAGGTGTTGGAGGCGGAGGAGTATTTCTCGCCGGGCCAGAAGGGCTCCTCGGCGATGCCGCACAAGCGCAACCCGGTGCTGTCGGAAAACCTGACCGGGCTCGCCCGCATGGTGCGCGCCTATGTGACGCCGGCGCTGGAGAACGTGGCGCTGTGGCACGAGCGCGACATCTCCCACTCCTCGGTGGAGCGGATGATCGGCCCCGACGCCACCGTGACGCTCGATTTCGCGCTGCACCGCCTCGCCGGGCTGATCGACAAGCTCGTGGTCTACCCCGAGAACATGCAGAAGAATCTCGACCGCCTGGGCGGCCTCGTCCACTCCCAGCGCGTGCTGCTGGCGCTGACCCAGAAGGGCTCGCCGCGCGAGGACGCCTACCGCCTCGTCCAGCGCAACGCCATGAAGGTGTGGCAGGAGGGCGGCGATTTCCTCACCCTGCTCAAGGCCGACCCGGAGGTTCGAAAGTACCTCACCGACGCCGAGCTCGCCGCGAATTTCGACCTCGGCTACCACCTCAAGGCCGTCGACACGATCTTCGAGCGGGTGTTTGGGGGGAGCTAACCTTGCCGGAAGAGTCGGTAGGATTAAATCGTGTTCCGTGATAGGATAGAATCAGGAGCGATCATCCATGCGAAACACGCAGTCTCTGAGCATCACCCTCCCGCACGACATGGCGCAAATGGTCAAGGACAAGGTCGCCTCCGGCACATATGCGAGCGAAAGCGAAGTTATCCGAGACGGATTGCGTGCCCTGCAGGCGCGCGATGCCGCCATCGAACGCTGGCTTCACGAATCGGTCGTTCCAGTGTTCGACCGCGTGGCCCGGGGGGACGAAAAGCTCGTCGACGCGAACGAGGTGTTTTCCGGGCTGGAGTCGCGTTATCGCGCGCGAAAGTCGAAAAAGACGGCGCGATAACCTTTGGCCGGCGTCCTCTTCGCGGAAACCGCGAAAGCCGATCTGGACGATATCTTCGCTTGGATCGCGGATCGTGCGGGACTGGACGTCGCGCGTGCTTATACCTGCAGAATCGAAGGCTTCTGCCGCGAGATGACACCCTTTCCGCAGCGGGGGACGGCGCGCGACGACGTGAGGCCGGGTCTTCGCACCCTGGGATTCGAACGGCGCGCGACGATCGCGTTCACCGTGAACGGAGAGGACGTCATCATCCTGCGAATCCTCTATGCTGGCCGCGGTCTCGATCTGGCCTTCTGATCCTGCGAAACTTGCCGCACCATGACGCCCACCATCCTCGTGTTCAACTCCGGCCTCGGCGGCCTCACCGTGTTCCGCGAAGTGGTGAAGGCGCGGCCGGATGCGCGCTACGTCTATGTCGCCGACGATGCCTTCTTTCCCTATGGGAGCCATGCCGAGGATGCCCTGGTCGGTCGGGTCGTGCCGCTGATGGCGGAACTGATCGCGGCGCACGCCCCCGACATCGTGGTGATCGCCTGCAATACCGCATCGACCCTGGTGCTGCCGCATCTGCGCGCGCGTTTCACTGTGCCCTTCGTCGGCACCGTGCCCGGCCATCAAGCCGGCCTGCGGCGCGTCGCGCACGAAGCAGGTTTCGGTGCTCGGCACCGAGGCGACGGTGAAACGCGAATACACCCGGGCCCTGATCCGGGATTTCGGCCAGGGCTGCGACGTCACCCTCGTCGGTTCCGCCCATCTCGCCTCGATCGGGGAAGCGGCGCTGCACGACAAGCCAGTCGTCGATGCCGACATCGCCCGCGAGATCGCGCCGTGCTTCGTCGACCGGGACGGCCGCCGCACCGATACGATCGTGCTGGCCTGCACCCATTACCCGCTGCTGCTCGGCAGTTTCCAGCGGCTGATGCCGTGGCCGGTCGATTGGATCGATCCCGCCCCCGCGATCGCGCGCCGGGTCACGGACCTCATTGGCGGACCCGCGGCAGGGACCACCGGCACCGCCCGGGCGATCTTCACCTCGGGCGCGCGCCCATCCACCGCGCTCGCCGCGGCGCTGGCCCGGTTCGGCCTGCGGGATGCGATGCAGGCGGCCGGGTGAGGGCGAGCCGACGGACCGCTCAATCGGACCGCTCTGTCCCATTTGACACCCCGCGGGTTTCCCCCTAGAACCCCCCGGCTCCGCGGGCTTGCCCGCGCGGCGTTTCGCGACCCGTGGTCCCGCTTCGCTTGAGGCACGGACCTGTCGGCCCCGGCAATGCCGGGACAGAGGAGGGCGCGATCCTCAACCCCAACTTGCGAGCCTGTCGCCTCCGGGCGCACGGCCGCTATGAGGACGCGAATGACCAAGCGATTAGCGGCAAAGCACAAGCTCGACCGCCGTATGGGCCAGAACATCTGGGGCCGCCCGAAGAGCCCCGTCAACCGCCGCGAATATGGCCCCGGCCAGCACGGCCAGCGCCGCAAGGGCAAGCTCTCCGACTTCGGCGTGCAGCTGCGCGCCAAGCAGAAGCTCAAGGGCTACTACGCCAACATCTCGGAGAAGCAGTTCCGCGGCATCTATGCGGAAGCCATCCGCATGAAGGGCGATTCCGGGCAGCACCTGATCGGCCTGCTCGAGCGTCGCCTCGACGCCGTGGTGTATCGCGCCAAGTTCGTGCCCACCATGTTCGCGTCGCGCCAGTTCATCAACCACGGCCACGTCAAGGTGAACGGCCGCCGGGTGAACATCCCGAGCTACCGCCTCAAGCTCAACGACGTCGTCGAGGTGAAGGACAAGTCGAAGCAGCTGGCGCTGGTGCTCGAGGCGACCGGCCTCGCCGAGCGCGACGTGCCCGACTACATCGAGGTCGACCACAGCAAGCTGACGGCCAAGCTCGCGCGCATCCCCGGGATCACCGAGGTGCCCTATCCCGTGCAGATGGAGCCGCACCTGGTGGTGGAATACTACTCGCGCTGACCTGTTGACGGCGCGCAAGCGCCTGTGGCCATCACGGTCGGAAGGTGGAATCCTGGGCGCACAGGCGCGCCTCAGGATTCGAGCCGCGGCAGGCCGAGAAGATGGACATCAATATCGAGAGTTTCGAAGGGGCCGTAAGCCACTCGATCCGTCTTGTCGGCACCTGCATCGAGATTTTCGGTGTCTTCATCATCGTCGCCGGCATCTGCTGGTCGACTTATCGCTGCGTAAATCGGCGCTTCGAAGAACTCAACTACGATCAATACAAGATACGCATCGGCCGATCGCTGCTGCTCGGCCTCGAAGTGTTGGTCGCCGCCGATATCGTGAAGACGATCGCGATCGAGCTCACCTTCACCAGCCTCGGCCTCCTTGCCGGACTGGTCGTGGTCCGCACCTTCCTGAGCTGGACCCTGGTGCTCGAGATCGAGGGCCGCTGGCCGTGGCAGCGGGAGCTCCTGCCGATGCGGATTGCGCGCGACCCGGGAGCCGCGCGACCAGAGAGTTGACGGCGCTCCTCTAAAACCGGTCGCTGCGCTCGGCCTCGCGCACGTAGCGCGCGGCGTCGGCAGGCAGCAGCAGCCGGTCGCCCACCAGCGCGTCGGCCACCGCCTTCACCTTCGCCACATAGGCCGCGCGCGAAGCGTAGCGCTCCGCCACCGACAGCCGCGGATCGCCGGACGCGTCGCGCTCGGCGCGGTTCCTCGCGAACGGCGCATAGGTGCCGTTGCGGTCGCACAATTCGCTCGGCTGCGCGCGGTAGACGTTCCACCCGGTATAGGTCGCGAGCGGCACCGCGATCGGCGGCAGCCGGATGCCGGAAGTCTCGTTGCCGTCGGCATCGACCGCCGGCACCCGCGTCTCGTAGCGAAACACGGGACGGCCGTCCGAAGCACGGCCGTCGATCTCGGGCGGATTGACCCAGTCGACCGGCTCGGTGATGGGGTTGTCGCCGGGCGGCAGCGCCACGCCCTTGATCGCGGGCATGACGACCGCCGCGGCCGGCACCGCCGTGCCCTGGGCGACCGACGGCACCCGGCTCGGTGGCGGCGCGATCCCTTTGACGACCCAGTCCTCCAGCGCCACGATCAGGGCACGCAGCACCGGCGACGGATTGTGCGGATTGCGCAGATTGGCGCAGGCGCCCGGCGCGGTCGGAAGGCCGGCGGCGCCGCCGTGCTGGGTGCCCGCGATCATGTAGACGCGCGAGTTCGGCGGCAAGGTGAGGTCCGCCTTGCCCTCGGGGTCGATGTGGATGAGCGAGGCGCCCTTCTGCCAGTATTCCGTCGAGGTGTTGGTTGCGATCAGCAGGGGATCGCTGCCGTCGCCGCGGAACAGCGAGCCCGTGCGGCCGCTGGCCGGATCGGTTCCCGTGGCGGTGCTGAAGGGGAACCAGTTTTCCGGATAGAAGCGGTCCTCATGCTGGGTGGCGGTACGGGTCGGCTCGGCGAAGGCGGTGTTCGCGAACACCTTGCCGGCGCCTGCGGTGTGGGCGAGTGCGCCGTCGAACACGCGTCGGCCGCTCTCATCCTTGTTCATGCCGAGCTCGATGAAGGTGCGCACGAAGCGGCCGCTCTGGGAAAAGCCAATGGCGAGCGCATGACGGGGCCGGGCGCTGTCGCCGCCGGTGCCGAGAGCCGGATTCGCGGTGCCCTTGGGATCGGCTCGCTCATAGCGCAGGAAGGAGACGAAATCCCTGGTGGCGGCGAAACCCATTCCCACCACCTTCGGCGCGGCGGCGTCGTACCACAATTCGTAGATCGCGATCGGCTCGAACTTCCTGCCGGCGGGCATCAGGCGGATCGTCCGGCTGTTCTCGAAGCTCCAGCCACCGGCGGGAATTTCGGTGCGGGCGTCGCTTTCCCGCGCGCGCATGGTGAGCCGGGCCGCCGAGGTGTCGAGCGTGGCGGCGGGATAATTCAGCTTGGCGAGATCCGGACTGGCACCGTTGCGGGTGCCGAAATGGAACTCCTCACGGATGCGGCGCACGATCTGCTTGCCGTCCTCGGTCGCGACCGGAAAGCGCGCGGTGATGCCGCCATTGGCTTTAGGAGCGTCCGGGTCCCAGCCCGACCACACGATGGTGTAGCCGCGGCCTAGCGAAAAGCCGAGGCCGGCATCGAGGATGGTGCGGGGATCGTTGTTGTTCGGCGGCGCTTCGTCGACGCGCGCCAGCAGGGCTTTGCGGCCGCGATTGTTCACCTCATAGAAGATGACGCCATTGCCCCGGCTGGGATCGAGCGGACGCAGAATAAAAAAATCGGTCTCGTATTCGACGAGGCCGCGCGCATTGCGCGGCGCCTTGTCGAGATCGACGATCGCCTGGTTCTGCGGCGACTGCGGATCGAGCTCGCCCTTGGCGGTGCCGCGCACGCGCTCATAGGAGCCGGCCTCGCCGAACGGCTGGCCCTCCGCGAACGGCTCGACGGTGTCGATCTTGATTTCGGTGATGCGGGCGTGCGCCGAACTGACCAGCGCTGGGGTGATCAAGGCCGCGGCGACTGCGGCCGCGGCAACGCTCCTGAACATCGCTTCCTCCGACTGCCGTCTCAAACGGCGGCTTCGGCCCATCCTGTCCAAATCAGGATGCGGAAGCAATTGCGTTGAGCGTAAGGCGCGCCGGTGGGACGCAATGGCGCGGCCGTCTCGCCGTCTCACTGCCGGGCGGTGCAATACGCTGCGCTATTGCACCCCACGCGCCACTGGCCGGGGGTCAGGCCTGCGCGCTTTCCTTCACCGGAAGACCCTTTTCCTTCATCAGGGTCTGCAGCTCGCCGGCCTGGAACATCTCGCGGATGATGTCGCAGCCGCCGACGAATTCGCCCTTCACGTAGAGCTGCGGAATGGTCGGCCAGTTGGAGTAGCTCTTGATGCCGTTGCGCAGGTCGTCGGACTCCAGCACGTTCAGCCCCTTATAGGACACGCCGAGATAGTCGAGGATCTGCACGACCTGGCCGGAGAAGCCGCACTGCGGGAATTGCGGGGTTCCCTTCATGAACAGCACGACGTCATTGGCCTTCACTTCATTGTCGATGAATTTCTCGATGCCCATGGCTGACCTTCTGCTGGTTGTGGCCGGAATGCCCTAGACGGCCGCCCTTGCGGCGGCACAGGCCGGCGCCCGCGTGTTTCCCGACCCCCAAAATCGTGCGATTTAACGCTAAACGCAAGGGCGCTCGCGATAAAGTGCAATAAGTGGGGTCGGGCGGCAGATCACCGCGCCGGCAGGCCGGTTTGCAGGGCGAGCGCATGGAGCTTGCCGCCCATCTCGCCCTTCAAGGCGTCATAGACGAGCTTATGCTGCTGGACCCGCGATTTGCCCCGGAAGGCCTCGGAGACCACGATGGCCGAATAGTGGTCGCCGTCGCCGGCGAGATCGCGGATCGTAACCTCGGCGTCGGGGATCTCGGCCTTGATCAGCCGCTCGATATCGCTTGCCAGCATCGCCATTACCGTCAGTCTCCCTTAGATCTCCTGTCGCGATCGCGCGCCCGGCGTCAGGCACTCGCGCCCGACATATAGTCGGGGAACCAAGATTCGTGCCGCTCGATCAGTGTCTTTATCAGAATCGGCCGTTCGCCGGAAATACTCAAGGCGGCATCGCCGCTATGCCCGAGCCGGCAAATCGCGACACCGGCGGCGGCGGCGCGGGTGATCACGTTTTGGGCATCGCCTTCCCGCACCGTGACCACGTAGCGGGCCTGGTCCTCGCCGAACCAGAAGGCATGGGGCGGGAGCCCTGCGGGCGCCGGGGCGAGGCGCGCGCCGATGCCGGATGCCATTGCCATTTCGGCGAGCGCCACCAGGAGGCCGCCGTCGGACACATCGTGCACTGCGGTCGCGATCTTGTCGCCGATCAGGGCGCGCACGAAATCGCCGTTGCGCTTCTCCGCGGCGAGGTCGACCGGTGGCGGAGCGCCCTCCTCCCGTCCGCAGATGTCGCGCAGATAGAGCGATTGACCGAGCGCGCCGCGGGTCTCGCCGACCAGCAGGATCGCTTCCCCGGGAGCCTTGAAGGCGAGCGTCGCCGAGCCGGTGAAATCCGCAATGCAGCCCGACGCCGCCGATCGACGGTGTCGGCAGGATCGCCTTGCCGTTGGTCTCGTTGTAGAGCGAGACGTTGCCGGACACGACGGGGAAGTCGAGCGCCGTGCAGGCCGCAGCGATGCCGCGGATGCAGCCGACCAGCTGGCCCATGATCTCGGGCCGCTCGGGATTGCCGAAGTTGAGGTTGTCGGTGACGGCGAGCGGCGTCGCGCCGACGGCGGTCAGATTGCGCCAGGCTTCCGCCACCGCCTGCTTGCCGCCTTCGAACGGATCGGCCTCGCAATAGCGCGGCGTGACGTCGGTGGTGAGCGCCAGGGCCTTGGGGCCGTCATCGACCCGCACCACGGCGGCGTCGCCGCCCGGCCGCTGCACGGTGTTGCCGAGGATGACGTGGTCGTACTGCTCCCACACCCAGCGACGCGAGCAGAGGTCGGGCGCACCGATCAGCTTTTCGAGCGCGTCGGCCACCGGCATCGGCGGCTGCGATCGTCGCGGCGTCGATCGCCGCCGGCTTCGGGCGCATCGACGAAGGGCCGGCGATAGACCGGCGCCTCGTCGCCCAGCTCCTTGATCGGCAGGTCGGCCTTCACCACGCCGCCATGCTTGACGATGAAGCGCCTGGTCGGCGTCGTCTCGCCCACCACCGCGAAATCGAGGCCCCATTTGCGGAAGATCGCCTCGGCCTCGGCCTCCTTGTCCGGCTTGAGCACCATGAGCATGCGCTCCTGGCTCTCCGACAGCATCATCTCATAGGCCGACATGCCGGTTTCGCGGCACGGCACCCGGTCGAGCTCGAGGGTGACGCCGAGATCGCCCTTGGCGCCCATCTCCACCGCCGAGCAGGTGAGGCCGGCGGCGCCCATGTCCTGGATCGCGATGACGCAGCCCTTGGCCATGATCTCCAGGCAGGCTTCCAGCAGCAGCTTTTCCGAGAAGGGGTCGCCGACCTGCACGGTCGGCCGCTTCTCCTCGGAATTCTCGCCGAATTCGGCGGACGCCATGGTGGCGCCGTGGATGCCGTCGCGGCCGGTCTTGGAGCCGAGATAGACGATCGGCATGCCGACGCCGGAGGCCGCGGCATAGAAGATCTTGTCGGTCTCGGCGAGGCCGACCGCCATGGCGTTGACGAGGCAGTTGCCGTCATAGCGGCGAATGGAAGCGCACCGAGCCGCCGACCGTCGGCACGCCGAAGGAATTGCCGTAGCCGCCGATGCCGGCGACCACGCCGGACACGATATGGCGGGTCTTGGGGTGGCCGGGATCGCCGAACGAGAGCGCGTTCAGGCAGGCGATCGGCCGCGCCCCCATGGTGAAGACGTCGCGCAGGATGCCGCCGACGCCGGTGGCGGCGCCCTGGTACGGCTCGATGTAGCTCGGGTGGTTGTGGCTCTCCATCTTGAAGACGCAGGCGAGCCCGTCGCCGATGTCGATCACGCCGGCGTTCTCGCCGGGCCCCTGGATGACGCAGGCGCCGGACGTCGGCAGGCCGCGCAGATGCACCTTGGAGGACTTGTAGGAGCAGTGCTCGTTCCACATCGCCGAGAAGATGCCGAGCTCGGTGAAGCTCGGCGCGCGGCCGATCAGCTCGAGGACGCGCGCGTACTCGTCGGGCTTGAGGCCGTGCTCGGCGACGAGTTCCGGGGTGACTTGCGGTTCGTTCGGGGTCATCTAGCCGCTGCGCGTAGGGTGGGCAAAGGCGCACAGCGCCGTGCCCACGTGTGTCTGAACTTGGCTGTCCGCGTGGGCACGGCGCGAAGCGCGCGCCTTTGCCCACCCTACGTGCTGTGTCGATCTCATCGGAACATTGAGTAGCACATGTAAACCCATGGACCGGAGTGCAATTGCACCGGATTTCCAAAGGAAAAAGTGAGCTTCGGGCCCATGCCGGCCGCTCTGCCAAGTCACCGACGACAGGCCAAGCATTTCCGCGATTTACGCCGCCCGGCTCAGGTGCTCCACGAGCCCCGCGAACAGCCCGCGCCCGTCGGTGCGAGCCCATCGCGGCCTCCACGTGGTTTTCCGGATGCGGCATCATGCCGAGCACGTTGCCGGCCTCGCTGACGATGCCGGCGATGGCGTTGGTGGAGCCGTTGATGTTCCATGCCGGCGACAGCGCGCCGTCGGGCGCGCAATAGCGAAACACCACCCGGCCCTCGCCCTCGATGCGCGCGATGGTGTCGGCATCGGCGACGAAATTGCCCTCGCCATGGGCGACCGGCACCTTGATCACCTGGCCCGCATTGTAGCCGCGGGTGAAGGGCGTGCCGGACCGCTCGACCTTGAGATACACGTCCTTGCAGATGAATTTGAGCTGCGCATTGCGCATCAGCACGCCCGGCAGAAGGCCCGCCTCGCACAGGATCTGGAAGCCGTTGCAGACGCCGAGCACCAGCCCGCCCTTGGCGGCGAACGCCCGCACCGCGTCCATGACCGGGGCGCGCGCGGCGATGGCACCGCAGCGCAGATAGTCGCCATAGCTAAAGCCGCCCGGCACCACCACGAGGTCGGTCCCCGCCGGCAGCGCGGTGTCGGCATGCCACACCATCGCCGGCTCGCGGCCGGACACGAGGCGGAGCGTGCGCGCCATGTCGCGCTCGCGATTGATGCCGGGGAAGACGATGACGGCGGATTTCATGGGCGGCTACCCACTGATCTCGATCCGGTAGTTCTCGATCACGGTGTTCGCCAGGAGCTTCTCCGCCGCGTCCTTGAGCCGGGCCTCGGCACCGGCGCGATCGCCGTCGGCGATCTCGATGTCGAACACCTTGCCCTGGCGCACGCTGGCGACGCCGGCGACGCCCAGCGACTTCAGCGCGCCCTCGATCGCCTTGCCCTGCGGATCGAGAATGCCGGTCTTGAGTGTGACTGTGACGCGGGCTTTCATCGCGCTCCTCGTAAGACAGTCGATAGCGGCGAATTGGGGCGGCCGCAACCGGGCCTGTGGGGAAGCGGGATGTTCGTGATTTTTGCAGGTTGCGCCAAAACCAGCCGGATCACGTGCCCTGCATCTCGAATTCGCAGCGGTCGAACCGCCGTGCGCGAGATCCGCGTCGCGGATCAGGAAATAGAGCGAGCCGCCGCCGCCCCATTCGGCCCATCTCGTTCCATCGGTGTAGGCGTCGAGTTGAAGCAACAAACTCAACCCGTGCGGACCTGTCCAATTCTCCCATCTGCTTCGGATTCGTTCTGCACCCAATCCGGCCACCCGAACAGCTTGGAGTAACTCGATGCGGTCCCAAGATGGCTTCGGGAATACCATGATTGCGAATTGCTTCTTTCAAATCATGATATGCCCATCCGTCGTCGTCGCCCCAGTTCCAGAGCCTTGATGACGGTGCTGTAGGAATCAGGAAGATCGATCAGCGGGCGGAAAGGCCAGCGCGCACAGCGGAAATATTTCCTGCAACTCGATGGGTGGCTTTGCGGGAACGAGACGATCGAGCTCGGTCCAGTAAAAGACGGCGAACGCCCCCTCGTATGAGCTCGTGCAGCCATTGACCGCATCATGATCGGCGAAGAACGCCAGCAGGCCCGATGGCGGCAGCTTCTCGGCCGCCGGGATGCCCTGCAGTTCCGCGCAATTGATCTGGCCGAGAAAGAACATCGGCTCGGTCTCGCACAGCGGCCACGACCATCCCGGCGGCGCGTGCGGCATGCCACCGAGCCGCGACGCGGTGACGGGCAGTTCGCCGCGGGGACGCTGCGGCCACAGGCCGATCGCAGGCCGTGCGAGGCTCTGCACGCGCCCGGCAAATGTCGGGACTCATCGTGCGCGCAAGCCGCCGCCGGATTTGCGCCAAGGGTCATTGCCGCGGGCGGCGGGTGGTCGGAGTTGCCAGTCGCAAGCTACTCGTCGTCGGAGTGGCGGAGTCCGGGTCCGAGGTACTCGTACGAATCTTTTCCGCGTCTTCATCATCGGCATCACGTGGCGAAGAAACATCCCGCGTCAAAGGCCGACATCGTCGTTCAGCCCTCGGCCAAATCGGCCAGGACTTGCTTGAAGACGGCACGGTCGATCGTTCTTGAATCTGGACAGCAGCGTCGAATACCGCACCTCGCGGTCAGGATGGCCGAGCAGGCCGCGCAAGCAATTCAATGCGGGATCGCGCGCCTTCAACGCGTCCGACAATGCGTCCCAAATCTGATCGATCAGCCGATTGCTGCGCCCGACATGCTTGATGGTTTTCCTGAATTGGATGGTATCGACGAAGAATTGAACAAGCTCACCGACGGTGAGCGCCGACAGGTCGGTTTCGGTGGACACGACGAGCCTCGCGGGAGGGCAGTTGCAGCGACTTGGGGGCTCAACTTTGACTCAAGTCGAAAAAGAACACAACAGGAACATTAACTGCCCGCACCAAAAGTTCGCCCGAGGGAATTGTCGCTGCGAGCGCTCGCACATTTTTCGTCCGGGAAAGCTTCAACCCCAGTCATTCCGGGGCGCCGCTCTACGGCGAACCCGGAATCCAGACGACCTCGCGGCTCTGACCTCAGCCTGAATTCCGGGTTCGCGCGAAGGAAGACGCGCGCCCCGGAATGACTGAGTTGGAGCGGACGGCGATGCGCGGCCCGTAGGGCGGATTAGCGTCAGCGTAATCCGCCGATCCCGGGGATGGCCGATCCCGCGCAACGGCGGGTTAAAGCGAACCCGCCCTACGCGCCGTGCCCCGCACCGCGGCCCCGGAATCAAAACGGGAGCCCCGCGGCTCCCGTCCAAGCGCAAACTCCTCGGCCTCGCGTCTAGCTCTTCACCAGCACCGGCCCCGTGCCCTGGGGCCGTTCGCCCTCGCTCATGATGCCGAGGCGCTTGGCCACTTCGGTGTAGGCTTCGAGCAGGCCGCCGAGGTCGCGGCGGAAGCGGTCCTTGTCGAGCTTCTCGTTCGACTTGATGTCCCACAGGCGGCAGGAGTCCGGAGAGATCTCGTCGGCGACGACGATGCGCATCATCTCGTTTTCCCACAGCCGACCGCATTCCATCTTGAAGTCGACCAGGCGGATGCCGACGCCGAGGAACAGGCCGGACAGGAAATCGTTGACGCGGATCGCCAGCGCCATGATGTCGTCGATCTCCTGGGGCGTCGCCCAGCCGAACGCGGTGATGTGCTCCTCCGACACCATCGGATCGCCCAGCGCGTCGTTCTTGTAGTAGAACTCGATGATCGAGCGCGGCAGCTGGGTGCCCTCCTCGATGCCGAGCCGCTGCGACAGCGAGCCGGCGGCGACGTTGCGCACGACCACTTCGAGCGGAACGATCTCGACCTCGCGAATCAACTGCTCGCGCATGTTGAGGCGGCGGATGAAGTGCGTCGGCACGCCGATGTCGTTGAGGTGCTGGAACACGTATTCGGAGATACGGTTGTTCAGCACGCCCTTGCCTTCGATGACCTGGTGCTTCTTGGCATTGAAGGCGGTGGCATCGTCCTTGAAATGTTGAATCAGGGTTCCCGGCTCCGGGCCTTCGTAAAGGACCTTTGCCTTGCCTTCATATATGCGGCGACGGCGGCTCATCGGTGTATACCGTGGCTTGAGGAAATCCATCGTGTGGCCGTGGCTCCATTATGTTTACGAGCGACGCGGCGATTCAGGTTCGGCGCGACTCGATGACAAGAACTGTGCGCCCGACGTTCCATACCGGCAAGCTAGCTCAACCTCGTGCGGAGTACAAATTACATAATATCACCGAGGCCATCCCGCAACGCGTAAGATTCGGTGCAGTGCTGTTGCCTTGACGGCGGCGGCTCGTTATGCAAGCGACCAGTCTCACACGGAAGAGTTCTCTCAAGCCGTAACGGGTCATCACATGAGCACGTTCGACAAGCGCGAGGAAGGTTTCGAGCTCAAGTTCGCGCACGACGAGGAAGTCCGGTTCAAAGCCCGGGCGCGCAGCAACAAGCTGCTCGGCTTATGGGCAGCCGAGAAGCTCGGCCTCACCGGCGCGGCGGCGGACGCCTACTCGAAAGAGGTCGTCATGGCCGATTTCGAGGGCACCGGCGGCGACGTGGTGTTCAACAAGGTGCGCCGGGACTTCGACGCCAAGTCGGTGGCGCAGTCCGACCATCAGATCCGCCGCACCATGGAAGAGCTGACGGCCAAGGCGATCGAGGACGTGAAGGCGGGCCGCTGAGGCCTCGCCACCGGATCACGCGCGGCGGCCGCGCGGGCGTTCGGCTGCCCGCAAACTGGATCGCTAGGGACGCCGCGGCGGTGCAGACCGCCGCGGCATTTTTGCTTGATGACTGCCGTTGCGATCCATGATGGTCTCCGCGCTGACGATGGATGAAGCCAGGATGGCCGGAGGTAAAAAATGACTCGCGCATTCCGTGTTCCGGCCGTCTTCCGCCTCGCCGCTTTGGTGCTGCCCACTTTGGTGCTGCCCATCTTCGCGCTGGCGCCCGGGTCCGCCGCCGCGCAGGAGTGGCCGACCCGGACGATCCGCGCCATCGTGCCGCTCACCGCGGGCAGCGCGGTCGACATCGTTCCGCGCATCGTGTTCGAGCAGGTGTCGACGCAGCTCGGCCAGACCATCGTGGTCGACAACCGCACCGGCGCGAGCGGCACCATCGGCACCCGCGCCGTCGCCACCGCCACGCCCGACGGCTACACCCTGCTCGCCCATTCCTCCGCCGTGGTGATCTCGCCGTTCACGGTCGCCAACGCCCATTACGACCCCTTGAAGGATTTCGTGCCGGTTGCGCCGCTCGGCAATCTGCCCAACGTGCTGGTGATCGCGCCGTCGAAAAACATCCACACGGTGGGGGAACTCGTCGCCGCCGCGCGCAAGAGGCCGGTCACCTTCGGTCTTGTCGGCGTCGGCACGCCGATCTATCTCACCACCGAAAAATTCCGTCTCGCCGCCAATTTCCCGGCCGAACCGATACCGTTCCGCGGCGCGCCCGAGGTGCTCACCGAAGTGATGACGGGGCGGGTCGACTTCTACTACGCGCCGGTTTCCGCGGCGCTGGGATTCATCCGCGACGGCAAGCTGCTCGCGCTTTCGGTGTCGAGCGCACAGCGCTCCGCGGCGCTGCCGGACGTGCCGACCTCGATCGAAGCGGGCTACCCCAAATCGGATTTCAATTTCTGGATCGGGGTGTTCGCGCCGGCGGGCACGCCGCCCGCCATCGTCGAGAAGCTCAACCGCGAAATCGGCAAGGCCCTGCAGGTTCCGGCGGTGCGCGAGAAGCTCGCCATCCAGGGCGTCGATCCCCTGTCGATGGACACCGCCGCGTTCGACCGGTTCGTCAGGAACGAGGTTGTCTCCACGGCGGCGCTCGCCAAGGCGCTCGATCTCAAGCCGAACTGAAACGCCGAACCGAACCAGCGGCTGCAGACGGCATCACTCGTCGCGATAGACCCGTTCGCGGCGCTCGTGGCGCTCCTGCGCCTCGATCGACAGCGTCGCGATCGGCCGCGCCTCCAGGCGCTTGATCGAGATCGGCTCACCCGTCTCCTCGCAGTAGCCGTAAGTGCCGTCCTCGATGCGCCCGAGCGCCGCATCGATCTTGGCAATCAGCTTGCGCTGCCGGTCCCGCGCCCGCAATTCGATGGCACGGTCGGTCTCTGACGACGCCCTGTCCGCGAGATCGGGATGATTCTGATTCTCGTCCTGGAGATGCTGCAATGTTTCCTTGGCTTCCTTCAGGATGTCCTCTTTCCAGGCGAGCAATTTCTGCCGGAAATAGTCGCGCTGGCGTTCATTCATGAAGGGCTCTCTATCGGTCGGCCGATAAGACTTTAACTTATCCGCGCGCATCCACGCACACTCCCACTCCCTGTCGTTTCATTCGGCGCGGGTCGAGTCCGCGGGCGGCGTTATATATCCCCTCACCGAGCCCATCAACCGTGAAGGAGCCATTAGATGAATCGGGCCACCGAAATGTGACAAATGGCTGCGGATTGGGCATTTCCGCGCCGCGAAGGCCGTTCTGGCGGTTTCCCGGCACCAGGTCCGGACCGCCGGCCCGGCGTCAACAGCCGGTCGCGGGCCCCGGCGCCTGATTCCTCCCGCACTGCAACCTGGGCTCGAATCGGCGGCTTTGGCTGTGCCGAAGGCCGATTCGGCCGGCGCGCGGCACTTCGGCACGCCACCTGCGCGGTGCCGGCGCTGGTATTGCCCTGCCCCCTCAATTAGCATCCGCACAAACGGCAAGGACGACCGTCAATCGATTTCCGGGGATGGAAATGGACCCAAAAGCCGATCAAGGAGTGGGCCAGGGGGCCGATCGCAGGACCATGCTGGTCAGGTCGGCCTGGCTGGTCGCTCTCATTGCCGCAGGCATGTCGCCCGGCAACGGCGCCCGCGCCGAGCCCGGATATCCAAATCGCCCGGTGCAAATCATCGTTCCCTATGGGCCCGGCGGCGTCGCCGACACCACCGTTCGCATCATCGCGGAACGGCTCTCTCACAAGCTCGGCCAGCAGTTCATCGTCGAGAACCGTCCCGGCGCCGGCGGCATCGTCGCCGCCAAGACGGCGGCCGGTGCGCCGCCGGACGGCTACGTCCTGCACGTCACCGGCAATGGCACCGCCATCAGCGCCTCGCTGTTCAAGCAGCTGCCCTACGATGTGCTGCGCGATTTCACCCCGATCACGGTCACCGCCTTCTTCGACCTCCTGATCGCCACCAAGGCGGGCGGCCCGCTCAAAACGGTCGGTGACATCATCGCCGCGGCCAAGGCCAATCCCGGCAAGCTCAACTTCGCATCGATCGCGCCGGGCAGCACCCAGAACCTGTCGGCGGAATTGTTCAGGAGCATTGCCGGGATCGACGCCGCGCTGGTGACCTATCGCACCACGCCGGAGCTCATCACCGGCCTGATGCGCGGCGACGTCCAGGTCGGCTTCGACTACTACGCCGGCTTCAACGCCGCGGTCCGGGAGGGCCAGCTCACCGCCGTCGCCACCACGGGCGACCACCGCACGCCGGCGCTGCCCGCGGTGCCGACGGTGCGCGAAAGCGGCCTGCCGACCTATGTGGTCGAGAGCTGGAATGCGCTGTCGGGGCCGGCGGGCATGCCCGACGACGTGGTGCGGCTGCTCAACCGCTCCATCAACGAGGTCCTGCAGTTGCCCGAGGTCCAGGAAAGGGCCAAGCTCTTCGGCCTCGAGGCGCGCGGCACCACTCCGGAAGAAATGCAGCGCCGCCTCAAGGCGGACATCGAGAAATGGGCTGGGGTCATCGCCAAGGCCGGACTCGAAAAGCAATAAGCAAGAAAAAGCAATAAGTAGAAGGAGCCGCCCCGCTTATGGCATTTCGGAGTTATCGGGCGCAGTTCTATCTGATCGTCGTCTGCGGCCTCGCTGCCGGCGTCGTCACTGCTCTCGCCGGGATGATCGCATTCGGGACCAGCGCTCCGCCGAAGCCGCTGGCTTCGATCGGCGACCCGTTCAAGACCGTGGATTTCAGCGATCTGCCCGCCGAAGAGACGGTGGCCGCGCGGCGGAGCAGTCCGATCGCGTTCCGCCATTGGGATGTGCGCGAACCGGGCACGCCTGAGCGCGTGGTGATCGCCATTCATGGTTCGTCGGCAAGCAGCTCGAGCCTCCACCCGCTGGCGAAGGCGCTGCGGGCGGAGGGCTTCACCGTCTACGCGCCCGACATCCGCGGCCACGGCGGGACCGGGCAGCGCGGCGATATCGACTATTCCGGGCAGCTCGACGACGACCTCGCCGATCTGACGGCCATGGTGAAAGCGCGCCACCCGAACGCGCAGCTCGAGCTTCTCGGATTCTCCGCCGGTGGCGGCTTCGCGCTGCATACCGCCGCCACGCCGCTCGGCGCCTCGTTTTCACGCATCGTGCTGATCTCGCCCTTCCTCGGGCCGCGCGCGCCGACGGTGAAACCGGAAGGGACCGACCCCTGGGCGAAGGCATTCGTGCCGCGCTTCATCGCGCTGCTCCTGCTCGAGCGCGTCGGCATCCACACCTTCGAGCACCTGCCCGTCATCGCCTTCGCCGTCCTGCCGGAGCAGGCGAAGTTCCTCAGCCCGAATTATTCGTTCCTGCTCGCAACCGCCTTCACCACCGGCGACTACGTCGCGGACCTGCGCAATGCTTCGGTGCCGCTGGCCGTCCTGGTCGGCGCCAACGACGAGCTGTTCGAAGCGAACCGGTTCGCCCCGACGATCCAGGCGATCCGCGCAGATGTGCCGGTCACCGTCGTCCCCGGCCTCGACCATATCGGGATGACCCTCGATCCCCGCGCCGTTCCCGCCATCGCGGCCGCCCTTCGCGGCGAGCAAGGCAAATGACGAACTGACAACGATCATGTTCAGCGGATCACGCTCGAAGGAGAACCGGAATGCCGGATAACGGCGTAAAGCTCGATATCGCCATCGCCACCTACGGCCATACGGCCGCGGTGAAGGACGGCAGCGTCCCCATCAAAGGCGTCGATGCCAACTTCGTCGAAGTGAAGCCGATCGTCGGCGCGTTTCGGCGCATGGTGCGCGACCTCGAATTCGACGTCTGCGAGCTGGCGCCGACCACCTATATGATCGCGCGGGCCCGCGGCGCGCCCTACATCGCGCTGCCGATCTTCGTGATGCGCCGGTTCCACCACGGCGGCTTCGTGGTGCGTCCCGATGCCGGCATCAAGGTGCCCAAGGACCTCGAAGGCAAGAAGGTGGGCGTGCGCGCCTATTCCGTCACCACGGGCGTCTGGACCCGCGGCATCTTCACCAACGAATACGGTCTCGATTCCTCGAAGGTGACCTGGGTGGTGGACGACGAGGAACACGTCGCCACGCTCGAGCTGCCGCCCAATGTCGTCCATGCGGAGCCGGGCAAATCGCTTGCGAGCATGATGGCGAGCGGCGAATTGCAGGCGGGCTTCACCGGCCCTGCCGGCATCGGGCGCGCCGGCCCGCCCATCGGCAACTGGGAAGCGGGCGGCCAGACCCCCGCCCAGAACTATCCAGAATTGATTCCGGACGTCGCCAATGTGGAGGCGGACTGGTACCGCCGGACCGGCATCTATCCGATCCACGGCACCATCGTCGTGAAGGACGAGGTGCTCAAGAAGCACCCGTTCGTGGCGCGCGCTCTGCTCGACGCCTTCACCGCTGCGAAGCAGCCTTATCTCGAACGGCTCAAGGCCGGCCAGGGCAGCGCGCCTGAGGACGTGCGCTATCGCTCGTTCGCACCCCTCATGAGCGATCCCCTGCCCTACGGCATGAAAGCCAACAAGGCGAGCATCGAGGCGCTGGTGACCTATGCCTTGCAGCAGGGCCTGATCCCGAAGCGGCCGGCGCTGGACGAGGTCTTCGCCGATCCCGAAGCGATGTGAACACGCGAATGAAACGACCTGTTGAAGAACCCAAGCGGACGCAGAGGCCATGATGGACGCCAAGACCAAACCGGTGCGGCTGCGCACCCTGCTCGCCGATTATCCCCACACCGCGGCGCTCAAGAGCGGTGAGGTCACCTCGGAACGCATCGCGTTCGACTTCGCCGACGTGACGCCGATCTGGTCGGGCTTCAAGATGATGGTGCGGCAGAAGGCGTTCGACGTCTCGGAGATGGCGATCGTCACCTATCTGATCGCGAAGTCGTTCGGCAAGCCGATGGTGCTGCTGCCGGCGGTGATGACGGCGCGGGTGCAGCACGCCTTCGCGATCTACAACGGCGAGTACGGAACGCTGACGCCGCCGCAGCTCGCCGGCAAGCGGGTCGGCATCCGCTCCTTCACCACCACGACCGGGGCGTGGCTGCGCGGCATGTTCGCCAACGACTACGGCCTCGATCTCGCCAGCGTGAACTGGGTGACGTTCGAGGATCCGCACGTCGCCGAATATGTCGACACCACCGAGCGCGCGCCGCCGGGCAAGAAGATCATCCCGATGCTGCTCGCGGGCGAGCTCGACGCCGTGCTCGGCGACCGCTCCGACGATCCCCGCGTCAAGTCGCTGTTCGGCGATGCCGACGCCGCCGCGAAGGCCTGGGTGGCCAAGCACAAGATCGTGCCGCTCAACCATTTCGTGGTGGTGAGCGCGGAGCTGGCGCGGCTGCGGCCCGACATCGTCGAGGAGGTCTACGCCCAGCTCAAGGAAAGCCGGCGCCGCGCCATCGCCGCGGGCGCCACCCCGCCGCCGTTCGGCGTCGAAGCCTGCCGCCCGGCGCTGGAGAAGATCATCGGCTACGCCGCCGAGCAGCGGCTGATCCCGAAGCGGTTCACGGTGGACGAGTTGTTCGACGACACGACGCGGAAGATGAGTTGAGAATCCCTCCCCGACTTCGGGGAGGTGGCCGAGCGAAGCTCGGTCGGGTGGGGGCCACGGGCACTGCCTTATGCAAGAAAGAACCCCACCCTGCCCTCCCCGAAGACGGGGAGGGAGAGAGCGCGCGAAGACGCGCGCCCCGGAATGACGGGGTTTACTTCCTCCCCGCGAGCTGCCGTCCCTTGTCCAGCGCGGCGAAGCTGCGCACCGGCGCCGCCATCAGGAAGGTGTAGCCCTCGCCGAGGATGCGCTCGACGTTGGTCGCGTCCACGTGGGGATGGCCGACATGGACCTTGTTCTCCTTGCAGGTCTTGACGATGTAGGCCATGGCGTCGAGCACCTTGGGGTGCTCGTACTGGCGCGGGTAGCCGAGTTCCTGCGAGAGGTCGCCCTCGCCGATCAGCACGAGGCCGATGCCGGGCACCTGCTTCAGGATGTCGGCGAGATTGGCGATGCCCTGGGTGTCCTCGATCATCAGCATGACCAGGATCTCGCCGTGCGGGGCGAGCGGCCAGACGTCGGCCTTGCCGTAGTATTCCTGCTGGGTCAGGCCCCAGTAGCGCACCGCGGTGGTCGGGCCGTCGCCGCGGATGCCGGCGGGCTCGTAGAGCGGCGCGGTGGGCAGGCGCGGATAGCGGCACGCCGCGACCGCGTTGCGGGCCTGGTCGACGGTGGAGATGTGCGGCCACAGCACGCCGTAGACGCCGAGGTCGAGCGCCTGCTTGGCGAGCCACTGGTTGTGCTCGCCGCCATTGGGCGGAATGCGCACCATCGGCGTCACGGTGGGGGCGAGCGAGCCGCCCTGCACCAGCGCGCGGCGATTGAGCATGTACTGCATGCAATCGCGCAGCGCCCGCGCATCCCAGAAATTGTGCTCCATCTCGTAGATGACGCCGTCGAATTTCGACGTGCTCATCGCGACCGCGGTCTCGACCTCGGCCTGGGCGAACGAGGTGAAGGCCGGCTTGCCCTCCTCCCAGGCGCGGATGACACCATTCAGACGCGGAAGTTCGGCCATTTCTCTCCCCCGGACGCGGGTTTTGCGTTTTTGCGCGCAGAACATAGGGAGCAACGCGCCGCCCGCGCAATCGGAATCTTTCGGCTTCTCTCTCCCGTCTTCGGCTATCGGGTTCTCACATCGTGAGGCCGATGAACTTACCTCTCCCCGCGTGCGGGGAGAGGTCGACCGAGCGAAGCGAGGGAGGGTGAGGGGGCCCTGCCACGAGTTTGAGCTACAGCAGGCTACAACTTCACCGCTCAGACTCGCGGAAAAGCCCCCTCACCCGGATCGCTGTGCGATCCGACCTCTCCCCGCACGCGGGGAGAGGTGAGCCGTGCAATCCGTTTGACAAGCGGCAAGCCGGCACTACGATCCGCGCCACCGGACGCCGGGGCATACGCAGCCGCGCCCGACGCCGGCATTGAGCGAGGCGCCATGATCATCGACTGCCACGGCCACTACACCACCGAGCCGCAGAAGCTCCACGATTTCCGCAAGGGCCAGATCGCCGCGATCAAGGATCCCGCGCAACAAGCCCTCCGCCTCCGCGCTCAAGATCAGCGACGACGAGTTGCGCGAAAGCGTCGAAGGCGCCCAGCTCAAGTTCCAGCGCGAGCGCGGCACCAGCCTCACCATCTTCTCGCCGCGCGCCTCGGGCATGTCGCACCACATCGGCGACGAGGGCGTGAGCCTCGAATGGTCGCAGGTGTCGAACGAGCTGATCTACCGGCTCACCACGCTCTACCCGAACAACTTCATCGGCGTCTGCCAGCTGCCGCAATCGCCCGGCGTCAACCCCAAGAACTGCATCGGCGAGTTGGAGCGCTGCGTCAACGAATTCGGCTTCGTCGGCTGCAACCTCAATCCCGATCCGTCCGGCGGCCATTGGGATGCCCCGCCGGTGTCGGACCGCTTCTGGTATCCGCTCTACGAGAAGATGGTCGAGCTCGACGTGCCCGCCATGATCCATGTCAGCGCGTCCTGCAATCCCGCCTTCCACACCACCGGCGCGCACTACATCAACGGCGACACCACCGCCTTCATGCAGCTCATCACGTCGGACCTGTTCAAGGATTTCCCGACGCTGAAATTCATCATTCCCGCACGGCGGCGGCGCGGTGCCCTATCACTGGGGCCGCTATCGCGGGCTCGCCCAGGACATGAAGCGGCCGCCGCTGGAAGAGCACCTGCTCAAGAACGTCTACTTCGACACCTGCGTCTACCATCTGCCGGGCATCGAGCTGCTCACCAAGGTGATCCCGGCCGACAACATCCTGTTCGCATCGGAAATGGTGGGCGCGGTGAAGGGCATCGATCCCCGCACCGGGCATCATTACGACGACACCAAACGCTACATCGACCAGGTCAGCGGCCTTTCCGCCGAGGACAAGCACAAGATCTTCGAAGGCAATGCGCGCAAAGTCTATAGCCGCCTCAACAAGCGGGTGCCGGCGAAGGCCTGAGCCGGCGGCGCTCTGCGCCACCGTGCCGGCCGCGCTCGCGCGCCGCGAATTCCTGAAATTCGGCGTCGCCGGCCTCGGCGGCCTGGCCGGCCTGCCTGGCATCGGCGCGGCGCTGGCGCAGAGCCAGACCGTCAACATCGTCGGCGCCGCGGCGACCACCGGCGCGGCGCTCCAGGCGATCATGAAGGAGCAGGGCTTCTTCAAGAAGTTCGGCCTCGAGCCCAACATCGTCAGCGTCGGCGACGGCTCCAAGCTGATGGGTGCCGTCATCGGCGGCGGCAGCGACATCGTGGTGATCTCGGGATTTTCCCAGGTGCTGGCGGCGATCGAGAAGGGCGCCAAGATCAAACTCGTCGCCGCGACCCGGTTCCTGGTCGACGACGTGATCTACACGAAGCGGCCGGAAATCCATCGGCTGAAAGACCTCGAAGGCCGCACCTTCGGCACGGGATCGCCGGGCGCGC
Organism: uncultured Alphaproteobacteria bacterium; assembly: GCA_963791375.1. GTDB lineage: Bacteria > Pseudomonadota > Alphaproteobacteria > Rhizobiales > Xanthobacteraceae > JAJPKK01. The sequence continues at coordinate 128,719 of CAWBSI010000021.1, forward strand.
TGCTCCATCACATGACGGTCGCGCTGATGCGCAAGAAGGGCGTCGACGCCAGCAAGGTGCGCTTCGTCAACATCGGCAGCAGCACCGACGTGTTCCGCGCCGTGGTCGCCGGCACCGTCGATGCCGGGATCGCGCTCAACGACGTCTTCGGGCACCAGGAGCATTACGGCGTCCATGCGCTGGACGACGGCCTCGTCTATGACGAGCTGCCCGAATACACCTACCAGGCGAGCTATTCCTCCGATCGCGCCATCGCGGGAAAGCGCGACCTTCTGGTGCGCACGCTCGCGGCCTACGGCACACTGTGGCGCTTCATTCAGAGTCCGAACTCCAAGGACGCCTTCGTGCGCGCCCGCGTCGCGGTGACCAGCAGCGCGACCGGCGGCGCGGAAGGCGCCACCGAATGGGAGTTCGTCCAGAAGCACAAGCCCTATGCCGGCGACCTCGTGCTGTCCGAGGAGCGGGTCAACTACATGCAGCAGATCAACCTGGAACTCGGGCTGCAGAAGAGAATGCTGCCCTATGAGCAGGTGGCCGATATGACTTTGGCGCAGGACGCGCTAAAGCTGATGGGCTAAGGCCTCGATGCTCGGTGCTTGAGCGCGACAGGTCGGCTCCCTCTCCCGCTTGCGGGGGAGGGTTGGGGAGGGGGTCAGCTGACGTGCCACAATTGCGGTGCGCGAGCGTGTCGCGGGCCCCCTCCCCCGACCCTCCCCCGCAAGCGGGAGAGGGAGAAGTGGGGATCTTCGCGATGACCGCGCAACCGCTCTATCCCGCGCTGGCCGACAAATATGCCGGCGGATGGACAACCAATTCGGAGGAGACGTCGATGCTGACTAAGCCCGACAAAGTGAAACTCTTCACCCTGATGGGGAACTATCCCAATGCGATGGCGCTCAAGGAAGGCAAGCTCGCCTCTCCGATCGTCGAATTCGATTTCGCCGATGTGAAGGTCTCCAACACCGCCTTCAAGCCGCTGGTGCGCGAGGCGAAGTTCGATCTCGCCGAGGTCGCCATCGTGACCTTCCTGCAGGCGCGGACCTACGGCAAGCCCTATGCGTTGATCCCCGCCACCGTGGTCGGCCGCGGCCAGCTCCACACCATCGCCTACAATCCCGAGCGCGGCGCGCTCAAGCCGTCCGACCTCAACGGCAAGACGCTGGGCGTGCGCGCCTATACCCAGACCACCGGCGTGTGGGTGCGCGGCATCCTCGCCGAGGATTACGGTGTCGATCTCGGCAGCATCAAATGGGTCACCTTCGAGGAAGGCCACGTCGCCGAATACACCGATCCGCCCAATGTGCGCCGCGCACCCGAGGGCAAGCAGCTGGTGCAGATGCTGCTCGACGGCGAGATCGATGCGGCGATCGTCGGCGACAAGTTCCCTGACCCGCGGCTCAAGCCGCTGATCCCCGACGCCGAGGCCGCCAACCGCAAATGGTCGGAGAGCCATGGCGGCGTTCCCATCAACCACATGCTGGTCATTCGCGAAGAGCTGGCGCGGACTCGTCCGGACGTGGTGCGCGAGGTCTACCGTCTCTTCCTCGAAGCGAAGCAGGCGGCGTTCGCGCAGAGCGGCGTGCCGACGCTCGACCCCTGGCGCTTCGGCATCGAGGCCAACCGGCGTTCGCTCGAGATCGTCATCGACTTTGCGGTCAAGCAGGGCCTGATCCCGCGCCGCATCCCGGTCGACGAACTCTTCAGCGACACCATGCGCGCGCTCGGCTGAGCGCGTGTCGCGATGACCGAGAACCGCACCGCGCCGGACCGAATCAAGCTCGCGGTCGAGGACGTCTCGAAGACCTTTCGCGTGCGCGGGGGGCCGGGCGAGAAGGATTCCGTGCTGCCGGTGCTGCGGCACATCTCCTTCGAGGTCGGCGAGAACGAGATCGTGTCGCTGGTGGGCGAGAGCGGCTGCGGCAAGACCACGCTGCTGCGCATCGTGCAGGGCCTGGTCCGGCTCGACCACGGCACCATCAAGCTCGACGGCCATGTGGTGCACGGCCCCGGCCGCGACCGCGGCTTCGTGTTCCAGCAGCCGAACCTGTTGCCGTGGCGCACCGCGATCAGCAATGTCGAGCTCGGCCTGGAGCTGCAAGGGGTCGCGGCGGCCAAGCGCCGGACGGCGGCGCAGCGCCTGCTCGAGCTGGTCGGCCTCGGCGTCTCGGCGCGCCAGTTCCCCCATGAGCTGTCCGGCGGCATGCAGCAGCGCGTCGGGCTCGCCCGCGCGCTCGCCATCGATCCCGCCGTGCTGCTGATGGACGAGCCGTTTTCCGCGCTCGACGCCCAGACCCGCGAGATCCTGCAGCGCGAACTGCTGCGCATCCATGCCGAGACCGGCAAGACGATCCTGTTCGTCACCCACGATCTCGACGAGGCGATCTACTTGAGCGACCGCGTCATCGTGCTCGGCGCCAAGCCGGGCCGGATCAAGGCCACCCTGCCGGTGCCGTTCGCCCGCCCGCGCGCGGAACTGCCGCTGCTGCGCGGCGAGCCGGCGTTCCAGAAAATGCGCACGCAGATGTGGGAACTCATCCGCGCGCCATCCTCGGCCGCCGCATGAGCGAGCACCTCGCCAGCCCGCCGCAGGAAGCCGTGTCGCTGTCCGCCGACGGCGTCACGGAAGCGGTCGCGCCCGATATCGAGGAACTCGGGCCGCCGCCGCGCAGCAATCGCAACAAGGCTCATCCGGCTCGTTTCGGTGATCGGCGTGCTGGTGGGCTGGGAGGTGTTCGGGCGCCAGATCGAGCCGCTGTTCATGTCCTACCCCACCGCGATCGCGGTGTCGGCAACCGAGATGATCCGCAGCGGCGAACTGATCGCGGCCCTGCTCGACAGCCTCGGCACGCTGCTGCTCGGCTTCTTCGTCGCCTCGGTGATCGGCATCGCCATCGGCCTTTTGATCGGGCGCTACCGCACCGTGGAGGCGGCGACCGACTGGCTGGTCAATGCGCTCTACGCGACGCCCCTGGTCGCCATCATCCCGCTGGTGGTGCTGTGGTTCGGGCTCGGCTTCTCGGCGAAGCTCTTCATCGTGGTGATCCTCGCGATCTTCCCGATCCTCATCAACACCGCGGCGGGCGTGCGCAACGTGCCGCAGCCGCTGCTCGACGTGGGCTTTGCCTTCGATGCCACCGAGCGGCAGCTCTTCACCAAGTTCATCCTGCCGGCGTCGCTGCCCTACATGATGACGGGACTGCGGCTCGGCGTCGGCCGCTCCATCATCGGCATGGTGGTGGCGGAATTCTTCACCGCGATCACCGGGCTCGGCGCCCTGATCGTGAAATACGGCAACCAGTACGACACCGCCGCGATGTTCGTGCCGATCCTCACGCTGATGGTGCTCGGCGTGACGCTCACCGCGCTGATGCGGCGCATCGAAAGCTGGATCGCGCCGTGGAAGGACACGATCGGCGATTAATTCGGCGGTTGGCGCGGAAATTGAAGGGGATTTGCAAACTCCCTCCCCGCCTTCGGACCGCCTTCGGGGAGGGCCGGGGTGGGGTTCTTTCTTCGCAAACTGCGCCCGCGGCCCCCACCCGACCTCGCTGACGCTCGGCCACCCTCCCCGAAGTCGGGGAGGGATTCTGGAGTTACTTCGCCTTCGCTGCCTTGACCGTGCGGCGCACGGCCGCGATCACGTCGGGGATCGCGGCTGCGTTGCCGGGGGCCATGATGTGGGCGCCGGCGATGCCGGGAATGGTCGCCAGTTCCTCGATCACCTCGACGCAGATGCGGCGGCCCTCGGCGGCGGGGTCGCTGGCTGCTTCCATGCGGGCCACCATGGCGTCGGGGATGATGGTGCCGAACAAATGATGGCGCATCCATGCCGCCGAGCGGGCCGAGCGCAGCGGATTGACCCCGATCAGCACGAACACCCGGTCGGCGAGCCCGGCTTCGGCAAGCCGCGCCACATAGCGGCGCACGACCCCGGTGTCCATGCAGAACTGGGTCTGTACGAAGGCGGCGCCGGCCGCGACCTTGGCCTTGAGGCCATCGGGCTGCCACTCCGGCGGCGGATCGATCGGCGTGTCGGCCGCCCCGATGAAGAACGCCGCCCGCCCCGCCACCGCGGCGCCATGGGGCAATCTGCCGTCGTCGCGGATGGAACGGGCAGTCTCGGTGAGCGCGCGGGAATCGAGGTCGAACACGGGCTTGGCGTCCGGCTGGTCGCCGGCGGTCGGATCGTCGCCCCGCAGCAGCAGGAGGTTGCGGATGCCGAGCGCGGCGGCGCCCATCAGCTCGCCCTGCAGGGCGATGCGGTTGCGGTCGCGGCAGGTGAGCTGGAGGATGGGCTCGATGCCGGCCCCGATCAGCAGGGCCGCAGCAGCGGTGGCGCTCATATGGGCCCGGGCGCCCGCGCCGTCGGTGACGTTGACCGCATCGGCCACGTCCTTCAGCGGCAGGGCCAGCGCGGTGAGATCCTTGGGATCGCAGGACACCGGCGGCACCACCTCCGCGGTCATGACGAACTGGCCGCCGGTCAGGCGTCGGGCAAGCCCCGAAGGCAGGGAGGCGGACATTGCGATCGGGCTGCATTCCATTGGAGGGATCGGCGCTTATATCAGAGCGAAAGCGGGCAGGAAGCGGGCCGGCGGCGCAGGTAACGAAGAAATCGTTTGCCGGGCCGCCGAGGTTGCGCGTTCCTTGTCGCTTTCCTGGACACTATCGCAGTGCACCGCTACAAGGTCGTGCATGGAATTTGCAAGCAAAACCGCTGCTTAGCGCCGCGTATCGGGGCCAAGCCGGTGCAACAGTGGATCGACATGAGCGGCGTCAACGAAATCAGAGCGGCCTTCCTCAACTATTTCGCGGCGAACGGGCACGAAGATCGTGCCGTCGTCGCCGCTGGTGCCGCGCAACGACCCGACCTTGATGTTCACCAATGCAGGGATGGTGCAGTTCAAGAACGTCTTCACCGGCCTCGAAAAGCGCCCCTACGTGCGCGCCACCACCGCGCAGAAATGCGTGCGCGCCGGCGGCAAGCATAACGACCTCGACAATGTCGGCTACACCGCGCGGCACCACACCTTCTTCGAGATGCTGGGCAATTTCTCGTTCGGCGACTACTTCAAGGACCGCGCCATCGAGCTCGCCTGGAACCTCATCACCAAGGAATTCGACATTCCGCCGGAGCGGCTGACCATCACCGTCTATGCCGATGACGACCAGGCGTTCGACCTGTGGAAGAAGATCGCCGGCCTGCCGGACCGAAAGATCATCCGCATCGCGACGTCGGACAACTTCTGGGCCATGGGCGACACCGGCCCGTGCGGCCCGTGCTCGGAAATCTTCTACGACCATGGCGAGCACATTCCCGGCGGTCCGCCTGGCTCGCCGAAGCCGACGGCGACCGCTTCATCGAGATCTGGAATCTCGTGTTCATGCAGTACGAGCAGCAGCCCGGCGGCGCCCGCGTCGAGCTGCCCAAGCCCTCGATCGACACCGGCATGGGGCTGGAGCGCATCGCCGCAGTGCTCCAGGGCACCCACGACAACTACAAGATCGACCTGTTCGGCGCCCTGATCCAGGCGGTCGACCGATCGCACCGGGGTCGATCCGGACGGCGCCACACAAGGCGTCCCATCGCGTCATCGCCGACCATCTGCGCGCGACCTCGTTCCTGATCGCCGACGGCGTGCTGCCCTCCAACGAGGGCCGCGGCTACGTGCTCCGCCGCATCATGCGCCGCGCCATGCGCCACGCCGAGTTGCTCGGCGCCAGGGACCCGCTGATGTATCAAGCTGGTGCCGACGCTGGTGCACGAGATGGGCCAGGCCTATCCGGAGCTGGTGCGCGCCGAGGCCCTCATCACCGAAACGCTCAAGCTCGAGGAGACCCGATTCCGCAAGACCTTGGAGCGCGGACTTACGATCCTCGACGAGGAGAGCCGCGAACCTCAAGCACGGCGACAAGCTCAAGGGCGAAGTGGCTTTCACCCTCTACGATACCTTCGGCTTTCCCCTCGACCTCACCCAGGATGCGCTGCAGGCCGCGCGGCATCGCCGTCGACCTCGAACGGCTTCAACGCGGCGATGGAGCACCAGCGCGCCAAAGCGCGCGCTGCATGGGCAGGCTCCGGTGAGGCCGCAACAGAGACGGTCTGGTTCGCGTTGCGCGAGAAGTGTCGGTGCCACCGATTTCCTCGGCTACGCGACCGAAGAGGCCGAAGGTGAGAGCCGAAGGCATCGTCTTCGCGCTGGTGCGCGACGGCAGCGAGTGTCGAAGCTCGGCCAGGGGCGAAACCGGCGCCGTGCTGCTCAACCAGACCCCGTTCTACGCCGAATCCGGCGGCCAAGTCGGTGACACCGGCGTGATGACGGCCGACGGCGTGCGCTTCCGCGTCACCAACACCCAGAAGAAGGCGGCGATCTCTTCGTGCATTCTGGCACGGTCGAGGAGGGCACGCTGGAAGCCGGGGCTCGCGCTTGCGCTCGAGGTCGACGCACGCCGCCGCCGCGCCATCCGCGCCAACCATTCCGCCACCCACCTGCTGCACGAGGCGCTGCGCCAGGTGCTCGGCGACCACGTCGCCCAGAAGGGCTCGCTGGTGGCCCCGGAGCGGCTGCGGTTCGACTTCTCCCATCCCAAGCCCATCTCGCCCGAAGAGCTCGAGCGGGTCGAGGACATCGCGAACGACATCGTGCTGCAGAACGCGCCGGTGACGACGCGGCTGATGGCTGTCGATGACGCCATCGCTTCGGGCGCCCGCGCGCTGTTCGGCGAGAAATACGGCGACGAGGTGCGGGTGGTCGCCATGGGGACAACAGGTCGCGAAGGCGGCAACGCCTTGGGCTGGTCGGTCGAATTGTGCGGCGGCACCCATGTACGGCGCACCGGCGACATCGGCATCGTGTCCGTGGTGGGCGAAAGCGCGGTCGGCGCCGGCGTGCGCCGCATCGAGGCGCTGACCGGGCGCGCCGCGCGCAAGGCGGCGAACCACACGGCTCAGGTCGCGAAAGCTGCGGCGTCGGAACTCCGGGTATCCCTCGAAGAGGTGCCCGAGCGCGTCGCCACCCTCCTCGACGACCGCAAGCGGCTGGAGCGCGAACTTTCCGACGCGCGCCGCAAGCTCGCCATGGGCGGCGGCGCCCGTTCCGGCGAAGACGGCGTGCGCCAGGTCGGCGACATCAAGCTGCTGGCGCGCACCGTGTCCGGCATCGAGATCAAGGATCTCAAGAGCCTTGCCGACGACGGCAAGAAGCAGGTGGGCTCCGGCGTCGTCGCCATCGTCGGCGTCACCGACGAAGGCAAGGCCGGCCTCGTGGTCGGCGTCACGCCCGACCTCATTGCGCGCTTCAACGCGGTCGAGCTGGTGCGCCGGGGCGCCGAGGCGCTCGGCGGCAAGGGCGGTGGCGGCCGCCCCGACATGGCGCAAGCCGGCGGCCCCGACGGCGGCAAGGCGGAAGCAGCTCTCGACGCCATCGCCGCGGCCCTCGGCGGGGCGTGAGGCTCGATTTGGCAATTGTCATTCCGGAGCACGCGGCTTCGCGCGAACCCGGAATCCAGGCTGCGGTGGAACATGGCGCATCAGCCTAAGCGCATGAAGGTATGGCGCCGCCGCGCCTACGAGATCCTTGAGCACGGCCCGGTGGGCGACCGGACGGCGCGGCTGGTGAGCCGGCTGTTGATCCTGCTCGTCCTGGTCAATGTCGGCGCGGTGGTGCTGGAATCCGTTCCGCGATACGAGGCCGCCTACTTCGGCATCTTCGTCGCCATCGAGATCGTTTCGACGATAGTCTTCACGCTGGAATATGCGCTGCGGATCTGGGCGGCGGCGGAGCACGCGCCATACCGCAAGATGTCGTCGGGGCGGGCGCGGCTGCGCTACATCCTCTCCACCGACGGACTGATCGATCTCGTCTCGGTGCTGCCGTTCTGGCTCGCCTTCGTGGTGCCGTTCGAGTTCCGCGTCATCCTGCTGTTGCGGGTCGTGCGCTTCCTCAAGCTCGCGCGCTATTCGCCGGCGATGCGCTCGCTGCTCGAAGCGCTCTATGCCGAGCGGCGCGCTCTGTTCGGCTGCGTCGTCATCCTGTTCGGGGCGACGCTGATCACGGCGTCGTTCATCCATCTCGCCGAGCGCGAGGCGCAGCCCGACAAGTTCGGCACCATTCCCGACGCCATGTGGTGGTCGATCGTCACGCTGGGCACCATTGGTTACGGCGACGCCGTGCCGATCACGCCGCTCGGCAAGTTCGTCGCCGCGCTGACCATCATGTGCGGCATCGTCATGATCGCGCTGCCGGTCGGCATCATCGCCACCGCCTTCTCCGACCAGATCCACCGCCGCGATTTCGTGGTGACCTGGGGCATGGTGGCGCGGGTGCCGTTGTTCAACGGTCTCGACGCCACCGCGATCGCCCAGGTGATGCGCCTGTTGCGGGCGCAGACGGCGGACGCCGGCGACATCATCGTGCGCCGCGGCGATGCCGCCCATTCCATGTATTTCATCGCCAATGGCGAGGTCGCCGTCGAGCTCGACGGCGGCAAGCAGGTCAGCCTCGGCGTCGGGCAATTCTTCGGCGAGATCGCGGTGCTGCGCCGGGCGCGCCGCTCCGCCACCGTGAGGGCGACCACGCGGACCAACCTCCTGGTGCTCGACGCGTCGCACTTTCACGTCCTGATGGAGCAGGAGCCGCGCATCGCCGAGCGCGTCCATATGGTGATGCGCGACCGCATCGGCCGCGAGATCGTGTCGCCGCGGGGCGACATGGTGACGGAAGAGATCGGCACGCCGGAGGAGTAGCGCAGACTTCTCCCTCCCCGACTTCGGGGAGGGCCGGGGTGGGGTTTCCTTGTGCACAAAAATTGTGGCCGCAGACCGCACCCGACCTCGCTTTCGCTCGGCCACCCTCCCCGAAAACGGGGAGGGATTCTCGGTGAAGCTATGGATTACAGGTCTTCAGGGTGATGTAGACCACGAATTCGGCCGCGCGCGCCGCTTGCACGCCTTGCGCCCGCTGCCGCATGCGCGCGGCGGGCGAAAGCACCAGCGCCAGTTCGATGACGCGGAGCGGACCATGCTTTTCGTTCTGCGCCCGCACCTTTATGCGCGGCACCGGGACGAGCCGTCCCGCCCAAGTGAGCGCCCACCCGAGCGCACCGGCAAAGGCAAGCGCGGCAACCGCGTAGATCGACAGCGTGAGATCGAAGGGCATGGGCTACTCCGCACACGATTGAGTTACTCGGGATTACAAAGAAATGCCTGGGACCCTGAGAAATTCCTGGGCCTTCGGTGGACCGGAGGTCGGGGTGACGGAGCGACGGGCCAAGAAACCAACCAACCCTTGAATGACGGGCGGAAGTGCCCGTCTCGTTGGTCCAAAGCTCGCCGCTGCGCACCCCGACCTCTCTCCCCTCTTCCCCAATGTCATCCCCGTTCCCGTTCTGTAATTTATGATTACACAAACCTAAAATGCTGTCAAATACGGTATTGCAATATTAACCATAATTGCTGCGTTTAGGTTGTTTTAAGAATCATGCGGGCGGGTCTTGCCCCCTATGTAATTTTGGATATCATGGAATTTCCGCACCCTTACCAAGACTTTGAGCGGCCGTCCCGTGCGTAATTTTCGCGGAGAAGCGTGAATGACCGTCCTGCCTGATGCGGTCCGGGCCTATGAGCAGGAGCTGCTGCAGAAGGCGGACATGCTCGCCATGGGCCTCAAGGGCCTCAAATCGGCATCGCCCGAGCGTGCGGCCGAGGTGCTGGCCGAGATATCATCGCGGCTGGGACATGCCGTGGCGGCCGAGCCCGTGGCTGCGATCGAAGACCGAGGGCGCGATCCGCGCCGCGGCGCGCCGGTGGTGGTCGCCGCGCGCGGCGGCGGCGCCGACGATATCGAGGATTTCATCCTCGACATTCTCGCCGAGAATCCATTGGGCCTGTCGGTCCAGGACATCGTCGACAATCTCGACGAGGCCCAGCTCGAGATCAAACGCAAGACCCTGGTGGTGCGCCTGCACCGCATGGTGCATGCGGGGCGGCTGTCGTCCCATTCCCACGGCCACTACACCCTGAGCGAAGCCGAGCGCAGCCGCCGCCGGGCGTAGGTGCACACATTGCCGTGCCGGATGTGCGCACCTCTCCCCGACCGAAGTCGGG
>CAWBSI010000022.1:0-76138 GCA_963791375.1 uncultured Alphaproteobacteria bacterium
TACTGTTGATGTCAGCTCTTGGCCCATTGTTGCCCAGAGCCCACGCCGCGGCATGTCCGAAGCCGGCGAAAGCTGCCACAGCATCGCCACCCCTGCCCGTTCGGCCGCGGGCCGAACCCGCTTGCATTCCCCACCTCAGCGCACTGGCCGTGTCGGATCGGGCAGCCCGGCCGACGCGGCCGCGATCTCCTGCTTTGTCATTCTGTTGGCGCCGTCGATGATCTTGAGGAAGGCGCGGGTCGCGTCCTCGAGGCCCCAGGCCGGAACCAGTTCCGCGGTGTCGAGCGTCGTGTGATAGATCACGTGGTCGATGATGTGGAAGCTCGGCGCCTTCAGATGAATTTGCGACAGCTCGCCGCCCGGCGAGACTTCCGACTTGTGGTAGGTGGCGACGCCGAACTCCCGTGAACGAATTGCGCACCAGCGATCGCAGCGCGTCGCTGCCGCCGACATACCAGCGCCGCGCGCTCACCTCGTTGGCGGTCATCAGGCCGGCATCGAGATTGTAGAGCAGCGTCTGCGACGGATGCTCGGAATTGACGATCAGCGCCACCTTGCTCCAATCGTAATTGTCGCGCACCCAGCGGATGCCCGACCGAGCCGTGGTGATGGTCCGACGTCGTCAGGAACACGAGCGTGCGCGGGCGTTGCGCCTGCGTGCGACGGCGCCGTAGTGCCGCGCGATGTCGAGCATCATGGCGATGCCGGACGCGTTGTCCATGCGCGCCTTCGAAGAAGGCGTCGGTGTGCGCCATGATGAGGATCTGCTCGTCGCTCGCGCCCGGCAGCACGCCCCAGACGTTGGCGGTCTTGAGGCCCTCGCGCTCCTCGGTGTCGAGCTTGAGGTGCAGCTCGACCTCGACATTGTTGTCGAGCGATCGCGGATCGCATTGGCGTCGTCGGGCGTGATGGTGATGGTCGGCGCGCGCGTGCCGACCGCGCCCTCGGGTTCGGACAGGGCGTCGCCCGGGAATCCCATCTCGACCATGATGATCGCGGCGCCGGCTTCGTCGGCGCGCTTGACCGCGCCGCTCCAGTCGGCGGAGTGATCGCGCCCGCCGGGCGTCGCGATCGAATAGATCATCACCGCCTTGCCGTTGACGTCGCGGCCGCGAAAATCGGCGGCGGTGCCGAGGCCGACCCAGACCACCGGCGCCGACATGCGTCCCTTGGTCGACGGCGATTCCGTGATCGGAAATGCGCTCTTGAGCGGCGATGGTCTTGCCGCCGACCGTGAACTCCGCCGCCCATGAGGTCGGGTACCACAGCGGCTTCATGGCGATGTCCTGGCGCCGCACGTCCTGCATGCCGAGCGCCTTGAAGCGGCTCATGACCCAGTCCTGCGCCATGCGGTCGTAGGGCGTGCCGGGAATGCGGCCCCAATACTGGTTGCCGTCGTCGCGGCTCTTGCGCGAGATCGCGGTGATCTCGCCGATGGTCGCCTTGATCTTCATGGCGTCGACATCGGCATAGGCTTCCGCGCCCGGCGGCAGCGGGAAGCGGATGTAGTCCTCGTCCGCGATGAAGAGGTCCTTGCCGTCCTTCGGCAGGCCGAGCGTGCGTCCGAACCGGCCGGTCGGCCGCGACAGCGTGGCCGGGACCCGCGCCGCGTTCTGCGCCGCCGTCGCGGGCGGCGGCACGGTCTGCGCCGAAGCTGGTGCTGCCCAGAGGGCGAGCGCGCCGAGGACCATTGCAAAGGCGCACGAACTGACGGGTTTCATGGAGTTCCTCCTTGCCGGGCTGGCGCGCTCGTGTGCGGAGCACCGCAAGGCGCGCGATCGCGGGCAACCATCCCGCCCTATAGGATCTTTCGATATTGAACGAAACCCGGACGATCGGCGACGCCGTCATAGAGCTTCATCGCGACGGCATTGGTCTCGTGAGTGTGCCAATACACGCGGGAGCAGCCGAGCGCCCGCGCCTTGTCGTAGACCGCTTCGATGAGCTTGCGCCCGATCCCGCCGCTGCGCCGGCCGGGCGCGACGAAAAGGTCCTGCAGGTAGCAGTAGTCAGCGATGGTCCAGCAGGACCGGTGGGTGAGCCAATGCACGATCCCGACCGCCGCGTCGCCGTCCGTTGCGATGAAACCGCCCATCGGCTCGCGTGTGCCGGTCAGCCGCGCGAAGGTGACATCGCTGACCTCCGGCGCGACGTCCGCCTTGTAGAACGCGAGATAACCCTGCCACAGCGGTTGCCATCGCACGCGGTCGGCGGCAGCGAGCGGACGGACGATCATCGCGGCGGCGCCACGCCGGCGCGAACGCCCCTGGGCCGGTCGGCCCAAAGGCTCATCACGTGCAAATCTGCATCGGCCGGCGAGGACAAGCGCACTACTTGTAGAAGTCGATCTTCGCCTGACGGAAGAAGACGAAATTCGACGGCGCCACCGAAATCGGCCCGTTGATGCCGAACACTGCGACCTGGAATTTGTCGCCGGCCTTGACCGCATCGGCGAGCACGACGTGATTGGGCATGTTGAGGCCCTGGATGGTGGCCGGACTCGGATAGCCGCTGCGGCGCGGCATCTGCCCGTTGACCCAGACCTCCGCGTAGTCGTCCACATAGGCGGTGAACACCGCCTTGGCGCCCGCGGTCTCGAAGCTGCCGATCTTTTCCGGGATCGTCAGGTTCGCGCGATACCAGATGAACGACACCCTGCCGGCGCCGAGGCGTCCGGCTAGGCCCTTGGGCTCGATGACCGGCCAGGCGGAATCATCGAAGCCGGCTTCGCCGGCATGGGGCGAGATGTCGTAGCCGGACTTGTAGGCCGGCTGGGCGTCCTTGATGGGCGGAACTTCGACGATCCTGGCCTCCATCGTCTTCCACTGCGCGCCGAACGCTGCCGACCCTTCCGTGGTCATGAGATCGACGGTGTAGGCCGGCACGAGAGACGGCGCCATCTGCGGCGGGGGCGGCGGCTGCGCCGGCGCCTGGGCCAGCGCCGCGGTTGCGCTCATCGCGGAAAACGCCAGCGCGGCACAGGCGACGAGCCAATGAATATCCTTGGTACGCATCGATCCCTCCCAGTTGTCTGTTTGTTGTCCATTGAATGTCGGCAGAGCGGACTGTCGCATAGGGGCGGAGGTCCAGCAACTTCACGCGAACGCCCTTGCCATTGCAGCCGAGCTGCGCAAGCGCTGCGCCGGCAGGCGCCCGGCCGGACAACAGACCGCAGGGAACAAGCCGCGCCGTCCGTTGCGAAATTTCTTATTCGAGACGACAATTGCCGGTGCAGCGATACACGTGTCGGGGGGGCCTCAGGGAGGTGCTCGCATGAAAATCGTTCTTCGCGCCTGCGTCGTGTTGGCTGCCTTGGCTGCGGGTGATGCACTCGCCCAGACCAGCTATCCGGAACAGTCGGTCAGGATCATCGTCGGCTTTCCGCCCGGGGTTGCGCCCGATGTCACTGCGCGCCTCCTGGCCGACAAGTTCACGGAGGCCTGGGGCAAGGCGGTGGTGGTGGAAAACATCAGCGGCGCCGGCAGCAACATCGCCACCGATCGCGTCGCCAAGGCGGCTCCGGACGGTTACACGCTGCTGATGGGCGGAAACTCGGCGCTGATCTTCAGTCCCAGCCTCTACGACAAGCTGCCCTATGATCCCGTCAACGATTTCGCGCCGATCTCCCAGGTGTTTATCGCGGCGAACCTCCTCGTCGTCCCTCCCGATGTCCCGGCGAAGACCTTGCCCGAGCTCGTGGCGCTGGCCCGCGCGCAGCCCGGCAAGCTCACTTACGGGCATGCCGGCGTCGGCACCTCCCAGCATCTCGGCGGCGAATTGCTCAAATACCTGGCGCATGTCGACATCCAGCCGGTCGCCTATCGCGGCACCACCGCGGTGCTGCCGGACCTGCTCGCCGGCCGGCTCACCATGTCGTTCGCCAATATTTCGAACGCTTTATCGCTTGTGCGCGAAGGCAAGCTGCGCACCTTCGCGGTCAGCTCGCGCCAGCGCTCGGCAGCAGCCCCCGACATCCCGACCATGGCGGAGTCGGGATATCCCGGCTTCGAGGCGGTGCCTTGGTTCGGCCTGATGGCGCCGGCCGGCACGCCTCGCGCCATCATCGAAAAGGTCCATCGCGAGACGGTGCGCGTGCTGGCAATGCCCGAAGTGCAAAAGAGCCTCGGCACCCTCGGACTCGACCTGATCGGCAATTCGCCCGAGCAATTCGCCGCTGTCATCAAGGCGGAGATTCCGCAATGGGCGGCGGTGATCAAGGGCGCCGGGATCAGGGCAGCCGAATAGCAACACCGGCTCCCAAACCGCGCGCAGCCCGCAGGGCATGGGTTTTCAACAGGGAGCAGCCCTGCTAGCATCCCGGCGGGGTAGGCTGTCCGACACGCTCGTGGACAGGGGGAGTTCTGATGAAAGTGTGCCGCCAAGGCGTGCGCGTCATCGCGATGGCGTTTGTCGTAAGCCTTTCAAACACAATCTGTTTCTCCGGCCATGCCGCGGATCTGCTGCCTATCGTGCAGGGCGGTGGCTACTACAATTGGGGTGGCCTTTATGCCGGCGGCAACCTCGGCGCCGGAACCGGCAGAACGTCTTTCTCGGTGACGGCGCCGGGCCTGTTCACGACGACCTCGGACGAGATCAGGGGCTTCGTCGGCGGCGGCCAGGCCGGATTCAACTGGCAATTCGGCCCCTTGGTCGCGGGCGTGGAAGCGGACGCGCAATTTTCCCACCAGCGGAATGGCGTCAATGTCTTCGGGATTCAATTCACCAATTCGCTGAATTGGTTCTCCACGCTGCGCGGCCGGGTCGGCTACGCGATGGACGAGTGGCTGTTCTACGTGACCGGCGGCGGCGGATATGCCGGCACTCAGGAAAGCGTAAGTTTGGCCGGCTGGGCCTCGCAGACGGACGCGCGCCCCGTATGGGTCGTCGGCCTCGGCGTCGAGACCCAGATTTGGGGCAACTGGACCGGCCGGCTCGAATATCTGTACCTCGGCGGCGGCTCGGTCTCGAACAGCCTGGCAGTCCCGGGCGGCACGCTGACGCTCAGCAATACCGTGCATGACAACGTCATCCGCACCGGGCTCAATTATCATTTCTGACAGGCCAGGCCGGAACTCCTGCTGGCCCGCGGTAGCCGTAAGAGGCAACCCGCCGAGCGCTCCGCGCGGCGACGCCCTCAGTTCTTCGCCGGCCTGAAGTAGCGCATATCCGGCGGCGGCTGGTCCTTCCGCGTCGGCATGAGGCGGCCATCGGCGCTCTTGTAGTACTCTTGGTCCTGGATGCGGACCAATTGGTTGTTGTCGCCGCAATTGTCTTCCGGCCACTCCGGATGGGCGCCGCCGTTGCGACGATAGGTCTTCGACACCGACCACGGCCGCGTCAACGCATGGTCCATCACCGTCATTTCGTCGTGCAGCAGGGCGGGATTGGCCTTGTCGACGAAGATGCGCTCCTTGACGATGGTCTGGTTGTCCGTGTGGGTGGGCAGTCCGGCCGGGTCGAAGGCGCGCGGGCCCTTGAGATACCGGGTCTCGACCTCGAGGACGCTGTAGCGGCCGCTGTTGTCGGGATCGATCCATTTGCCGATGGAATAGCCGTCGAAGCTCGGCTCGACGTTTTTCGGCCAGTCGCGTCCGTCGGTGTAGATGCGCCGGTGGGAATTGATGGCGTGATCGATCAGTATATAGGTGATCTCCGGCTTCACGATGATTTCCATCGGCCGGTAGAGCGTCATCATCGCCGGCATCCCCGGCGGCAGGCACCGACCGGTCGGCCAGCCGCCCTGCCCGCCCTGGGCCAGATCGGCAAGGCTCGCCTCCAGGACCTTCTGATATTCGGGCGTCAGCGGCGCCTCCTGGCCGAGGCCCCACGGCTTGGTCGGATCGTAGGCAGGCTGGCCCTTGACTCCGGGAATGCGGACGGCGACCCACTGGCCCGTGAGATCCGGATATGTCGCGTCGTCGAACGCCAGTGCGGCGTTGTTGATCCCCAGCGCAGCCGTCAGCGCGATCGCGGCTGCAAAACCCCTCTTGAACATTCGTGTTCTCCCTCGTCCAACTTGCTCCCGCAGGCGCGGAGCAGCATGGACTGCAAATTCTTTTTTTGCCGAAAAAAGCACCAGCTGTTTGCGAAGCCACAGCCAGCCGGTAGCACCGCCTGCCGCTTGCAGTGAACGGAGTTCCGGCTCCCCGTCGACAGCGCAGATCGCGGAAACATACACCGATCGCACAGGCCTGCAAAAGGGGCGCCCGATGCGCGAAACGTCTCACCACCTGGGCAGGCAATGTCGGGGCAGAGGGCGCTCGTCTGCGGCCGGAAACATGATAATGTCCGCCACCCGCTCCCGGGAGGGTGCGGTCAAAACAGGGATGATGGCGGTCGCGAAAGCGGCCGGCAATCAAGGAGGAACATCATGAGCAGGATCGCATTGGCTGCGCTCGCGGGCGCAACCGTCGTGTTTGCAGGTACCGCATACGCACAACAACCGGTCGATTGGGACAAGATCCAGATCAAGACCACCGACCTCGGCAACAAGACCTATATGCTCGAGGGCCAGGGCGGCAACATCACCGTCGTCGTCGGCACCGACGGCATCATCATGGTGGACACGCAGTTCGCGCCGCTGTCCGACAAGATCAAGGCCGCCGTCAAGGCGATCTCGCCGCTGCCGATCAAGTACATCGTCAACACCCATTTCCACGGCGACCACACCGGCGGAAATGCGAACTTCCAGAAGGACGGCGCCACCGTCATCGCGCAGGACAACATCCGGCTCCGCCTCGCGGCGGGCGGCAACAAGAACGGCACCACCGGCAACGCGCAACCGCCCGCGCCCGCCGGCGGCGTACCGAAGGAGACCTATGCCGGCGGCTCGCAAGACGATCGAGGTCGGCGGCCGCAAGGTGGTGCTCAACCACGTCTACAATGCCCACACCGACGGCGACACCTGGGTGTATATCCCGGACGCCAACGTGATCGCCACCGGCGACGTGATGAACAATCGCCATCGCTACCAGCAGGTCGACTTCGCCAATGGCGGCGACATCCGCGGCATGATCCGCGCGACCGATGCCTGGCTCAAGGTGGCGAACGACAACACCAAGGTCGTCGTCGGCCATGGCCCGCTCGCGAACAAGGCGAACGTCGCCGAGTACGGCGCGATGGTGAAGACCGCACGCGAGCGCGTCGAGAAGCTCATGAAGGAAGGCAAGACCGAGGCTGAGGTCGTGGCCGCGAAGCCCTTGGCCGATCTCGACAAGACCTGGGCCGACAACGATCAGGCCGCTGCCAACTTCGTGAAGCAGGTCTACAATTCGTTCAGCCGGTCATAAGCGCGCATTGAAAGTCTTGTAATCGACGCCGGCGGCGACGGGGAACTACCCGACGCCCGCCGGCGTTTCCTTTTCCAGCGCCGGCAATGCGCGACGCCACGACGCCCGGCCTATCGTGCAACGGCCGCAGTGGTGTAGGCTCGCTCCACGATGTGCCGGCCGCCAGCAGTGCCGACGGCCGCGCCGAATTTGGCGAACGAATACTTTATCGGCGCCGCGGCGCCCGCACCGGCCAGCGCCCACCAACCACAACGGGAGCAAGCATCATGTCGAGACGCATCACGATCATTCTCGCAACCCTGGCATTCGTCGGCCTCGGCGATTTCCGACCGGCGCATGCGGATGAAATGCTCGAACTGCGCGCGGTGATGCACGCAAACTCGGTGCAGACCCAGGATGTCGGCGACGTCGACGGTCATGCGGTGGGAGTGGTTCGCTTTTCCGGCATCGCCTCGTTCCAGGACGGATCGACCGCCACGACCTATTTCGTCGCAACGATCGACTACACGAAGGGCTCCGGCACGAACTCGAGTTACAGCAACCTCACTTTCGATGACGGCTCCGTGCTCTGGTACAAGACCTCGGGCATGGCCGCAGTCGACGGCACGCGCACCATCTTCCGCGGAATGATCACCGTGCTCGGCGGCAAGGGCCGGTTCGCCGGCGCCAAGGGCGAAGGCGGGTACAACGGCGCCCGCATCGTGCCGCTCGCGGCCGGCGCCGACCTGTTTCTCGACCAGATGATCAACGTGAAGAAATAGCGGGACGTACGGGCAAAAGTTGAATGGTCATGGCCGGTCCGGCCACCCCGATTAATCCTGCTGTGTCAAAAAAGGTCGGGTTGTCGAGCCGCGCTCCTCCCTCTCCCGCTTGCGGGGGAGGGGTGGGGAGGGGGTCGCGGTTGATTCGGGTGGTGAGTTCTGGGAACAAGCCCCCTCCCTGACCCTCCCCCGCAAGCGGGAGAGGGAAACCGCGCTAATTCCGCGACTTGTCGACCAACGCGCGCTGCTTGATCCACGGCATCATCTCGCGCAGCTTGGCGCCGACCTGCTCGATCGGATGCTCGGCGAGCTTGGCGCGGGTCGCCTTGAACGAGGTCTGATTGACCTTGTTCTCCAGCATCCAATCCTTGACGAAGCGGCCGGACTGGATGTCCCCGAGGATTTTCTTCATCTCCGCCTTGGTCTCCGGCGTGACCACGCGCGGGCCGGAGACGTATTCGCCGTATTCCGCGGTGTTTGAGATCGAGTAGTTCATGTTGGCGATGCCGCCCTCGTAGATGAGGTCGACGATGAGCTTCACCTCGTGGACGCATTCGAAATAGGCCATCTCCGGCGCGTAACCGGCTTCCACCAGGGTCTCGTAGCCGGCCTTCATCAATTCGACGAGGCCGCCGCACAGCACCGACTGCTCGCCGAACAGGTCGGTCTCGCACTCTTCCTTGAAGGTCGTCTCGATGATACCGGCGCGGCCGCCGCCGATCGCGGAGGCATAGGAGAGGCCGAGATCATGGGCGTTGCCGGAAGCATCCTGGTGGATCGCGACGAGGCAGGGCACGCCGGCGCCGCGCTGGTATTCCGAGCGCACGGTGTGGCCGGGCCCCTTGGGCGCGATCATCAGCACGTCGAGGTCGGCGCGCGGCTCGATCAAGTTGAAATGCACGTTGAGACCGTGGGCGAACATCAGCGCCGCGCCGTCCTTCATGTTGGCGTGGAGGTGGTCGCGATAGATGTCGCCCTGCAACTCGTCGGGCGTGAGCATCATGATGACGTCGGCCCATTTGGCGGCCTCGGCGACGTCGAGCACCTTGAACTTCTCGCCCTCGGCCTTCTTCGCCGAGCCCGAGCCCTTGCGCAGCGCCACCGCGACCTCCTTGACCCCGGAGTCGCGCAGATTGAGGGCATGGGCATGGCCCTGGCTGCCATAGCCGACAATGGCGACCTTCTTCCCCTTGATCAGGTTCAGGTCGGCGTCGCGGTCGTAATATACGCGCATAACTTATCTACCTCTGCTTGGGTCGTTTTCAGGGCCGCATTGGCGGCTGCTTCTAGTTTCATTCGCGCTCTGGGACAAGCCCTTGCGACGACGCAGGTGCGCGAGATCAATCGGGCCGACCGGCAAGCATGTCACGCAGCTTTCGCAACGTAACGTTTGACCCTGATGTCTTTCGACCGCTTACGCACCTGTGCAACCTCATAGGCGACTTGCATCCGCAACAGGTGATCGACTTCAGGGCCGAACGCCTTGTGGATGCGCAACGCCATCTCCGCGGTCAACGCCGCCTTGCCGTTGACGAGATCGGACAAGGTCGCGCGGCGCACGCCGAGAATCCCGGCGGCCTTGGTGACGGAGAGATCGAGCGGCTCGATGATGCCGTGCCAGATGACCTCTCCGACATGAGGCGGGTTCTTCATGGGCATGTCTCACTCTTCAATGATAATCCTCGAGATCGATATCGTTCACATTCTCGCCGTCTACACGAAACGTAAGTCGAAAACTACCCGTCACCCACACGCTCCATTCGCCGCGCCGGCGGCCCTTGAGCCGATGCAATCGCCACCCTGGAAACTTGGCGCTCCCGTCAACTCTCGTCTGACCTCTGTCATCTGACCTCTGTCACTCACATCCCCTCGGCGCCGCGGCTGATGGCGACGATCCCGGTGCGGGAGACGTCGATCAGGCCGAGCGGCAGCATCAACGCGACGAACTGGTCGATCTTGCTGGTGCCGCCGGTGATCTCGAACACGAAGCTCTCGGTGGTGGCGTCGATGACGCGGGCCCGGAACGCGTCCGCCAGCCGC
Source organism: uncultured Alphaproteobacteria bacterium (assembly GCA_963791375.1). Classification (GTDB taxonomy): domain Bacteria; phylum Pseudomonadota; class Alphaproteobacteria; order Rhizobiales; family Xanthobacteraceae; genus JAJPKK01. The sequence goes on from CAWBSI010000022.1 coordinate 10,091, forward strand.
AACGCCTCGACGCGGTTGTCGCCCTTGCCGCGCACCTTGACCATGGCGAGCTCGCGCTCGATCGCCGGCCCCGCGAGGGTCATGTCGACGACGCGATGGATCGGTACCAGCCGCTCCAGCTGGTTCTTGATCTGCTCGATCACCATCGGCGTTCCGCGGGTGACGATGGTGATGCGCGAGAGGTGGCGCTGGTGCTCGGTCTCCGAGACGGTGAGGCTCTCGATGTTGTAGCCGCGGCCGGAGAACAGCCCGATCACCCGCGCCAGCACGCCCGGCTCGTTGTCGACGAGCACGGCGAGGGTGTGGGCTTCGATGGTCTCAGGGGTATGCATGGAAAGCTCGTTCTGTCCCGGCGCCGCGTGCGCCTTTTTTCGTGCTGACGGCAATATTGCCGTGTCACAACTGCGTATTTCCGGCCCCCCCTGAAAGGGGGAGGGTTGGGGTGGGGGTCCTTTGACTCGCCACCCGTACCACCCGCGACCCCCTCCCCGACCCTCCCCCTTTCAGGGGGAGGGAGGAAGTGCCGCGCCCTCACACCAGCATCTTGCCCTCTTCGGTCATTGCGTCCTCGAGGCTTTCCGCCGCGTCGCCGAGAATCATCTCGTTGTGAGCGCGGCCGGACGGGATCATCGGGAAGCAGTTCTCGTTCTGGTCGACCACGCAATCGAAGATCACGGGCCGGTCGACGTCGATCATCTCGCGGATCGCGCCGTCGAGGTCGCCCGGCTTGTCGCAGCGGATGCCGACGGCGTGATAGGCCTCGGCGAGCTTGACGAAATCGGGCAGCGCCTCGGTGTAGCTCTCCGAATAGCGGCCGCCATGCAGCAGCTCCTGCCACTGCCGCACCATGCCCATGTACTGGTTGTTGATGATGAAGATCTTGACCGGCAGCCGGTACTGCACCGCCGTCGACATCTCCTGCATGTTCATCAGCACCGACGCTTCGCCGGCGATATCGATGACCAGCGACTTCGGATGCGCGAGCTGCACGCCGACCGAGGCGGGCAGCCCGTAGCCCATGGTGCCGAGACCGCCGGAGGTCATCCAGCGGTTCGGCTCCTGGAAGCCGAAGAACTGCGCCGCCCACATCTGGTGCTGGCCGACTTCGGTGGTGATGTAGACGTCGCGGTCCTTGGTGAGCTCGTAGAGCCGCTGGATCGCGTATTGCGGCTTGATCACCTCGCCGGACTGCCGGTAGGCGAGGCTCTTGCGGCCGCGCCAGCGCTCGATCTGGTCCCACCACGCCTTGCGCGCGGCCAAATCCGGCGAAGCGCCGCCAGGCGCGGCGCCGCGGGCGCGCCACAGCGCCACCATGTCTTCCAGCACATGGGCGCAGTCGCCGATGATGGGGATATCGACCTTGACGTTCTTGTTGATCGAGGACGGGTCGATGTCGATGTGGATCTTCTTGGAGCCCGGCGAGAACGCATCGAGCCGGCCGGTGATGCGGTCGTCGAACCGCGCACCGACGCAGATCATGACGTCGCAGCCGTGCATGGCGAGGTTCGCCTCGTAGGTGCCGTGCATGCCCAGCATGCCCAGCCATTGCGGATCGGCGGCCGGCATGGCGCCCAGGCCCATCAGCGTCGAGGTCACGGGGAAGCCGGTGAGCTTGACCAGCTCGCGCAGCAGCGCCGTCGCGCGCGGCCCGGAATTGATGACGCCGCCGCCGGTGTAGAACAAGGCGCGCTTCGCCCCCGCCATCAGCTCGACGGCGGCCTTGATCTTTTCGGGGTCGCCATCGAGCCGGGGACGATAGCCCTTGTGCTGGAACTCGTTCGGCCTGGAATAGGTGCCGACGGCGAACTGGATGTCCTTGGGGATGTCGACGACCACCGGGCCGGGCCGGCCGCTCGCCGCCACATAGAAGGCCTCGTGCAGCACCCGCGGCAGGTCGGCGACGTCCTTCACGAGGTAGTTGTACTTGGTGCAGGGCCGGGTGATGCCGACGGTGTCGCATTCCTGGAAGGCGTCGTTGCCGATCAGGTGGGTCGGCACCTGGCCGGTGATGCAGACCAGCGGGATCGAGTCGCACAGCGCATCGGTGAGCCCGGTGACCGAGTTGGTCGCGCCCGGCCCCGAGGTGACGAGGACGCAGCCGACCTTGCCGGTGGAGCGCGCATAGCCCTCGGCCGCATGAACGGCGCCCTGCTCGTGGCGCACCAGGATGTGGCGGACCTTTTCCTGGTGGAACAGCGCGTCATAGATCGGCAGCACCGCCCCGCCGGGATAGCCGAAGATGTGCTCGACGCCCTGATCCGCGAGCGCCCGGATCACCATCTCGGCGCCGGTCATCTGGACCCCGGATTGGGTCGCGGATGGGGTGCCGGGCTTGGTCTTCGCGGCTTCCTTCGCCTTTGGGGCAGCCGGCTGGGACGCGGCAGGATTGGGGGCGGTCCGGGTCGTTTGCGTGGCCATGACAGGCTCCGTTGGTTTTCGCGTGTTGCTGCGTCTATCGGGAGTTGGCGTTCGGGCATTAAAAAAGGGCCCCGAAGGCCCCTGGTCGCGCATCGCCACATTCGCGGACGGTTACCCGCCCCCGGCGATGCGCCCTCTAAGTACGATAACAAAATTGCGCATGGATGTGCCCGCTCGGTAGAATGTTGCGTGGGCAATAAATAGGACGAATTCGGGCTTGGGTCAAGTGTTCAAAAAGCATGTGGCGGTGTTCCGTGACGATGCTTGAGAACATATCAGGAACATGCCATAAACCACAGTCCGAACGGTAAAACTGACGAATTGGGAATTGGCCGCCCATGACTGACCATAGCTGGCTTCAACTTACGGTACGTGAGCATGCGATCGTTCTCGACGCCCTGGTTTCGATGCTCAATGCCGGTCCTGCAAACAATGCCGACGTCGAGAACCTTGTCTTGAAACTCGCCCAGGCTCAACCGCATCCCGACATCACCGTCGGCGTCCATGGTGGTCTCGTGCAATGGGTCCTCGGCAATCCCTTCCCCATCCGTATCTGCGATTACGACGGGTCCGACTTGCCGGATTTGGACGAGCGGGGGCAGCCTTGTGAGATTTGGTTTGAGCCGGCGGATGCGGAGCGGCTGCCGGTTTAGATTGCGTCTGCCGCAGTTTGATTCGTCATGGCCGGGCTTGTCCGGCCATCTCGATTTTGGAGGCTCCGTGCCATCGGAATCGAGATCGCCGGGACAAGCCCGGCGATGACTGATCTTGGTTGGGCGAGCGAGTGACGAAGCCTATTCTTTCGACCGCAGCCGGTAATATCCGCGAGAAACGAAGTCGAGATATCCGTGATCGCGGAGCACCTGAAGCTGCTGCCGAATCTTTTGCTTCACGTGTCTGTTTTCGGGATAAAGCCTGCTTAAGACGGCCTCGAATGCGTAGACGTCTTCAAGCTGGAATTCGTGTTTTCCGATGTCCTCAACGCATTTCATCACTTCGATCAGCCACCCTCTCGCCTCAACTCCCGCCTCGCGCAGGAACAGGGTGTTTTGCCACTGCCTGAGAACAGACCCTTTTGGCTGAGGTTCGCCATTTCGAACCAGGAAAACTTTTCCGGATTCTGGGAATTTGATCCAGCAAAATATTGCAGCCGACCCATCCTGCACGGCGGGCCGTAGATGCTAGGGGTTTTCTCTCCTGGATGATTTCGCGCACAAAGAAATGCTTTGGCACGACGAAAAGATCGGTGACTGCAAGCCGCGTCCGATCATATTTCAAGAGCATCAGATTGGGATTGTTACTTGCCGCAAGACGATCGCACATGGCGCGAAATGCGCCGTCGAGCACCTTGGTACCGAACTTGGTCTTCTGACTCTTGAGCTCGTATTCTTCATTGCACGAGGTGCAAAAGAAGTCCGCGACCGGGCGGTTATTTTCGAACTTGGTGACACTCGAATTGCCGCAGCTCGGGCAATAGGCCTCTCGTCGAACCCATTGCTCGGTCCAGGCTCGGGCGCTCTGTGACCCGCTGAAGTAGGGTGATTGAGCTTCTTCAAATCCTAATTTCATCAGTATCGGGATATTCGAATTGGATAAAGAAGTCTCTAATCCTACCCCGCCCCAACCTCCCCTGCCCCCACGCAAACCACCCCCCGCCCCGCAAAACTCGCCCGCGTCGCCGCCATCGAGCCGGCGAGGTCGATGCCGCGGCAGGCGTCTTCGATCACGATGACGTCGAGGCCGTGGGTCCCGGCGTCCTCGGCGGAGTAGCGCACGCAGAAATCGAAGGCGAGGCCGGCGAGGAAGGCGCGCGAAAAACCGCGCTCGCGCAGATAGCCGGCGAGGCCGGTCGGGGTGGTGCGGTCGTTCTCGTAGAACGCCGAGTAGGAATCGATGGCGTGGCGAAAGCCCTTGCGGATCACGAGCGCCGCGTGGGGAATGTCGAGCGCGGGGTGGAACGCAGCGCCCTCGCTGCCCTGCACGCAATGATCCGGCCACAGCACCTGCGCGCCATAGGGCAGCGTGATGCTTTCGAACGGCTGGCGTCCCGGATGCGAGGAGGCAAACGACAGGTGGCCGGCCGGATGCCAGTCCTGGGTCAGCACCACATGGGCGAATTTTGCGGCGAGGCGGTTGATCGGCACGACGATCTCGTCGCCGCGCGGCACCGCCAGACGGCCGCCGGGGCAGAAATCGTTCTGCACGTCCACCACGATGAGAACGTCGGACGCGCCGACCGCGATCGAGCCTGCCACCGTTGGGACCTTTCGTGTTGCAAGTGGTGCGACCCAGACAGACGGGGCCACGTGTAGGACCGAAATCGGAGACTTGCAGCATAGCCCAGCGCCACCACATCACCATACGGGGCAATGCAGGCGACGACGCCGCGCAAGTGGTGTGATCCGGGTAAGTCGCCCCACTGCTTCACCAAGTTGGCTGGATGACTTGTTCGACATTCGGGAACCAAATCTCGGGGTCAGACCACAGGGAGGTCCACATGGCCGTCCGCAAGCTCGACAAGAACGAATGGCAGTCCTACTTCGACCGCGTCTCCAAGGGGCTCGAAGCCGAGGAGGCGGAAATCGAGGTGATGTCGCTCGCCCTGGGCGACCAGCGCGAGGCGGAGTGGCTGCCGTTCCTCGGCATCACCTACGAGCCCAAGAGCGACGTGCTCGACGTCGCCCTCGAGGGGCTCGACCATATGATCGCCAAGCCGCGCGAGATCTGGGTCGACGAGCAGAGCCGGGGCATCGCCAGCGTCGAGATCGTCGATGCCGCGGGCATCCGCCAGATCGTGAAGCTCAGGGACAAGCTGCTGCTGCCGACGAGGTGAGCCGGCACGCCGTGCAACTCCCCATGAGCGGTCCTTTGGAAGCGCTTTTTCGTTTGGGCTGACACATACTTCGCTGTCATCGCCCGGCTTGACCGGGCGATCCAGTAAACACCGACCGGGCGTACTGGATTGCCCGGTCAAGCCGGGCAATGACAGCGATCACGGTCACAGCATCGGCAGCGAGCGCAGCGGACGCCCGAGCGGGAACGCCTGCATCGATGCGGGCGATCTCGTCCGGCGTGAGCTGCAGATCGCCGGCGCCGGCGTTCTCCTCGACGTGGGCGAGGGTCGCGGCCTTGGGGATCGCGAACACATGCGGCCGGCGAATCAGGAAGGCGAGCGCGACCTGGCGCGGCGTCGCGCCATGGGCGTGCGCGATCTCGGCGAGCACGCGGCCGCCGGCGCTGCGCGGGCCCGGAAAGCTGTCGTGCCCGAACGGGCTGTAGGCGACGACGGCGACGCGGTGGGTCTCGCACCAGGGGATCACGGCATGCTCGATGTCGCGTTCGCCGCAGATGATAGAGCACCTGGTCGCACGCCATGCGCCCGGGGCCGGCGACGCCCTCGGCCTCCTGGAGATCGCCGGCGTCGAAATTGCTGACGCCCCACGACGCGATCCTGCCGGTCCGCTGCAGCTCATCGAACGCCGCGATGGTCTCGGCGAGCGGATGCGCGCCGCGCCAGTGCAGCAGGTAGCAGTCGAGCCGGTCGGTGCGCAGGCGCCGCAGCGAGCGCTCGCAGGCGGCGATGGTGCCGGTCCGCGAGGCGTTGTGCGGCAGCACCTTGGAGACGAGAAACACCTCGTCGCGGCGGCCGGCGATCGCCTCGCCGACGATCTGCTCGGCGGCGCCGTCGCCGTACATCTCGGCGGTGTCGATGTGGTTCATGCCGAGATCGAGGCCGCGGCGCAGCGCCGCGACGGCGGCGCGGCGGTCGGCGTGCTCGATGTACCAGGTGCCCTGGCCGATCACCGCGACGTCGCGCTGCGTGGTTCCGAACCGGCGGTATTTCATGGGGCATCCCCGTTCACGCGGCGCGCCGCCGGCCGGCGCGCAAACCCCTTGATCGCGTGAACCGCCATGCCGCGCGCGAAGGTCAAGCGCGTGCCACGGTTTCGATCCACGCGGCGAAGGCCTGCATGAACTTCTTCAGGAACTCGCCGGTGCCGGCATTGATGAGCTTGCCGTCGCCGTCGAACAGCGCGGCCGCACCGCCGATATAGGCCTCGGGCTGCTGCAGCGGCGGCATGTTGAGGAACACCAGCGACTGGCGCAGATGATGATTGGCGCCGAATCCCCCGATCGCGCCCGGCGAGACGCTGACGATCGCGGCCGGCTTGCCGTCCCAGCAATTGCTGCCATAGGGGCGCGAGGCGACGTCGATGGCGTTCTTGAGCGCCGCGGGAACCGAGCGATTGTACTCCGGCGTGACGAACAGCACCGCATCGGTGGCCTTGATGCGCTGCCGGAACGCGGTCCATTCCGCCGGCGGGCTGCCATCGAGATCCTGATTGTAGAGCGGCAGCTGGGCGATCTCGACGATCTCCAGCTTGAGCGCGGCGGGCGCGAGGCCCGCGAGCGCATGCGCCATCATGCGATTGAGGGAACCTTTACGAAGGCTGCCGACGATGACGGCGACGTTGCGCGTGGCCATGGGCTGTCCTTTCGGGGCGGGGACGCGGGTTCAGGCGGGAATGCAGCGTTGCAACGAAGATATGGCTAACGCCGCACGACGTCCAATGCCCGCCGCGCAATCCGGACCGGCCGTCGCCGTCGGTCCTGACGAGTGGCCCCGCTGCTTTGAACAAAATTGGCGGGAATAAATCAGCCGGCCGATCGGTCAAGAGACCGTGCCGGCGCGCGTGCCATGCGCGCGGCACCGGCCGTCGATCGCCGCTGCGGCGTGGCGTTGGGCACGCCGGCGTGATAGTGTCTCGCGCGTCGCATTTGCCGGGAGCGGACTTCGACTTTCATTTCGCCAGGCATCCGCTTCCCAATCGAGAAATCAACCCGGAGGTTCGCCATGAAGTTTCTGGCCGCTATCGGCGCTCTTGCGATCATCGCCGCCATCGGCGCGGCGGTGTTCTTCTTCGGCGGCTTCTACAACGTCGCCGGCACCGAGCCCGACTTGAAGCCGGTCGCCTGGGCGCTGGAGTACGTGCGCGACGCGTCCATCACGCGGCATGCGAAAGACGCGCCTTCGGTTTCGCTGGAGGGCGCCATCGTGCAGGCCGGCGCCCGCGCCTTCGCCACGCGCGGCTGCGCGAATTGTCACGGCGCGCCCGGCGTCGCCTGGGCCAAGTTCTCCGAAGGCCTGCGCCCCGATCCGCCCGATCTCAAGGACGTCGCCAACGAGCTCACGCCGGCGCAGATGTTCTTCGTCATCAAGAACGGCATCAACATGACCGGCATGCCCGGCTTCGGTCTCATCGAAGTGGGCGACCCGGAGATCTGGTCCATCGTCGCCTTCGTCAAGAAGCTGCCGAGCGTATCGGAGGCCGACTACAAGACCTGGACCGAAGCGCCCGCGAGCCCGCCGCCCGCGGCGAAGTAGAAAATCGTCATTCCGGGTTCACGCGAAGCACTGCTGCATCAAAAATGGATTGTCAGATAACGGGGGCCCGGTTTTTCCCTCTCCCGCTTGCGGGGGAGGGGTAGGGAGGGGGCGCGGGCGGTATGCGCGACGCGTCAGCAGGCCCCCTCCCCAACCCTCCCCCGCAAGCGGGAGAGGGGGATCGCAGATCCGGACTTATGACACAGTAGTGGAAGACGCGCTCCCCGGAATGACGAAGTAAATGCTTGGCTAACGATCTTGCCGGCTGCGCCCTCGATCAGGCGTGGGCGCCGCCGTCGTCGGCGATCGCGGCGATAGGATCGATCGCCAATATCACCACGGCGTTGCGCTCGAGGCGGACCCATTTCTTGTCTTCCCACAGGCGCAATTGCTTGTTGGTGCTTTCGCGCGACATCCCGATGATGTTGCCGAGGTCCTTCTGGGTGATCGAAATCTTGCGCTCCCCCATGCCCGCGGAATCGGCATCGACGAGACGCATCAGCGCCTTGGCGAGACGGCTCGGCAAGTCGAGAAACATGACCTCCTCCGCCTGCTCGGTGGTCCGGCGCAGGCGCGAGCACAAAATCTCGATGAGCCTGAGCGCGATTTCCGGCTCTTCCCGCACCACCGGCAGAAAATCCCGGCGTTCGATGACATAGAGCTCGCAATCCGTGACCGCGGTGGCGTCGGCGGTGCGGGGGTGGCCGTCCAGCAGCGCAATTTCACCGAAGATGTCGCCCTTGCCGAGCACGTTGAACACGGCATCCTTGCCTTCGACCGACGGGACGCTGATCTTGACCGTTCCCGCCCCGATGGCGAACAGGCTGGTCCCGGGATCGCCCTTGTCGAATATGTTCGTGCCACGCTTCACCGATTTCGTGACGATGCAGGCGCTGAGACGATCGATCTGTTGCGCGGTCAGCTTTCCGAAAAGGTAATGGTCTCGCAGGATGGCGCGCTTATCGGCGGTGCGGTGCTGCGGGCGATTTTCGCGAAGTACCGGCATATATGCATTATAGGCTGGCGGCTTCGATTTTCCAATCGATCTCCGCGACCATCAATCCCATCGCGGGTTCTTTCGATGCCGTGGGGAGGGCCGGCAGGTGCGGCCCCCACTGCCCGGCTGACGGGCGGCTGCCTGCCGTCTCAACCAGCCATGCGCTGGCCGCTGTCCGCGCTTGCCCGGCTGTGATCACAACGGAAAGGGGCTTGGCACCCGGAGCGGCCCTGTGTGACCCGCTTCATATTTGGCGGCGGAAAAGCATCGCATTTTCCGACGGCATCACCCGATGCGCCGGTCCAACCGAATCCGGCACTGCAGCTCAGGAGCCCGTCAATGGAACGTTCGGCGATCAATTCCAGGCTCGAGCCCCTGCTCCGCTCGCAACGCGCTTTCCAGAAACTCCGTCCCCTTGAGAAGACCTATGACCTGACGATCCTCGTCGCCGGGGCCTGCGTCATCATTGCAGCGATCATCGCGATCTATGCCCTGACGGCGTCCGGCCCAATGGACCCTAACGCGTTCACGACGATGGTGGCGTTTCCCTGAACGCCAAATCGAAACGCCCCGTCGGACGGCCACATGCTCGATTATCTCGCGGTCACACTGGTCTTCGCACTCGCCTGCAGCGTCGTGCTCGTCTTCATCCGATTGGGTGGATAGGGCGTAACCCCGATGCCCCGATCCGATCGGCGTCGGAAACGCGGTTCTCTGCCGGTAACCGATTCCTAAGGAATGCGCGCCATCCTGACACCTTGCATGACATCACCTGGGCCTTGCGAAAGCGGGGCCCTTTTTCGCTCCGGCATGCCGCTCGGATGTCCTTCGGCGCCATCTGTATTGCCGGGTCCTTACGGCATCGCGGGCACGGTCCCCGTTGCAAATTTTCGGAAAGCGGCAATTTTCGGGGCAAGTCGCGGCAGGACCGGCAAAGATTGCCTGCCGGCGATCACATTTGCGCGCCCGGAATGCCATGATCGGGATGAAGAGTCCCGGCCTCGACGGGGGGGATTGGGGGGTATGCCGAGACCGGGACCTGCTCTTGGGGAAGAGCGGGGCCACATTACTACCTTCCGGGGCAGAAGTGCCTCACAAGGTCGTTAACATGATGAACGGGGCCGCCAACCAGGGCAGCCCCGTTTTCATGCTGCGGCAACACCAGAAGCTTTTTCATCGAATTTTTCGTGGCAGTTCCCCGAGTTGCGGCGCCGGGCGAGCCGGGCAGCACGCGGATCATGCTGCCATTCGAAGATGCATCGGTTTTCCGCCCCGACATATGATCGGGCGCACGCCGCGGCGGTCGCGCGCGCTCCCGCTGCCGGGGTCAGGGCCGTCCCGAGCAATCGCCCCATCAATTCAGGGGCGCCGGAGATGGCGTGGCTTTACCGCCGCTTGGCCGGGCACGGCCGACGCATGATAGTACGGGCTTTGGTAGCAATAACCGCCGATGCCCGACAGCGTCGTCATGCACTGCTGATAGCTGGTGAAATAGCAGGATGTCGCGTTGCTATCCTTGGTATCCTGCCTCGAACACCATGGGTAGGAGTATGGCGATTGCGCCGATGCCAGGTCGGTCGGCCCTATCAGCGCGGCGGATACGAAAGCCAGCAGGAGCATTTGGGGGATTCCTCATCAAGAGATTTGATCGCGCCGCCCAACCTTATCCATTTTCGCCGCGAAGAACCGCGAATAGATCCGACGCCTCCCGCCCATCCGGAGACGCCGCGGCCACCTTTCACCCGGCGGTCGTCGCGCACACCGTCACAGAAAAAGCCCCGCGAGCGGCGGGGCTGAGTCTGGGAGGAACGTCCCACAAGGACGAAGCGCAGTATGGCTGGATATCTCTGGTTACGGGAAGTGTGATTAATCGCATTGTCCCCAGCGAAGTGCTCGGGCGCGCAATATTCGTACGCGTACACAAGCCGACGCCGATCGGCATTCGACCTCTGCCAAGGGCAAACCGCGCTGGAACCGGCGCGTATCGCAGCGGCTCAACGTGTCGTGACACGTTCCATTGCAGGCCTCGGCCCAATATTGATTTGCCGTGCCGGCAAGCGCCATCCAGAATGCTGATTGCGGAGTAATGGGGAGATTTGCGGTTCGATTGCCCGCCATGTGCTTATGAAAGACTCAAATTGCCGGACCGCCAAGTGGGTAGCTGATCTGCCCGGTCTTAAGCTATGATCCCAACTGCGTGAACGCTGCCTTGAGTGGGACGTGCCGAACTCCCCCGAGCGAAATCGGCAGCGACGATGCCGTCGGCAGGCCGCACCTCCTGTGCCGATGCTTTTTTGGCTCCGACAAACATCCGCATCCCACCCTCGCCTGCTTTCACCGCGAGGCGATCAAAGGGATCGATCCCAAGGGGGAAAACATGCTGTGCCGGAACACAATCTCTGCCGTTGTACTTGCAGGAGCGCTGGTGGCCGCCTCGGCCGCGCAGGCTTTCGACGATGCGAAATATCCCGATCTGTCGGGGCAGTGGGTCGGCGTGCGCATTCCCGGAGTCGGGGGCCAGCCGGCGTTTGATCCCTCCAAGCCCTGGGGTCTCGGACAACAGGCGCCGCTGACGCCGGAGTACCAAGCCGTCCTGGCGGCGAGCCTTGCCGATCAGGCCGCCGGCGGGCAGGGCAACTGGCACACCGGAGCCTCCTGCCTGCCGCCCGGCATGCCCGGAATGATGAATCTCTATCAGGCCTTGCAGATCGTCGTCCTGCCGGAAATTACCTACATGCTGATCGATCACGTGCACGACTCGCATCGCCGGATTTATACCGACGGACGCGACTGGCCGAAGGAGGTCGATCCGAGCTTCCTCGGCTACTCCATTGGCAAATGGATCGACGAAGACGGCGACGGCCGCTTCGATGTGCTCGAAATCGAAACCCGCCACTTCAAAGGTCCTCGCACCCTGGACCCGTCGGGCATGCCGACCCACGCCGACAACCAGTCCATCGTCAAGGAGCGCATCTTCTTCGACAAGAGCAATCCGAAGCTGCTCACCAACGAGATCACGCTGATCGACCACGCATTCACGCGCCCCTGGAAAGTGGTGAAGAACTACAGCCGCAATCCGGCCACTCATCCGAACTGGTTCGAATACGACTGCATCGGCGACAACGTTCTCATGAAGATCGGCAATGAAACCTACTACAAGAGCAGCGAAGGCAGGCTCATGCCGACCCGCAAGGACCAGCCGCCGCCCGATCTGAGATATTTCAAGCAAGTGCGGAAGTAACGGGCATCGCGCGTAGGGTGGGCAAAGGCGGCCGGAAAACATCCATTGATGCACCGCGCCGGAACCGACGTGCCCACACGCCGGCAGGCCTCGCCGCGTGGGCACGGCGGACCGCGCACCGTGCCAACACGGCAACGTCTCGGCCGCCTTTGCCCACCCTACGCTCTACGGTTCCGGCTTGGTTTCCCGGCTTGGCGCCGGCCAGCAGAGAGCGGATCTGCTTGACCGCGTTTTCGACCTTCAAGTCGAGATACAGCTTGCCGACTTCCGGCGAGGCGAGCGCGGGAGTGCCGCGAACGCCGTTCGACTCGTTGGCCGTGCCGAGCTTGTCCTTGCGGATCCACTGGCCCGGCTTCTCCAGGTAAAGCAGTTCCGACGTGTCCCTGATGCCCGCATGCGTGTCGTTGGTCGGCAACCCGCGCTTAGCCAGAGTCTCCGCGAACTGCGCGTCGGACTTGGTGTAGAGATCGCCCACGTAGAGAACGCGCGCACCGTCCACGCGATGCTGCGCATCCAGTTCCTTCGCCGCCCGCGCGAGCTCGTTCTGGCCGCCGCCATGGTCGCCCATGAGCGCCACCACCTTGAACCCCGCCGCCAGCGCGCTCTGGGCCACCGCGCGCACGACGCCGAAATAAACGTCCGGCGGCAGCGTGACGGACCCCGGGAAACGCATGTGGCCGGTCCGCGCGGCCGCGTTTCCCGTGATCGCAAACGGCAGTACCGGATACACCAGCGCGTCGCCCAGTTCCTCCGCGATCCGCTGGGCCTCGTAATGGGCGACGAAGTTGTGCTTGCCGATTACCATGTGAGGGCCGTTCTGCTCGCTGCTGCCGGTGTAGATGATCGCCGTGCGCTTTCCTTCGGCAATGGCATCGCGCACTTCGGGCCACGTCAGGTCGTCGATCCAAACCGAGCGTGTCTCGCCATGCGCAGGAAAGGCGGCGATGACCATTGCGGCGATGAGGAAGCACGCTCTCTTCATGGACGTATATCCTGCTTCATTGACGTATTTCCTGCCGCTGCGAAGCGATCCCGCGGCATTGACGGAAGGTCATCAGATTGCCACGGCGGCGGGATGGTATCGCCTCCATGAACGTGCACGCCCCCCAGCATTTCGTTCCGCCGCGGCCCGCCATTCCCGAGCATAGTCTAGGCTGGTATCGGCTGCTTGTCGCGCTACGCACCAATGCGCTCCAGATTTGGCCGCGGGAGGCGTACACCAAGGACGTCCTGGTCCAGCCCTTTCTCGGCCGCCAGCGGTTCCTGCTCAATTCTCACGATGCGATCCACAATGTGCTGGTCGACAATATCGCGAACTACCGGCGGACGTCGGCGACCATTCGAATCCTGCGCCCCATCGTCGGCGAGGGGCTGATCCTCAGCGAAGGTGAAGAATGGCGGCACCAGCGCCGCACCATCGCACCGACCTTGACGCCGCGCGTCATCCCCATGCTCGCGCAACACATCGCAGGCGCCGCCGAGACGGCGATTGCGCGCCTCGCCGCCGCCGCTTCGCGGCCCGTGGATATGCTGGTGGCGGTGCAGTTCCTCACGCTCGAGATCGCGGCGCGCTCGATGTTCTCGCTCGAGATGGATCGCTACGGGCCGGCCGTGCGGCGGATGGTGGCCGAGATTCACCGCCGACCTCGGGCGGCCGTATTTTCTCGACCTCATGCTGCCGCTCGCGATTCCCTCGTGGCGCGACTTCGCCCGCAGGAAGTTCCGGGCGAAATGGATCGCGCTGATGGACGAGATCGTCGCCGCGCGAATGCGCGAGCCGGCGAGCGACCAGCCTCGGGACCTTTTCGATGTGCTCCTCGCGGCGCGCGATCCGGAAACCGGGGCGGCGTTTTCGCAGGCCCAGTTGCGCGATCAGATGGCGACCATGATCGTCGCCGGTCACGAGACGACCGCGCTGACGCTGTTCTGGTCGCTCTTTCTTCTGGCGTCGGCGCCGGCGGAACAGAACCGGGTGGCGGAAGAGGTGGGGCCTATCGATCTTTCGATCGAAGCCGCCGGAGCTGCGCTGCCGAAGCTTCCCTTCACGCGCGCTGTCGTGAACGAGGCGCTGCGGCTCTATCCACCGGCCGCCGCGATCGCGCGCATGTCGATCGGGACGGATCATGTGGAAGGCGCCGACATACCGGGCGGATCTCTGATCATGATATCGCCGTGGGTGCTGCACCGACATGTCCGGTTGTGGAACGAACCCGACGCCTTCGATCCCTCCCGCTTTCTCGCCGAAAGGCCGCAGGCGCACCGGTATGCCTATATGCCGTTCGGCGCGGGCCCGCGAATCTGCGTCGGCGCCCAGTTTGCGCTCGCCGAGGCCGCCCTGGTGCTGGCCATGTTGGTTCAGCGGTTCGAATTTGCTCTCGCTGACGATGCGCCGGTTCTGCCGATCACCGTGATCACGACGCAGCCCGACCGTCCCGCGCCGTTCCGGCTGCGGCTGCGAGGCGCAGCGTGACGTGGAACAACGTCATTCGCGGCGCCAGCCGCCGACGGGAAGCGGCCCCTGCTCCGTTCGCCGCTATCCGGATTTCGCCGCAGTGACGTCAGTCCTTTGCGGTTGGGCGGAAGGCGCCAACAGCAGGCCCAGCGTCCAGCCGAAATAGAATCGCATGTCGCCGAAGAAGCCTGACGCGCTGTAAAACTTGAGCGGGTTGAGGTGAGCGAGCCCCAGGAGCGCATCGATAAGCAGCGCGGAGGCGAGCCAGATCACGCCAACGAGGGCGACGATGCGGGCACAGCGCGCGAAGCCGTGCTCGTGGGGCGGCTTCGTCACGCTGCGATAGCCCAAAGCCAGGATCAGCGTGCAGGGTATCGTCGTGGCAATGATCGTCTGCGCCGACCAACCGAACAGCCAGCCTGAAATACCGGGGGAAGCGAGCGCAATGATCCCCGTCGGCACCGCAAGCCAGCGCAGGGGCGCACTCTGCCAGGCGAGCATGATGGTGAACGGAATAAAGGCCCATTCGGTCGTAAGCGAGATACCGGCCCCAAGGCCGGTGCCTTCGGCCGTGTTTTCACCATGCCCCGAGATGAAGGCGGACATCGCGTCGTGCAGGCCGACGGACGTCAGCGCGAAGGCAAGGCTCAGGCAGGCGGTGAAAAATACGTTGCGCGGCCTGTGATCGACGACGTCCCTGTTTTCTCTTACGAGATGCAGCAGATATCGGACGCGCTCCGTTGCCGGCTCGACGAAAAACGCAAGGATCAGGCCGATGAGCAGCGCCGACAAGACGTCCGCCCAACTGGGATGCTCGAACGCGATTCGCAGGCCCTGCCAGATGAATTCCGGCGCGGCGGCACAAATTGCAATCCACAGCGAGGTGATGAGGACGGAAGCGCCTGCGAACGCGAGGGATGCAAAATGACGCGCGAACCAGCGGACAGAAGGTGGGGCCATGACGCGCCATCTCATGATGGATTGGATTAACCCGGGCGATTTGATGCCTCAAGCGACATTTCGCGCCAATCCCGATGCAAGTTGATGACTATCGCGTCCGCTTGCAGACGCACACGGCTCTTCGTCTGCCTTCGTCGACGGCGGGCGCGTAACAGTCGTTACGCTTGCGGGGCGGCGTGACTTTGCGTCGCAGCCCGCTGGGGCCATCGCACCAGCGCCGCCCTCCCCGCATCGGTCAGCTCATAGATGCCGCGCGCGGTCCGCACGAACCAGCCATAGACGTTGTGCAGCAGGATTTTCGGCGCATCGGGAATGGCGGGCCGCAGCTCCCTGGTGGGCCGCGGACCATCGCGGAGCATGGCGGCACAGGCGAGCGCCTGCTGGCGATAGGCCGTCATGATCGGCGATCTCGTGCTGCCGCCTGAAACGGGATCGCCGAGGCGGCGATGGTGCTCATTGACCAGCTTGCTGCGCTGTTTCAGGTTCCGGCGCGGACGCCAGGCGCCGGGCTCCACGAGCAATTCGACGTGCCCCGAGCCGGAGATCCCGAGCAGGCCGAAACCGAGCAGCCGGCACAGTTTACGGACCCGGGGATCGCGTTCCCGGCTCGAGCGCCGCAGCGTGGTTCGCACCGCCAACCAGACTTCCTCGCACGCCGCGCTGCGGTCGACGCCCTGGAGGACGAGTTCGAGATTGAAGCTGAGCTTGAGTTCGCAAATCACGACGATGCCGTCGGCGCGCAGGCCCACGACGTCGCAGCCGCAGACCTCGCCCTTGACCGCGAAACCGAGATGTTCGAGGTAACGTTTGACCGGCGGATAAAGCGAGGTTTCCACCAAACGTCTCCGCGACAGGCCCGGCGAATACGCCAGTCGCATTGGCCCAAGGGGATGCCGCACCTGCGGCGCGCAATCCCCTCCCCGTCCCTTTCCAAGGGGAAGGAGAAGGCTCCAAGCGTTGGAATCACTGCACTTGGCGCGGGGGAAGCCAAGCATGGTATAATGATTCTGACAACACGGTTGCGGCGCCTCCCTTCGGCGCGCGCTTTGAGGATACGCGAGGAACGTTCATGAGCGTCATGCTGCGAGTGGTTGCATCGGCCCTGTTAGCGCTTGCGACGTGGTCCGGAGCCTCGGCCCAGACCTACCCGACCAGGCTGGTCCACATCATCGCGCCCTTCGGCCCGGGCGGCCCTTCGGATGTCTTCTCCCGCATCATCGCGCAGAAACTGTCGGAGTCGCTCAAGCAATCCTTCGTGGTGGAGAATCGGCCCGGCGCCAGCACGATGATCGGTACCGATGCGGTGGCGAAGGCGCCGCCGGACGGCTACACGCTGCTGATCATCTCGCAGACCCACGCCACCAACGAGTCGCTCGTCGCCAACAAGCCGTTCCAGCTGTTGCGCGACTTCGTGCCGGTGGCGCCGATCTATTCCGGCGACGTGATGCTGGTGGTGCACAAATCGGTGCCGGCGAAGACGCTCAAGGAATTCATCGCGCTCGCCAAGTCCAAGCCCGGCAAGCTCAACTATGCCTCGTCGGGCACCGGCTCGCAGTACCATATGGACGGCGAGCTGTTCAAAACCATGACGGGGACCGACATCGTCCATGTACCCTACAAAAGCAGCTCCGGCGCGCGTAACGACATCCTCGGCGGCCAGGTGGAGATGATGTTCGACAACATCGCGACGATGAAGCCCAACGTGGAGGCCGGCCTGGTGCGGGCGCTGGGTACGTCGGGGGCAACCCGTTCGCCGGTCGTTCCTGACGTGCCGACCATCGCGGAGGCAGGCGTACCGGGCTTTACCGCGTCCGGATGGGTCGGGATCATGGCGCCGGCCGCGACGCCCAAGCCGATCGTCGATCTGCTGAACAGGGAGATCAACAAGATCCTCGCCTCGCCGGAGGTTAGGGAAACCTGGGCCATGCAGGGCGTCGATTCGATGTTCATGACCTCCGACGAATTCGGCACGTTCATCAAGGCCGAAATCGAGAAGTGGGCGAAGGTCGCCCAGACCGCCGGCGTGAAGATCAACTGATTGAGCAATTGCTCGCTCTTTCATCCCTCCGGCCAGAGTTCGCGACGCAAGGCGGCGACCAGGCGCTCGCGCTCGGCCGGATCATAGTCGCGCGCGGGCACCGCGCCCCACACCGGCTTCGGCCACGCCGCATCGCCGCGGCGCCGCGCGATGACATGGACATGGAGCTGCGGCACCACGTTGCCGAGCGCTGCGACGTTGAGCTTGTCGCACGGCGTCGCCGCCTTCAAGGCGCGGGACACCCGCGCGATCTCGGTGGCAAGCGCGATCTGCTCGGCGTCCGCGAGGTCGATGATGTCGCTGGCACCGGCCCGTCGCGGCACCAGCAGCAGCCAGGGGTAATTGGCGTCGTTGGCGAGAAGCAGCCGCGACAGCGGCAGGTCGCCCACGGCAGTGGTTTCGGCTTCGAGCTGCGGGTGCAGTGTCCAGGGCATATGCCTCAGCTCAGCAGATCGACCTCGCCATCCTCGAGATTGTAGATCGCGCCGACCACCCGGACTTTCTTTTCGGCGACGAACATCTCGATGATGGGCGTCGCTGCCTTCAGCTTTTCGACGTTGAGAAGAACGTTCTGCTTGATGGCGTTGTCGAGGGCGTCGCCCGGCTTGCCCTGCGTGTCCTTGACGGCGGGAGCGATCGCCTCGACCAGGGAGGGCAGATGGCCCGGCAGAGTGGTGCCGTCGCGGATCGACTTGATGGCGGCATCGACCGCGCCGCAGGAGCGGTGACCGAGCACCATCAGGAGCGGCGTATTGAGCACCGAAACCGCATACTCGAAGCTCGCGACCACGTCGGTGTTGAGGAAGTTGCCGGCCACCCGGCACACGAACAGATCGCCGCGGCCGGTGTCGAAGGCATATTCCGGCGCGATGCGCGAGTCGGCACAGCTCAGAATGCCCGCGAACGGATTCTGGCCCCTGCTCAGCGCTTCGCGCTCGTGCTTGAAATCGTGCCGCTTGGAAACGCCCTCGACATAACGCTCGTTTCCCTTCATCAGACGCTTCAGCGCGGCATCGGGAGACAGGATGTTTTCCTTCTTCGGCGGCGCCTTGGGCGCCTCGGCGAAGCCGTCGCAGGACATGGCAAGACCGGCCATCGCCGCACCGGCGAGCGTCAGAAAGTGGCGCCGTGCGACAATGGTCGCATGAGTGGCGGTAGGGTCGGTACATCGGTGGCACATGAGGTTCTCCTGCGGCATGGAAAATCGCGGCGAATGAGCCGACGCCATGAATATCTTGGGGGATGGGTACTCGACAACGGGGGCCGTGACTGCCCGAGCCCATATAGCATGGGACCAGGTTTTGACCTACGTCACTGCGGCAGTGGAGATGGTGACGCATTCGTAAATGCCGACAACAGAACTCGACATCGCACCAGCATTGTTGCCCGCAATGAACATTGAACGCGTCTTTCGCCGTGGCCTGATCGTGGTCGCCCTCACCGCCCTCGCGATCGGCCTCGTCATGTGGGGCCTGGGGCGCCCCGTGGCGGCGAGTTGGATCTGGGCATTCGGCACCATCCCCGTCGCCGCCGGGCTCGCGGTCTCGATGACGCGGGATTTCCTGGCCGGTCGCGTCGGCGTCGACGCCATCGCGCTGGTATCGATGTCTGCCGCGCTCCTGCTCGGAGAAACGCTGGCAGGCGTCGTCGTTGCCGTCATGTATGCGGGGGGCAATGTGCTCGAGGACTTTGCGGTGGCGCGCGCCGAGCGCGACCTCAAGTCCCTGGTCGATCGCGCCCCACGGGTCGCGCACCGGCGCGGCGAACACGGCGTCGAGGACATCGCCGTCGAGCACGTGGCCGTCGGCGATGCGATCCTGGTGCGCGCCGGCGAAATCATTCCGATCGACGGCGTCGTCACCAGCGCTTCCGCCGTCATCGACGAAGCGGCGCTGACGGGAGAGCCGATCCCCGTCTCACGCCGGACCGGCGAACCTGCGCTGAGCGGCACGCTCAACGCCGGCGAGACCTTCGAGATGCGCGCCACCGCGACCGCCGGGGCGAGCACCTATGCCGGCATCGTGCGGATGGTGACGGCGGCGCAGACCGCCAAGGCGCCGTTCATCCGCCTCGCGGACCACTACGCGCTGCTGCTGCTGCCGGTCACGCTCGCCGTCGCCGGCGCGGCCTGGCTGATTTCGGGCGACTCCATTCGCGGGCTAGCGGTGCTGGTCGCGGCAACGCCGTGCCCACTGATCCTGGCGGCGCCAGTGGCGTTCATCGCCGGCGTTTCGCAGGCGGCGCGCAACGGCATTCTCATCAAGGGCGGCGGCGCGCTGGAAGCGCTGGCCCGCACCCATACCGTGATGTTCGACAAGACCGGCACCCTCACGGTGGGCGGCGCCCGGCTCATCGCCGTCGAGACGGCGCCCGGCGAAAGCGCCGACGAGGTGCTCCGGCTTGCCGGGTCGCTGGAACAGGCCTCCCACCACATCGTCGCGGCGGCGATCGTGGAGGCTGCGCTCGCGAGAGGCCTCGCCATCGAGGTGCCCCATGACGCGCGCGAAACCATGGGATCGGGACTGGAGGGCCGGGTCGGAGACCGCAAGGTCTGCGTCGGCTCCCACGAGCTGGTCCATGGCGCGCGCAAGCCGGAGCAATGGGCCGTGCACGTGCTGCGGCGCGCCTCGTGGCGCTCCGCGCTGAGCGTGTTCGTGGCGGTCGACGGACGCACGGTGGGCGCGCTGCTGCTCGGCGACGAGTTGCGGCGGGAAACGCCGCGCGCGGTGCAAACCCTGCGCAGTGCCGGCGTGTCGCGCATCGTCATGGTCACCGGGGATCGCGCCGACGCCGCCGAAACCATCGCCGCCGCGCTCGACCTCGATGCCGTCCTCGCCAACCGCGTGCCGTCCGACAAGGTCGACGCCGTCGCGACGGAGCAGCGGCTGAGCCCGACCCTGATGGTCGGCGACGGCATCAACGATGCGCCGGCGCTGGCCGCAGCCAATGTCGGGATCGCCATGGGCGCGCGAGGCGCCAGCGCCTCGTCGGAAGCCGCCGACGTCGTCATCCTGGTGGACCGCCTCGACCGGGTGGCCGACGCCGTCGTCATCGCCAAGCGCGCCCGCGCCATCGCGCTGCAGAGCATCGCCGCGGGCCTCGGCCTGTCGGGGGTCGCCATGGGCCTTGCCGCATTCGGCTGGCTGACGCCGGTGGCCGGCGCGCTGACCCAGGAGGCGATCGACGTCGCCGTGATCCTCAACGCGCTGCGCGCCCTCGTCCCCGCCCGCACGTTCGGACACACGGCGATGCCGTCCGCGACCGCCACGGCGCTGCGCCAGGAGCACGAGCACCTCGACGCCGCCCTCGACCGGCTGAGGGAAATCGCCGATGCGCTCGACGACGCGGAGCCCGCTTCCGCCGTCACGCTGATCGAAGAGGCCAACGACATCATCGCGCGCCAGATCGTGGTCCATGAGCGCGCCGACGAAGCCACCGTCTATCCCCGCCTCGCCCGGTTCCTGACCGACAGCCACGGCCTCGGCGCCATGAGCCGCGCCCACCGCGAGATCCTGCATCTCGCGCGGCTCATCGACCGCCTCGCCACGGACCTCGACGCCCGCCGACGCCGACCGCTATCTCATCCGCGACGCCCAGCGCGTGATCGAAGCGATCGAGTCCCTGGTGCGCCTGCACAATGCGCAGGAAGAGGACATTTATGAGCACGCGGTGGCGGGGTAACCGAAGGACAATTCAGCGTAATCCGGCATAACCTGATCGCGCTTCCAGGCCCTTGAGGCAGCATATGACTGAAGGCCTCGGCTGCACGCGTGGATGAGTACCTCCGCGCGCGCTGGTGAATCTGGCCCTTTTTTGCGCTCGACGAGCGCCGCGGGCTGACCGAATATCAGGCGGTGTGGGAATGGAGTTGCCCCGGCGCTGAACCTGCCTGGGCACAGTCAGAAGGGAGAGCACCATGCAACGGTTGATCACGCTGGGCCTGTCGACGATGGCGCTCGTGTCCCTGGCTTGCCCCGGGGCGTCCGTGCGCGCCCAAACCCTGACCGCGCAACAGCAGCTTGCCGCCGACATCCACAAGGAGCTGGTCGAGATCAACACCGTCACCGAGACCGGCGACACCGGCCGCGCGGCCGATGCCATGGCGGCGCGGCTGCGGGCCGCCGGGTTCGAGGGCGCCGACGTCCAGGTGTTCAAGCCGGCGCCGCGCAAGGGCAACCTGGTGGCGCGGCTGCGCGGCACCGGCGCCCGCAAGCCGATCCTCCTGCTCGCGCATCTCGACGTGGTCGAGGCGAAGCGCGAAGACTGGTCGACCGACCCGTTCAAGTGGATCGAGAAGGACGGCTATTTCTACGGGCGCGGCTCCGGTGACGACAAGTACATGGCGTCGGCCTTCGTGGCCAACCTCATCCGCTACAAGCAAGAGGGCTACCGGCCCGATCGCGACATCATTCTGGCGCTGGAGACCGACGAGGAAATCCTCGACGCCGATGCTCTCGGCATCCAGTGGCTGCTGAAGAACCATCGCGACCTGATCGACGCCGAATTCGCCCTCAACGAGGGCGGCGGCGTCGGCGTCAAGCGCGGCAAGCCGATCCGCAACAGCATCCAGACCAGCGAGAAGGTCACCTTCTCGTACCGGTTGGGGGTGACCAACAAAGGCGGCCATTCATCGGTGCCGTCTGCCGACAACGCCATCTATCACCTTGCCGAGGGCTTGGCGCGGCTCGGCAAGTTCAGTTTTCCGGTGAATTTGAACGCGACGACGCGCCAATCGTTCGAACGCACCGCCGAGCTCGAGGCGCCGCAGACCGCCGCCGACATTCGCTCGGTGCTCTCGGCCAATCCGGACCCGGCTGCGCTGGCGCGCCTTTCGGCGAACCCCGGCTACAATTCGCAACTGCGCACCACCTGCGTCGCCACCATGCTGGAGGGCGGCCACGCCTACAATGCCCTGCCGCAGGCTGCGCGCGCCACCGTCAACTGCCGCATCATGCCCGGCGAAAAGGTGGATGACGTCACGGCAACGCTGGTGCGTGTGCTCGCCGACGACAAGATTTCGGTGACGCCGATCGGGCAGCCGGTGCTGAGCGCGCCGTCCGCGCTCGACGAGACGCTGCTCAGCGCCATCGACAAGACCTCGGCGGAGTTCTGGCCGGGCGTCCCTGTCGTCCCCTTCATGAGCTCCGGCGCGACCGACGGCAGCTTCCTGCGCAATGCGGGCATCCCGACCTACGGCAATTCCGGCCTCGCCAGCGATGTGGACGACGTGCGCGCCCACGGCAGAGACGAACGCGTGGCGACGAAGTCGTTCTTCGACGGCCAGGAATATCTCTACCGGCTGGTGAAGAGGCTGTCGGGCCAGAAGTAGGACGGCCGTCTCTCCCACGCCGCCGCGATCGCGGATCGAGCGGGCCCGAATGCCGGCAAATTGCTCCGCCGGAGCCGCCGGTGTAGGGTCACGCCACAATGATGCGTGTTTGAGGGGGATACGAAATGACGGTGCACCGGAGGGCGATCTGCATCGCACTGATCGCGGCGTTCACGCTGCTGGCGGGCAATCTGCCCGGAAAGGCCGGCAGCGCGCGCGAGATCAATGCCGCAGTCAACGCCACTCTCGATCGGTTTTACCGCCAGATTCCGGGAGCCCGCGAGCTCGGCGCAAAGGCCGCCGGGGTGCTGGTGTTTCCGACCGTCGTCAAGGCGGGGTTCGGGGTCGGCGGCGAGTATGGCGAGGGCGCCATGCGGATCGGCGGCAAGACCGTCGGGTATTACAACACGATCGCGGCTTCGATCGGCTTTCAGCTCGGGGCGCAGGCGAGATCCGTCATCATCATGTTCATGACGCCCGAAGCGCTCGCAGGCTTCCGCCGCGTCGACGGATGGAAGATCGGTGTCGACGGCTCGGTCGCGATCATCGTGGTCGGCGCCGGCGGGTCCATCGACACGGACAAGATCACCAGTCCGGTGGTGGGCTTCATCCTTGATCCGACCGGGCTCATGTATAATTTGACCCTCGAGGGTTCGAAAATCACCCGCATCAGTCGATAACCTCGCGTGTAATCTCGGGCTCAACATCATCCTGCACATGCCGTGGCGCCTGCTGTTCTCTAATCTTGCGCGACCGGGTCGGGTTTCGTTCGAGGCGCCGTCTTGGCGGCTATTCGGATTGCGGGCGCGGCCGTGGCATTGCTCCTCTTAGCAGCGATACTGGCGTTCTTCACGCTCCTCCCCATTGGGGCGATGGCGGTGGCATGGAGCTATTATGCATGGCGCTGCCGGCATCCGCTCCCGGCGCCGCACGAGCTTCCAGAGGTCGCCGTCATCCTGCCGCTGCGCGGCGCCGATCCTCTGCTGGAGTCGTGTCTCGCCGGGGTGCTGGCGCAGGATTATCCCGCCTACCAGGTCCACATCGTGATCGACAGCGCGAACGATCCGGCACAGGCGGTCGTCGCCGCGCGTCCTGGCGCGCGGCCATGCGCCGAATGCCGAGGTGCACGTCGGCATCCTTCGGAATCGCAGCGAGCGCTGCAGTCTCAAGCTCAGCGCCCAGCGACAGGTGCTCACCGAGCTCGACCGAGGCGGTCGCCGTGGTGGCATTCCTCGACGCCGACTCCGTTCCGTCCGCCAACTGGCTGCGCGCCATGGTCGCGCCGTTCGCGGACCCGCGTGTGGGCGCGACCACCGGCATCCGCTGGTCCGCCCCGACGGACGCCGGATCGGGGCACCCTGGCGCGCTACGTCTTCAACGCGCTCAGCTTCCCGCAGAGGTTTTTCTATCGCATTCCGTGGGGCGGCTCGCTCGCGGTACGCCGGAGCGCGCTCCGCGACAGCTGGACTGCTCGATCATTGGAGCCGCTGCCTGTGCGAGGACACCAGCGCCTACGGTCCACTGCGCGCCGCGGGACTCCGGCTCGCATTCGTGCCCGCGGCGACGCAGATCAACAGCGAGCCGACCGACCTTGCCGGCGCTCACTATTTCATGTTGCGCCAGCTCGTGTGCGTCCGGCTGCATCACGTCTTCTGGCCGCGCCTCTTGTGCGTGAATGCGGCGACGGTGCTCGCGTTCCTGATCTCATGTGTGCTTGCGCTGGTCGGCGTCGTCGGCGGCGTGGCGGCAATGCTCGGGATCGCGACGCAATTGTGGACGCTCACCGCCTTCGCCATCATACCGGCGCTCTATGGCGCGGGATTGATCACGGCGCTGACGCTCGGCGACCGTCTGGTGCGCCGGACCGTTGCCGCACCGCCGCGGGCCCTGGGCCTGGCGAAGCTCGTCCTGGTGATCCCAATCGCGCTCGCGCACGCGACCTACGCGGTGTTCAAGGCGCCGTTCACGCGCTCGATCGACTGGCGCGGCATTACCTACGACATCGAGGGCCGCGATCGCATTCGCATGCGCGCATACCGACCCTATCGCGGCGCCGACGGCGGGTCGGCCGTCGCGCGGTCGATACTGTAGAGCGTTATCCATCCGGTTGAATCGGATAACGCTCTAAAGTCTTTGATTTTGAGCAAGATCTTGTCCGAAAAGTCTGCAATTTTTCGGGATCATGCTCGGACGATTTCGAACGGCAACCGTCAGCCGCGGCCGACCGGGCAGGAGATCATGCGATCGTCGGGCGCAGCCTCGGCAGCCTCCGGCGCCGGCGCGCGAGCGATAAGCCGCATCGGCAACTTCTCGCCCGGCCGGAAGGTGAGGCGGCAGGCGACCTCGACGCGATGGCCGGGCTCGAGGCGCAGCATGAAAGCTCTGCGCGATGGTGGCGATGCACAGGATCGCTTCCGTCAGCCCGAACGCCATGCCGGTGCAGATGCGCGGACCGACGCTGAAGGGAATGTAGGCGAATTTCGACGCCGGCCGGTCGCCGCCGGGCATGAAACGCTCGGGGATGAAATGATCGGGCTTGTTCCACAGCTGCGGTGGCGATGGAGCAGCCACGGACAGACGACGATCAGCGATCCCTTGGGGATGCGCCGGCCCTGGAACTGCTCGTCGCGCACCGCCTCGCGCGTCAGCAGCGGGACCGGCGGGTAGAGCCGCAGCACCTCCTCGAAGACGGCGCGGGTGTAGACGAGCTTCGGCACGTCGGCGAGCGTCGGCAGCCGGCCGCCCAGAACCTGGTCGAGCTCCGCGTGCAGCCTCGCCTCGACCTCCGGCGTCTGTGACAGGATGTACCAGGTCCAGGCGAGCGTGTTCGCGGTGGTCTCGTGGCCCGCCATCAGCAGGACCGCCGCCTCGTTGCGCAGCGCCCGGGCGTCGAGCGGCGCGCCGGTCTCCTCGTCGCGGGCATCGAGCAGCCGGTCGACGATCGACGCCTCGTCGCGGTCGCGGTGCGCGCGATGCTCGGCGATGAGCTCGTCGAGCACGTCGTGGATGCGCCGGACCGAGCGATAGACGCCCGGCGGATGCGGGCGCGGCAACCACTCGGGCAGGCCGAGCAGCGAGAGAAAATCGATCTGCCCGATGCGGCGCTGGTAATCGGTGAAGCCTTCCACCACCTCCAAGGCGCGGTCGCGGCCGAGCTGGCGGCCGAACACGGTGCGGCAGATGATTTCCGCGGTGAGCTGGGCCATCTCGCTCAACGCGTCGATCTCGGCCGGCGGCTCCGAGGCCGGCCCAGCGCTCGGCGCGCCTTGCGCGCGGTCTCGACCATGACCGGGACGAACTCGGAAAGGCGCGAGATGTGCACGATCGGCGCGACGATGCGCCGTCGCCGGCGCCAGGTGTCGCCGTCGCTCACGAACAGGCCGTCGCCGAGCAAGGGCTGCGAGCGTCTTGCGGTGGCTCGGGCTCTTGCGCTCGAAGCTGTCGTTGTGGGTGCTGAACGCGAACTGCACCGCGTCCGGCGTGTTGCACAGGAACACCTCGCGGGCGAGCAGCTTCATCGACACGAAGTCGTAGCTCGAACGCCTGCTCCTCGAAGGCCGCGAGCAGATTGTGCCGCCCGAGGCGGACGCGCTCCCACGGCGACGGCACCTTCGGCAGCCGATACGGATATGGCGGAATGAAGTCGCCCAATGCTTTCAGCCCGATTGCCGTCCCGCCCAAATGGAGCGCGTCCGCATGCCGAACGACCTTAGCAGCTTCAGCCCGCCGTGACAGCGCCGCGTGCCACTTATGTCTCTCGGCGTGACAGATTGCGGAACTACCGATCGGCGCGGCGATGATGCCGCCGCCCCTGCGCTCGCCCAATCGGCTGCTCCATCGGCGCAGTTCGTGACACGTGGCTGAGGCAGGAGAGGCTCCTCCCCTGCGCTGGCTGCTCGGCAA
Organism: uncultured Alphaproteobacteria bacterium; assembly: GCA_963791375.1. Taxonomy (GTDB): domain Bacteria; phylum Pseudomonadota; class Alphaproteobacteria; order Rhizobiales; family Xanthobacteraceae; genus JAJPKK01. The sequence goes on from CAWBSI010000022.1 coordinate 36,815, forward strand.
CCGAGAGCAGCGGCGGATCGCTGGCCGATACTGGCTGCGCGATCCCGTGGTCGGCACCGCGGAACTGGCGATCCACGTTCTGTTGCGGCGATGCCGATCGATACGTGCTCCTATTCGGGTGCCGCAATCACGTACCTCACCCGCCACCTCTATCCGGACAGTGAAGCGCGCGCCCGCAAGGCCTGGGCGACGCTGCGGCCACGAGGAATCAGAACCCGCTGCGGTCGACGCCGCGATGGACCGGCTGTGGCGCAATGTCGGGTCGCACGATGCACGAGTACTCGATCCTCGACCGCCTGTGGGCAGCGGGACGCATCGAAGTATCCGACATCGAGCATCTCGACCGCGCCCGCGACCAAGGCAGGCCGATCCTCGTGGCGCCCATTCATCTCGGCAACTGGGAAATCGTTCTGGTTGCCGGCATCGCGCTGGGCCATTGCGGGTCCGGGATCTACGAGCCGCCGGAGAATCGTTTCGAGCACCGCATCGCCAACATGGTGCGGGCACGTTACGGCGCGCGCTTCGTTGCCGCCGGGCGCAACAGCAGCCGCGAGGCCGTGCGGGAGCTGAAGGCGCGCAAAGGCCCGTTCATCGTCTACATCGACGAGTTCATCCGTGGCCGCGTGCAGGCGCCGTCATTCGGCCGGCCGCTGCGGACCGACGCCAATATCGCCTACGCGATCCGGCTTGCGGCCCTGACCGACGCCGTGGTCATTCCCGCCTATTGCCTGCGTATCGATGACAGCGCCCGGTTCAAGGTGCAGTTCCTGCCGCCGCTGCAGCTCGCCAGAACCGGCGACCGTAAGGCCGACATCGCCGAAAACATCAGGCAGCTCGACGCCGTGATCGCGCCGATCATCCGGGCCCATCTCGACCAATGGTATTTCCTGCTCGATCTCGAGTTCGACTGATCGGCGGCGCAATCATGTACGGCGATCGCTATTTGCGGCGGCGGGCGTCAGGAGTCCGGGCTCGACACCGTGAAGCGGAACGGGCGCGACGTAAATCGCCGCACCCGATCCGGCAGGATGCCACCGATCCATGACAGCGCTGGCGAGGACGGCCGGGAATGCGATGACGGCGCGATTTGCCGCAAGACCCCGAACGGCAATATCGGCCGCCCTCTCGGCCGACATTTCGAACGGCTTCCAGCCCGTTTCCTTCGCTATCATCGGCGTCGTGACGTAGCCTGGGCAGATGACGCTCACGCGAACACCCTTGTCCTCCACCGCGCCGCGGAGCGAGAGCCCATAGCTCAAGACCGCCGCCTTGCTGGCGCAATAGCTCGGTGCGTCCGGCAGCGGAATGAATCCGGCCAACGAGCTGACGATCCCGATCTGCCCTCGACCCCGGGAGATCATTCTGGGAAGCAGCGGGTGGATCGACGTTCAAGACCCCGTTCACGTTGGTTTCGATGACGTCGTGGCTCTCATGAGCCAATTCGACTTCGCCCTCGCCCGGCGAGCCCACCATGATCCCGGCATTGGCGATCAGGACGTCGATCGGCGACGCGGCATCGAAGTTCTCCAGCCACGTCCCCATCTCCTGCGCTGGCGCGCACGTCGATCGCCCCGCAACGGACGTCGGCGCCCAACTGCCGGCACTCCGCTGCCACCTGGTCGAGGCGCCCCAGATCGCGGCCCAGCAACCCGAGCTGCGCGCCGTCGCGAGCGTAACGCAGCGCCAGCGCCCTTCCGATCCCGCTCGAAGCACCGGTAATGACGATGGTGCGCGCCATGACCGCGTTATCCGTGGCGAGCCGGCGGCACGGACGCGCGGCCATGGGCGGGCCGGCCCTCGACGCATGCGCTGCCGGCGGGTCCGCTGCGGTGCGTCTCAGACATGATTGCGGTTGAGATCGAATTCCGGCGCGCGCTCGCGCAGCTTCTCCAATTCGTCGGCCGTCACCTCGATCGCAGTCTCCATGTCGGCCTGCGTGTGCCCGGCGGTCAGGAAGAAACGCAGTCGCGACGACTTTGCCGGCACGGCGGGATGGGTGACCGGCAATACGTTGATCCCGCGCTCGGCCAGCCGCTTCGACAGCATTACCGCCGGTAGCGAGTCACCGACCATGATCGGACAGACCGCGGTCCCCGCTCCGGTTCCGGTGTCGAGCCCGCGTTCCCGGGCAAGTGCGTAGAAGTAGGCGCGTTGCGCTGCAGCCGGGCGACCCGCTCCGGTTCGCGATGCAGGATTTCGAGCGCCTTGTGGGCGGCGGCGGCGATTGACCGGCGGCATGCCGACGCTGAAGACGAAGACGCCGACCGTCAATCTCAGATATTCGACCAATTCCGTGCAGCCCGCGATATATCCGCCGCATCCGGCCAGCGTCTTGGACAGCGTACCCATCCAGATGTCGACGCGCGCGCGGATCGACCCCGAAATGCTCGGCGATCCCATATCCGCGCCGACCCAGGACGCCCAGGAATGGGCCTCGTCGATCATCAGCCAGGCGTCGTGCCGGGCTTTGATCTCCAGCAGGCGCGGCAGATCCGGATAGTCGCCGTCCATGCTGTAATGACCTTCGACCACGATCAGCGCGCGTTCGAACTTGTTGCGGGTCGCCGTCAACATCTGATCGAGGCTGTCGAGATCGTTATGGGCAAATGAGCGGCGCGCCGCTCCGGACAGAGTGGCCGCCCATCACGATGCTGTTGTGGCAGAGCGCATCGTGGACGACGAGATCCTTGGGCCCGACGATTTGACCGATGACGCCGAGATTGGTGGCATAGCCGCTGACGAGCACGAGGCTGTCATCCACACCGTAGTGATCGGCCAAACTGCGTTCGAGCGCGCGGTGCACCGGACGTTCGCCTGCGACATGCCGGCTCGCCGAGGCCGATACCCCATAGCGGTCGATCGCCGCCTTGGCGGCTTCCACGACCTCGGGATGCTCGTTCAGTCCGAGATAGTCGTAGGAAGAGAAGTTGAGAAGCGTTTTTCCGCCAATCTGCGTGTGCGATCCGGCGCGCCCCTCATGGACGCGGAAGTAAGGGTTTTCGAGCCCGAACTTCTGGCCGACGGACTGCAGCAGGCGAAGCTCGTCGTAGCCCGGCAGCGTCGCAAAACTGATCCTGTCCTTGGCCGGACCTTCCCGCTCGGGCGACCGGGCGGCCGCCGAATGCTGGATCGATCTCGACGCGACGGAGGAGGTGTTCCCGCGCCGCCGTGCGACAGAGGCGTGAGCTTCTGGCTCAAGATGCCAAACCTTTCGACTTCGACCCGCCGGGATCCACGATTTCGCTCAGGGTCGTGATCTCGCTCGGGTGGACTGCTTTGATATGCCGCTCGGCGAATGCCCTGACCACAGCATCCTCATGCGGGAACATTCAGGTCGAGCTGGGAGATCACCTCGTTGGCCAGACTGGCGACGGTCAGCGCGCCGACCGAACTGGTCAGCGACACGTGGATGCCGAAGGTCTCCTCAAAGTTCATGGCGAACTCGAGCAGCATCAACGAGTCGAGACCGATCTCGCCGAGCGGGCGCGTGCGGCTGATCTCGTCTTCCCGTGCGTGGAGAACGCGGGCCAGTTGCCAGACAATGACGTCGGTCAACTTGCGCCGCACGCCGTCGAGGCCCTCCGTCCGAGCAATCGCATCGAGGTCGAGATGGCCCGGCGAGCCTTCCCCGCCGTCCTGGGCCTCTCTGACGAAGCTCGCATAGGTCGGGGATTTCAGCACCGCCAGCCGATCCGCGCTGAACAGGCCCTCGGACGGCGAGATGGTCATGACGGCAAGATTGCCGGCCGCAGGCAGTGCCAGCGCTTGCCCCATGAGGTCCAAGGCCTCACGGGCGCGCATGCCGAGGACGCCGGTGAGCTTTTGAAACCGGGACCGCAACCGCTCGGAGCGGGCCAGCACGCCGACATCCGTGATCGGGCCCCAACCGATTGCAAGCGCCTTTTGCCCCGCGCCGACCCGGCGGCGGGCAATTCCCTCCATGTACGCATTGGCGGCCACGTAGTTCGCCTGCCCCGGGTTGCCCATGAGCGTCGTCGCCGACGAAAACAGCACGAAATAATCGAGCAGCATGCCGCGGGTGACGGCATCGAGATTGTCTGCCCCTCGCACCTTGGGCGCCAACACCCGTTCAAAGCTCTCGCGGTCTAGGTTGGCGAGCAGTCCGTCCTCGAGAACCATGGCGGCGTGCAAGACCCCGACTACCGGAGGCATGGTCGCGTTGACCCGCTTGAACAGCCGCTCCACCGCCCGCCGGTCGCCGACGTCGCACGAATCGGCGTGGACCTGGACGCCGTTTTTCACGAAGTCGTCGACCGCGCTTCTCGCTTCGTCGGTCACCGGGCCCCGCCGGCCGACGAGCACGAGGTGCCGGGCCCCCCGCGCCACCAGCCATTTCGCGGCCTCCAATCCGAATCCGCCGAACGCCCCGGTAATGACATGGGTGCCGGCGGGGTTGACCTCGAATGGCCGGTGCTGTGAGCTGACCGAATGAGGCTGGGAGGGTGCACGACGATTTTGCCGATGTGACCGGCGTGCTGCATCAGGTAGAAAGCCTCGCCGATGTCGCCGGCGCGAAACACGCTGTATGGCAACGCGGTCAGCGTCTCCTCGCTCGAAGAGCTGCATCAGCTCGCGCGTAGAGTTTTGGACCGACATTCTTCTTGTCCAGCATCAATTGATCGAGGTCCACGCCGAAATAGGTGAGATTTTTGCGAAACGGCCGCAAGCCGATGTGGGTGTTGGCGACGTAGTCACGCTTTCCGAGTTCGACAAAGCGCCCAAACGCGCGCAGGCACGCAATGCTGCGCTCCATCGCTTCGCCCGCGAGGCTGTTGAGAACGACGTCGACCCCGTCGCCGGTGATCGCCCGCACCTCTTCCACGAAATTGGTGGATCGCGAATCGAGAACGTGGGGGACGCCCAACGCCCTGAGCAGGTCGCGTTTGGCTTGCGAGCCTGCGGTGGCGATGACGTGTGCGCCGCGCGCCTGCGCAATCTGGATCGCTGCCATGCCGACCGCGCCCGCGCCTCCGTGAATGAGAACCCACTCGCCGCGGTCGAGCTTCGCCTGCCAGGCGAGCGAGTAATAAGCGGTCAGGAATGCCACCGGGATCGTCGCCCCGGCTTCGAAGCTCAATCCGTTGGGCAGCTTTGCGACCAGCGCCTCCGGAACCGTGACATGCGTCGAAAACGCCGACGATGCGAGGGCGCAAACCCGATCACCCGGCTGCAGATGCTGCACCGACGCGCCCATCCGAATGATGCGGCCGGCGCATTCCAGGCCGAGCGTCGCTCCACTGAAACCGTCTTCGATGACGTCGTCGGTCAACAGCGACAGCATCCACATCATGTCCCGGAAATTGAGACCGGTCGCCTCCACTTCTATCTCGACCTCGTTCGGACCGGGGGAGCGACGATCGACCGGCTCCCAATCCAGATGCCGATCAGCGGTCGTTCGACGCTGCAGCCGGGCCGCCTCCGCGCAGCGCTGCGGCAGGCGGTCCAGCACCCGCGTGAGGGCCTCGACCCGCACCGCACGGATGACCGAGTCGTCGATTTGAAGCTCGGTTTCCTTCGTCCCCGACACAATGATGTCGCGCAGTCGCGCAGCCGCCGATTCCGCGGCCACGTGCGGGGCAACATCGACGCGCCGCACATCGAGATGGGGAAATTCGTTCGCGAGGGTGCGCGAAAACGCCCATGCGCCGGTCTCGACCGGCCTGATGTCGGGAAGCCGAATTGGCAAGCGCGCCGCTGAAAACCAGCCAGAGCGTGGCCGCAGCCCCCGCCAGCCTCTCCGCGCAGGCCTTGATCTCCATGCAGCGGTCCACGAGTTCCTCAACCGGTTCGCCGCTCTCGTCGGCAACGGCGCCGATGTGAACGACGGTCGCCGGGACAGGAGCCTTCAAATCCAGATCAGCGCATGCCCGCGCGGAAATTCCCCGATCGCGCAGGAGGCGCGCGAGCATCGCAGCGAACGGCGCGGCCGGAGCGGCAAGGATCAAGACTGGCTCGTCCCCGGAAACTGCGCGCCGCCCCAGGTGCCCCCACTCCGGGGCTTCATTGCCGCCTGCGGCCATGACCAGGGATGCGAGGCGAGCGCCGCACTGTGCGACATGTGCCTCGGCGCGGTCGAAGCCTGCCCGCTCCAGGTCCAACGTCCAGTCATCGGGGCCCTGCAGCAGCCCGATCGGATGGTCGGACGTGCCCCTGGCGAACCACGCGGGATCGAGCCCAAAGGTAAGGTCGCGGAAAACCGACGGGCGCGGCTCGATTGCGAGCAGGAGCCCCGCGCGCCGCAATGGCTTCCCGCAAGCACGGAAGACCCAACCGATCCGGCAGACGGTGCAGGCTTTCGACCGCGAGGATGAGGTCGTAACCCGCGGGCTCAAGCCCCGCGTCCGCGTCCAGAAGCCGGAACTCATTTTGGCGATGCGCCGCGCGTTGGGCCGCCTGAATGCGACGGCGGTCCGGCTCGACGACGGTCAGATCGATGTCGCGACGGCGCTTGAGCGAGATCAGCGAGGACGTGAGCGGACCAAACCCGATCTGAAGGATGCGGACAGCACGGCCTTTGGGCCACAACGCGTCGTTCTCGAGCAATCGCGCGACCAGGTCGCTGGATTCCTTGAGCGGCATGTTGGCGACATCATGGAAATCGCGAACCGCCGCCGCCATCCCTGATTCCGCCGGCGGGACGATGGTGCGGTTGCAACGAACCTGTTCGATGAGGCCGGCAATCGCGCCGGCGACCAACAGCTCAGCGGCGCGCGACGGATGTTCCCGGGCCAGCCCCTTGAGCACGGCGGCCGCCTCCGGAAGCAGGGGATCCCGGACCACGATCCAGCGCCCGTCCGCTTCGTTGACGAGCCCCGCCGTGCGCAACTTGTCCAACAGATTGACGAGCCAGGGCCGCAGATCGGCCGGCAACCGGGAACTGCCGATCAGCGCGTCGAGGTCGAGGACGCCGCGATCGGCCATTCCCGACGCGATCTCGTAGGCGGCCGCGGTCGCAAAACCTTCGAGGAGGAGTTCCGCCTCGTTCGGATCGACCGACGCCGCCGGCAGCAGCCCCCCCGCGCGCGCGTCGGCGGCGATCTGATCGGGTCCAATGGCAAGCCCGGTGTCGCCGAGCATCGCCCCGCCGACATGATGAGGAAGTTCGATGAAAGTGGTGACATCGAGCGTGGCCACGCGCTTGACCGGCACGGCTTGGAAGCGGACGCCACGAAGGATCACTATGAGTTCGTCCGCCTTTCCGCGGATGTAGTAATTGGCGACGATCGCGCGATCGGTCGCGCTCACCACTTCGAGCACGGAGCTGTGCGGCACGCCGCCGGGCACGAGCAACGCCGCTTCGTCCAGTCGGACCGGCAGATAACTCACGCCGCGCTGTTCGGCTTTCAGCTGCGGAAACAGCGTCAGGATGCCGTGGCCGCAACAATCGAGCCGCACCGGATCGATCGCGAACCCGGTTGCAACCCTGGCCGGCGCGAGCTCGATCGCGATCAGATTGTTTTCGTGGACGACGGCGCTCTCGATCAGGCGAAACGCAGGCCCATAATGCAAGCCGCCCGCCGCGGCCATCTGGTAGATCGCGTCTTTGCTCAGGATGCGCGCGCCAATCGGCGGCGGCACTTCCGGCACGACTGCGCTCGCGTCCCCGTGCAGCATCTTGGCGCGCGCATGCAGCAGCCAGCCGGCCTGCGACAGGCGAGGCCTGCTGAAGATTTCGATGGTGTTGGAGCCCGGCGACACCCGCGACATGACCTCGCGGGTTTCGCCCTTGCTCAGATCGAGCGGCTTAAGGATTTCAAAATCGGCGAGCAGGACCTGCGTGGTGCGCAACCATTCGGTCGCGACTGCGAAGGCGATTTCAAGGAATCCGGTGCCGGGGAAGATCAACTGCTCGCCGACCTTGTGATCGGCCAGTTCCGGAAACAGCGCGGTGTCGAGATGCGCGTACCATTCGAGCGAATCGCTGCCCGTTCGCGCCCCGCTGAACGGGTGGCGCGCGGTCTCGACGAGAGCGCTGGCCTCCAGGGTCGGCGCGCAGCGGAATTGGGTCTGCTGCCAGGGATAGGACGGCAGCGAGATCGACGCGCCCGGATTCGGGCCGAAGACTGCGTTGGCGTCGAGCCGTGCGCCGGCGATAAGGGCCCGGGAGACGAGCTTGTCCACCGGGTCCCGCTCCTGGTCGTGACGGTCGAGAGCGGAAAGCACGACGATGTCTTCGGCCTCGCCGGCCAGGCTGTCGGAGATGTGCCTGCAGCAAGGTGCTGCGCGGGCCGATCTCGACGAAAAAGCGAGCTCCCAGCTTCGCAGCCTCGCGAACACCGGCCGCGAATTGGACGGGCTCGCGAATGTTGCGCCACCAGTAGCGCGCATTGAGACGCGATCGCGGCAGGCACGAGCCCGTCACCGTCGAGACGAACGGAATGAGCCCCTCGAGCGGCACGATATTCTTGAGGTCGGCCATCAAGTGACTTTCGATGCCGGCCATCATGGCGGTGTGAAACGGGTAGTCGAGATCGAGCTCGAGCGCCACGATCCCGTCCCGGCTCGCCATCCTCCTGAGCTCCGCCAAGCCTTCGCTCGGTCCCGCCACCGTCGTGGCGCGCGGACTGTTGAAGGCAGCGATCTCGACACTCGCGACGTTGCCGAGCAGATTCTTCACCATCTCCGGCGGCGCCAGCACCGCCATCATGCGGCCTGCCCCGCGGGTCAGCTCCTGGCGGGTGCTGCGGAAGTAGATGACCTCGACGGCGGCGCGCAGGTCGAGGATACCGGCGGCCTCCGCAGCCGCGACCTCACCGACGCTGTGTCCGAGAACGACGGAGGGGCGCAGGCCGCGGGCGCCCATTGCCACTGTGGCTGCGCTCTGGACGGCGAAGATCAGAGGTTGCGCGACCCTGGTCAGCGGCAGCAGGTCGCTCAGGCTTTCGCTGAACAACGCCTCTCGCAGCGACCACCCGGCAATCTGCTCGAAATGCTCGTCGACCGCATCGAAGTGCGCGCGAAAAGCCGCGTTGTGCCGATAGGCCGTGATGCCCATGCCGGCCCACTGGCTGCCGTTGCCCGAATAGATGAAGGCGATCGGCAGTTCGTGCCCGACCGCGGTGCCGCTGCTGAGCTGCGGCACCTCGGCCCCGGCAATGAATGCGTTGAGCGCCTGGGTCACGTCCCGCCGTCGCGTGGCGGCGACGACGAGCCGGTGCGCCAGGCGATTGCGCCGATGAGCGGCCGCATTCGCCACCACCCCGGAATCATGGTCGGAAAGATGCGCGATGCGCTCGGCGTATTTGCCCGCCAATGCCGCGAGCGCCGGCCTGGACTCGGCGGAAAGCAGGAACAAACCTTTGACGTCCGACGAACCTTGACCAACCACCTCCGCCGCCTTTCCAGGCGCAACGACGACGTGGGCGTTGGTGCCGCCAAATCCGAACGAATTCACGCCGGCGCAGCGCAGTGCGAAGTGCGGCAGCAACAGAGGCTTGTCGCAGACCGCGAGGTTCAGGCGAGCGAAATCGATGTTCGGGTTGGGTTTTGAGAAGTGCAACGACCTCGGCAGAATTCCGTGGTTCAGCGCCAACACGGCCTTGACCAGCCCGGCGAGCCCGGACGCCGGCTCCAGGTGGCCGATGTTCGTCTTGATGGACCCGATCGGCAACGGCGCGGAGCGGCGAAGCCCGAGGCTGCGGCCGAGCGCAGCGGCTTCGATGGGATCGCCCACGGGCGTGCCCGTCCCGTGCGCCTCCACGAAGACGAGACGATCGAGGTCGATTTCGGCACGAGAATAGACCCGTTTGATAAGAGCTTCCTGGGCGTTGCCCGAAGGCACCGAAATTCCGTTGGTGCGCCCGTCCGAATTGATATCGGAGGCAACCACGAGCCCGTGCACCGGATTCATCTTGGCCTGGGCCAGCGCAGCCTTGCGCAGAACCAGCACGACGCCGCCCTCGGCCCGCACGTAACCGTCGGCATCGGCCGAAAACGCGCGCGAGAGCCCCGTCGGCGACAACATCGAAGCCTGGGCAAACGATATGAACGGTACCGGGCTGGCGATGACGTTGATGCCGCCGACGATCGCGGTATCGATCTGCCCGCTGCGCAAGGCCTGGGTGGCCTGATGCAGCGCGACCAGCGAGGACGAGCAGGCGGTATCCAAGGTGACGCTGGGGCCGTGCAGGTCGAATATGTAGGAAATACGGTTGCCGAGGATGGCGAGCGAGTTTCCGGTCGCAAAGTGCGAATCCGCGATGGCGAGATCGCCGATCACCGAATGCGCGTAATCGGTCTGCGAGGCGCCGACGAAGACGCCGACCTCGGTTCCGGCAATCGAGGTCGACGGGATACCGGCGTCTTCCAGCGCTTCCCAGGTCAGCTGCAGCAGAATCCGCTGCTGCGGATCCATCTGCTCCGCCTCACGCGGAGAGATACCGAACACACTCGGGTCGAAGCCCCAGATGTCGTCCAAAACTCCCGCAGCCCATGTGTAGCTCTTGCCGCGCTCTTGGCGTCGCGGGTGTCCGAATCGTTGCAGGGAAAATCGGTCGGCCGGAACCTGGCTGACGGCGCACCGGCCTTCGACCAACAATGACCAGAGATCGGAGATGGAGTTGGCGCCCGGAAACCGGCCCGACCAACCCACGATCGCAATATCATCGTGAAGGTAGTAAACGGCGCCCACGCATCACCCCACAATGCAACGCCAAGGAATCAGGCAGCACCAAACTCTCGTGAACCCAAGGCGTCGATTCCCATCCTTATTACAGACGAAGCTGTGCGCACAACCAAAGAGTCATGTTGCGTTTAAATGCCTACCATAGCGCAGACGGCCCCCATAACTATTTGAGATCATGCAAGATAATTCCAAACATCGACCTCGACGTTCAGTTCCCTGCCCGAGGCCGCCCGAGCCGATCCAGCAAGCCGAGCGCGCAGCAGGTCCTTTTCTGTGCCTTCACTGCAAAAAATGTATCCCAATTCCGATTTCGATGCGAGTATTTGAGCAAGAGTTCGGAGGGCTCTTGGCTCGATCGTCGCCGAAATGCCACGATGGCAGGCGCGATTCGGGTGCGAGGCAGACGCCAATATCGCTTGTGTTGACAATTCTGAGTTGATTGCGGCAAGGTAGCACCGTGGTTGGGGGCATCGGCATGCGTACGGCTTCTCCTACGCGTTGGAACGAGGGCTTTTTTCAGCCTTTGGAGCGTCCTGCTCTGGCTTGGCTCGCGGCCCATATGCCGCGATCGGTCACGCCGGACCATTTGACCGGTATCGGCTTCGCCGGCGCAATTCTGGCCTTCATCGGTTACGCGGCATCCGGGTCGAACCCTGCGTTTCTATGGGTGGCGACCCTGGGCTTGGTAGTGAACTGGTTCGGCGATTCACTCGATGGAAACGTCGCGCGATTTCGCGAGATCGAGCGACCAAGGTACGGATACTATCTCGACAATTCCATCGACTGCATTGCGCAGCTCTTGCTTGCGATCGGGATCGGATTGTCGGGCTATGTTCGATTCGATCTCTGTTTGCTGGCCTTGGTCGCCTACCTGATGGTTTCGATATTGAGCTTCATCCGAGCCAACGTTTCGGGCGTCTTTCAGATCAGCTATGCCGCCGTCGGCCCCACCGAAGTGCGCGTCGGGTTTGTGGTGCTGAACGCCCTGCTCATCATCTTCCCGCCCGAATCCCTCAATTGGGGGCTGCCGCTGACCTACCCCAATCTTTGGTCATTGGCCTGGTCGTCCGCGATGCTCGTTACTTTCCTGCTGACGATGATCATGCAGGTGCGCCAGCTCGCGATCGAGGAGCCGCCGCTCGAAGGGGCAGCACCTCTCCCCCAACACGCGGAATGGGAGCCGAGCGGTCTCAGGGCCGTTACGACGCGGAACCCCCGCCGCAGCTAATTCGCAAAGCATTGCTGTGCTTGGACGGTCTCGTCGGCGGCGGTGATGCGTCAGCCGGTGAATCGGTCACGCCCGCGCGGCGGCGATAGTCACGGCAGCGCCGCCTCGTGCGAGAACAACGACAGCGCGGGGTGGAAATAGGGGTCGTCCCGGATTTTTTCCCGCCAACGCCGCACGAAATACGTCCGTTCCCGCCGATAGAGCACGAAGGGATCTGGATCGATCCCGCGGCTCGCCGATTGAAGATGGACGAGGACCGCGTCCGGCGTCCAGACGTTGGTCCAGCCGTGCTCGGATATCCGCAGGCAAAGATCGATGTCGTTGAGATCGACCGGGAGGTTCTCGGCGTCGAACCCGCCGACCGCCTCGAATTTGTTTCGCGCGACAGCGATACATGCGGCCGTCACCGCGGCGATCTCATGGGGTGTGGTCAGCCGGTTGCAGTAGCCGGGATGGTCCGCCGGCATGCGGCGATAGAGATGTCCGGCGATCCCGCCGAAGCCGATCACCACGCCGGCATGTTGGATTCGACCGTCGGGAAACAGCAGTTTGGCACCCACCACCCCGACCTGCGGCATGATGGCGAGGCGCACCAGGGGTTTGAGCCAGCCACTCTCCATCACCACGATATCGTTGTTGAGGAACACCAGGACCGGCGCCTGAGTGGCACGGGCGCCGTCATTGCTGAGCGCCGAGAAGTTGAAAGGTCCGGGCCGCTCCAAAACCCTGATGCGCGGATTGCTTTTCAGGTCGCGCAACAGGGCGAGCGCATCCGGCGCGGTGCTGCCGTTGTCGACGACGACGATTTCGTAGTGCGCATAGTCGGTCCGGTCGGTGAGCCCGCGCACGCATTCGGCGAGGAGATCGGCGCGGTCGCGCGTGGGAATGACGATGCCGACCATCGGCCAGTCCGTGTCATCTGCCGGTGGCGTCGTGGCGGCCGGGCGGCGCATCGGCGGCGAAGCCGGGATGTCGCGCCGTTCCTCGCGCCCCTCTTGGCGCGGTTCCGCGCGCGCTCGACGATGGTACAGAACCCGTCGCAGGTGCCCGACTGCCGCGGTAGCGATGGATCCGAGGAACTCGATCAAGCGCCGCCTCGTGATCCAGGACAAGCAGCTCGAGCCCCTCGGCGCCGGCGGGCTTGAGATCACTCGCCCGAATGACGGCGAGGCGTCCGACATACCGGGTCCGGTGTTGGAGAATTGGGCTCCAGTCGGGCTTGAAGATCGGGTCGTGGTGTGTGCCGCCGATCCCGATCGCATCCTCGTCGGAATAGATGACGGCGAGATCGGGGGCGCCGGCGAGCTTTTCGGCGATCGCCGCCAGCGCATAGTCGGGCAACAAATCCCCGGCATCGAGAATGCCGATGCGGTCGTCGCGGGCAAATTCTCCAGCCAGCGCGATCCAATCCTGCCGGGATGCGATCACCCCAAGGCGCGGGTCGCGGCCCGCGAGTTCGCGACAAGCTGTGAGCGTTGCCGGGCGCGTGCGCTCCGCGGAGACCACATCCAGCGACCACCGCGGATAGACTTGCGCCTGCAGCGAGGCAATTGTCGCCCGCACGTCTTCGGGTTCCGCATCGTCCAGGCGGAGCAGAAAACGGAAGAATGGCGAGCGGCCCCAGTCGGCGCGCGGACGATCGAGGCCGTCGAGTTCGAGGGCTCGCGCGAACCGGGCGCGCCACGCGTCGTAGTCTTTGAGCGGCGTCGGAGGGGAAGCAAATTTCAGCGCCTGCCATGCCTCCTGTCGGGAATTGACGAGCCGGGACCGCACCGTCCAATAGGCCCACCTCCAATCGTGAAGCGTGCCGCAGCCGAGCAGGGCCAGACGCGAGACCGGCGCTACGTCGTCGATCCGGAAGCCCGACGGTCGCGGCCGCCGGCCCGGTGAAATTGCGACTGCGACGGTGTTGTCGGGGACGCGGCCAATCCACTCGGCTGAGCCGAGGACCGGTCCATTCATCGCCTGAATGAAGGACTCACCGGCACGAGTCTCGAACCGGATCAGCGGCCGTACCGGATCGTCGAAGAAGCTCGACGAATAGCGCAACCTGATCCAGCGATGCCGCGCAAGAAGTCGCACGGGTTCAACTCGCAACCAGATGGGATCGCCGATCACGGCGTTGTCCTTGGGGTCGACCTCCGGAATCGGAACGAGACGTATGGAGCCCGAGGCATCGGCGCTTTGGTCCATCATTGGACAAGCCAGTGCAACAGAGGGCGCATCCTGGATCTCGCGGGCTCGCGGCACGGAGGCAACTGAGACGTTGGCGGGGGCGGACGTCAAGAGGGGCCGAGGTCGCCGGCCTCAATCGATATGAGGGCGCCGGGCGCCTCTCAGGCAGCGGACGCCCCACTGCGGGCGCACGTGTCCGTAGCGCAGCGTCTGCCACCACCCTTCGCTGCAGGCGTTGCCATAGGCCATATCGGGCGCGGCATAGGCGACGCGCGCGGCATGGTGCCGGTAGTGGCGATAGAATCCGTCTGCCAAGACCGGATCGAACTGCGCCAACGTCAGAGCGGCTAGCGCCAATAGGACTGCCGAGGCTCGCTTCACTTGACGGCTCCGTAAACCGCGGCACCAGAGATCACGGGCGAAGTGATCTGCCCGACCAGCCCCAGGAATTTCTGCACCTGATCGGACGCCGAGTTGGCGATGTAGAGAATGTCCTTGTCCTTGACCGGGAACGAGCGTGCGAGGAAGAAGGAATGCGCGTCGCGCAAGTTGAGACGATAGATGACCGGGACCAGATTGCCGCCGGGCGGCAGGGCGTAATCGGGCACGAACTGCGCGACCAACTCGCACGGCTCGAAACGCAGCAGGAAGATGCCGCCGGGATCGGCGCGATTGTCAATGAGGCCGCCGGCCTTGGCAATCGCTTCTTCCAGCGTGATGCCGGCAGTGTCGAATGCCACCTTTTCGCTGCGGCCGGTGGCGCCGAAGGCTGTAAACGTCTGGGGATCGCGGACCACCGTGATCACGTCGCCGGGAACCACGTAGATATTCTCTTCCGGATGGTTCAGCAGCGCATTGTATGCGACCGAAACGGTGTGCTTGCGCCGGGTCAGGCGGACGAAGGCCTCGTGGGCGGAAATGCGAATGCCGCCGGCGCCGGCAATGACATCGAGAAGCCGATCGCCCTTGCTCGATAGCGGCACGCGGGCGCCACTGGCGACTTCTCCGCCCAGGGTGACGGTGTTGCTGAGGTTCTTCGAGATGGTCACCACCGCCTGTGGCTCGATGGCCTTGCCTTTCAACGAATTGACCACCAGCTGCTCGACCTCCGCAGGCCGACGCCCGGCGACGTGGATCCGCCCGGCATAAGGCACCTGGATGGTGCCGTCGCGCGCCACCACCTGCTCGGGGATCGTCGCGGTCCGCGACCCCGAAGAAATCGAGCGATCGGTTGCCGACGCCGAGAACAGGCCGCCTGCGCCAGCCTCCCAGATCGTCACGACGACGGAATCCGAGACGCCGATCCGCAGGTCCGGCGCAGGCCCGACATCGCTGAACACGCGCCTGAAGGATTCGCGCGGCTGGGATGCGCTGATGCTGGCGATCCGCTCGTCGACGTCGAGAAGCACGTAGCCGCCGAGCGGCGTTTCGCTTGCCGCCTGAGAAATCACTTCAGCGGTATTGGGACCGGAGGAGGGCAGCATGGCGCAGCCGGTCGATAGGGCACACAGCCCTAGAATCCCGACAACCCAAACCGCCCGTGCGGCCATTGGCCCACAGCCCCCCGCCCACATGCCAAGCATCTTACCAACCAAGCACATAATATGGTGAAAATTGTGTTAACTGCAAGTCTACGGCGCACCCCCCGGAGCCTTATTGACCTTTGAAATATCAGCGATAATTTCTGTCTCGCCTATTTGGGCCCATCCGACTGTCGCTGTCCAGCAACACCCCTCCCCTCTTTCCGACCCAGGAGTAAGCGATGCCGGCATGGGTACAGACGTTCCCTGAAGCTGTAATCCGACCCAGCACCATTTTGCGACCACCGACGGGACAAGTCGATCGACGGAGGCGGCGCCGCGAAGGGGGCGGTTTTCGATGCGTGATGGCGCTGCCATCCACATCGCGATGCTCCGATTGGAGAAACCACCAACCCAGATGGCCACTCAAAAGAGACCTGCGTATCCCCTCATTTGGGGGGGTGCGCGGGTGCTTAGGGTGTTTTACTCGTTGAGCCGGGGTCGGCGGATGGTGGAACTTGGGGAGAGGTGGCCGAGCGGTCTAAGGCAGCGCACCCCGTTTGGTGCGTAATACGGGACGCCGTATCGGAGGTTCGAATCCTTCCCCTCTCCGCCAAAACAATTTCGTGTCGATGATATTGATGGGCCGGTGTGGAGTGTGCCTTGGAAGACCAGTTGAAAAGGGCGGACCGCTTTCGTGAGCAGGCGATAGAGCTCTCCGAGTTAGCCAAGCTTGCAACCTCCTACGTCGCGCGCGATCGCTATCAGAAAGTTGCACAACAATACCGATTGCTGGCTGAGGGTCGGTTGAGGTCAGCGAAAGCCAAGGGAATATCCTCTCGAAGCGCATCGGCTGGGCCCGTTAGCCGGCGCTGAGTTCCCGGGACCACACCTCGTCCCCTGCGCCGTCAGACGTTCGATCAACGGCCACGGGCCACACGTGCACGGCGCCGAGCCTTTCGAATATCTGGAGCTTTGGCATCGGACTTCGATAACATCGTTCATGTTCAAACTCGGGCTCGAGCCCCGGCTCATCTCTGTTCGGCCCGCGCTCCATCGCGCTTACAATCATCTGGAATTCCTCAAGTTCCAAAAATGCACGATGCACCAGACGTGGATCGAGGCCGTAGTCGTGGATCAGCATGTAGAAGTCCCGCATGACGTGAAAATCCTGCTCCACCCCGGAGAGCTCACGGCGGAACACGTAAGCGGCCCCACCGGTGCAGTCATACGGCTTGGTCCAGTCGGGTTCACCCTTGCCGAAATACGGGCCGATACCGACCGCTCCCTGCGGAGCTTCGCGGTTACGCTGCTCCGAATTCCACGCGATGATGGCTCGGCAGGCACTTATCATTGTCGTCTCCTTTTCGAGCTGCTGGACATGTCTTCCATTCACCCTGCGTCCGCACATCTAGCGTGACGGGTGCGAGAGAGCACTCCCCCTCTTGAGGGGGTATCCCGTCCCGATCGGGTCAAGGGGTTTGGCGTTCAAGATCAAGAAAGCCGACAGAGCAGCGATGATGCGGGCCAAGCGGCGTTCCACCATATCGAAGTGGGCGCCACGGGTGTCGGTGTCTCCGTGCGCAGATTTTTTGCGTCTAAAGAGGTGCTGTCACCAACTGCGTGTGGAGCCGCCTGGATCGCCGCATCTCGGGCAGGCTGACGGGCCACGACGCTGCGCCGCAGCGACGGCCTCTCTGATGCATCATGTAGGCGGCGGGGTAGAGTCTCGATCGTGCACTGCGCCATTGTCCCTTTTCCTTTTGAGTTCCGTGAACAGCGCGCGGTTCTGGTCGTCGATCTGCCTTTGAATCGCAGGCGGCCTCAGCTTGAACAGCGCGAACCTGAGAGATTGCAGGATTGAGTGGCCAGCGCCGCGGGCCACTCGGTAGCGGATCCGCGCCCTGCCGAGCATGGGCTCTAGCTCCTGCGCCTGAGGGAGGAGCTCCTTGGCCTGAGGGAGGAGCTCCTTGGCCTGAGGGAGGCCTCAAACCTGGCGTGGGGGGATTGGGGGATGTGCAAGATCAGAGGCCTCGGCTCGAGCCCCTTTACCCTATCGCAGCCCTCGCCATGTGCACTTTGAAGCTGCTGTAAACATTAATGATTCATTCTATGGGGATAGGAGTCGGCCGCGCGGTGACACCACACTTGCGTACGGGTTTGTACCGGCAGTTCAATGCATTTGGCGCCAACGCGATCGCGAGGTTGCAAGGTCGAGCAAGGTAAAGAAGGCGTTCAATCGCAGCCGCCGCCGGGCCACTGGTCGCGGTCGCGCAACACCTCGGGGTCTCGCAGAGCCGAAACAGCCGTGCAACTCGACGGGGTAGACGGATCGCTCCTGCCTGGGGCTCTCGCCTCGCGTGGAACGGTATCCTTGTGTCTTGCTTGGTGGCGCGCCCGCTGCGTTAGGGCCGCTTGATGCGTTTCCGGGTGCGAGCTTTCGATGGCCGGGAACGGTCCAACAGCCCGCTTGATCAACAGGGCAATCGACCCTCCCTCGCGGCTGCCTGGTCCTCCTGCATTTATTCTTGACCGTGTGATTGCGCCACGCCGTGGCATGGTACGCGGTGCGGATCAGCATTTGGACATTTGCCGGACGCGATTTTATGGGTGGGTCGATCTTCGTCTATTGGTGGATGATGATGCCGCGCTCGCAGATGCGGCAGCACGCTCCTTCGGATGTGTAGGGATGCGCACCGTGGAGGCGTTGGATTAGACGCCCGCTTTTGACAGCAACGCGATTGACGTGATCGTCCGCAATGTCAAGCTGCCAGCGGACGAATCTCACGGCTGGGCGCTGGCGCGAATGATCAAGAACAAAAGACATCGTGCACCGATCATTCTGATGACCGCGCATCCGGAGCTTCTCAAGAATGAGATCGCGGTGCACGGCGCCGTGCTGTGCATGCCGTTAAAGATTGCGGAGTTCTGCCGCGCAATCAGGGTGCGCCTGGCCCAATAAGAGCTACCGTCGCGGGGAAGAATACCAGTAGTCGGGATATCGATGGCAGCCAAAGGAAGCGCAAAAGACGCCGCGAAATGACCAGGCATCCGATCGAATTCTAGTTTCTATGCCAATGTTTCCGAGGCTGCGCTTGAAATTATCTTCGCTCCCACGCGGAGCCGGTACACATTCACTCGTTTAGCGGACCGCAAGGAGACTGCCGGCCTCCTGTCTTCGAATCCGCTCATGCGACATTCAGGAAAGTTCAAGCCATGGCATATCGGGTGCCCTTATCCACCGCGAGGCGTCCAAGGCGCGCGGTGAAGCCGCCGACAGCCGACCTGGCGTGAACCTGGCGGCATCGATGGCCGCCAATGGCCGTGGGCCCTCGATTGGGCCAGGGCTTTTTCCAATCGCGGGAGGCCCCTACCCCGGTAGGAAAACGGCGCCACATCTCCCCGAAATTATTCCTAACGGCTTCTTTGGAAAACGTCGAAACTTCTGAGGAGCCCGCCCTGCCAAGCGGGGCTTTCCTTTATGGTGCATTTCGATTTAGCGGTGTTGGCATCGCCCGTGTGACATGACGATGTGGCTTCCATATTGAAGCTTGCGCTGACGCTGCCGACCCGCAATTCTCGACACCCCACCACGAAGCCGTAGGAGCTGAGATGCGTTGGGAATTCCATCCAGTGGCGGTCTGCACGATTTGCGGCTGGCCCATATCGAGGGAGCATCTCGGTCTAGTCAACGAGCGTTGCGGTAGGCGCGCAGGTCTTCAGCGTTGCAGCGGCGTCTACTCGCTCGCCATGAACCCGAAAGACTGGACGCGGTGCGTGTTGTGCGCCGATTCAGACGGAGCCAATGAACGACGGTGTGATTTGTGTCACGGCACCGGCTGGCAATATCGTGGCGTCACGAAGCGCTGAGAACCGCCGGGTGTGTGTGCGGATTGACGTGCCCCTGTTCGGGGTCGCGCATGATGTGCGGGAAATGCGGTACATCGGCTGCAGATGCGGGGCACCGCGAGGCCAACGCCATCAATCCAGCGCTGTGCCCATTTTGTTTGTCAGAAGTTTCGAGACTCTCCAAAAAAAAATCTGGGATTGACGACGGAGCTGACTGGGAGATATGTGTTATCAGCATGGCTGGTCCGGCCCCAGTGCATTGGAATTCGTGTGACCCAGGGGCCGTACTTAAAGCGAATTTGGAATCGCTTTGCCTTCACGTTTGAGACACAGCGAAGAAAGCATCTTTTCATGGCGTCAGACCTGCCCCAGGGTACCGGAGCAAGGGTGTTTTCCGAATCCGACGCGGCAAAGGGCCGGCTTGGCAATCGTTTCTCACAGGGGACCACTTGGCCAGAAAGTCTTCCAACGCTCCCCCCGTGGTCCAAGCTGAGTTGGAGTCTTTTCTTACCGGTGGTATTCGCGGGCAATGTCGTGGTGGCTATTCTCGCCTGGTTCGTCGTCGCGTTGGTCATGAGGTAGCGATGTTTTCTCATTCTCGTCGACGGCGCGTCACCAGCCTCACACCAATCAAGTAAGCGATCTGGTTGACCGTGAGGCAGAGGACGGTGATCGAGATTCCCACGAGCAAGCCAAATCCTGCCTTCTGCAATACGGTCGCGGAAACGATCGCAAAGACCAACCCGCAGATCAGAATTGCGATCCACGAAAAATACAATCCCAAAAAAAGACCTGCGACGGCGCTTGCCGTTAGCAGAATCAAAACGGCGCTCATGACGATCCATGCCTAAGTGAGACTGGGTCAGCGGCCGGCTTGAGCTGGTAAGCGCTGCTGATCGCCCGCCCGAGCCTCCTGCAAGGGTGCATAACAAATCGCGCCATTTTGACGAACCCGTTCCCGCCAGGACGAAAATTTCGATCCTGTTGCCAGGACGACACAGCGCGCTACCGAACCAGTCAGCTTTCCTGCATCAAGTGTGAACTGCCGAACTGCCTCACACTCGTGTTGGCCCTCGCGGCCCACACGCATGATCGAAGTGTTTTGACACTCCGCGGCTGTCATGGCCTCGCCGGCTTGATGCGGGCGCCAAGCGTTCGTCGTGTCATCAAAGTTGCCGCAAGCTCTCGCATGACATCGATGATCGCCCCGAGGGCCGGTTCGACCTGACCGACAGGATAGATCGTCACGAACGAGTTGGATGGCAGCGTCACCTGCACCGGAACCGGGGTAACAATGCCGGCATCGAGTTCCTGTCGCGCGCACTCAATCGGCACGAAACTCATCCCCATACCGATCGCGCTCATCTTCACCGCTGTAGTCAGGCTGTTACAGGTGATGATGTGCTTGGCTCGCACACCCTTGCTCTTGAACCAGCCTTCGATCGTCGGAATATGCCGGCCCCCGGTTGGCAGCAGTATCGTTCGCTGGGCCAGCGCTTCGATCGTCAGCGGCTTTTCCGTCCATCTCGGCCCGGCTGCGATCCACGATAGCGGGACTTCCCAGAATGGCTCGCTGACCAGATCCTGTTCAAGCACTGGCCCGACTACGCATGCAATATCCAGCTCATGGGTCCGAACCCTGGATATGATATCGATGCTCACTCCGATTTCAACGGCGACGGACAGTTGCGGCAGATCCGCAGATACCTTCCGCAATATTTTGGGCAACTGCGTATATGCGATCGTTTCGGGAACACCCATCCGGATAATTCCAGCGAGCGAGGACCGCTCGCCGACGGTCCGCTGAATTTCGCCGATATCGCTCAGTACGCGCTGCGCGAACTGCACCAGGGTGCGGCCTCGCGGAGTAATGTGACAGCGCCGCGTCGAGCGTTCGAACAAGCGGACGCCGAGTTCCGATTCCAGCTCTGAAATCCGCTTCGAAACCGCCGGCGGGGTGGCGTTCAATCGGCGCGCTGCGGCCTCGAAGCTGCCAGCCTCCACGACCGCCACGAAGGCCTCGAGCTCTTTGACACTGGGCACAATGAAACCTGCAAATTGTTCAGAGACACGCCTCAGCGGGCGATAGATCGCCCGTCGAGCGCGGAGGAGGATTCCCCCTCAAATCCAATCTCCGGCGCACGCAATGGCTGGCACGCCAAACTGCAACACTAGGTGTCCACGACGCCATTGCGCCGAGCACCAAAGCTTGAATGGTACTCATCGACGTGCCTCCCGCTTTCCAGGATGAAGTACCCTCGAGGACCCGACGGCCCCGGCGGACCAAGGCGAGCTGGCGACCAACCCCCGCGGCGCGGCGTTTGTTCCAAAAAGTTTTGGCGGCATCCAAAACAATTGTTAGGAACATTTCTCCGGGAGCGCAAGGGCGCCGCACCAACCGATTGACCGGCGGCCTACCCCGCAGTCTTGGCGAGCGCTTAGGCAACAGCCTGCGGGAGGCTGCAGCGGCTATGGCCCCCCGATGTTATCAATGTCGACGATTCCACTCGGCCAAGCGCAAGCGCAACCGATCCATCCGCACCGGTTGAAGGCGTTCGTGACAGAGTAAAACCGTTCACGGGCCCTTGTTCTAAATCCATTCCATGATTGTGCATGCTATAGTTGTATATCTATATGTTTACTCTCAATGATTGTAACAGAAAGGTCACGGGGCCGCCGGTATCCGGGCCGGCTTTTGATTGGACGCCTCATGCCGTTTGTATTCTTTGAGACTTGCGAGCCGTCCAAGAAGCTTATCGATCCGCATCAATCAACGCTTCGACTCGGATTATGGGCTCCAGGTATTCGGGCGAATAAGCAGAGTCCAATGTCATTTCTGTGCTCGGGAGGCTGTCCAAGGTTTTGGTCAGGGACGGTAAGCTATTAAACGTATTCTCAAGCATTTCGATTATTCGCGCGGGAGCCGCCTTAATATCCGGCTGTTTCAGCACCTCAGGAAGCCCGGGAACTGGTTTCCCCTCGCGTTTCGCCTCGTTCTTAGAGTCTGTCCGGAAACATCACGCGGGATTGCAAAGTTTTCGGAGCATGAGACGGATTGAAGCGAGACGCAAGAAAGCGAGCGCGTTGCGATTGAGGTTCTCCCAATCCTTTGCAAGCCTTCGGGTCAGCGAGGCGAGCTTCTACAACTGGAAGGCCAAGTATGGCGGGCTTGAGGTCTCCGAGGCAAAACGGCTGAAGGGGCGGAGAGCGAGAATGCCAAGCTCAAAAAGCTTCTGGCCGATGCCATGCTCGACAACGCCGCACTGAAGGATCTCCTGGGAAAAAAATGGTGACGCCCGCTGCCAAGCGACAGGCTGTCGCTCACCTGCGTTCTGCGTTCGACATGAGCGGCGCGGCCGTCTACCACTTCCGCTCTGTGTCTTGACTCCGCAGACGCACGCCCGGTCCGCCGTCGTCCGCATCAATTAGGATGACACCGGCCTTTTCGAGTGCGCGCTGAATCGCTTCGACGAGGTTTGCCCTCACTTCGCCCCCACGCTCGAACCGCCTCACCGTGGGGGGCGACACTCCGGACGCGCGGGCGAGGTGGGACGCGCTCCATCCAAGAGCCTCCCGCGCAAGCCAACACTGCACCGGGACAATTGTTACCATGGTGCGAAAAATAGCTGTAAGCCGCAGCGCCGCGCTGCATCATTGAAGCGCGAGCGGCCATCGGTGTAATCTACGCCCTGCCTTTAACCGAGGGAGAATCGTTTCGTTTGGTACTCTGGTGGCGACGTCGAGCGCGAGCGGTGACAAGGTCGGACCGTCGCTCCCTACAGCTGCTCGATCGCGACGCGCGTCACGAAAGGCATTGCTTCCACTGCCTTGATAAATTCCCCGTCTCGACCGTCGGCGCCTGCATAATCGTTGTACTCGCTTGTGGCCAGATAAACATGGTAGCCGGAATAGCGATTGAATGGCGCGCTGCCGATGTCCGTATATTCACGCTTGTGTTGGCCGCATCTCGCGTCGACAGCGCGGCAGGCCTGGATAGGATCGGCGGCCACAACGTCTCCCCAAACGTGGCCCGTGATTTCATCGATCAAAACATATCGGCGGTGCCGTTCACGGCTCGGATAGTTGAACCGTAGCAGGTCGCGGTAATCTGCCGACAAGGCCTCGTCACAAAATTTCTCGATCTCGTCCGCAGAGAGGCCGGCCGTCTGCATCGCCCTGGTCGCATGGCCTATGAGGCGATAGTCATCGCCGGGACCATCACTTCTTGCAAGGATCCCGGGACAATTGGCACCCATAATGAGCATCTCAACACTGATTCGTTCGTGCCCAGAATGCGCATTTATGGTGAACGGGCAGTTAATCCGAGGTCGTCCCACAAGTTCGAAACGCAGACCCCAGCACGCGATCCGAAGCACAATTCGTACCGATTGCGGGCGACGACAAGCCCGCTAGGATGCTGGCAGTTGGAGATTTTTGAAATGGCCGATCGATCATCGCTCGCCACATCAATGACGGGCTCATTGCGGAGCCGACCTGAATTGACGGGCGAGGAGCCTGCGGCGATGTTCCGCAAGGTTGCGGACGAATTCCGCCAGAAGGCGGCAGCGTCCATAAGTGAGACCGACCGGGCGCGTTGGTTTGCAATGGCCGAAGAATGGCAGGTGCTTGCAAAGTGGGCCAAGCAGCCGCCGACGAAGCGCCGCTAGCCATTTCAAAACGCGTCCGCGATCCGGAGACTTCACCGGTCGGTTTTACTGCCCAAATCATTCCGACAAGCCGGGAGCCCCGGTGTAATCTTGGCTATCTCATTACCTGAGGTCGCTTCAAAGATGGGCGTTCAGGTCCGTCCGCGCCCCGGCACTGATGGGGGCGTCGGGGTGTCGATCGCTGATGGCGTCGCGGGTTGAAGCCAAGGGATCAACTTTTGTCACCGAGCGGCGCCGGTGGTCGTCGACGAACTCGGAGGGAGCGGAGTGCTGGCCGTGGCCGAGATCTTTCTGGTGTAGCCGTACACCAGCGTGACCACGACGATCGCTGCGATGATGAAGGCGATCCACGGCCACATCGTGCCGCCCCTGCTGTCCAGTTCAAGATTGAGACGCCGAAGCTCATCCGGCTCGAGCGGGCGATCGGTAAACGGGTCCGCATGTTTTGGATATGACATCTCCCCTCTCCATTCCGGAATTTCGGGACCAATTTGACGCAAGGAAGATTCCCAGGAGCCGCGGCATGATCGCAGGTGAGCCTTTCGCCTTTTCTAACGCCGGTCGAGCATGCGCCTGCTCGCTTCATTAGGGTTAGGAAAGGCTTTGCGTCGCCGAGATCATCGGCATTGAAACTTGAGCCGCTGATGGAATGCTTGACGACTATTCGACGCTGCCGCGTGCCGCGTTCCGAAGTGCCTTCGACAAAGCGCTCGGCCCTCAGCCCGCCGACACGGCGGGCCGACTTCAGTCGGTCATCGAAATACTCCTTCGCCTTGTGGTGTTTCTCAGGGGCGCCCGACGGTATTTCCCGTAGCTCGAATAATTGCGCACGCTCGGCAGCGCGAGGCGCTCGTAGACGGTTGGATGCAAGATCGCATCCGCCGCCACGTCGCGATCAGCCGGATACCAGTGCGCGGGCGTGCCCCCGATACCGACCACTCGTCGTGAATCATGCCGTCAGGTGAGGGAATAAGGTCATGTAGTCAGGATCGACCTTGACCTGGCACTCTTCGGGCAGTTCCGTGGTGATGGCGGCTGGCGGGTCCGCTGATGGTAGCACCAGACCTTTTCGAGCCTGACTAATGTTGAACTCGACGCGCTCGAAAAAATCGTCCTTAAGATCGGGGGCGGCACCCCGGGCGGGGCTGGTAGAGAGGCCGGCCAACGGCGGCGCATACACGGCGGCTTCTTCGCGAATGAGCGGTCACTGACTATTTGAATTCGTGATCCCCGCCAGCATCCGGCGCAAGCGGAACTAGCCGCCCGATCTGCAGGCAACGCCACCGAGACGGGATTCGTGTGGCGCGCAAAGGGGGTCCATGGTACACAGTGCTTTCCGCAATTGCGATTGAACCGCCTCGCGATGATTCCTCACAAGGAGACACGCCGATGGCCATGATTCTCGCCGGAAGCACGCCGAACTTCACCGTGTCCTACGACGACTCGATTGCCGTCCAGAACGGCTACCAGGCCAGCGGGCTCGCATTCGCCCAGGCCGTGCTCGCCAACTGCGAGAATGACCTTACGATCTTCAGCAACCTGTTCGGCGGCATAATGCCGGCCGCAGCCTCGCTGCCCTTTCAGGTCAACCTCGTGCCCGGTCCCGGCGGCGCCAGTCATCCCGGCTGCCTGTCCACGGCAATTACTTGTTTCATCTCGCCTAACAGCGATACCGTGGGCGTCCCGCTCACGCTGGACGCCGAGGTGGCCGAAGTCTTCATGGCCACGCAGGCACAAGGCGTCAATTGTGGTTTCAGTAATGGGGAAGCGCTCTCGCGCGTACTTCCCACCGTGCTCTACCCAAAACTCCGCTGGCGCTTCATGAACGGCACTGACTGGCTCAATAGCACCAATCCGTCCCGCCCCGATTGGGTGACTAACACCAATCAAACCGACCAGGACCACCCCTCCATCGGCTGCGGCACGCTGTTCTATAATTATCTCGCCTACCAGCTGAACTTCAGCTGGCGCGACATCATCGCCGCTGGCGCCCCGACGCTGGCACAGACTGCCACGAATCTCGGCGTCTCCAATGCTTTCGTCAATTTCGCGGCGCTGCTCGCGCAATATTTTCCGACTAGCCAAACGGCGCAGCTGCAGGACGACGACCCCTTCCCACTGGGCCGCCCCGACCTCTACATGCGTCATAATCTGGCCGACGACGGCACCTCACAGATCGGTCCGCTGGCCTCGAGCCCCGACATCATCGTCAAGAACAATCCGGTCGCCAACCCGCAGGCCACATACTCGACACCGGCTTCGATCAACAGCGACACCGAAAGTGATCCGAGCGTGATCAGCGGCCATGACAACTACGTCTACCTCCGCGTCTGGAACCGCGGCATCGACGCCGCCACTGTCACGGCGACCGTCTACTGGTCGCCACCCGCTACGCTTGTCTCCCCCAACTTGTGGAATTTCATTGGCAGTGCGGCGTTCGCCGACGTTCCTCCTGGCAATCTTGTCCAAGTCTCCGATCCGGAGGTCACTTGGCCTGCTGCCGGCATTCCCGCCCCTGGCCACTACTGTTTTGTCGCCACCGTCGGCAATGCCGCCGAACCAGCGCCGAGTCCCAGCACATTCAACACCTTCAACGATTTCGT
Source organism: uncultured Alphaproteobacteria bacterium (assembly GCA_963791375.1). GTDB lineage: Bacteria > Pseudomonadota > Alphaproteobacteria > Rhizobiales > Xanthobacteraceae > JAJPKK01. The sequence continues at coordinate 63,502 of CAWBSI010000022.1, forward strand.
GAACTTCATTTACGCCCACAACAACATCACCTGGCGTAACTTCAGTGTCGTCGCCATGGGCGGCCATCGGTCCGGCGGGAGCTTCCATGGATTCATACCGCTACCTTTCCTCGTCACCGGCGCCTGGGACAAGCTCCACGCTTTTGAGCTTGAGACTTTTGCCGAGCTTCCGCCAGCAAGCCGCATAGCACTCGAGCTTCCTCACTGGCTCGGTCGCGGTTTGCAACCGCCTCCTTCCGACCTAGAAGAGCGCGAGGACGTCGACGCCGATCCGGACGATCGTCGCCGCGTCCGCGTGCCGCTCCGCCCGCAGGGCCGCAACCTGCTCGGCCAGATCGAACTGCCGGCCGCGGTCAAGGCTTCGAGCCAACTGCTGGTGCACATTCCCGAGATGCATCGCGGCCGTCGCTACGACGTCGCCATCCGCCAGCTCTATGCCGGCCGCGAGGTCGGCCGCATCACTTGGCGCCTCGTCCCTGAGCTGGGCTAAGCGGGTCGATATGGATCTGGCAGCGTCTGTTCGGCGTGTGGCACCCGAAGCTGCACCGGAGTGACGAGCTTGGCTGGGCGAATAACAATCAGCCCGCAGGTGCCGGCCCGACTAAATTAGTTGAGGTAAGTTCTCCACGTGATCGGGAGCGAGCACACTAAGCGACTGCGCTTCGTCCGAAATCGAAGCCTTCCCAAAAGATTGCGGGACCAGTGCCGCCCGCTTGGCGATTGCGCGCCCAATCCGGATGATCGGAGGATATGGGCGGAGATAGCGCAGGGGTGGCCTAATCTCGGTGCTGAGCTCGCTGCCGAGCTTGAGCTGCAGATGCCGGTAGGCCGCCGGCGCGGGCCCACTGAAGATTGTCGCTTCGTCGCTGATTGGCGGGAACGAACGGACTCGGCACCGTTGGCCGGGGTTGGGGCTGGCGCGGCTCTGGCTAGACCAACAATGCCTCGAAGGCGACAAGCAGAGAGCCACCGAGGAGCATGGACCAGTCCCAGACATCAAGGCCCCAGGCCATCATACGTGCGAATTGCATAAACGCGCCCCACTTAGAATTTGCTTCATCATTGAGAAACGGTTTAGCGCGCAGCGCTCTGCTGCTCTTTCCAGCGTAGAAATTCGAGGACATGATTATCTCGCGCTTTCAGCGGCCCGGCAGTTACGGCGAGGGAGCTGCGCCGGTCGGGCCGTGCCATTGAAGGCGGCGACTTCCCGTGCTCTTGCGCGACGTATGCCGGCGCCGGCAGGTCCGCCGCCAATGCCGAACCCGCCGCCAATAGACTCGCGGTGACAGCGGCCGCTGCTCCAAGAGGACGTTTCACGATTCCCTCCCTGTCATCGAGGCGCGTTGTGCTCACTTTGGTTGTAGTATTACTGCCTGCGGGAAAAGTCGGCTAACTGTCAAAACTAACGGGGGCGCGTGCGTTCAACGCCGCGATGGATGCGCCCAACCGCCGACGGCAGGCCACGGACGCCACGCTGTATATTCGTTTATCGGCTCAAGGGCATCGTATCTAATTCGTCCGTGATGCCAACGGATACTCGCTTACTCACATCTACTCCCGTAGCAACGAAGTCGAGGCGATGCAGGCGTAGTCAGAAAAGACGAGGCGCAGCGAATCGCCAATAACGTCGCACGGATGCCGCAGTTGCCGGAAAAAACCGGCGCAAGGAACTCAGCGGAGCCTTCAGCCTCTCTGGGCAACAGGCGGCCCGACGCGCGACTGCTGGCACGAGAACCCGCGGGGCGTTGCGATCGGGTATCTCACGCCGGGTACGGATCGGATGCCGATTGACAGGCGACCCTCTGGATTTGTGCCCGGTATCGGGCGGCGGCATTGACTTTCTGGCGCAACTTTTCTGCTTCGGATTGGGCTCCCGCCAGGTTGAGGGCGACCTCGCCAATGGCAGCGAACGGCGGCTGACCGACGGTTTCAAGCATGCCAGACGAGGCGACGATTGTAGCCGCTACAGTGGCGGCTTGCCCCAATCTCAGCAGTGTATTGATAGGTAGCTGCATTGATGGTCCCCCATTGATATCTCCCCTTTGGGACCAATTTGTCACAAATGCTCTGCATTACCGCTAAGTCGGCGCGGTCACTTTGAAGAAAAGTTGAATAGGCGATTCAAAGAATTGTTAACCCCGCCGTCAGGGTCAACTGTGTCGGCTCGTCTACAGTGCTTCCGACTTCGCGAGCCCCTCCCGCGCGATGGCAGTGATGGCGAACATGAGAGGCCATTTTCTGCCGCCCTGAACTTGACGATCGACGCAGAGCCGATTGAGAGACATCCGGCGAAGGCGCGAGATACCATGCAGTGCGCCTTCGACCTGCTCGATTACGGTTGGACCTCGGAACTTAGGTTCTTCCGTTCCATCTTCCCGCCAACAAATGTCAATTTCCGGACTTGGAGCTGCCTGGTGGATGCCTTTTTCAGGTATCCAAGTTTTACGCGGTTGATGAACGTCGAGTGGCCCAACTCCGCGCTGAACCGGAGACCTGTTGTTCGAGGTAACTATGGCTTGGCGACACGCCAGCGCTGTCCTGCTTTTCGCCGCGCTCGTACTCTTTGTCTCATTCGCGGGGGCTTCATCGTGCCTGCCGTCAGCATCGGCCGTGAGACAGGAGCATCCGGGGTCATGGCCGTCCTGGACGTTGCGGGCGCCCGGTCATGAAGGCACTAAATGTTGGTATCCTGCGACCAGCGCGGCGAGTCGCGACCATCAAATCGAAACAGCGCGGCAGATAAGCCCTACCGAAACAGCCAGCGCCGTTCGGGTAGGTACACCAAGCTTGCGTAACGGTGGCCCCTCCGCAGCCCCGGCCGTGAGCAACGGCATCGGCCGGAGCAGCGAAACTCTTTCGCCGCAAGATGTCGCCATACTGTCCCCCGAAGAGAGTTTGTTCGCCGAACGATTTGACGCGCTCTTTGATGAGAGTTTTTTCGCCAGCCCCGGTGACGACCAGCGGGTGATGGAGCGTTTCAATGACACGGTAGCGCGGCTCCGTTCAGCCATACAGGAATCCGGCGCCGAGGTGATCGTGACTTTCGGACAGGATCAACTGCCAAAAGCCGTGATCAGCGGCCCGCGCTCGACGCCATGATGAAGGTGGTGGTGCCGTCATTCGGGCCGCATATGGTGTGCACGAAAACCCTTTCGCGCTTACTGACGCCGCTGCGTCCAGCAAAGTCGCGCATCCCGAGCACGTCCGCTCGTGCGGTCGGCGCGGATGCGGGGGCCACTATCGCTACTACGAATACTATCGCCCGTGGTCGTACTATTATCCCAGCATGGGTCCCCCGTGGGACTGGGAGTGGCCCGGCTGCTTGCAAACTGGACTGCTACGCTGCTGAGATCAGCAAGCACGCGCACCTGCAAGGTCCCAGCCAGCACCGCCCGACGCACGAGGGCGGCGGGAAGCGACCGATCTGGTCATTTCTCCCAACGCCTTCGCGGTGCCGGATCATCGCTGGGCTCTCCGGGATTCTTGACCTTGATCCAGTGCCGCGGCCGGGCGGTTCGCGTTCAGTCGCGATCGGTCTTGTCGAGCCGCGTTCCGGCGAGGTTCACGGCGCTTCGCCCAGCTTGCTCCTTGAGCAGCGCGGCGCGCCATCTTTCGCCACCAGGGGAATCATGAAGCTTTCAATGCTCGGGGTGATCGGTCGACCTCGACCGCACTGGGGGGCCGCGCCAGTTCTGGCAGCTTGGCAAAGATCGTCGCTATCCGCCATGCTTCGTCGCGGGTTAGCACGCCCTCACGGCGAGCCTTCTCTGGATTGTCCCGGAAGTGGAACCAGCCGACGGTCTGGCCGCTGGCGTCCTGCACCCAGTACGAACTCCAGTTGTTGGACGATCTCCCACGGCGGCGGGAAATGTCGGGCATGATCGCTCGTGGCCTCACCACAATGTCGGGCATGATCGCTTATGAGCCCGAGCCGCCGCATCGCCGAGCCGTTGCTCAGAACGTGCCTGATTATCTCATCGTAAAGCTGGCCGAGGTCGATCGGTTTGGAAAAGAGCGGACCGGGCAGGTGCTCACCCTTGATTTCGTCAGGGTAGCCGGTGATCAAGATCACCGAATTCTGGCCCCTGTTCCCGATCATGCGAGCCAGGGAGAGCCCGTGAGGTTCCCCCCTCAAGAACTTGAAATCGCTCAGTACAATAGGAACTTCGTCGCTCTTGAGGATGTCGAGCGCCGCCATCGAACTTGACACCACAACCGCCACCAGACCTCGGCCTTCAAGGTAGCGCGCCGCGGCGTAGGCGAACGCCTCGTCATCCTCGACCAACAGCACCATCGCCTCTCCGTTGCTCAACATCTCTCTCCGAAAAGCGAACCCAAGACCATTTTGCCATCGTCTCCGCAGAAATGCTGTGCCTTCACGGTCACATCGAACTCCGGATTGCACCTCGAGCCCATGCGGCACGGATGGGGACGCGAGGGCTCGAAGGCCCGCGGCTCAGTTGAGCCCGTCGAGGCTAGTCGACCCGGGTAAGCTGCGCACTGTGAAGCTGAGCTTACCGTTAATTGCGCCTCAACGCCGATCAGGCGATCGGCATCACCACCAGAAAGCGAGGCATCATCCGTCCGGCGGCTTGCGCCAGGATGCGGAAATCGATTTCATGAGATCGAGCATCGCTCGACACCGATCCGCATAGGACAGATTTTGATCTTTGGCGATTGACACGGCGCCGTCATAGAACTCCTGAGACAGGGCATTTTCGTCGGCATCCCAGTACAGGGCGGCCATCGCAGCTTCGAATTCCTGAAGGAGCGCTGCGTCCAAGAGCGGGTCCGCACGCAGTTCCTCGAAGAAGCGATCGAGCGCGGCGTGCATGGCCTCTCTATGGGGTGGACAGGATGAAGACAAAAACCAGGACGATCGCCACTGCCGTCAGCCAAAAAACAACGAGACGATCTTCGCGTTGGGTCAAATCGCGTTCGGTCATCGCCCCCTCCTTTTGGGAGCGGCACCGCGGGAATCGGCGGCGCAAAAGGTCAGGCGAATAATACCACCGGAAGGCGTCGCCAAAATCACACAGAGCAAGAATAAACGAACCGCATCGCGAGGCTACGACCTCCCCAAAGGTTTGGAGAGGCTCAAAACAATCTGTGTTGGTAGCGGGTCATTTGTCCGCCTTTTGTAGCGCGTGAGTTGTCCGCCATGTTCGCCGCTTGTTCTGGAGGCGGCGATGCGGCGGACCACGGTGCTATGGGAGGTTTTTGTGTCGCGCTTTCAAGAGGCGTTTGAGCAGTACGGGAAGCATCGCCTGACGGGCGAGGAGGCCGGGAAGCTTTGGGGCTGCGCGATCGGCGTGTCGGCAAGGTGTCGCCGCGCCGTGCGCCGGAGCGTGAGCTCGAGCGGACGCACGCGCTTTATCGGGAGCGCTGCGGCGACATCACGGTGGTCAGATTGCGTGCAAAGGACTGCTAGGTTCGTCGTATGTCGCCGGGATGCATTTCAAGCGCCAAAGCCTATTGTGGCGACACCATGGCGGGCCGTTCTTGCGCCATGTGTTCTCTGTGGACAACTGGGTTAACGGCCGTTAACGTGGTCTGGAGACGGTACTTTGGGGGTGCATCCATGGCGGCAATCGAACGAAATTCGGATGAATCCAATTCGGTCCGCGACTTCGCATGGCACCGAACGCACCGCGCGCGGCACGGTGGACAATTGATCGACGTTGTGATGTTGGCGGGTTGGGCTGCGTTGGTCGGCTGGGTCTTACTTCGCCACTGACAGCCTCCTACAGCAATAATGAAAGCCGTTGGTCATATGCTGCTGCGTCTGGCTCGCAAAGCTATCGTGCATTTTGTGGCGGAGTGTGACTTTTCCGCAACCAATTCGGGCGCGATCTCATGTTCGATTCCAGGCGGGCGCGGGGGGCAAAATGGTGCGCTTTGGCAGCATAGTGCATGGCATCAAAGATGGATTTCACTACGCATCGGTAATGGCCGCTGAACGGCTCGTAGGCGTAGTCTGGATGGTTGCCACCGTTGTCTGGTCGGCGGCGTTAGCGATTAAAGCGCCAAACCTCGACATTTACCAAGGCAATGATGCCGGTCCTAAAAAGCGGGCTGCCAGGTCGGAATCTTCGTCAGGATCGGTCGCTGACCGACGAGTTCGCAAGAAGGTATTCCGTGTTTGGGCGTATCTGACCGTGATGTGGTGTGCCCTCTGGATTTTTGTATTCTCATACGGCCTACCTATGGGCGACCAGGCAACGGCGTTGCAGGTAATTGCCATACCGCCGGCCGTGCTGCTGTTTGTGCTTATCATAGGGCTCAGGCGGGCCGCTAATGGCAGGCTGAATCCCGCGCCGCTGCACCCCGCCGAGTGAAGTCCAAGCCCCGCGCGGCCGGCAGCGCTGCTTCGGAATTCAGGCAAAATACTGGCGTTCGCTCCCCCCAATTAAGGGGCGCGCGGAGTTCACCGTCGGCAGATACAGGGGTAGGGCGCCGATGGAATGATCCGACCTTGATTTGAACTTCAGAAAACGACGAATAGCGGGGAGCCTGTGTCTCACCGCTCCCGCAAGCTCTCCTGCTTGTAGCGCAGCAGCGGCGACAGGAGGTAGGAGAGGACCGAGCGCGCGCCGGTCTTGATCTCTACCGTGACCGCCATGCCGGGAGAGAGATTGACCATGTTCTCCTCGACCTTCATCTGGGTGCGGTCGAGCGAGATGCGCGCCGCGTAGACGAGCTCCTGGCCCTTGGGCTCGCTTGAGTTCTGTCGTGGCTCCCGCCGTCTGGTCGTTGTTGTTTTTATCCTGTGGCTTGTCCCGCGTGATGGCGTCCTGCGAAACGCTCAGCACGTTGCCGTGGATGAGCCCGTAGCGGGTGAAGTTGAAGGTGTCGACCTTGATCTCGACGTCCTGGCCGACCCGCACGAAGCCGATGTCGCGGTTCGACACCATCGCTTCGATCTCGAGATGGCTGTCGGCCGGCACTACCACCATCAGGGCCTGCGCCGGCGTGACGACACCGCCGATCGTGTGAACCGCAAGCTGCTGCACGGCGCCGTCGACCGGCGCGGTCAGAAGCTGGAGCTTGGTGCGCTGCTCGGCCTTGATCAGATCTTCGCTCAGCCCGCCGACCTTGCGCTGCGCCTCAACGATCTCGCCCGACAGCGTGCGGCGGAACTCGGCAGCGGTCTGCGCCTGTTGTTCGATGATGGCGGCGAGCGCCGCTTCGGCCTCCTCGGATTTGCTCTTCTGGACCAGCAGATCCTGCTGGGTCTCCACCAGCGACTGGAGGATTTCCAGATAGCTCGCCTTGGAGCCGGTCTCGTGGGAGAACAAGGTCTTCTTGATGTCGACCCGCTGCTGCAGCACCGGCAGCACCGCCTCGAGCTTTGCGACCGTCGCATTGATGGTGGCGAGTTCGGCCTCCTTCTGGGATCTTCTGGCGATCGAGCGCGGCAAGCTTGGCGCGATGCTCGTCGACCTGATGCGACAGGAATTGCCGCTGCATCGCGACCATCATCGGGCTTGCGGTCCTCGGGCGGTTTGAAGGCCGCGAGCGGGTCGGCTGCTGGCCGCTCAGCGCCGCCGATCAGCCGCGCGACGTCGAGCTCGGCGGTGATGAGATCGCTTTCCAGGTGCTTGCGCTCAGCATCGTTCATGGTCGGATCGAGTTCGATCAGAACCTCGCCGGCCTTGACGGTCTGCCCGTCGCGCACGTGAATGGCGCGCACCACGCCGGTCTCGAACGGCTGAATGACCTTGGTGCGGCCACTCGGAATGATCTTTCCGGGCGCAGTTGCGACGATGTCGATCTTGCCGAAGGCAGCCCAGCCGAGCGCAATGCAGAACAGCGCGATGATGGTGGCGCCGAGCGCCCCGGCGAGCGGCGGTGCCGGCGTCTCGACGATTTCGAGCGCGGCCGGCAGGAACGCCAGTTCCTCCTTCGCGCGCGAGGCTCGGCGTCTGGAAAAGACGACATCACGGCGTTAGCGAACTTCATGGATACCTGCCTGCATGCGATAGAGCGACGCGTAGCGGCCGCCGGTGTTGATCAGCTCGTCGTGGGTGCCGTCCTCGACCAGGCGGCCGCGGTCGATGGTGATGATCCGGTCGCTCCGCCGCACCGTCGAGAGCCGATGGGCGATGATGAACACGGTGCGGCCGCGGGCGAGCTGCGGCATGTTTTGCTGGATGATGCGCTCGCTCTCGTAGTCGAGCGCGCTCGTCGCCTCGTCGAAGATCAGGATGCGGGGATCCGTCACGAGGGCGCGCGCGATGGCGAGGCGCTGGCGCTGACCGCCCGACAGGCTCGAGCCGCGCTCGCCCACGATGGTGTCGTAGCCGTTCGGAAGCTCGAGAATGAACTCGTGGGCGCCGGCCATCTGGGCGACCGCGATGATCCGCTCGATCGGCATCGAGCGATCGGCGAGCGCGATGTTGTCGCGTACCGAGCAGTTGAACAGCACGTTTTCCTGCAGCACGACGCCGATCTGGCGGCGCAGCCAGGCCGGATCGACCACGCTGAGATCGATGCCGTCGACCAGCACCCGCCCGCTCTCCGGCACATAGAGCCGCTGGATCAGCTTGGCGAGCGTGCTCTTGCCGGAGCCCGACGGGCCGACGATGCCGACGACCTGTCCGGCCGGCACACGCAAGCTGACGTCGTGCAGGATCTCCGGCCCGTCGATCCGGTAGCGGAAGGTCGCATGCTCGAAGGTGACGTCGCCGCGCACCGCGGGCAGCGCGGTCTGCCCGGGATTGTAGATCGGCTCCGGCGTCGTGTTGAGAATATCGCCCAATCGGGCGACCGAAAGCCGCGCCTGGTGAAAATCCTGCCAGATCTGGGCAAGCCGCAGCACCGGCGCGCTGACCCGGCCGGCCAGAATGTTGAACGCCACCAGCTCGCCGACCGACAGGTCGCCGTCGATGACGAGCCTCGCGCCGAAATAGAGCACGCCGGCGGTCACCAGCTTGTTGACAAGCTGCACCAGCTGGCTTGCGGTGTTGCCGAGGCTGAGCACGCGGAAGCTCGCGGTGACATAGCCGGCCAGCTGCTCCTCCCACCGCCGCTGCATCTGCGGCTCGACCGCCATCGACTTGAGGGTTTCGATGCCGTTGACACTTTCCACCAGGAACGCCTGGTTTTCGGCCCCACGCTCGAATTTCTCGTCGAGGCGGCGTCGGAACAGCGGCGTCGCAACCGCCGAGATGCCGATGTAGAACGGGAACGAGGCGAGCACCAGGAACGTCAGAAGCGGCGAATAGAGGTACATCACCGCCAGGAACACGAAGGTGAAAAAGAGATCGATGACGAGAGTGAGCGCCGAGCTCGTGAGGAAGTTTCGAATGTTTTCGAGCTCGCGTACGCGCGCGACGGAGTCGCCGACGCGGCGCGCCTGGAAATAGGCGATCGGCAGCGCCAGCAGATGGCGGAACAGGCGGGCGCCGAGTTCGACGTCGATGCGGTTGGTGGTGTGGGCGAATACGTAGGTGCGCAGGATGCCGAGGATCGTCTCGAACACCGATATCGTCACAAGCCCGATCACCAGAACGTCGAGGGTCGAGAAGCTTCGGTGCACCAGGACCTTGTCGATGACGACCTGGAAGAACAGCGGCGACACCAGCGCGAACAGCTGGAGAAAGAACGAGGCCACCAGCACCTTGCCGAGCACGTGGCGATATTTGTGGATGGCGCCCAGGAACCAGGTGATATCGAACCGGCGCGACAGGTCGAGCAGCCCGGCGCGGCGGGTCATCAGCACAAGTTGACCGTCCCACACCGCTTCGAGTTCCGCGCGCGTCATCAGGGTGGGTCGCGGCAACAGCGGCGACTGGACGATGGCCTTGTCGTCTCCGACCTTGCCGACAAACAGAAAGCCGCCGTCGCGCAAGACCGCAATGCCCGGCAGCGGCGTTGTGGCGAGACGCGTCCAATTCGTCTTGTAGCAGCGCGCCTTGAGGCCGAGGCTCTTGGCGCAGCGAAGCATCTCCGACACGCCGACGGGTACATGCCCGAACTGATGGCGCAACTGTTCCGCACTCGCCCCGATGCCCTGGAACCGTAACATCGTCACCAGGACGGAGAGGCCTTGGTCGATTGCGGCCGCTTTGTCGGTGGCATTGCTCGGGTGCTGTGGTCATGATGTGCCGTTGAGCGGCCAATTAGGTATGCGGCGACGCGAGATGGCTTTGCGCACCAGCGGCCGGGTCGTTGATCACCGCGCCGCCGTGGCCGCCGCCCGCCAAAGCGAAGCTTGCGGCGGTGTATTGGCCGATGAGCGCGATGTTCGCAAATTCTCCGTTGTGGTGGCCCGCGGTCAGCGTGTCGCCGGTATCGCTATTGTTCGCTGTATAGGAATGCGTGTTCCCCACGGATGACGGCGCGTGATCGGTTTGCGCAACAACGGCACGGTCGGTGATCATCGTGCCGCCGTGGCCGTCGCTCGCTAAAGCGAAGCTTGCGGTAGTGTATTGGCCGATGAGCGCGATGTTCGTAATATCTCCGTTGCCATCGTCCACGGTCAGCGTGCCGCCGGTATTGCTATTGTTCGCTGTATAGACAAGCGTGGTGTTTGCCCCGAATGCCATATAGCCGATGTCGATTTTGTCGCCACCGCGGAACCCGGAGATGGTGTCGCCTGTCGCGGCAATCGCCGTGCGCATGTCCACGGAATCTTTGCCGCTGCCCAGGTTGATTGTGTTGCCTCCGCCTGCGACGATTACATCATTTCCGTTACCGACGGTGACGGTGTATATGCCGCCCTCGGCGTTATGGCCGGCAATGATGGTGTCGTTGCCATTGCCGGCGGTGATGCTGTAGGAGCAAACGATTGTCGTTGTCGCCGCCGCTGATGGTGTCGTTGCCGTTGCCGGCGGTGATGCTGTAGGAGCAAGGGGAACCGACGTTAGAGCCGCCAGTGATGGTGTCGTTGCCATTGCCGGCGGTGATGCTGTAGGAGCCAGGCCGTTGCCGCCGCCAGTGATGGTGTCGTTGCCGTTGCCGGCGGTGATGCTGTAGGTGCCATCGTGAGTTGCCGCCGCCAGTGATGGTGTCGTTGCCATTGCCGACGGTGACGGTGTAGGTGCCTTCATCATTGCTGCCTAGGCTGATGGTGTCGTTGCCGTTGCCGGCGGTGATGGTGTAGGAGCCATTGCCGTTTGCGCCGCCAGTGATGGTGTCGTTACCCTTGCCGGCGGTGATGCTGTAGTGACCACCGTTGTTGCTGCCGCCAGTGATGGTGTCGTTGCCGTTGCCGGCGGTGATGCTGTAGGAGCCATGACCGTTGCCGCCGCCAGTGATGGTGTCGTTGCCGTTGCCGGCGGTGATGCTGTAGGAGCCATTGCTGTTGGAGCCGACAGTGATGGTGTCGTTGCCATTGCCGACGGTGATGTTCTCGTTCGAGCCGCCGATGACACTGTCTTTGCCGTTGCCGAGCGTGATATTATCGCCCAGTCCGCCGATGACGGCATCGTTGCCATTACCGGCCTTGATGGTGTCGTTGCCGGCGCTGGCGTCAATGACGTAGTTCCTTCCGCCGAGGACGATCGTTTGCCCGGCCTGAAGCGTAATATGCGTCGTCATGATGCTCCTCACTCCACGCGAGAGATTCAACTTAAGGCCAGTCGGGTACTAGGATGCGGAAATTCGAAGGTATTGCGAGTTGATCTTCATAAAAAATTAGGAAGTTGGTTAATCCCAGTGCTGGCCGGAGAGATCCGCCTGGAGCGCGGGGTCGCTGTTACTCGACTTCGCCACCGTCCATTCGCTGGCAAGTCGGAGATACGAGATGTGCAAACGGCTGATCGCGTTCCTCGCATCAGGAGAATCGCTTGGATGACGTTCGAAGAAAGCGGCATGGAGGCATTTCGCGGCGGGCTCTGTCTCCGCTCTATCTTCCGAACGGGGCGGGTGACATTTGCAGCCAGCTGCACTCGTTCACAGTTCGTTCCAATTAATTTCAAGATGAACGTTGCTCGCAACCCAAGTGATTAGCCGCGATTTTTGGCATAACGAACCCAATTTAGCCGAGATGGAGATCTCGCCGAAGAGCGCAAAAAAGGGCCTGTCCAGAGCTGGTGCGGACAGGCTTACGGACACAAGGACGAATTGGGTTCGTTCTGCCAAAAATGCTGAACCAATTGGGTTCGTTCTGCCAAAACGGGGCTACACGGCTCATTCGTACCGTGACAACCGGGTCAGGCTGCGGGTGGCTTCCAATTCCAATTGCAAGTCAGGAGGATCGCCGATCCGCCTTGCTAGGTGGTCCGGGAGGCAGGGGAGCATGTCGGGGAGCCAAGTGTGGGCGATGTCGTCGAGCTTGGCGGTTTGAGTTATCGTTCAGACGACCGCCCAATTCGGAGGGCGCGAACGCGCGTCGATACTGGCGGCGCCTCGTCTATTCCCCGCGGGAGACCCGATGTCGTTACCATCGGCAGCGTCATCCTCGTGTCACCGGCATCACCACGACTGAAGTCCATCGACGTCTTCCGTGGCGCCACCATTGCCGCGATGATCCTCGTGAACGGGCAATTCTCGCATGAGGAGAGCTATCGCCAGCTCGTGCACGCTGAGTGGAATGGCTGGACCTTTGCGGACACGATCTACCCCTGCTTCCTCTTCATCGTGGGTGTCTCGCTCACGCTCTCGACCGCGGCACGCGTGGCACGCGGGGAGG
>CAWBSI010000023.1:0-584009 GCA_963791375.1 uncultured Alphaproteobacteria bacterium
TATAGCCAAGATGCTCATGAAAACGGACCCCGCTCTTGCCACTTTGGAACCTCTCGAATTCCTGCTCAGCATAATGCGGTGCACTGAACTCGATCTCGACGTTCGTGCCGATGCCGCAGCAAAAGCAGCACCTTATCGCCACTCGCGACTTATGCAGGTCGACCCAAATCAGCGCTCAACCGATCCCTACGCCGGCAAATCCACGCAGGAATTGAACGCGCTATTCATGGCGGAGCTTGCAAAACGGGGCTTGATGTTGGTTGATATCCTCGACGAATCGACTGAGCCAGGCATTGCGCCCCCCGACCGATGAGGTGAAATGCTCCGTAGGACCGCGGGCTTCTAAAACGCGGTAAGGCACGGAGCCGGTTCAATCTGTGACAGCGGCGCGCCATGAAAGCAACGGACTGGCCCCGGTCATTGCAGCGTCTTTTTGAGGAAGTCGACCACCGCTACATTGAATTCCCGCTGAAACGCAGAGCGATCGAAAGTAAGTCTCAAGCGAAGCCGCCCCGAAAATAGCGACGAATACATTTGCGTTGGTACACGACACGTTCGATGATGACCTAATCATGTCAGAACCGATCTCCTCGAAGATCATTGAACTCGTGACGGGCCGGAGAGATCGATGCCGATCGGGTTTGCGACCAAGCACTGATCGGAGTGTGGGTTGCCAGCCTGCGCGAGCGAACGAAGTGGTGCTAAACTTGAGAGACGCCGGTCTGAGGATCTCCTGCGCCGCGCTAGGCGTTTTTTTGTTCGGCGCTGCTCCGATGTCGGCGCAGCCGACTGAGCCGGATCGATCGACGTTGCCGCAAAGGATCGAAGCCGCCGCGAGAGCGGCCCTGAACAGCCCGCGTCTCAAAGGCCTCACGGAACGGCAGCGGATCGATCGGGTGGAATTCGTGGCGGGAAACACACTCGTTCTGCTGCTCCATGAATTGGGACACGCCCATATTGCCGAGATGCACCTGCCGCTGCTCGGACGGGAAGAGGACGCAGCCGACACATTCGCGGCCCTAAGACTGCTGATGATCGGGACAAGCTTTTCCCAGCACGAGCTCGCCGACGCGGCAAAGGGCTGGTTCCTGAATGACCGGCGCGATCAGGAGACCGGACAAAAACCTCAGTACTACGGTGAGCACAATCTCAGCCAGCAGCGCGCCTATCAGGTCCTGTGCCTGATGGTCGGGTCTGACCCAGACGGGTTCAAGGGCCTCGTCGACGAGATGAAGATGCCGGAATCACGCCAGCGGACCTGCAAGCGGGACTTCACCCAGGCATCGCAGGGTTGGAATGCGGTCCTGCAGCCGTGGCTGCGCCAACCCGGAGACCCGGAAACCAAGATCGAAGTTGTCTATGGCAACGGCAAGGGAACCTATGACGGGCTCGCGAACATGTATCACTCGATCCGATTTTTGGAGACCGTGGCCGCAAATTCCGCCGCGCGGTACAAGTGGCCCCACCCATTGACGTTGAAGATGGAAAGCTGCGGTCACCCCGGTACGGATTATGATGATGAGACCCGCGTTGTAACTATATGTTACGAGACACCGTTCGATTTCGCGGAGCTCTATCGCGCCTACGTCCAGCCGCCGCCGGTCGCAAAGGCGGCGCCGGCCCTAAACGCGCAGAAGCGCAAAGCGAAGTGAGGCAAGTGTTGCGGCCCACGAGCCGCCTCGCCTTGCGCGACGGGGTGATGCGCGTATAGCGAACTGGCCCCGCTTCGCGCTTAGATTGACCTAGCGAACGCGGCGGACGACGATCAGTGGTGCGCGCGCGTCCGGGAGGAGTGCCATGACCAACCCTAAGAGCGCCATCGGCACGGCCGTCGCTCTGAGCGACGACGAATGCAACGCAATACGCTCCGCTGCGGGAGCAATCTCCGTGGAGCTCGATCGGATGCTTGCGGGTCTCTCCGCGAACGCAGATCCGCGGGAAATAATGGATGTCCTTGTTGGCGCGCTGTCTGAGTATCATCCGCGGCTGATGCAGTGCATCATCGAAGGCTGGGCCACGCAAGCAGCAGTCGCCGAGCTCGTCGAAGAGGCGCAGACCCCGACGTAAGTACCGATCACCCCGGCCGTCGGTCACGACCCATCCTGGTCTCGGACGGAGCAGTGTCGATCGGCCGCCAGCCAAATCTATTGTCGACTCTTCCACCATCCCCCCTCACGGGCTTGCGGGGCTAACATCGTTCGCCAATTTGGCCGCAACTTGACCCTGGTAGCGCCCCGGTTTGTTAGCGAAGGCGAAACGCGGGCGGGTGACGATCCCGGCGTCGCGAGCGCGCGTTGAATGTAACCGCGTCGGCGCGCTTCGTGACCTCTGCAGCGGACTCCAACCCCCACTACCCTCCGGGGTTGGAGTCCCTGACAGCGTGATTCGGCTGCGCTGAACCTTGTCTCAGCGATCCAAGGCCGTGCACCTGTTCACCCGTCGCGGCTATGACTGGACGGAGCGCTATCCGGCGATAGCTGCGACGGCCGCCATGCTGCGGGCCAGGTCGTTCACGCTCGATGGCGAGGCCGTGGTCTCCGGCGCCGATGGCATCGCCGTGTTCGATGCACTCCACCGCCGGCACAAGGTCACCGACGCGATGCTGTACGCATTCGATCTGTTGGAGCTCAACGGCGAGGATCTCCGGCCGCTGCCGCTGGGCGAGCGCAAAGCGAAGCTAGCGAAGCTGCTGGCTCGCAGCCGCACCGGCATCGTGTTCAATGAGCACACAGACCAGGACGGAGCCACCGTGTTCCGCCATGCCTGCAAGTTGGGGCTGGAGGGGATCGTGTCGAAGCGGCTGACCACGCCCTATCGGTCCGGGCAATCGCGAGATTGGCTCAAGGTCATGAACCCGGAAAGCCCGGCAATGCGGCGGGCGCGCGCGGGGCTATGGTGACCCAACCGGCGTGGATTGTGGGCTCAATTCGGCGGATACTGCCGCCATGGCAGAACCACCGGGCCTGCAGGCTGGGACCAATGAGGAAATACGAAATCGAACTGGTCTCAAAGGATGGCCACTCCGTGATCGGCGAAGCGATCGACGAGGAGACCGCGTTAAACGTCATGGACGAAGCAATGCGGCGGTACCCAACCGATCGCATTCGAGTCCGACGCGGGACCACGATCATCGCTGAGCGCGTGCCGCCTCGGACACCACGATGACAAGCCGCCGCCTCGACTATCCGATCGAGCCGATGACGCTGCAGAACATGCGCGAGAACGGCGTGCGGTCGCTCGCGATCCAGTGTCATCAGTGCCGGCACGAGGTCGTGATGAACGTCGACCATCTGCCGGGTGATCTGACGGTGCCATCATTCGGGCCGCGCATGGTCTGCACCAAATGCGGAACCATCGGCGCTGATGTCAGGCCGAATTGGCGGGAACGCGGGACATAGCAGGCTGCGCCGCGGCCAGGAACGGCGCGCCAAGCAGGCGTGCTTGAACGCGACGAGGCCCGGCCGGATGGCCGTGAACTTCGCCCGGCTGCCGGTCCGCAGCGATGGGGGCGGGCCACAAATTACATCGAACGATCGTGAATTGCTTCACATTCTATTGTTGCGAAAGCAGCTAGCGTCGACGCGGCTGGAGAGTTGTTCTCGTAACACGAGGAGGCCTGCCATGAAAATCGCTCTCATCGGTTTGCTCACTGCGCTCGTTGCTACCGTCGTTCTGACCGGGAAAGTCCAGGCTAAAGACGCCACGAACCTCTACCAATCAATTTCGCAGGAAAATCAAACGTTCCCAAACCCGGATCGAGATCATTACGGACCGAACGAGAGGCATTCCGTCGAAACCGAATAATTCGGCTAAGGACAGCCCAGGCAAACTGGGGCCCACTTTTCCCTGTGTGACCTTCCTCACAGTCATCTGCCATCGGCATCGAGTAAATTCCGCACCTCTTCGATCCACAAACAAGGGAGCTTTGGCATGTCCGGTGCTCGTCGACTATCCCGTGAATGGGACCATGAGCCGTCGTTCCTTTCACTTCGCTGGGCTTCCGAACTGAATTTTGGTGTAGTCGCCACGGTGCTTTTGGCGACGCTTGCGATCGTTGTCACTCTGACGTTCCCCGAGGTCCAATTGCAGCCCGTAGATTTGTTCGTTGGCCCATAGCGATAGCCCTTCGCGGGCGGGGTTCCTGCCGCCGACAACACAACCTGCACGCGGTGCGGTGAAGTCAAAGACACGATCCGTGCGAGTTAGGCCCCTTTCAGCGCAGCGCCAAGCACGCCCGAAACGCCACCGACTTCTGGCGCTGCCGCTGATCCGGCCGGCGCGGGTCTGACGCGGATCACGCCGGCTCAACTGCCGGCCGCCAATCAGGCGATCGCAACAACAGCGCGCCAGGGAGCGGTATTCAACGGCGAGGTTGCGGCCTTCGACGTAACCGAGTTCGGACATGCCGCGAAGAAGTGCCGCGACAGCGCCATAAGGCGCGCTGTTAGGTCCAACGCCCAGATACCCGATCACAGACACCGCCGATTGCTGCGCGCGCGCGATGAGCGGCCATGCTGCCCCGCTTCCGAGCCCCGCAATGAATTCGCGCCGACGCATCATTGATCCCATGATGGTTTTCTGCGAGCCTAGCGCCATCGCCGCTCCAAGGAAACGGAATTGCACCAAGCCTATGAGCAGCGAGTCAGTCCTCACTCGGGCGAACCGCCATCCACGCCTTTGACCCCTCTACCGAGGCGCGTAGGAAGCCCCGCCCGGTGCGCCCTGTTGTGAACCGCCTACCGCTGAAAGCGACTCCAGCGCCTTGCTACGTGGTCCTGAGTCATTCTGGCACCGACCGGCGGTCGGTGGTCCCGGAACGAATTACGTCGGGGCCTGTTGGCTGCGTGGTGCGGGGGTCGGGACAGCTTCTCTGCCGAACGGCTTCCTGTGCTGACCCCAGCCCTCCCATACTCGCGGGGGCTGGGGTCTCACGGGAACCGTGATAGATTTCGGACTTCCTCTGAGCTTTGCCTGCCGGCGATAACGAAAGCGGGAGTGGGCTCTTGAGACAACGAAAGAAACACTCTCCATCGACCCAAAGCATAGCCGCGGCTGCCCACCTGGACAGACTGCTGGACGAGGCGCTGCGAGAGACGTTCCCCGCGAGTGACCCGATCGCGATCACTATAGACAGGCCTTCGAAGAGTGTTGCGCCGCCTGATGAGCTCCATAGCGCTGACAATCCGTCGGCGGCTGCCGAGTCGCAGGAGGTTGCGGTGGCTTGGGCACCGCCCGTTTTCGGCCTCTTTGACGCAAATTTGTGGGCGCTGCGTCAGATCTGGTCCTATTTCGATTGGTGGTCCCACCTGCTTGGCGGTCGAAAGTAGGGGCGCCGCTCACTCGTTGCCGGTTCCCGTGCCCTCTGGCTGGCGCTTCTTCATCTGATCCGTGGGGCCGCGCCACACTGATGGCGCTGGCGGGCATTTCTCGAAATCGGACTTGAGTCGGACAACCAGGTCGATGGCGCTGGCCTGCGTCCGTCCCGCGCGGGCATTGCAACGGGGCGCTCGCGCTCGGTCATACCGATGGCTGGTGCATGGGATCGCCCCTCGAGCTTCCGCCCCAGGGACTGCTGCGCCGCTTTTGGTTGCTGTCAGCCAAATCTAGAAGTGCTCTGATTTCCGCTTGGTCATCTGGATGCCATTGGTCGAGCGGAACCATTCTATACTTCAGATCCCCCGCGCCGGCCTCCCAACCATATCGAGCGCACAATTCGAGGAACCGCTCCCGCTCAACCATGCGCAATCGATGGAAGCGGTATGGTCGCCACCCAGAAGCTACTTGTGAGAATTGCCAATATTTCTCCAGCGAGCGAGAGATTTCGATGGGTCGCCCGCCCGAATACTCGGTGCGGGCGACGATGCGCTTCGAAATGCGCGTGTCTGGTCGTAACGACTACTGTTTGATCCACTTGGTCCCGTTTGACCATTCGATCGAATGATCAGGCCTGATCAGTCCCAGCGAATTGAATGGCGGCCCGGCCGCCACGGTGATGTTGCTGGTCAGCTTGCCCTCGGCAAATTCGCCTTTGTTTATGTTGAGCTGAACGGTCGCTCCCGTTTGAGAAATAGTGGGGTTCTGCTCTTGCCATTGACACGAGGACGGCTCAGGCACGCACCGATAGGTCCCGGCGAGATTTGGTGCGTTCGATTGAGCCTGCGCTAGCCCCGGGAGAGCAAGCAAAGACAAGGCGAATACCAATGCGGGCGTCGCCGCTTGATTCCAATTCATGGGACACTCCTTTATGGATGCTGTCGAGGCTGTAAGAAACGCGAGATAGCCTCAGCTGTACGTCCAGGCGCCGTTGTCACGACCGATTGAACGAGTTGTAGACCATGCGGGTCCAGTTTTGCGCCTGCTGCGGGTTCGCGGCCCATTTGGCATCGAGATCCGCCAACGGCTTCGCGGCCAACACCTCTTGCTCGGTTTTGCCCTCGTTGACCAATCACCCGCGCCAACGTTCGACTTGATGCGCGGTTGCCCGTCACGACCGCCGCAGCCGGTCAGCAACCTAGCGCGGTTCCAACTCCGACATGCGACTGGAAAATAAGCTGCAGCGCAGAACGTCCTTAAGTCGCGGATTGGTTGTTGCGGAACAATTGGTGACGGCTTTCTGGTTTAGCCCGGCTGATGCCCTCAACGCGCGATCCGGTCCTCGCCATAGTGGATGAGCCAAAGATCGAGCGCCGCGAGGAAGGAGACGATGAAGCCGATCCCGATGATCACATGCATCGCCGTCGAGTGCGGGAAGCCGAGGACGAAGGGCGACAGCATCATCCATAGGCCTGCGGCGAGCGCGATCCACTCCTCCCACTCGGTGTAGACCATCAAAGCCGCAAGGGACACCGCCGCGATCAACGCGCCGCCCAGCCAGGCATCGGCGCCGGCCGTGCCATGGGCGAAGGCGAACAGCCACGGCGAGACGAATAGCAGCGCCCCGAGCAGGAGGTTATAGACGTCGAGAACCGCTTCGGGCCGACGCCTGTTGTCAAACCGTTTCCACATGATCAAACTCCCGCGCGGACCAACTGGAAAACGATGCCGATCGCGGTGAGGCCGAACGCCACGGCCGCGAGCGGCAGGAGCACCTCGATGGCGGCCGTCGAGGGCCTCTCGACGTCGGTCCACGTGGCGAACCGGCCTTGCAGCCAGGCGCTGAACGTTGTCGGCGCCGCCGACCCGACCGCTGAACTCTCGATCCCCTCAGCCCCCGCGGCGCCCGATCTCCGCGCCGCGACGCCGGCGCGCCACAATACCGTCGGTATAGCGAGCGCCATGAACACGAGCACGCTGACCATTGCTAGAACGAGCTCGATATAGCCGGCGCCACTGAACAAGAGCCAGGCGGCGACGACGAACCAGATCAACAGGCCGGCGGCCGCCTTGTGCACCAGCGGATGAATCTCGTCGAACACCCGGTCGGAAGATGAGGCAGGCTCGTCCATTGCGGCCTCCTGCGTCGTTGTCGCGAACCGCGGGAAACGCGGACCTGCATGTTTCCTCGCACAGCGTCAACGCCGAACGGCCGAATTGGTGGCAGACTCAGAGCGTTCTGCGGCGATCGATCGCAGCGTCTTGATGCGGCCCTGAATTGCGACTGGCGGTTCGGGCCGGCATTGCCGCCCTCTGCGCTCGCGCCACCGCTGGCCACACCGCAGCACCGCCAAGCCCCGCGATGAACTCCCGCCGTCGCATCAGATTTTCCTCTGCTGGATCGATAGCCTATCGCGGCTGCATGTCTGGCCTTGAGGCGAAGTCTCCAATCTTTTTTGCAGCGCGGGAGGCGGGTTTTGATGTGGTGGACGGCGCCCGCTCCCGGCATCGAAGTGCCATAGAGTGATCGTTGTGCGAATCACATGAGGGGAGCCGTCCAGATGCAAGTTACCACGATCGGGTTGGATATCGCCAAGAACGTGTTTCAGGTCCACGGCATCGACGCCAACGAGAAGGTCGTGGTCCGGAAGCAACTCCGGCGCAGCCAGGTGATAGCGTTTTTCGCGGCTCTTGCGCCGTGCCTGATCGGAATGGAGGCGTGTGCCACCGCGCATTATTGGGCGCGCGAGTTGACGAAGCTCGGCCACAAGGTGCGGCTGATGCCGGCGAAGGATGTGAAGGCCTACGTCAAGCGCAACAAGAACGATGCTGCCGATGCCGAGGCGATCTGCGAGGCGGTTCGACGCCCGACGATGCGGTTCGTGCAGATCAAGTCGGCCGAGCAGCAAGGTCAGTTGATGCAGCACCGCACGCGCGATCTGCTGATGCGCCAGCGCACCCAGCTGATCAATGCCTTGCGGGCGCATCTGGCCGAGCTCGGCATCGTGGCGGCGAAGGGCGACAGCGGGGTGAAGGAATTGCTCGCGATCGTGGCGGACGATGGGGAGGCGCGCCTGCCGATCGATGCGCGGGCGAGCGTCATCGTGCTGGCGGCACAGCTTGAGGCGGTGCAGACGGTGATTGGGGCAATCGAAAAGCGGATCAAGATGCAGCATCGCTCGAACGAGGCGAGCCAGCGGGTTGAAACCATCCCGGGCATCGGGGTTCTGGGGGCGACCGCGATCGTGGCGACGGTGGCGGACCCGACGGTGTTTCGGTCGGGACGCGATTTCGCGGCCTGGATCGGGCTGGTGCCGCGCCAGGATTCAACCGGGGGCAAGCAGAAGCTCGGGCCGATCTCCAAGCAGGGCGACCAATATCTGAGACGCATTCTCATCGTCGGGGCGATTGCCGTGTTGCGGCGCGCACTGCAGAATCCCGGGAAATATCCCTGGCTCACGCAGCTCCTGGCGCGGCGCCCCTTCAAGGTCGTGGCGGTGGCGCTCGCCAACAAGATGGCGCGCACGGCCTGGGCGCTGCTGGCCCATGGCGGCACCTATCGGGCGCCTGAGCTTGCTGAAGCTGCCTAAAGGGGCTCGGCGAGGAAGAGAAGAGGAGGAAGGGTAAGCGCGTTCACGAACTGCAAGGGTGATGAAGACATTGATGCGAAACGGTCGAGACCGTCGATCGGAAAACCCGTTTTGGGCCACTGCGAAGAAAGAGCGCGTGGTTTTGTTTGGGACCGATCAGCGGATCACATCAGGGCCAGCAGCCAAACGGCTGCATTCAAAGGCCGGATACATGGCTGCACCCGAACGCTTCGCAGAAAGTCAGATTCCTCTTGCACCGCGGGCGCCGTCCATACATGGCCCATCACGTCGGTTTCACAATTTGGCCCATGTCCGCTGCTGGTCGAACCGGACATGACCGCCGGGACTGGATAGGCAGAGAATGACCCAACTCGGACATCGGTCCTAGCCCGCGAACCCCCCGTTGTGCTTTGATAAGGCCGATAACAGTCGTTGGGGGCACCTTGGCGAGCGACCGGGTAGAGAGGCGATTAGCGGCGGTGCTGGCTGCGGATGTGGCCGGCTATAGTCGTCTGATGGGCACCGACGAAGAAGGCACCCTGGCGCGGCTCAAAGCAGCCAGAAAGACAGCTGTTGACCCCGCCATAGCTTCGCACCGTGGTCGCATCGTCAAGACGACGGGTGACGGCATGCTCGTGGAATTTGCCAGCGCCGTCGATGCCGTCCGTTGCTCGGTCGATGTTCAACGCGCCATGGCCGCGCAAAACGCCGACATTCCGCAGGAGGTCCGGATTGAATTCCGTATCGGCATCCATGTCGGCGATATCATCATCGATGACAATGATATCTTTGGCGACGGCGTCAACATTTCTGCCCGGCTAGAGGGTATCGCCGAGCCGGGCGGCGTCTGCATATCCGATGACGCCTATCGGCAGATTCGCGGCAAGGTCGAGATCGGTTGGGATGACCTTGGGCCGCAAACCCTCAAGAACATTGCCGAGCCCATGCGGGCGTGGCGGGTTCAGCTTGGTGGTCAGGCCGTTACAAAGGCACAACCGGCTTCGTCTGCCGGCGGCGCTCCGGCGTTAGCGTTTCCTGACAAGCCCTCCATAGCGGTCCTGCCCTTCCAGAACATGAGCGGCGATCAAGAACAGGAGTATTTCGCCGATGGCCTAGCGGAGGACATCATCACCGAACTGTCGCGCTTTCGCGAGTTCGCAGTAATCGCCCGCAACTCGACCTTCTTCTACAAGGGCAAGCCGCTCGACGTGACGCAAGTCGCCCGGGACCTCGGGGTGCACTACGTGCTCGAGGGTAGTGTGCGCAAGGTCGGCAACCGCGTTCGAGTGACGGCACAGCTCATTGACGCGGCGACAGACGACCATCTTTGGGCCGAACGTTACGACCGGGAGCAAGCAGATGTCTTCGAATTACAGGAGGAAATCACCCACACGGTGGTTGCGAGCATCGCCCCGCAGATAGATCGCGCAGAGATAGCCCGTTCGCGGCACGACACGACGAGCCTTCATGGGCGGCAACTCGCCTGGCGCGTCGCGGGTCTATTTCTGGACGCGATCAAGGGCGGCAATGCGGTGCTGATGCAGCAGGTAATAGCCGCATCCGAGGAGGCGCTTGCCGCCGATGCAGCTTCACTCGGAGCTCACTTCACGCTCTTTAGGGCACATTGGGCATGCCATCTCTACCGCTGGGGCGACCGGCCTGATGCCGCGCTCGACAGGGCGTGGGCCGTAGTCGAGCGCATGACGGCAATCAACTCCCAGGATGAGCGAACACTTACGGCACGCGGCTGGACCCGCGTCACGCGCGGCGAGTATAGCGGTGGCCTTGCCGACCTGCGGCGTGCCACCGAGGTCAATCCGAACTACGCACTTGCTCTTGTTACGCTGGCATTTGCCGAGGCGTCCACGGGCTTGGCCCAGGAGGCAGAAGCGCACGCCCAGCTCGCGCTGCGACTAAGCCCGCGGGACTATTGGATCGGAAACGCGCACCTAGCGCTTGCAATGGCGCACTTCACACAGCGCAACTACGACGAGGCCGTGCGTTGGTGCAAATCCGCAATCCAGGCACGGCATCGAGCACCGATCCGCCGAGCCCTGATGATCGCGTGCAGTGCTCGGGCCGGAGACATGGTCCGCGCCCGTAGCGAGATCGCTGTGCTCGATAGCTTCGCACCGAACTTCATCGCCAGCTTGTTCCAGGGTCAGAATCCGGTATTCACCCGCAAGGAGGACATGGAGAACCTCTTGGGCGGTCTGCGGCTCGCGGGACTTTCAGGGTGATCGACCACCACTTTCGCATCCTCACCGCCGACTTCCGTTGTTGGCCCGTTGCTGCCGAGCGCACCCGCAGCGGCATGTCCGCAGCTGGTGAAAGGAGACATCCGACCGCTGGAGAGGGGGGCGGGTTGTGACCCAAAGCTGTCTCCGCGCCAGAAAATATTGAGCCCGTTCAAATCAAACTGTGAGAGCCGTTACTGTGTGACGAAAATCTCCCTCGGGGCCATCCCATGGGTGCCTTTGGCGCCGTCCACCACCTGGGTCACAGTGGTAATGATTTGCGTACCGTGCGCGCCGAACCTCTGGCATAATCCACGGTATTATGGACGCGAGCAACTCAATCACGGCTACGGTATTTCTTGCATTCCTCAAATGCCCAACGAAAGCGTATCTCCTCGCGAGGGATGAGACGGCGCCGGATGCCTTCTTCACCGATACACAGGCGCGCATATCGTCGATGTACCAGTCGCTGGTGACGCAGACGGCTGCGTGCCGGGAGTGACGTGATCGAACCTCTTGATTTCAGAGAGCTTTGCGCTGGTCTTTGTCGTGGAGCCGTTGCACATCCTATCGACTGCAAGACAGCCATCTATAACTTTGTGCTGCCGTCGCGTGAACCAGAAGGACGCCCATATCAGGAACTTCGATCCGGCACGCTCGTCCCCGTATCGCTTTCGCCCTGGAACAAGCCGGACTCCTCCGACAACCTGCTCGTTTGTTTCGGTGCACTTGCACTCTCTCAGGTCACAGGGAACCTGGCAGAAGTCGGAACACTGATCTACGGCGAAGAGCACCGCCGAAAAACTGTGAAGATCGGGGATCAAATCGCCCAGACGCAACAGGCCATCGGCGCAATCGAGGCAACCTGCTACGGCCGGGAGCCGCCCCCTCTGGTCTTGAACAGGCATTGCGCCGTTTGCGATTTCCAAGCGAGGTGTCGCCACCTAGCGATCGAACGCGATGATTTGAGCCTGCTCAGCGCGATGACGAGCAAGGAGAGGGCGAAATCGAATGCTAAGGGAGTCTTCACGATAACGCAGCTGTCATACGGCTACCGCCCGCGAAGGCGAAAGCGCACCCGACCTGACGCTGAGAGTTCTAAGAAATCTAACAAGCGCGCTCCGCTAGTCAGGAACGACCACAAACTCAAAGCCCTGGCGGTCAAGAAGAAACAAATTCATGTCGTCGGGGCCCCATCGCTAACGTTCAACGGCACTCCGACTTTCCTCGATATTGAAGGAATGCCAGACAGGAACTTCTACTACCTCGTTGGGCTTCGGTTCCCATCTGGCGGCGAACAAGTGGAGCGCTCGTTCTGGGCAGATGGATTGGATGATGAACGCCAAATGTGGGAAGATTGTATGCGTGAGCTGAAGGCGATCGGCAACGCGCAGATCGTCAGCTACGGCGCGTACGAAACCCGGTTTCTCAAGCAGATGAGGGCGCGGTACGCCCTGGCGCCTGAGGACGTGGAATTCGTCGACGGGCTCATCGAAACCTCGATCAAATTCATCGGTTGCATATATGGGAAGGTCTATTTTCCGACTTATTCAAACAACCTCAAGGAAGTCGGCCGATATCTTGGGTTTGAGTGGGCTTGGCCAGAAGCTTCGGGCGCCGCAGCACCACTACTGCGTCGGGCCTGGGAACTCAGCGCAGACGACAGGCTCAAACGCGAGCTGATTGAATACAACAAAGACGACTGCCGAGCAGCCGCGAAGGTCATGGACGCCGTGGTTCAGATGTGCGGCGGCACGTCCAGCCTCGATGCGGTCGATGTCAGTTCGCTGGAGGTTGGTTTCCAACGAACCTTCGGGAAATTCGACAGCGCTCTGCCAGAGTTCGCCAAAATCAACAACGCGGCGTACTGGGACTATCAAAGGTCAAAGGTGTACGCGCGAACCAACAGCGCGATTCGGCGGATCACCCGCCAATCCCTAGGCAGAAGCAAAATCGTAACCGTCGAACGGCAGGTGACGGCGGGGGAGGCCCCAGAAAAGTGTTCCAGGTGTCGTGCGACAAAATTTTGGACGTACCGCGGCCGATCTCAGGGGCAGCTCCTGGCCCATCTCGGAAGCCAAGACCGCCTGCGGGCGGGTCCGCTGTCCGGTGCGAACCTGCCGTGCCGGCGGTAACCTCGGATGATCCGCGTGGGGCGACAAGAGACCGCGGGCAAGGGATCCAAATTTTAAAATCGCCGCGAATTTCGAGACCGATCACCTGAAATGAAAATAGGCCCGACGGACCGAGGCTATCCCGAGTTTGAGCGCCGGCATCCGTTGGCGGGCAGGCGTGGGAGACATTACGAGGTCGGCCGCGGCGCACATTTCGAGGCCATCGGCCGGCCGCGGGAACCACGGTACAAAACGAGGCGCCGCGGATCGGCGCCAGCGTACAGGGACCTCCGGACTGACACTCAGGGATGCGGTTGCCGTGGTCGAGGGCGCCGGCCGCCAGTTGGTCGCGGCCGGAAAACGGTTGCCGTGATTGCTATGTGATTGCTGAACTCACATTGTACCGGAAGCGCCCCCTCGTAAGCAATTGATTGCGCTGGCGCGCTCGGAGAGATTCGAACTCCCGACCCTCAGATTCGAAGTCTGATGCTCTATCCAGCTGAGCTACGAGCGCTTGCGGGCCGCCATCGGGGTGCTGAGTTCCCCGGGCGGCGCCGGCGCGGCGAACATATCGTCCAAATCGCGCCCGCGCTACCCTCCGCGCCACCGACACCCTCCGCGCCGCTACCTGTCCGCGCCGCTACCCTCCGTGCCCAGCCGAGACGGCGTGCGCTTGGAGATCGTCAGCATCCGTGCCGGGCCTACCCGAGCGGTTTTCAAGAAGCGCAATGCCATGGTACAATTCAAGATGGTCAAGACACTCGAGCAAGCGCTTGTGCAAGTAGCAGCCCTTCCGGACGCGGATCAGGAGGAGATCGGCCGGCGACTGCTGTCGCACGTCGAGAAGCTTCGGCAACTCCGAGACGAACTCGACAAGGGGGTCCGCTCGCTCGACGCCGGCAAGGGAGCGAGTTTCAGCATCGAAGAATTCATCCGGCTAAAGACCCGGTAGCATGGCGGGTCGCAGAGGCACGGCGATTTGGTCGCCGGAAGCCCTCCTCGATTTCGACGAGATCTGGAATCACCACAAGCGCGTCGCTGGCGTGAATATCGCGGAAAAAATTGCGCGTGAAATCGGCGAAGTCGTCGCCACTATTGAAGACTACCCATTGGCCGGGCGATCCCGAAACGAGTTGCGTCCTGGAATTCGGTCGCTCGCAGCCAACCCTCACGTTGTTTTCTATCGGGTCAAGGATGGCGCCCCCGAGATCGTGCGGGTGCTGGATGGTCGTCAGGACATTGAAGAGATATTTGCCGAGCGCGACGAGCATTGACGCACGCTCTTCCGTGGCGGCGCGACCCGCTCCGGGGCGGCGTGCCGGACCTCGGGACTGGCGATCATCGTTCATGTATGCTTCGCCCACATGAGCTGATCAACAGGAGAGGCGATGTCGAACGCCGACATATTGGATACGCGATTCCGTTCGGCGCTGCGCCGCATGGTCGAGCACGGACGCCTGCGCGCCTATGACCGGGCGGCCGATCCAGCGCTCGAAATCGCCGCCATCATGAAGAAGTTCGACACCGAGGACGCCGCGATCCTGTTCGGCGAAGTCACCGGCCACGACATTCCCGTCATCGGCAACATGCTCTCGAACCGGGCCAACTGCGAGGCGGCATTCGGCTGCGATTTCCGCGCCATCCGCGAATTCATCGGCCGCGCCATCGGCGCGCCGCTGCCGCCGGTGGTCGTCGAGCGCGCCCCGGCGCACGAGCACGTCCACCGCAACGGCTTCGACATCGGCGCCATGCTGCCGGTGCTCACCCACACCCCGGCCGACGGCGGGCGCTTCATCACCGCGGGCGTCGTCATTGCACGCGACCCCGAAACCGGCGTCTACAACGCGAGCTATCACCGGCTCCAGCTCCTCGGGCCCCAGCGCACCGCGATCCGGCTCGACTTCGGCCGCCACCTGCGACTTGCCTTCGAGCGTGCCAAAGCCAAGGGCGAGCATCTGCCGATCGCGATCTGCATCGGCGCCGACATCGCCCTGCAATACACCGCGGCCACCATGGGCTCGCAGATGCCGGAGAACGCCGACGAGATCGCGGTGGCCGGCGGGCTGTGCGGGCGGCCGCTGCCGGTGGTGAAGGCCGCGAGCCAGGACCTGCTGGTGCCGGCCGAAACCGAGATCGTGCTGGAGGGCGTGATCCGCAGCGACGAGACTGTGGTCGAAGGGCCGTTCGGCGAATTCGTCGGCTACCTCGCCAATGCCGAGCCGATGCCGATCGTCGAGGTCACCGCGCTGACCCACCGCCGGCGGCCGATCTACCACGCCATCAACGGCTATGGCCGCGAAACCATCATGCTGCGCAAATACGTGCTGGAGGCGAGCCTGCTCAAGGTGCTGCGCGCCGCGCTCCCCTGCGCCGTCGACGCCGAGATGACCGCGGGCGGCCTGCACCGGTTCCACGCCGTCATCCAGATCAAGAAGGCGTCGCCCGCCCATGAGGGGCTGCAGCGCAACGCCATCCTCGCCGCCTTCGGCGCGCTCAAGGACCTCGACATGGTGATCGCGGTCGACCACGACATCGACATCCGCGATCCCCAGGACGTCGAATACGCGCTCGCCACCCGCATGGAGGCCTCGCGCGACCTCATCGTGGTGCCACAGGCGCGCGGCCACGAATATGTCCGCATCGGCGACAACGGCATCATCGCCAAGCTCGGCATCGACGCCACCGTGCCGTTCGCCGAGCAGGCCCGGTTCGCGCGCTGCAGCTTCGCGCCGAGCAACGCCGACGCCGCGCGGTTTTCGGGGGATCGCGCCCAATTGCAAAAGATACTCGATCTGTAGCCGCTGGATTCCCTCCCCGACTTCGGGGAGGGTTAGGGCGGGGCTCTTTAACTTCGAGCGGGTCCGAAACAATCGGCGTTGAGGGAAGGAAGCCCCCACCCTGCCCTCCCCGAAGTCGGGGAGGGAAAGAAAGACGGAGGACAAAATGCGTCGGCATCGCGTGCGTTGGGCTTGGTTCGTTCTCTGCGCCCTCGCCTGCCCTTCGCTGGCCGCAGCGCAGGAATGGCCGACGCGCCCCATCAGGGTGATCGTGCCGGTCTCCGCCGGCAGCGCCATCGATCTCGTGGCCCGCGCGGTGTTCGAGCCGCTGGCATCTCAGCTCGGCCAGCCCTTGATCATCGAATACCGCCTCGGCGCCGGCGGCGTGGTCGGCGCTGCCAGTGTGGCGAAGGCGGAGCCGGACGGCTACACCATCCTCGCCCATTCGGTGGCGATCGCGGTCACCGCCAACACCGTGCTCAACGCCGGCTACGAGGCCGCCAAGGATTTCGCCGCCGTCGCGCCGATGGCGAACGTGCCTTTGGTGCTGTCGGGCCAGACCAGGTACAAGACCGTGGCTGACCTCGTCGCCGCCGGCAAGGCGCGGCCCGGGTCGCTGAACTACGCCTCGGTCGGCTATGGCGCGACCGCCCATCTGGTCGCCGAGCGGTTCCGCATCGCCGCCGGCATCGAGGCGCAGCACATCCCGTTCAAGGGCTCGCCGGAGGGCCTCACCGAAATCATGGCGGGGCGCATCGACTTCACCTTCGCGCCGATCGGCACCGCCGCGCCGCTGATCCAGGCCGGCAAGATCAGCGCGCTCGCGGTCTCCACCAAGGCCCGCGCCAGGGCGCTTCCGGACGTGCCGACGACCATCGAGGCCGGCTTTCCCAATTCCGAATTCGACTTCTGGATCGGCCTGTTCGCGCCGGCGAAGACGCCGCGCGCCATCGTCGAGAAGCTCGGCCGCGAGACCGTGAAGGCCGTGAAGTCACAAGCCGTGCAGGACCGCCTCGCGACGCTGGGCGCCGAGCCCATGGTCATGACCCCGGACGAGTTCGACGCCTATCTGCGCGCGCAGATCGCGCTGACTGGGGAACTGACCCGGCAGATCGGGATCAAGCCGGAGTGAGCGGGCGGGTCGTCACCTCCGGGAAGATCGTCGCCGGAATCTTCATACGAGGCTGCATGCTTGATCGACCGCCTTAGCCGTGTGCCGCCATGGCGCGTTTGCAAGCCGGGCGCTGCTGAAGCCGCTCGCAATAGGCCTGCAGCGTCGCCGGAGGCTTCAAGCGTGCACCCCCTTGCCCTGGGCGGCGAGCAAAGCATCCAGCTTGCGCATCTGGCTCTCGTGCCCGGCGCGGGCGCGTTCGGTCCAAACGTCATCATGCATGGCGTCAAAGGTGATGGTGAGCGTCACCCCGTCCGTCGTCGCCTTCAACTCAACGACAGTGGCGACTTCGTAGGGCGCGACGCCAGGCACGAAATCCGCCAAGGTCTTATAGGCCAGCCGGCTTGGCGGTGAGACCTCGGTGTAGGTGACCTTGCACTCACTTGTCAGCGGCATGCCCGCCCGCTTCATGAACGCCATCTGCTCTGGCGCCACGGCCGTCATCAGATAGACCAACTCCCCGCCGGGGCGCAGGTCGAGCGAGGCGACAATCACGTCGAACCCCTCCGGCCCCCACCAGGATTCGATGCCGGACTTGGTGGTCCAAAGCGCCCAGGCTTCTTCGATCGAGGCGGCATAGGTGCGCTGGATCGAAAACTGAGCCCTCGCGGTAGCGGGTGCAGTGGTCATCACGATTTCTCCTGAGAGGCGGTCTTTGCAGACGCCCGGTTTCTTTTGAGGGCGGCGCCAAATCGATCGAGCCGCGCCTCCCAGTGGCGGCGATATCCCGCCACCCATGCCTCAAGTTGATCGAAGGCTTCCTTGCGCAGCGAGTAGAGGCGCTTCTGCCCGTCGGGGCGCATTTGCACGATCCCCGCCTCCGCCAGGATGCGCAGGTGTCGCGAAACACCGGACTGATGGATGTCCATGCGCTCGACAATGTCGCCGACGGCGCATTCGCCCGACTTCATCGCCTCGACGATGCGAAGGCGAGCAGGATCAGCCAGTGCATGGAATAATGCAATTTGCGTATTCATGCATATGCACTACAATACATATATCGTATAGTCAAGGAGCTATCCCGGGGCCTTGGTGCGCGGCGGTGCCTAAGACGCTGAAGCGCCGGTGACGCGGGCTGCGGAGCGCTGGACTGGTGGTCGTCAGCATGCGTCCTTCCCGGGGCTGGCAATCGGGTCTCGCGCCTATGCCGGACCGACTTGAGCCGGTCCAGGCATAAGCGCGTGACGACCCGGCGCAGAAATGCTTCCGGTTCGCGCACCGCATTTCTGTCGACATCGAGCCAGCGCAGGAAAGCGTCTTGAAGTACGCCCTCCCCGTCCGCGACTGAGCCCAGCAATCTATATGCAACGCGGATCAGAAGCGGGCGCAGCGAATCGAAGACGGCGGCGGTTCCTCGCTCGACGCGAGCGCCATCAAGCCGCGGCCTTCTTCTCTTCGGCGGGGTGGACGGCGCGAAAGCCGATCTTGATCCGGTTCCAGGCGTTGACTTGCGCGATCAGCAAGGTGAGCTTCACCTGCTCATCCTCAGTAAAGTGCCGGCGCAGCGCATCGTAGGCATCGTCCGGCGCATGGGTCTCGGACACCAGCGTGAGAGCCTCGGTCCAGCCGAGCGCGGCCCGCTCGCGGTCAGAATAAAGTTTGGATTCGCGCCACGCGCTGAGAAGATGCAACCGGTCCTCCGTCTCGCCGTACTTGCGGGCATCTGTGATGTGATGGTGGATGCAGAAGGCACACCCGTTGATCTGTGAAGCCCGCGTCATCACAAGTTCTCTCAACAAAGGCTCCAGACCATTGGTCTCGATCGTTTTTCCGAGCTCGATCCAGGGTTGCATTGCCGCGGGACTGGTGGTGAAGGGGTTCAGTCTTGGTTTCATCGTCATCTCCTTTCGGCGGTTTGCGAAGACATGACGAGTGGCGCCTGCATTTTGTGACATGCGAGGAGAAACTTTTTTTTGCGGCGGCGGTCGCAGCAAGATGCGGGCGCCGCGGCTTTCGAACCGTCAGAAATCGACGGGAAAAATACCATCAGCGCCAGCGGAACAAACCCATTTGCGATGACCGGGCGGCAGCGCTTCGTCGGCGGGAGATCAGTTTCAGCCAAGGCGTCGAATGGAATGCGCTCATGAGCACGTACATTGGGATCATTCCGCTCAACTGTGACCCACCATGCGCGGCCGAGCACATCATGTCCGCGTCTCCGCCGGACACATAGGTCAGGAGCGCCATGACGGCGAAGGTCGGCGCGGCTGCAAGGCCGAGCCAACCGGCCGCGCCGAGCGCCGCCGCATGGCGGCGGCACCCGGTTTCATTTCCGGTGGCAATCATCGCGCCACCTGGTTGTAGCTGTCGTGGTGACGCCACCAGACGCCCTCTTCGTTGCGCCCTTTGGGCGCGCGGTCGAGCCACTGGTACATGCCCCAGAGCCCGTCCAGTCCGCGGGCATAGGTCGAATAGGTATGATAGACGACGCCGTCCTCGAGAACGAAGGCGCTGAGGCCCGGCCGTTCGCGCACATACGCAGCAGGCTCGGCTCCAGCCCTGGCCGCGATCTCGATGACGACGGGGGGAAGCGTCGTCTCGGTCATCGCGTGGCCGCCGCGACGGTAGTTGTATTCGGC
Organism: uncultured Alphaproteobacteria bacterium; assembly: GCA_963791375.1. GTDB lineage: Bacteria > Pseudomonadota > Alphaproteobacteria > Rhizobiales > Xanthobacteraceae > JAJPKK01. The sequence continues at coordinate 19,782 of CAWBSI010000023.1, forward strand.
GCCGCCGTTGCGCTGCTGCTCCTCGGTGATGGAGACGTTGAAGTCGTAGTTGAAGTCGCCGCCCTGCGAAGACGCCCACGGAAAGGTCCAGCCCATCCGCTGTTTGAACGCCTGCAGCTTCGCAAGCGGCGCGCGCGATGCCGCCCAGAGCATCACGTCGTGGCTGGCGAGGTGCACGGCGATGCCGTTGAAGCCGTCGGCGATCGAAGAGCAGGAAGGGCAGCCCGCCTTGTAATCCGGCCCGAACATGAAGTGATAGACGAGGAGCTGCGAGCGCCCTTGGAAGAGGTCCGCGAGCGAAGCCTTCCCTTCGTCGGTGTCGAACCGGTAGTCCTTTTCCACGCGGACCCAGGGCAGTTCCTGGCGCCTCTGCGCGAGTTCATCGCTCTGCCGCGTCAGCGCCTTTTCCGCATCGAGCAGCTCGAGCCGCCCCGCAAGCCACTGTTCACGTGTTCCGGTCTTGTGTGTGGTCATCGTCATTCTCCTTCGTCCGTACGGTTGCCGTTACGGCGTGCTGGTTGATCGCCGTGGATTAGACTAGGACCGGGCTCGGGCCTCCTGGGAGTTACAAGTGTGACGGGATTTCGATGGACTCGTTGATCACAGCCGCGGCACGGGCGCTCGCGATGGGCGATCCCCTCGGCGCGCTGAACAGAGTGGCGCTCCGCGATGACGCCCCGGCGCTCGCGCTTCGCGGCATCGCCATGGCCCAGCTCGGCGATCTCGACCGCGCGAAAGCGCTGGTGCGGCGAGCGGCGCGCGCGTTCGGCCCGAGAGAGGCCGTGGCTCGCGCGAGATGCGTCGTCGCCGAGGCCGAGATCGCGCTCGCTTCGCGCGACCTCGCCTGGCCCACGAAGGCGCTCGCCGCGGCATCGGCGATCCTCGAAGCGCATGGCGACCGGGCGAACGCGGCGCATGCGCACTACCTCGAGGTCCGGCGCCTGCTCCTGATCGGGCGCCTCGACGATGCCGAGCACAAGCTTGCGCAGCTCGATCTCTCAGCGCTTACGCCTGCGCTGCGCGCCATACATGAGCTCGCGGCCGCCGGGATTTCCATGCGGCGCGTCCGCGCCAAGGCGGCACAGGCAGCGCTCGCCCGCGCCGAGGAAGCCGCGCGCTGGGCGCGCATTCCGGCGCTCGCGGCGGAGGTCGAACAGGCCCTCGCTGTCCTCGACACGCCGGCGGCGCGGCTGATCGCGCGCGGCGAGGCGCGCCCTCTCCTGTTGGAGGAAGTCGAAGCGCTGCTCGCGTCGAAGGCGCTTGTCATCGACGCCTGCCGCAATCTCGTGCGCGAGCGGAACACGCTCGTGCCGCTCGCAAGTCGTCCGGTGCTGTTCGCGCTTGCGCGCACGCTCGGCGAGGCGTGGCCCGGGGACGTGCCGCGGGACGTGCTGCTCGCCCGCGCGTTCGGCGCGAAGCACGCCGACGAATCCCATCGCGCGCGGTTGCGGGTCGAGATCGGCCGGCTCCGCAAGCTGTTGCGGGCGGTCGCCCGCGTGAGCGCGACGAAACGGGGTTTCGTGCTCTCGCCGCGCGGCGCGCGCGAGGTCGTCGTGCTGGCGCGGCCGGTCGAGGAGGAACATGCCGCCGTGCTTGCCTTCCTCGCCGACGGCGAGTCGTGGTCGAGCTCCGCGCTTGCGCTCGCGCTCGGCACCAGCCAGCGCACGGTACAGCGGGCGCTCGACTCGCTCGCCGCGTCGGGCAAAGTGCAGGCATTCGGCCGCGGCCGGGCGCGGCGCTGGACAACTCCGCCGCTCCCGGGATTCGCGACGACGTTGTTACTCCCCGCGCCGCTTCCGGGCGGCTAGGATGGAAGGATGAAGCGATCGAAGGCCGATATCCTGCGCGAATACGGACCCTTCCCCGGCGTTGGTCACGTGCATGGGGTCAGTTTCGACGGCGCGCATGTTTGGTTCGCGGCGGGCGACAAGGTGACCTCGCTCGATCCGGCGAGCGGAAAAACGCTGCGCTCGATCGATGTGCCCGCCCATGCCGGAACGGCTTTCGACGGAAAGCACCTCTTTCAGATCTCCGAGAGCCGCATCCAGAAGATCGACCCGACATCCGGCCGCGTGCTCGCCACGATTCCGGCGCCCGGCGGCGGCGGTGACTCGGGGCTCGCCTGGGCCGAAGGCACGCTCTGGGTGGGCCAGTATCGGGAGCGGAAGATCCACCAGATCGATCCGGAGACCGGAGTGATTCTTCGCACCATCGAATCCAACCGCTTCGTCACCGGCGTCACCTGGGTCGATGGCGAGATGTGGCACGGCACCTTGGAAGGCGACGAGAGCGATCTGAGGCGCATCGATCCGCGAACGGGAGAGGTGCTGGAGCAGATCGAGATGCCGCGCGGCGTCACCGTATCAGGGCTCGAATCCGATGGCAGCGACCAGTTCTTTTGCGGAGGCGGAAGCAGCGGCAAGGTGAGAGCCGTCCGCCGGCCCAACCGAGGGTCCAGAGTAGCGTGAGGACTTATTCATCGTCGCTCCATCGCCGCGACGATCGCCGCGGCTGCCGCAAGCTTGTGATTGGCCTGCCACGGCGGCCCGATCGATCGCCCCATCGAGGACAGGAAAGCATTGACGTCCTTGCGGCCGACCACCGCTGCGGCGTCGCGAAACACTTGCTCGCGGTCGTACCAATGCACCATCCAGCCGCGCGCCTCCGCTGCGCTCGCGAGGGCCTGGCGATACATAACGGAGTCGGCGATATTCGCCGCGCGAGTGTCGGTGATCCGCTCTTCGGTCGTGGGCGGAAGCTCGGGGCACACCCGGATGGCAATACTCGCGATCGGCACGGGAAGCGTGGCAGCCAGCTCTTCGAGGCTCTCGCGCGCGCCACGCGCGGCCGCAACATGCACCCGCTCGACCAGCGCCACGGCGTCGGCGAGCGAAATTGCCCGCGCCCACGGGCTGTTGAGGTACCGACCCACGGCCCAGGACCCTTCGTGGTGATACGGGTGCGTCGGCAGATCATGAGTCAGGTCGATGCGTCGGCGATCGAGGAGCTCGCCGTCCGGCGCGACGGTAACGAGCACCGCCGAGTTACCGTGCTCTGCGACGCCGACGGCGGCGGCGCGCTGCATTTGTCTTCTCGCCACGTATTCTTCCTTCGGGGCTCACCCCGCCGAATTCGGATAATAATAAATCTACGCAGCCCCACCACGTGGTCGTAGGTGCGCCCGTCGCCCATCACGCCCACGGTCTTGACCGGCAGGATCACCGCGAAGGCCTGCCAGATGTCGGCCACGACGCCGACCTCATTTCTGGCGGTACAACAGCGCTCGCCCCGCCGGAATGAGTTGGAGAAGAATATCGTAGTCGCCGACGTTCGCGGTCAGCACCACCAAGCCGAGCTTCTGCGCCTGCAGGAACAGCACACAATCTTGGAGCGCCCGCAACCGGCCATCCTTCTCATACCCTTGGAGGCGACACAGGATCCCCGACAGCAGCGCCGCCCTTCCAAGGACCTCGAGGTCGGGAGCGAAGATCCGATGTGGCGGCATCGCCTTGATTTGCTTGCCGATTTGCGCAACGGCGCCCGCCGTTCGCGCATCCGACGGGCTCAGGACCCCGACCGCGTGCATCAACTCCTGGATCGCGACGCTCGAGTGGTTGACCTGTCGCTGCGCGATCAGATCGTCCAGCACCTCCGGCGAACGATCCTGCATTTGATCGATGTAGACGCAGGTGTCGAGCAGGAGGCCCTGTCCGGCAATCCGGTCGGCATTGACGAAGGGAAGCTCTTCGTCGGCTCGCCGTGCCAGCGTCTTTTGCGGAACGAGCCGTGCCCAACGTCGCGCTGCGTCGAAATCGAACTCCACCACCTCAGAAGCCGAGCCTCAGCTCTGGATCGACCTTGCCTCGAGACTCCTTGAACACGGCTGCGAATCTGTCCTCGAGCGCGATCGTCGCCAGCGCAAACTCGATCAGATCCGTATCGGTCTCGATGCCAGTCCGCCGTTTGGCTTGTTCGACCAGCGCCGGGCTCACCCTGCCGCCGATCCGTCCGCTTTTTCCGCCCAGCAGGCCAGATTGTTCCGCTGCCAGCATGACCGCCTCGAACCGCGCCTTGCTGACGACAAACTCGCCGGTCTTCGCATTACGCTGAATGACCTTCGTCCGCCCGGCGCCGATTTTGAGCGGGCCTGCTGCCGCCGGCTTGCTCCCGCGCCCCGCGGGCTTGTTCGCTGATGTCTTTGCCATCGCGATTGCCTCGTGTTCGACAAAATCATGTTTTGTTGAACATACTCCGCCACGATCTCGATTTCAACGGCTTCACTCCCACTCGATTGTTTCTGGCTAACGCAACCGACCGAATTCGTGGTGCAACTTTTTCGTGAGGTATCAGCCGTATCAGCCTTGCGAGGCGGTCATAGTTGAACGCCGGGTCCAATCCCTTGATGATTTTCGAGCAACCGCAGCGTCGTCAGCAATGTGGTCAAGCCGGAGTATGCTCGTGGATCGAGTTCCGGAGAGCTTCTGTATCCGGTTCAGCCGAAAATACACGGTGTTCGTGTGCACGCCGAGTTTCTGCGCAGTCTGCTTCACATTCAATCCACAATCCGCAAAGGCGCGGATCGTGCGTGCCAATTCCTGCGATTGGACATCATCGCAAGAGGCGAAGCGCCGGGCCCACTCGGGGATTAATCGCATGACGGCGGTATCTGCACGCCGGATCAAGAACTCCGATAGGTCGATGTCGCAAAATTGCACGACAGGCTTAGCTGTACCTGTGAACTCTAGCGCCATTCGCGCTTCGTCCAGAGCTTGTGGCAGTAGCGCAATATCTTTCACGCAGAGACTGATGCCGACGCGCGCGGAATGGCCGTTCCCCGCGCGCTTTGTAAATCCGCTTCGGCGCAGGGCCCTCGCAAGCTCCCGACCGGCGTCGCCGTCGCTGCACGCGATCGTAGTGACTTCGTTGCCCCTGATGTCGATAAGGCGTCCGAACGTAACTGGGGAAAGGACCTGTTCGATGAGACGGACAAATGACCGTAATGCGACCTCAAGGTCGATGATCTTGCCATCCTCGGCTTGGTAAGGCCTCGCGACGGCTATTGCGAGTGGCGCTCCAGGCCGGATACCACAGAGTTTGCAGAGCCGTTGAGCCTCGGAATCGATTGGGAGCGTGCCACGCAGCAATTTATCGATTAGGGCCACATAGCTCCGGGTCCCTTGGGCAACGATCAGCCCTTCCTCAACGGCGTGAGCCTCAGCCAGAACCGCGCCAACGTGATCGAAGAGTTGTATCCAGAAGTTAGACAGCATGGTCAGTGAACGAACGACGTCCTCGGGCCTTCCGTGTTCTGACAGCTCTTCTTGCGAGATCTCGGAGTAGGTCCGGTGGGCAAGCCTGTAGGCATGCAGTGACGCTATGAGCGGCACCTGGCGCCGCGCGCGCCACTCGGCATGCGCGCGCACGAAGTCAAAGGGATCAGCATCGTTCTTTTCCGCACGTCCATCCGGGATGGAGATAATTGTTTTCAAAAGTTCGCCGCAATGGCCCCGCGATTCGTCTGTGAATTCGTCGTCGACAGAGTTCCTGTATTCGGGACTTTCTTGCCGAAGAAGTTGGAATGTGTGCTGCCAAATCTCGCGGCCTCTCCCACGCAGTCCGGAGACGACCTTGGAGGCCAGAGGGTCCTTTTTGAAGCGCTCATGCCACTGGCGGATGAGCGCTTCTCCCCGCGGGCGCGACATCGTTGTGTAACTCCACAATTTCTGTGGGGAGGCTATATGGATCAAGACGAATTGATCAAGCTGGATTTGTGGAGGTATCCAACACCTGAACGCTGTCCATGACCAACAGCCTCCCGCGTCCACCAGCCAGCCTGGGCGGTCAGTTGGAGGTCGGGTCGCCAATGTGGGCGTGGGAGTGCGCCATACTTTGAACGACAGTCATCTCAGGATGCATGGTTGTTCTCAACGCTGCGGAGCTGAAGATGCCCAACAACAAAATCGTCTCCCACGACGAGTGGCTCGACGCACGCCTCAAGTTTTTGGCAGAAGAAAAAGAGTTCACACGGCAGAGGGACGCGCTAACACGCCGTCGCCAGGAACTTCCTTGGGAACGAGTCGAGAAGTCATACCGATTTATAGGCCCGAACGGGATCCGCACAATGGCAGAGATGTTCGAGGGGCGAAGCCAGCTCATCGTCTACCATTTCATGCTGGGTCCGGATTGGGAGGAAGGCTGCAAGTCTTGCTCGTTCTGGGCCGACAATTTCAACGGTATCCCCATCCACCTTGGTCATCGCGATGTCACGTTCGCGGCGGTATCGCGCGCACCGTCGCCGAAGATTGAGGCCTACAAGAAGCGCATGGGATGGAGCTTTCCGTGGTTCTCATCCGACGGCAGTGAGTTCAATTTCGACTATCAAGTTTCATTTACGCCGGAGCAAATTGCCCAGGGAAAAGCCTACACCAACTATGCTGTCAGACAGAACACGATGTCCGAACTGGTCGGGATCAGCGTCTTCTACAAGGATGAGCACGGAGACATATTCCATACATACTCATGCTATTCGCGCGGCGTCGACATGCTCAACGGCGCGTACCATTACCTCGATCTCGTGCCGAAGGGACGGGACGAGGATGGTCTCAAATACACGATGGAATGGGTGCGCCGGCACGATCAATATTGATGCAACGAGTGCAAGCCGCACCGTGGCCTATCGCTTCGGAGGGATACCATGACCCAAAAACTGTCCGGCGGGTGCGCGTGCGGCGCCATCCGTTACGACTGCAATGCCGATCCAGTTATTATGTTCAACTGTCACTGTCGGGACTGCCAACGGGCAAGTGGCAGCGCCTACGCAGCAATCGTCGTCGTTCCGAAAGCTGCAGTGCAGATGCGTGGGGAGCCGCGGTATCACAAAATCGTTGGCAGCGCCGGCAAAGCGATCGAACGCGGTTTTTGCCCGACCTGCGGCAGCCACGTGACCGACAAATTGGAACGGCTGCCCAATATTCTCGCGTTGCAGGCGGGAAGCTTGGACGACCCATCAATGTACCGACCTATGATGGACGTATTTACCTCGAGCGCGCAGCCTTGGGATCACATGGACCCCAAGGTCCAAAAGCACACGCACGGCGCACCGCGGTGATGTACCACCCTATCCCGGCATCGGCCAATCCATTCGGACGGGATCCCGCCGAGCAATGCGGCGCATAGCGTGGAGGCAGCGGTCGTATTGGCGATTCCCATTCAGCGCCGATTGACACCTTCGTCACCGCGTACTCGGAGTTGCTCGCCCGGACGATGCTCCGAGACCTCCATCTAAACTGAACGCGGACTTCGGCAACACCTATACGGCGCAAATTGCTGATCGTCTTTTTGAGAGGCGCAGGTGCAAGCAGCCCACCATCCATAGACTATCGATGACGTTCGATTGATCTCGCTTCGCAATTTTATCCCGCACTATCCGAAACCCGCCCCTTCTACTACCCCTCACTCCCACTCGATCGTCCCCGGCGGCTTCGACGTCACGTCGTAGACCACCCGGTTCACCCCCTTCACCTCGTTGATGATCCGCGTCGCGACGTGGCCCAGGAACTTCATGTCGAACGGGTAGAAGTCCGCCGTCATGCCGTCGGTCGAGGTCACGGCGCGCAGGCCCACCACGTGGTCGTAGGTGCGCCCGTCGCCCATCACGCCGACGGTCTTGACCGGCAGGATCACCGCGAAGGCCTGCCAGATGTCGTCGTAGAGGCCGGCGCGGCGGATTTCCTCGATGTAGATCTCGTCGGCGAGGCGCAGGATGTCGAGCTTCTCCTCCGTGATCTCGCCGGGGCAGCGGATCGCGAGGCCGGGGCCGGGAAACGGATGGCGGCCGACGAAGGCTTCGGGCAGGCCGAGCTCGCGGCCGAGCGCGCGCACCTCGTCCTTGAAGAGTTCGCGCAGCGGCTCCACCAGCGTCATGTTCATGCGCTCGGGCAGGCCGCCGACATTGTGGTGGGACTTGATGGTCACCGACGGCCCGCCGGTGAACGACACGCTCTCGATCACGTCGGGATAGAGCGTGCCCTGGGCGAGGAAGCGCGCCGGCGCCCCGCCGCGCGCGCGAGCTTCTTCGCCTCCGCCTCGAACACCTCGATGAACAGCGCGCCGATCATCTTGCGCTTGGCCTCGGGGTCGGTGACGCCGGCGAGCGCATCGAGGAAACAGCGCCTGCGCCTCCACGTGGACCAGCGGGATGTTGTAGCTGTCGCGGAACAGCGCGACGACCTTGCGGCCTTCGCCCTGGCGCAGCAGGCCGTGGTCGACGAACACGCAGGTGAGCCGCTCGCCGATCGCCTCGTGGATCAGCACCGCCGCGACGGCGGAATCGACGCCGCCGGAGAGGCCGCAGATCACCCTGCCCTGCGGCCCGACCTGGCCGCGGATCTTCTCGATCGCCTCGTCCTTGAAGGCGCGCATGGTCCAGTCGCCGGCGCAGCCGGCGATGTCGCGCACGAAATTGCGCAGCAGCGCCGCGCCGTGGGGCGTGTGCACGACCTCGAGGTGGAACTGGGTCGCGTAGAAGCGCCGCGCCTCGTCGGCGATCATGGCGATCGGCGCATTGGGCGAGGTGGCGACGACGCGGAAGCCCTTGGGCAATTCGGTCACCCGGTCGCCATGGCTCATCCACACCGGGTATTTTTCGCCGCGCTGCCACACGCCGGACGAAGAGCGCGCTGTCGGTCGCGACCTCGACCTCGGCGCGGCCGAATTCGCGGTGATGGCCGCCCTCGACCTTGCCGCCGAGCTGGTGCGCCATCGCCTGCTCGCCGTAGCAGATGCCGAGGATCGGCACGCCGGCGGTATAGAATTCCGGCGGCGGCAGCGGCGCGCCGGGATCGAGCACGGAGGCCGGGCCGCCGGACAGGATGATCGCCCGCGGCTTCATCGCGGCGAACGCCTCTGCCGCCTTCTGGAACGGCACGATCTCGCAATAGACGCCCTGCTCGCGCACGCGCCGCGCGATCAGCTGGGTGACCTGGGAGCCGAAATCGACGATGAGGATGTTGTCGTGCATCGGCCTATGTGCGGCGCAGCGCGCGCCGGGTCAAGGCCACATCCCCGGGATATCCAAGGGCGCTGCGAACTCCCCTCCCCGCTTGCGGGGGAGGGAGCAGTTCACTGGCACAGCGTCGGCTCGACCTCCGCCCATTGCCGGGCCGGCGAACTCCTGGTGCCGAGGACGCGGACGCACTCCCCAGCCTTGATCCGCCCCTGCAGCTTGGTCGGATCGTTCGGGCCGGGCCCCTGCGGCTCCGACCAGATCGGCCGCAACGTCATCGCGGTCAGCACCGTGCCGGTACCGGGCAGCGATTGCCCGGTGGCGGCGTAACCGGAGAAGTAGGCTTCGGTTACCTTGGCGCCCTTGCGCATTTCGATGGCGACCCACCCGTGCACGGCGTGGCCGAGACCCAGGCCGGCCGCCGGCTCAACGGGCGCGGCAGCAGGCACAGCCGCGGCCGTGGCGGCTGCCGGCGCGACCATGGCGGTCGCGGCCGCCGGCCGCACGGCTTCTCGGGCGATGCGGGCTGGGCCGAACGCGTTCTGTAGCTGCTGCCGGCTTTTCCAGCTCCTGCAGGGCGACCTGGAATATCGTGGTGGTCTCGGGCTCGACCTCGGCGCACCTCGCCTCGAACTGGCTCGACTTCCTTGCGCAACAGGGCGTGCTTGGCCTCGGCGGGAATATTCTTTTCCAGCGTGACCAGGGTGGTGTTGCGCATCTCCTGACACATGACTTCCGTGGAGAAATAGTTGTGATAGGCCGAATAGATCGCCGGCGGCGCCGGCAGGCAGCGCCAGCGCAGCGCCGACAAATTGAAGCGAAGTGGTCAGTCTTTCGATGCTCATTCTATCGAACCGCATCCAATCCGTTGCGGCGCAGACAATGCCGCGCGTCCCGCGAACATGCAATATTCAAGTATCGGCCGCGCGGCGCCCGCGCGTCACTTGCGCGTACAGTGATCGCCACAAAAAAGCCATCGGTCCCGGTCCGGCGCGGCGTCATCAACAGCCCGTCGCCGGTGGCGAGAACAGCGGCCTCGAATTCCGTGCCACGCGCCGGCAGCGCGCGCACCATCTCGCTCCACGGGCAGGACGGCGAACTCCGCGATGCGCGGCGAGAAAGGCGCGCGACCCGATCGCCGTTCTCCTCCGTCGAGCAGCGAGCAGGTGATGTAGGCGATGCGTCCGCCCGGCCGCACCAGCGGCGCGGCACGCGCCAGCACCTCGTCCTGGTCTCTTGATGCGCTGCTCGAGCGCGCCGGGCCGCACCCGCCATTTGGCGTCGGGATTGCGCCGCCACGCGCCGATCCCGGTGCAGGGCGCATCGATCAGCGACGAGATCGACCTGCCCCGCGACGTCGTCGAGCAGCGGCGCGGCGCCGCGCGGCGTGCGGACCTCGACATTGGCGGCGCCGGCGCGGGCGAGCCGCGCATGGATCGGCGCGAGCCGGCGGATGTCGGCGTCGGTCGCGATGATGCGGCCGCGATTTTCCATGAGCGCCGCGAGCGCCAGCGTCTTGCCGCCGCCGCCGGCGCAGAGATCGATCACGGTGTCGCCCGGCCGCGGCGCCGGACGAGCATCGCCGCAAGCTGCGAGCCTTCGTCCTGGACCTCGACGAGCCCGTCGATGAAGGCAGGCTCCGCCTGGATCGGCGGGCTCTTCGCCTCGGCCGTGAGCGCGATGCGCAGGCCGATCGGCGACCATGGCGTCGGCGTCGCGTGGAGATGGGCGAGCGCCGCGGCGGCGGTGGCGCGATCGCCTTTGAGCGTGTTGACGCGCAGGTCGACCGGCGCGCGGCTCGAGAGCGCCGCGCCCTCGGCGGCGCGGTCGTCGCCGAACACGGCGGCGAGCTTGTCGTCGAGCCATTCCGGATAGTCGCCGCGCACATGGGCGGGCGCGTCGCCGAGGCGCGCGGACGTGAGCGCCTCGATCTCCGCTGGCGTCGGCGGCGTCGGCGCGAAGCGGCCGCCGTCGGCGAGCTTGCGGATCGCGTCCGGCGCCCATGCCGCGCTCGAGCTTGAGCGCGCCGAACAGGATCGCGCGCGGCGTCGCCTCGTCCATGAGCCAGGCCGCCGACTGGCGTCGCCGCAGCGCATCGAACACGAGCCCGCCGATGGCGGCGCGGTCGCCGGAACCGGCGTAAGCGGTGGGCCAGCCCCCAGTCCTTCAGCGCATCCGCCGCCGGCCGGCGACGCGCCTCGATATCGGCGAGCACGTCGATCGCGGCGGAAAGGCGCGCTCCCGGCGTCATTACAGGCCGAGCAGAATGCGGATGGCGAATTCGAACCACATGAAGGCGAGCACCACCGCTCCGGCAGCAAACGCACCGTAGCGCAGCCGCGTGTCGTTCGAGATCACCACGAACCAGGCATGCGCCATCCGCGCCGCGACGAAGCCGAAGGACAGCAGCACGAACAGGTAGTCGGCCTTGCGCAGGATGTAGGCGAGCACGACCACGACGTAGAACAGCACCGGAAGCTGGAACTGGCTGTTGTAGCTGCTCGCGACTGCTGTCGTCCCCGCGGGGTCGTTGGGCTCGTCCTTGAATCGGATGTCGTTGCCCCCGCTCCTGGTCATAAACAGGAGCACGAAGGTCAGCGCGACCTGAATGAAGACCGGAAGCAGAATGATCTGGATCGACACGTGGGGATCCCTAGTACAGCGTTTCCGAAAATCGAATCATATCAATCACCTCGTCCTGAGGAGCGCGCTCTTGCGCGCGTCTCGAAGGATGGCCACAGACCGCAGCATGTGTGGCGATCCTTCGAGACGCCGTGCTACGCACGGCTCCTCAGGATGAGGCCTGTGGGTTCGGCTCCGTCCCTCTTCCCGCCTTCTTCACCTATCGGAGGTCCCGCCGAATGCCATCATCTGCGTCCTAGTCCCGGCCCGGATAGTTCGGGCTTTCGCGGGTGATGGTGACGTCGTGGACATGGCTTTCGCGCAGGCCGGCGTTGGAGATGCGCACGAACTCCGCCTTCTCGTGCAGCTCGGCGATGTCGTGGGCGCCGACATAGCCCATGGCGGCGCGCAGGCCGCCGGCGAGCTGGTGCAGGACGTTGGCGACCGGGCCCTTGTAGGGCACCTGGCCCTCGATGCCCTCAGGGACGAGCTTGAGGTTGTCCTTGATGTCCTGCTGGAAGTAGCGGTCGGCGGAGCCGCGCGACATGGCAGCGACCGAGCCCATGCCGCGATAGGCCTTGTAGGAGCGGCCCTGGTAGAGAAACACCTCGCCCGGCGTCTCGTCGGTGCCGGCGAGCAGCGAGCCCACCATGGCGCAATCGGCCCCGGCCGCGATCGCCTTGGCGAGGTCGCCGGAATATTTGATGCCGCCGTCGGCGATGACCGGCGTGCCGGTCTGCTGCGCCACCTCGACGGCGTCCATGATGGCGGTGAGCTGCGGCACGCCGACCCCGGCGACGATGCGGGTGGTGCAGATCGAGCCCGGGCCGATGCCGACCTTGATGGCGTCGGCGCCGGCATCGATCAGCGCCTTGGCGCCTTCGGCGGTGGCGATGTTGCCGGCAACCACCTGCACCGCATTGGAGAGCAGCTTGATCCGCCGCACCGAATCGAGGACGCGGCGCGAATGGCCATGGGCGGTATCGACGATCACGAGATCGACCCCGGCATCGACCAGGCGCTCGGTGCGCTCATAGCCGGCCTCGCCGACCGTCGTCGCCGCGGCGACCCGCAGGCGGCCCTGCTCGTCCTTGCAGGAATCGGGATGCGCCACCGCCTTCTCGATGTCCTTCACCGTGATGAGGCCGACGCAGCGGTACTGATCGTCCACCACCAGCAGCTTTTCGATGCGGTGCTGGTGCAGCAGGCGCTTGGCCTCGTCCGAACCGACGCCCTCTCGCACGGTCACCAGCCCGTCCTTGGTCATGAGTTCCGCGACGGTCTGGCGCGGATCGGTGGCGAAGCGCACGTCGCGGTTGGTCAGGATGCCCACCAGGCGGCCGGGCTTGGCCGTCGCCTTCGACCACGGGAATGCCGGAGATGCGGTTTTCCTGCATCAGCGCCAGGGCGTCGGCGAGCGTCGCCTGGGGATGGATGGTCACGGGATTGACGACCATCCCGGACTCGAACTTCTTGACCCGGCGCACCAGCCCCGCCTGCAGGTCCGGATCGAGATTGCGGTGGATGACGCCGATGCCGCCGGCCTGGGCCATGGCGATCGCCATGGCGGCCTCGGTCACGGTGTCCATCGCCGAGGCGACGATGGGGATGTTCAGGAAGATGTCGCGGGTGATTCGGGAGCGGATGTCGACTTCGGTGGGCAGGACATCGGAAAAGCCGGGCTTCAACAAGCACGTCGTCGAAGGTGAAAGCCTCGCGGGGGCCGCCGTTGACTGTCTGGGCCATGCCGAACTCCTTGCCGCCAGAGGCGATCGTGATGAAAGCCGGTATCGCCGACCTGACCGGCTGCGACTCACGGCTTTTGCAGAGTTGGCGAGGGTCGTTAGCACGCGGCCCCGGCAATGGAAAGCCATTGGAAAGCGGGGCATATTCACGTGCTCAAAATCAGGCTACCGTCCCCCACCCCGGCCCTGGGGCGGCCCGTGCCGCTCGATCGCCTGGACGATCTCGCGGTGCCGGCGCTCCTCGCGCTTCATATGGACCGCAACGCACCGCGTGCAGGGACGGCACCAGCAGCAGGGCATGGAACACCAGCCCAAACAGCAGGCAGGGTATGATGAGGGCAATATTGAGCACCGCCGCAAACGGCTGCCCGTTGAGCAACAGCCCCAAGGGGGGAACCAGCACCGCCACGATGTAGATCATAGCTGCGACATCTCCGCGAAGTTCTCAGGCATCAATTTAGGTATTCCCAGCCAACATTCCAGCGGGGATTGCCGGACTGTTATAAGCTCGATTCCGCACCCTCCATGCCCCCGCCCGGCCAATCGCGTGACCCAAACCGACCCAATGACCCCTGATTCAGTACCTGTGACCAATGACCCGTGAACGCCTCGTCCCGCTGATTGTCGCCGTGGCATTGTTCATGGAGAACATGGACTCTACGGTGATCTCGACCTCGCTCCCCGCCATTGCCGCGGACATCGGGTCGAGCCCGCTGGAACTCAAGCTCGCCATCACGTCCTACCTGCTGGCGCTGGCGATCTTCATCCCGGCAAGCGGCTGGATGGCCGACCGCTACGGCGCCCGCACCATCTTCCGCACCGCAATCGCCGTCTTCATGCTCGGTTCGATCGGCTGCGCGTTCTCCCAATCCCTTCCGCACTTCGTCGTTGCCCGGTTCTTCCAGGGCATGGGCGGGGCGATGATGTCGCCGGTCGGCCGCCTCGTGCTGATCCGCACCGTCGGGCGGCAAAACCTGGTCAACGCCATGTCGTTCCTGACCATGCCGGCGCTGATCGGGCCGATGCTCGGCCCGCCGCTAGGCGGCTTCATCACGACCTATGCGACGTGGCACTGGATCTTCCTGATCAACCTGCCGATCGGCCTCGTGGGCATCTTCCTGGCGACGCGCTTCATCGAAAACGTGCGCGCCGACAAGGTCGAGCCGTTCGATTTCGTCGGCATGACGCTGGTCGGCCTCGGAGTCGGCGGGCTGGCGTTCGGCATGACCGTCACCGGCATCAATTTCGTTCCCGGTACCGTCATCGCCGCGCTGATTGCCGGCGGCACGGCCGCGACCGTCGCCTACATCATCCATGCCAAGCGCGTCCCGGCGCCGGTGCTCGACCTGTCGCTGTTCAAGCTGCCGACCTTTCGCGCCGGCGTCGGCGGCGGTTTCATCTTCCGGGTCGGCGCCGGGGCGTTGCCGTTCCTGTTGCCGTTGCTCTTGCAGATCGGCTTCGGGCGGACGCCGTTCCAGTCCGGCATGATCACGCTGTCGACCGCGGCCGGTGCGATGATGATGAAAACGGCGGTGCCACGCATCCTGCGGTGGTTCGGCTTCCGCAATACGCTGACCTGGAATTCGCTGGTCGCCTCGGTGATGCTGATGGCCTGCGCCGCCTTCACCGCCACGACGCCGGTCGCAGTGATGGTGGCGGTGCTGCTGCTCGGCGGCTTCTTCCGATCGCTGCAATTCACCAGCGTAAATACCATCGCCTATGCCGACATCGAGCCCCACCGCATGAGCCGCGGCACCGCGCTGGTCGCGGTCGCGCAGCAACTGTCCCAATCGGTCGGCGTCGCGGTCGGCGCCCTCGTGGTCGAGACGGTGCTGCGCCTGCGGGGACACAATGCGCTCAGCGCGGAGGATTTCCCGCCGGCCTTTATCGTGGTCGGCCTGATCGCCGCCAGTTCGACCTTCCTGTTCGCGACCATGCCGCCCGATGCCGGCGCGGACATGGCCAATCGGCATGGGGCAAAGCAGCGCGACCCCGCCGAAGTGGCGTGACGGATCGCCGCCTCGAGCGCGACGACGCTGGTCGGATCGCTGGACGGTGGGAAACAGCTGCGTTAGGCTGCTTTACGGGGCGACTTATTGAGCATGATCCCGAAAAGCTGCAGACTTTTCGGACGAGATCATGTTCCAAATTAATGACCGCAGAGCACTATCCGATTCAACCTGAAACGATAGCGCTCCAGGTGTCTGAAGGAATCGCAATGCAAACGACCGCGTCCGAGCCCGCCCGTTGGACAGCCTCGAAAATCGTCTACATCGTGTTGCTGTGTGCCGGTTACGCATACGCGGCATATTTCCTGTTCTTCATGTTCCGCACGGTGTGGTAGCGGCGGCCACAGCGGTATATCCGTCGGCTGCCCGCTGACCGACGCGGGGGTGACAGTGTTGCTCAGCGCATGACCAGGTGCGCGTTTCCAAACCAGCCCATCGTTCCGACGAGGATCGAAGCATAGGCAGCGAACAGCAATATCCTGGCGACGATGTCACTCATATTCCCCGATCCCCCCAGTTCGGGACCATCCTAAATTTGATCGTGGCGTTTCGTTGCGCCCGTCACGGCCATTGTGCGACGGCCGTTTGAATATCGTGCGCTGTTGCAACGCGCACACTGCAGTCGGGCCGAAATGGCGAAAGAGAAGGCCGGAGCGAGGCCGAAGTCCGGTCAGGCGTCGCCGTCCGCTGCCTGCGCTGCGCCGCGAAAGCCGGTCGCCAGCACGTAAAGTTCCGCCGAATCCGGCCGGCTCGCCGCCGGCTTGACGTGCTTTACGGTGGCGAAGTCGCGCTTGAGATCGGCCAGCAGCGCGCCTTCGGTGCCGCCCTGGAGCACCTTGCAGAGAAATGATCCGCCCGGCCGGAGCACCTCGCGGGCGAACATCGCCGCGGTCTCGGCCAGCGCCATGATCTTGAGATGGTCGGTCTTGCGGTGCCCGGTGGCGTTGGCGGCCATGTCCGACATCACGATGTCGGCGGGGCCGGCGAGCTGCGCCTTGAGCCGCTCGGGCGCAGCCGGATCGAGAAAGTCGAGATTGAGGAAGGCGACGCCGGGTAGCGGCGGCATGTCGAGCACGTCGATCGCGACCACCTTGCCCCGGCCGTCGGCGGCAAAGGTGCGCGCGGCCGCGACCTGGCTCCAGCCGCCCGGCGCGGCGCCGAGATCGACCACCTTGGTGCCCGGCCTGAACAGGTGGAACCGCTCGTCGATTTCGGCGAGCTTGAAGGCCGCGCGGGACCGCATGCCCTCTCGCTTCGCCCTCGACACATAGGGATCGTTGAGCTGGCGCTCCAGCCAGGTCTTCTGCGCGAGCGTGCGGCCCTTGCCGCTGCGCACGCGCACCTTGAGCTCGCGGCTGCCGCGACCGCCCTTGGCGGTCATGCTTCGCCCGGGTGGTGCGCCCAGACGCCGTCCTCGCGCATCAGCTTGACGAGAATGCCCTCGCGCAGGCCGCGATCGGCGACCCGCAGCCGCGGACACGGGAAGGCGCGGCGAATGGCTTCGAGGATGGCGCAGCCGGCCAGCACGAGATCGGCGCGCTCGGAGCCGATGCAGGCATTGGCGACGCGTTCTTCGTAGGTCATGTCGAGCAGCCGGTCGATCACCGCGGTGATCTCGGTCTCGCTCAGCCAGCAGCCGTCGACCCGGCGCCTGTCGTAGCGCGGGAGCTCGAGATGGATGCCGGCGATGGTGGTGACGGTTCCCGAGGTGCCCAGCATGTGCACGCCGTCGATGGCGCTGCCATGCACTGCCGTGAACGGCGCGGCATGCACGGCGACCTCCTCCACCATGATTTCGAACAGGCCGCGGTCGACCCGCATGCCGCCGTGGCGTTCCGCAAGGGTGACGACCCCGACCGGCAGCGACACCCAGCTCCGGACCACTGGCTTGGGCGGTCCGCGCCTGACCGGCTCCGATTGCGCCAGCAGGACGAGTTCCGAGGAGCCGCCCCCGATATCGAACAGGATGACCCCACGCGCGTCCGGGTCGATCAGCGGCGTGCAGCCGGTGGCGGCGAGGTCGGCCTCGGTCTCGCGGTCGACGATTTCGAGATCGATGCCGACTTGGTCGCGGATGACCTGGAGGAATTCCGCCCCATTTGCTGCGGCGCGGCAGGCCTCGGTCGCGATCAGGCGCGAGCGGGTGACCGCCCGGCTTCGCATCTTGTCGCGGCAAATGCTGAGCGCCGCCACCGCACGGGCGATGGCGGCATCGGACAGCCGCCCCGTCGCCGACACGCCTTCGCCGAGGCGGATGATGCGGGAAAAGGCGTCGATGACGCGAAAGCTGTCCCCGGAGGGCCGCGCGATCAGGAGCCGGCAGTTGTTGGTTCCGAGGTCGAGGGCGGCGTAGGTGTCACCCCTGCGCTCAGCCGCTTGGGCCGGCCGGCGCTGGCGATAATACCCGCCGCGACCCCGATGCGGGCGGCTATCGGCGCGCGGCCGATCAAGCCCGAGGTCGAGGTTACCGGTTGCCCGGCCCTCGTTATCCATCTGGTACCTTTCCACCGCGCCGAAGTCTCCAGCGACTCCACGGCAAGCGGCATGGTTCAAATCAAGTAACCGGAGTGTAACAGCGTTCCCTCGCGCTGCAACCCGTGAGGGCCCACCGCCTGGCGCTCAATTCCCGCCTCGCTGGGTCCTGTGCTTGCCTCAAACCCACGTGGTAGAGTTGCAAACGAGGCGCCCCTGCCGGGACGCCCGCCTTATTTCGCTGGCCTCTTGTGCAGTGCATCAGGCTTGACTATCTCAAGCGTTCCTTCACGGATTTCAGCGCGCAAAATCATGAATGTTCAGGATGATCCCGGCTCGTGGGCTTTGGAGAAATTCGGCGTCGGTCAGCCGGTGCCGCGCACCGAGGACCCGAAGCTGGTGCGCGGCCAAGGCCGTTACTCCGACGACCTGATCCTTCCCGGCCAAGCCTATGCGGTGATCGTGCGGTCGAGCCATGCCCATGGCGTGCTCAAGGGCATCGACACCGCCGCTGCGCTGGCGATGCCCGGCGTGCTCGCGGTCTACACCGGCGCCGACCTGCAGGCGGCCGGCTATGGCGGCCTCAAGTGCGTGCCGCCGCTCAAGAACCGCGACGGCACCCCGATGAAGAAGCCGGCGCGGCCGTCGCTCGCCGTCGACAAGGTCCGTTTCGTCGGCGACCCCGTCGCCTGCGTGATCGCGCAGACCGCGATTCAGGCCAAGGAAGCGGCCGAGGCGGTCGTCCTCGACATCGAGCCGCTGCCCGCCGTCACCCGCGCCAGCGAGGCGGTCAAGCCCGGCGCGCCCCAGCTGTTCGACGACGTCGCCAACAACATCGCGCTCGACTATCACTACGGCGACGCCGAGAAGGTGAAGGCGGCCTTCGCCAATGCCGCCCATGTGACCCGGCTCGAGCTCCTCAACAACCGCCTCGTGGTCAACGCCATGGAGCCGCGCGCGGCCATCGCCTCCTACGATCCCAGGAGCGAACGCTTCACCTTCCATGTGGGATGCCAGGGCGTGTTCGGCCTGCGCGGCCAGCTCGCCGAGATCCTCAACGTCCCGCCGGGCAAGCTGCGCGTTCTCACCGGCAATGTCGGCGGCTCCTTCGGCATGAAGGCGCAGGCCTATCCCGAATATGTCTGCCTGTTGCATGGGGCGCGCCTGCTCGGGCGGCCCGTCAAATGGACCGACGAGCGTTCGTCGAGCTTCCTCTCCGACAGCCACGGCCGCGACCATGAGAAGGTCGCCGAGCTCGCGCTCGACGCCGACGGCCGTTTCCTCGCGATCCGCCTGACAGGCACCGGCAATATGGGTGCCTATCTCGGCGCGGTCGCGCCGCTGCCGCCGACCATCAATGCTGTGAAGAACATGGTCAGCGTCTACCGCACGCCGCTGATCGAAGTCTCGACCCAATGCGTGTTCACCAACACCAGCATGGTCACCGCCTATCGTGGCGCCGGCCGGCCCGAGGGTAACTATTTCATGGAGCGGCTGATCGACAATGCCGCCCGCGAGATGGGCATCGACCGCCTGGAGCTGCGCCGCCGCAACCAGCTCAAGCCCAAGGAACTCCCCTACGCCGCCGCCTCGGACCAGACCTATGACAGCGGCGACTTCCCGGCCGTGTTCAAGCACGCGCTCGAACTCGCTGACTGGAAAGGCTTTCCCAAGCGCAAGCGGGAGAGCAAAAGGCACGGCAAGCTGCGCGGCATCGCGGTCGGCAGCTATCTCGAAGTCACCGCGCCGCCCAACAAGGAAATGGGCGGCATCCGCTTCGAAGCCGACGGCACCGTGACCTTCATCACCGGCACGCTCGACTACGGCCAGGGCCACGCGACGCCGTTCGCGCAGATCCTGTCGAGCCGGCTCGGCGTTCCCTTCGAGCGCATCCGCCTCCTGCAGGGCGACAGCGACGAGCTCATCATCGGCGGCGGCACCGGCGGTTCGCGCTCGGCGGCGGCGAGCAGCATGGCCATGGTCGAGGCGGTCGCCAAGGTCGTCGAGCAGGGCAAGCAGATCGCCTCCCAACTGCTCGAAGCTGCGGTGTCGGACATCGAATTCGCCAAGGGGCGATTCACCATCGCCGGAACCGACCGCTCGATCGGGGTGATGGAGCTCGCGGAAAAGCTGCGCAGCAAGGTGAACCTGCCCGAGGGTACGCCGACCTCGCTTGACGTGAAGCTCGCCAGCGAACTCGTTCCCTCGGCCTTCCCCAACGGCTGCCATGTCGCCGAAGTCGAGATCGACCCCGATACCGGCGTCATCGAAGTCGTGAAATACGCCTCGGCCAATGATTTCGGCACCGTCATCAACCCGATGCTGGTGGAGGGCCAGATGCATGGCGGCTTGGTGCAGGGCATCGGCCAGGCCCTGATGGAACGCACCGTCTACGACCAGGACGGCCAGCCCATCACCGGCTCCTACATGGACTACGCCATGCCCCGCGCCTCCGACGTGCCGAGCTTCGTCACCGCGCACCATCCGGTGCCGGCCAAGACCAATCCGCTCGGCATCAAGGGCTGCGGCGAAGCCGGCTGCGCCGGGGCGCTGGTCTCGGTCATGAACGCGATCGTCGACGCACTGTCCGAATACGGCATCCGCCACATCGACATGCCGGCGACGCCGGAGCGCGTGTGGCAGGCGATCAAGAGCGCGCAGGCGGCGCAGCCCTCCCAGTCCGCGCCGGCGTCCTAGCGCATGATCCCGAAAAGTTGCAGACTTTTCGGACCAAGATCGTGCTCAAAATAAAAGAGATTTGCATTCCCAGATGGCCGTCATCGCGATCTTCAAGTATCAGATCAAGCCGGGGCGCCTCCCGGACTTCATGAAGAAGCTCGCCGAGGCCGCCGATCCCAAATTCGCGAGCCCGACGATGCCAAAGTCGGTCCGGCTGTTCCGCTCGACCGTGCCGGGCCCGGATACCGGAATCATCCTGATGCTCGAATACGAGGACATGGCGGCCTACGGCGCCCGCACCGCGTTCGAGACCGCCAACGCCGAATGGCAGCGCCTGTTCGAGCCGGCCGCGAACGCACCGGAGACGCTGGTCTCGGTGGAATTGCTGACGGAAGTGCCGGCGGGGCCGGGCGAGGCCGATGCGGTGGAAAAGGTGCCGTTCGGGTTTCGGCCGGGGTGACCACGACGTTATAGCGAAGCGTATTCCTGCGGCCGACACGCAGAGACGGCGCAATACGCTGCGCTATTGCACCCTACAAGCCGCGCGGCGGTTCATGCTAAATTTGGCCGCGCAGAACGCGCAGGAGCCATGAGATGAAACTGCACTCGCTGGGCTATGTCGGAATCCGCACCGGCCATCTCGAGGATTGGACCGCCTATGCGGCCCGCTTCCTCGGCATGCAGCAGGTCGACCGCAGCGCGCACCACGCGCGGCGTTCCGCATGGACGACCGCAAGCAGCGCCTGCTCGTCAGGAGGAGGCCGGCGAAGGCCCCGCCTTCTATGGCTGGGAGACCACCGACGCCGCCGCCATGGAGCGCGTCGCCGCCGATCTCGAACGTGCCGGCGTCAAGGTCGCGCGCGGCTCGGGCGCGCTCGCCGCGGAGCGCCGGGTCAAGGACCTCATCGTGTTCGCCGACCCCATCGGCAATCGCCTCGAAGTGTTCCACGGGCCGGAAATCGCGAGCCGATCCGTTCGTGCCGGGGCGCTCGATCTCGGGCTTTCGCACCGGGCCGCTCGGCATGGGCCATGCGGTGCTCACCGCGGAGCGGCTCGACGACGTCATTCCGTTCTACACCGAGGTGCTCGGCTTCCAGCTCAGCGACTACATCCTCAAGCCGTTCGCGGCCTATTTCTTCCACACCAATGCGCGCCACCACAGCCTCGCCTTCATCGACACCGGCAAGAACGGCATCCATCACCTGATGATCGAGACCTGCTTCCTCGACGATGTCGGCCAGGCCTACGATCTCGCGCTGCGCAAGCCGGAGATGATCGGCACCACGCTGGGCCGCCACGTCAACGACGAGGTGACCTCGTTCTATTCGTGGTCGCCGTCGAAGTTCCTGTTCGAATACGGCTGGGGCGGCCGCACCATCGATCCCGCCGGCTGGTCGCCCCACGAGCGCAAGGAAGGCCCGAGCCTGTGGGGCCACGACCGCCAATGGCTCACGCCGGAAGCCTACGAGCAGGCCCGCGACCTGCGCATCCGCACCGCCGCCGAGGGCAGCCGCATGCCGCTGAACGTGATGGACGGCAACTACAAGGTCGCCGCCGATGTCTGCCCGTGGTGGAACGCCGCCGTCGGCACGCGGCGGGCGGGGTAGACGATCTAATTCTCCGGCTTCTTCTCCTGCGCCGCCTCGGCGCGCAGGCACAGCATTGCTTGCGGCTGGCAGGCGATGCCGATGTTGGAGCAGGCGATCACTCCGCCGTCGCGCTGGCAGATGATGCAGCGGTCGGTCCACACCGCGCAGCCGGGCATGCCGGATTGCGTCGAGCCGCCGGCCCCCGCTTGCGGCAGCTCCGGCGGAGCTGGCAGATCGGGCGGGGCCGGCAGTTCCGACGAGGCCGGCGGCGGCGACACCGGCGCATCGGCGGCAACGGCCGCGACCGCGAACACGGCCGCGGCGAGGCTCGCGATCATACGCATCGATGCGTGATTGAACGAAACGCGCGGCATCGGCCTCTCATCCCGTCGCGGGCGCGCCGCCAGCCGCAAGGGCCGCTTGCATGGCCCGCGCGGAAATGACGGTAAACGCGCGCGGGAAAAACACAACGCCCCTGCCCCGCCTGGATCGCAATGACGACCGAAGCCAAGCCAGGGAGCACCCGGGCCGGCATCGCAGCGCGATCAACAATGCCGGGGCGCAAACGCCCTTGGCAGCGCGGTGATGATGGCCTAAATGATAGCGCGCTCCAGTGGCGCAGGAGCCAAGCGGGCAAGCAGCCGGATCGGCTGTCACCGAAGCTCTCAAGCCACTGAAATCCCAAGCGAATTGGGGGATAGTTCAACGGTAGAACTGCGGACTTCTGACTCCGTCAATCTTGGTTCGAATCCAGGTCCCCCAGCCACGAGAATTTCCTAGTTAAATCAATTATTTATCGGCCAGGGGCAAATGCCCTTAGAACTCTTGTCCAACGTTTTCAACGCGATAGCGACAAGGTCACCCCAATTCACCGGCAGCCACGAACGGTGGCGCGCTGGCTCGTTTTGCGCGTCGCTCCTCAAATGCGCAACGCACCCTCAAACATGATCCGTAGTCGGATTTGTAACTCCTTTGATTGCCTTGCAGAAGTCTTTGATACTCCGAGCGCGCCACCGACCCGCTTCGGGCGCGCCAATATAGCGCCACGACCGTCCCCGCCCACGTGGATGTACTTAGCCGCGATGGACGCCGGTCCTTCGACACGGCTCCGGACATCTGAGCGATGGGCGATGCGCCTGACGTCATCAGCTTCATGGCGTCGAAGGCGCGGAAGCACAGGCGCGTCGCCCGATGGAAGCCGTTAGGGCAGATAAACCGCCTTCGGCCGCTCATTCAGTTCGATGCGGGTTCCCCACGGGTCGGTGATGAATGCAATCCCGACGCCAACGTCGTTCACGCGGTAGCCCCCGTCGGCGTCGAGCTTGACGCCGGCCGCTTCCAACTTGGCGATGAATGCTTTCAGATCCTTCACATCGAAACCGATGTGATCGAGGACCCGGCCCTTCGTCGGCCCTTCCGCAACACTGGCCTTGTTCCAGCGCAGCTGCACGCCGGGGACGTCGGCAACCGGCGCATTGTTGAGCACGCTCGCCTTGGCGCCGAAGACTTTGCCGTACCAGGCCTGGCTCTCGGCGATCGCATTCTCCGGTAGGAAGAAATGCACGTGCTTGCTGCGGATCGGCTCTTTCTGGTCCTTGTCTTCCTGAATTTCGATTTTCAGTCCGTCGGTTGTCGTCACCCAGCCTTGGTTCAGCCTGCCGGGGGCGCCCGGCTCGAAGGGAACGCCTGCAGCCTTCCATTTGGCGACGGCCTCCTGGACGTTCGGGACGGTGAACCCGATGTGGTTCACCACCGTTCCGACCGTGCCGCCGGTCGACGGCGGCGTGTTGGGCCCCTGATTGAGAATGACCAGGACGCCGGGGAACTGCGACCCTCTCACCGGGCCCGATGGCGACACCGCCCATGGAGAGAAGGATATGCTTGTTGGCCGCGACGTCGCGCGAATTGAGATGCCAGTGCCCGTTCGTCACGCCCGCGTCGTTGGGAGCATAGGGCTGTGCCCATGCGGCGCCCGTCGCGAGAGTGGAAATGAGCCACAGAGCCGAAATCAGTTTCTTCATGGCTTCCTCCCTGTTGATCGCGCGCCACGCGCGCGAGACCTCCGGGAGCCTAGCACCCGCAGCGCATTTTGCGAAATTCGAATCGCGCCGCAACGGCAACTTCCTGCGCACACGTGATGGCCGTTATGCAATCACGGGCGGATCAGGAGACTAAAAATCCGCGCCGGATTTCAGCGCTCGAAGTGAAGCAAGAAAGGACGCGGCTTCATAGGTTTCAATGCCTACCAGACGAGCGCCACCCGTATGACGATGCCCGGTCGGCGAAAACCTCGCCGTCGCCTGTGAGCGCCAAGTCAACGGCCAAGCGTAGGACCGCGGCGCCAACGCTGCAATGCGGGCTTTGGCACGCGCGGCGGCGCATAAAGCTGGCGGCAAAGCGATCTCTGAAACTTCAGCCTCGGCAGCGATGCCGAGCCTTTCACGCACCCTCTAAAACCGCCACCGCGGATGCAGCGGATGGCGGCGCTCCTGAAAACGAGGTCAGAGGGTCGTCCAAGAATTTCTCATCGCTTCGAACACCGTCCGAATTTCCTCTTTGGGATCAATGCAAAGCGCTCTAAAAGCATCCAGGAACCCCAGCCACAAATTTTTCCATTTTATTTCAAGGGCTTGCATGCCTCCGAAATCGGAGACCTTGCATCACGTCGAAATCGCTACGGAGAAAGTTCGAATCCTGGTTGGGGTCTTCGCCATCTCCTACACTGGTGCCAGAGAGCTTTTCGGCGTTTCGCCTGGGACTTTGCGGAAACAGGCTTTTTCCGAGGTGAGGAATGTCGGGTTCGAGTACCGTTGGGCGGACCAAGCCGAATGCGAAAGATTCGAAGTGCGCTACTCCGGGCAAAAGGCTACCCTGCTCCCCGTCTCCTGCCATATCAGCTGCCCCGGATAAGCGCTCACCCGGCGGATGCGACTATCGCGCGACGACCGGCCAAGCAAGAATCAAACTTCTCAGGAGGAACGACATGAGGATCGCCTGCGCAGCATTCGCTCTTTTGCTTGCTGCATTCCCGGCGCTCGCACAGAACGTCAAGATCACGCCCATCGGTTCGCACCCAGGCGAGCTGTGTGCGAACGACCGCGCGATCATTTTCGAGGACCCGACCGGCGTCCGCTTTCTCTACGACACGGCGCAGAACGTAACTGGTGGCGACGATCCGCGGCTCGGCGCCATTCACTTGGTGCTGCTTTCCCACATGCACGGCGACCACGTCGGCGACCTTAAGCTGAAGGCGCCGGGCGAAGGCACTTGCGCGAATTCGGCGAGGGTGCCGGCCCCGAACTCAACCACCGCCGAAGTCGTCGCGGCGAAGAACGCCGTCCTGGTGACGACCCGCGCGATGGCCGGCTTCATTCACAACAAGGTGGACGCGATTCGCGGCAGCGGCAGCAAGCCAATGGACTTTTGCCGCACTCTGGCAGTCACCGTCCCGGTTCCGGCGGCGTGCAGCTCGCGAATTGACCTGGGGGGTGTTTTCACCGCCCAGGCCGAAGGCGCGAAGCAAGGCGTGGAATTCACGATCGTTTATTCCGCCCACGTCAACGACGTAGCGCCCTCGCTGCTCTCGAAGGCCCGAGCAGGACCTGCTGAAAGCCGATGGCGCCCAGCTCGGGTACGGCCCACCGGTGGGCTTCGTGGTGAAGTTCACCAACGGGCTCGTCGCCTACCTGTCGAGCGACACGGCCGTCTTCGGCGACATGAAGACGGTCATCCACGATTTTCACAAGGCGAACCTGGCCGTGATCAACCTCGGGCCGAACCCGGGACTGTTCCAGTCCGGCGCGTACGCCATCAACGATCTGCTCCAGCCGGCCTCGGTGATCTTCACGCACGTGAACGAGGCCGCGACGGAAGGCGGCAAGCTGAGGGCAAATACCCAGACGGCGGCGCTCATGAAGCAGGTTAAGGCGCCCGCCCACCTCGCGATCAGCGAGCGCACCATGGAATTCGACGGCAAAGGCAAGTGCGTCTCCGGCTGCTGAAAACAGTGGCCGGGAAGTAGACCGGGGCCGGGCGCATTGCCTGGCCCAGACTCGGGCTAATTCGCCCTGGTAGCGCCCGCTTTCGCCTGCTCTTCCGCGAGCACTTTCCTGGCTGTTTCAAGCTGCCGCTTGGCGCGCGCGTCCCAGGTCGCAGGATCGACGAAGGGATGCGGGTCTCCCGGCTTGCGGCTAGCGAGCTTCTTGGCACGCTCGTGGATGCCGCCGCCCGGATAGCCGTTCGGGTCCTGCCAAGCATGGGTCATGATATAGACCTGCACGCCCTTCACGGCGTTCAGCTTCTCAGCGTTCTTCACTCCCTGCTCCGCACCGGCAAGGCCCGGCGCGCCGAGGCCGCCGCCGCCCCACATGCCGCGATAGGTCTGCGCACCATCATGTAGAGCGAGGCCTTCAACGAACAGATTGCCCGGCGTGTGACCTGGAGCCGTGTGGAAGATCAGATGCTGATCGCCGAGGTCGAGGTGGTCGCCCTCACGCACGTCCATATCGCGCATTGGCACTTCGGTCGGCTTGTTGCCGTCGCGGTTGTTGGGCTTGCCGGCGAAAGCTTCGATCATCTTCCAGTCTTCGGGCGTCGCCATGACGCGCGCGCCGGTGAATTCTTGCAGACGCTTCGCGCCGCCGAAATGGTCGACGTGGCCATGGGCAATGATGATGTATTTGATGTCGTGCGGGTAGACACCGATCTTCTTGATATTCGCCTCGATCATGTCGACGAAGGGCTCTTGCGCCGTGTCAAACAGGATGTCGCCTTGCGGAGTCTTCAGGACCCACGACGAGACGTAGCAGGGACCGACATGGTAGAGATTGTCGAAGACCTTAAGGGGCTCTATCTTCTGGATCTCGACTTCGCGCGAGCGGGGACCGATCCGACAGATCTTCTCGAGCGGATCGTCGGGCGAAACTTGCGCGTTGGCGCGGGCGGCGACCGCAGCTGCGGCAGCGCGGGCCGCAGCTGCTTCTGCTTCAGGGTTCTGCGCAAATGCCGCAGCTCCAAAAAGACTGGCGGCCACGAGGCCGCTCGCCGTCATCATCCAGATTTTTCTCATCCCATCCTCCCTTGGTCCGTGCTGAACGCCATTGAATTTTTTGCACCGCGGCCAGTCTATCGCGTTGGCGTCCGCAATTGGAAATTGTGCCGGACCACAGTTCCACCGCATGCAGTAACGCCCCCGACATTTCGCGCAAGGGGACTAGCGCGCATTCTGTTGCACCCTACCTTAGACTGGCTGTTGAACGGTTGGTTTTCGAGCCTGAAGCCAGCCGAAGGAGTTGGGATGCAATCTTCTACCGATGATAAGTCGATTGGTGTCGGCAACAAGCGTGGGGTGATCCAACTCACCAGGCGGCCTGGCGCTGGGGGCTACTGGGCCCGCAGCTCTTCAAAAAGAGACCGAATTTCTCCTTTCGGATCAATGCAGAGGGTTCTAAACGTATCCAGGAACCCCAGCCAATTGATATTGCAAGAGTATTCCCGGAAGCGCCGCAGAACATCACGGCGCGGTTGGGCGCTCAGTTGGACGGATTTGTTTTCTTCGCGGTTCAGATAGCAAGCATCGAGGATCGCGCCGACGTCGCGCAAGCTGTGCCCGGTCCAAGGTCGCGATCTCGATGGCCGAACAGCCGGCGAGGGCAAGCCGCGTGACGGCGGCATCCCTCAGGTCGCGGAACCCCTACGACGCGAAACCGCACCGACGGCCGTCGCGATCTCGGCGATTGCAGCGTTGTGGGCCTATGCCATCGGTGTTCTGTACCGCAACCACCACTGAACGCGGGCTGCGGCGGCTGCCGTCACGAGGCGAAGTCCGGACCGCTTTGGCAACCAGCGCCACGCAGTGTGGGCTGCTTCAGAATGATTCCGAATAGCCCCTTTTTGTTGAAGCGCCTTAGATCCGGGTGGAGCGGCTCGGCCTCGCAAATCAGGGCTCGATGACCGGAAAAGGTCTGAGTAAAGGACCGAAAGCCATTATTCGCGTCGACGTCGTCAACGACGATTGCGCAGCCTGGATTTAGGGCTGCCCACGCCCGATCCAGTTCGAAGCGCACGTTGCGCTCACTGTGAAGGCTGTCGTGAATGAAAAGATCAATCTGGCCGAGGCGAGAAAGCAGCTCGGGAAGGCGCCGCCTGCTCGAACCTCTGATGTATGACCATCGATCCGAGTAGCGGTCGCCAACGGCCGCGCCGACCTGCTTGCGCCAAACCCTCTCCAGGGGCGGAAGGTCAATACTCCAGAGATGACCGTCTCCATTCCTCTTAAGCGCCTCGAGAATAAAGCGCGAGGTGAAACCGTGAGCAACCCCGGTTTCGACAACCGTTTTCGGCATCAGGTGACGAGCTAGACACCAAATGGCCCGGACCAATCCGGCGTCGCCATCATTCCAGGCCAGAAAGCTTTCCGGACCGGGCTGAATTCCTTTTTGCGGCGGGTATCACAAGGACAACTGAACGTTTGCACCATCTACCATGCGCCCAAGATCCTTCCGGCCGCCCAGGCCAGAAAGCTCGTCCATGCAAGCGAGGCGAGCAACCCGATTATGATTAAGAGCAAGGACCAAGTGGGTTTGGACACGACCGCAACGGACGCCTCAACCGGCTGCCGTATGATCTTCGATCCCAGGTTCGGATCGGCATCTGGAAATGTTGTGCTCACGACATCCGCACGCCACGCAATGCGACGCCTCTTTGAACTTCCCTGTTCCGCTTCCTTCCTGAGTTGTTTTGGCCCGCCAGACGGTGCCGACAATCGCAGCAGCTGCCACCGGTTGCAAAATTTTAGCAGGAATTATGCCGCAGAGGAAGTTCCTTCAATGACATGTCTGGAGTATGACAAGACGTTGTGAACGAACTCGGGGGCGAACCGGTTGTCCGCATTCAAGCGAATTGTCAGACTTGCGAAGTTGACGACGCTCCTTTCGGGCGTGTTGACGATTTTTTGCACCGCGGCGGTCTTGGGGTCTCAGGTAACCTCCTGGATTCGAACTGGCGCGTGGGAAACGTATCTGCTTTCATCAGTAATAGGGGGGCTGAAAAGCGACCAGAGCGACGTATATGTCACGGCTAGTACGGACAAATTCCAGACTGAATTGACAAGCACGCAAGTGATGCTTGACTGGTTGCTTGGAATTCCGACCGTTCTGCTTCTTCTTGTAGTCGCAGGGTTGCATGTATTCTTCTACTTGCACCTTGTGAACATCGAAAAACAGCGAGAGATCGGGGACTAGAGTTGGCAATCCGACCCCAGCCGCGTCGGCGACCGGAGCGCCGCGGCAGCGTTGTGTTGCGAGGCCATCGACAGGTCGATCGAGTTGGGGGGTGCGGCGGCGGCGGCGCGACTGCTGTCCAGTGCGGTTGCCGAGGCGTTTGTCGTCGATGCTGATGTACTTGGGAACCCGAAGCCGCGACGGAGTTGATCAAAGCTGGTGACGATCAGCCGCGTGCGCCGCGGAGGCTGAGAAACCGTCCTACGATCCCCCTGATCATCTGAGAGCCAAGGATCGACCACTGATCTTGGCGCCGGTTGGTTGTAAGGTGTGGCGACTGGGCCACCACTCCTCCGCCTCGCGCCGGCCCTCTCCTACGCGATGTCCAGGTCTTCGGGTATGGCACCGAAGACCTCCAGGACGACGGCGTCATCAACCTCCCCGCTGGTCGAATCGCTGCGGCGTGAGAACGCGACCGCTCCGGCGATATCGTCCTCACGCACCATCAGGTCTGCCCGCTGGACCGCCAGAGCGGCATCGGGGCATTCGATTGCAGGGCCCGGCGCGAAATCCTTCCCAGCACGCCGAAATGACACCGCGACGTATCGTGTGCCCGCTCCAGCCAGGGCATGATTCCGCTGCCTCTGCGGTGACCTGACGGACGGTGAGGCACCCTTCCAGATTTGCGTCTCGCCACAGTGATCGCATCGGAACGCCTGCATCGCCGGCAGAACGCGGGTCCTCGGAAGCGAATGGGTCAATTGCATTTTCCGGCCGCACTTTTTGCAGTGCGGATCCCCGTGCTTCTTGGTCAGCACGAAGGCATTCGTCGACAGCGGGCTCGGATTCAGGGCAAGTGCGCAATAGGTATCGCCGAGTCGGATCATCGAGGCGGCCTTTGCCGCCGTCATTTTCGAGGCAAGCTCGTAGCAAAGGGCGGCTTGGCGGCGATAGCGTTCTTTTTGATCAACAATGGCCATGGCAGTTGGGCAGCAAACACCAGCCCGACTTTGGCTCACAACCTCGTTTCATCGCGGTGGTTACGGGTAAACCTTAATCTCGTGCAGGCAGGTCTAAACGGGGAAGCAAGTGCTATTTGGGGTTTCAGCTTGGGCCATTGTTTGTTGGCTCGAGTTAGAGCCGGGGGACAGTGCCCCTGTCCCTCGGCTCGCCGATTGAACCGGGGTTAGGCCTGATCAAGCTGCGAAGCGCTGACGAGGAACGAAGGCGTGTCTGCGAACATCTATCATGTCGTGGTAACACAGCGTGGTCCCGCAGCATGGGAATGGGAGATCTATCGCAACGGCGAACCGCTGCCTCTTCGAGTGCGGGAAGGCTCTTACAGGTCCAGGAGGACGACCGAAGCGGCTGGAAAGGTTGCGCTTCGTGAGTTTTTGGAAGCCCTCGATCGGGAGCAAGAACAGAGCGGCTCGTGAGCGGCCATGTTGCGCGCAAGCGGTTCACTAGCGGGGCAGGCGGGACACGTAGCATCGTAACATTTATTTCGCCAAGCGGGCGTCTCGGAGCGCAAATTAAACATGGCAAGCTCCCGCTCTTGTTCGACGATGCGATCTGCCGCCTGGCTTGATCGCCTGCGGACCCACCCAGCCGCCCTTTCGCTATCCTGGAAGCGCCCAGCGACCTGAAGGAAGGAAGAATGTCGCCCCAAGGCACGACCGCACCGAGCGTGCATCAAGGCGATCCGGCGCGTCGGCAGCAGCCTGATTATGAAAGCGGATTGCGGGCCGAGGGGTCCTGGCCCGCGAGGTGGGACCGCCGCTTTCCCTTCACGCGGCCGCTGTAGCTGCCTGCGGGCGCGCGCCGGAGGTTCGCGTGACGAGATTTCGCGCCAACTGCGGCGCTACCGGTCGTTTTCGCTTTGGACTTCGCGCCATGCTTTGAAGCGGACCAGTGGGCGACAAAGGCGAGACGATGCGTGGTTTCCTTCCGCTGATTTGACGCCTCGACCGATCGGGCACGCATGCAGCCGATCTGCAATTCCGAGAGACCGGCATCTGCGGCGCTGTCGGCAACTTGAGAGGTCGGCTCGTCAGGCTCGCTTCGGGCCGCCACAAAGTCGCGCTCGGGTTGAGCGCCAACCCGCCTGTTGCGCAGCGTTGCCGCCAATTCGCGCCATCCTGCAACCGGCTGGACGTGGGCAGGATCGATCCCGCGCATCGGGCGGCGCAATCCAAACTGCTGACCACGCTGGTCCAACCAGTTCCAGACCTTGTCGTCGGAGAGGCCATCTGCGCTTGCAAGATCGACGGCGCAGCCGTGGCCGTAGCCGCCCGTCGCGGTGCTCCCTCCATGAAAGGAATTGCCGGGGCGTGCCTTGAATCCGACCGCCAGGCTCTGTCTGAAATCATCTCGAAACGCGCTCAGAATCGTCCAGGCAATCCCGGCCTCGTCCATCGCATGCCCGGCTGCGAAAAGCTGCTCCCGGAAATCCGGGTCCATGCCGCCGATGACGTAGTCCTGCGTCGAGAGCCCCCAAAGGTCCGCAGCAGTTGCATCCTTCCACGTAAAATCCCCATGCGAATCCGACTTCGTGCTGGAGCGCTGATAGACACGCCACAGATACTCTTTGACTTCGTCGAGGGACGTTGAAGCAGCCGTCTCGGATTCAGGCTTTTGCTCGGCTTGCGCGGGCGACACGGAAGGCTTCTCGTCAGGAGCAGTCGAGGCCGGCTCCGAAACCGTCTCCTCCTGCAAATCAGTCGGAACGAGATCGTACGCAGACGCGGTGATCGTCGGCAGTGCCGCGTCCGGCGTTGCAGTTACCGCTGACGCGCCGCCGGCCATCGACCCAACGCCGATGCAAACCAGCGCGGCGAGCGCGCTCCCAGATTTCAGTTTGACGAGCATCCAGATCTCCTGACCTTTGGCGGTGCACCACCGGCTGAAGCCGAAAAAACCCTATAGCATCAACGCCGACGGGGCGAGTGCCGGGGACGCCGAAACGGCGGATGCCGCCAGCGCGGCGGAGCTTGTAGCCGCACTCTCGCGTGAGTTGAGATCTCGGTCATGGCTGCCGATGAAACAAATGGATGGCAGCCTCAGGAGCCCCCATGAGGTGACGGGAGCCCTCGTAGACCGATATGGGTCGAGGAATCCCAGCCATTTGATATCTGCAGAGCTTTTCCAACGGGCGCAGCCGTACGTGATCGCTCGCCTGGATGCTCGTCTGGAAGGTCTGCGTCCTTTCGTTCGGTGCGAGCATCCGGTTGCGTTCTCGGCGATGGCCCGATCGCGGTTGCGTCGGTGATGCGTCAGGGGGCGCCCTGACAAAGCGTAGGCCCCTGCCCGGTCAGGGTCGCTGTCTCGACGGCGCAACAGCCGCCGAGCGCGCAAGCCGTTTAGCGACGCTACTCGCCCTGGAACTCATAAGACCCTTGGCGCGCCCATCGTGCGTCTTCGATCGCCCTTCCGATCGTTTCGATGGCCGCCTGAATCTTGACGAGGTATTCGATCGAAGCCGCCGCTTCGCCGGCTTGATCTTCAACCGCCAAGGTCTTCACGCACTTGTGCAGCTGGCCGATAGCACGCTCAAGATCATCGAAATTCTCATTCGGCACCATTGTCGGGTCCTCCATTGCCTGTGCTGAACTGAGACGAATGGGGCAACTCCGCCGTCGCCCGAAAACGTGGCGACCTTAATGCCAACTTTGGAAGATGAACGTGAAGCAACTTACAGAGATTTGTAGAAAACACGCATGAGTGCGCGCCAGCGGCAGACGCAGCGATGCGGCGGCTCCAGGTCCCCAGCCGACAAAAAACTCTTTGTGGAACACCGGCTTGAGGCCGGACCACGCCCGCGTTCGCACGCTCGGGCGTTGTCTGCGGTCACCCATAATGAGCTTGATCCCGCCCGCGTGAGCCACACGCGGCTTCAAGTGCGCCGGCGCCCACGGTCTGGCCTGCTTCTTGCCGCACCTTACGTCCATGAAATCATCGGCGGGCCTTGATCGCGAGGCCCGGTCACGGAGGTCGCCATGACACATTTCCATCGTCGTCAGGTGGTTCGCGGCTTGTGCGGCGGACTGGCCGCGACGCTCTTCGCACCGGCCCGGTTCGCCTTCGCGGCGGGCAACATCCCAATCGACGACACGACCGTGCTGATCGTCGTCGACGTGCAGAACTGCTTCCTGCCCGGAGGGAGCCTGGCGGTGAAGGACGGCGATCAGATCGTGCCCATCATCAATCGGATCGCGCCGAAGTTCGCCCATGTCGTGCTGACCCAGGACTGGCACACGCCGGGACACGTCTCGTTTGCGTCCGCGCATTCCGGCAAGGCGCCGTTCGAGGTCGTCACGTTGCCTTATGGCGACCAGGTGCTGTGGCCAGACCATTGCGTCCAGGGGACGCCGGGCGCCGACATCTCCAAGGACATCGCGATCCCCCATGCCGAGCTCGTCGTGCGCAAGGGCTACAACAAGAACGATGGACAGCTACTCGGCCTTCGTCGAGGCCGATCACAAGACCCCGACCGGCCTCGGCGGCTACTTGAAGGAGCGCGGCCTCGCCCGCGTCTTCGTTGCCGGGCTCGCCACCGATTTCTGCGTCGCCTGGACCGCCATGGATGCGCGGGGCGCCGGCTTCGAGACCTTCGTGATCGATGACGCCTCGCGCGGGATCGACACGCGCGGGTCGCTCGCCGCCGCCTGGTCCGCCATGGAGAAGGCCGGTGTGAAGCGGATCAAGTCGGACGATCTCGCGGTCTGAGTGGGCCGCGACGGCGAGGCGGGCCGCGGAATGCTGTCCGGCGCACATAACCGAACATGCCGCGAGCGAAGTACCGCGAGCGCGTTCCGACGCCATTGATCGGCGCGGCGGATAAGAGTGTAATCGATCCCGGAGCGAGGCGCTGCGACCTCGCAAGAACGCTAGGGATACGTCTGGGAGGACATCATGAGCACTTGGTCGAAGGTCGCCGCCTGGGCGGCGGCAGGCTGCCTGGGCGCGCTGATCGCGGGAGGCGCCGCGACGGCCGCCGAGATCTCCGTGGTCAGCACGGCGGGGCCCATGCCGGAGGTGCTGGGCGCGCTGATGCCGATTTTCGAGCGGGCGAGCGGGCACAAGGTCACGTTGAAGTTCCAGGGCGCGCCGCAGACCATCACCCAACTCCGGGACGGCGCGAGCTTCGACCTCGTCATCGCCGACGAGGACGTGATCGGCGATCTCGCCAAGGACGGCCGGATCGCCGCCGGCGGTGGCTCCCGGATCATGCTCTCGCGCGTGGGTGTCGCGGTACGTGCCGGCGCGCCGAAGCCCGACATCGGCTCCGCCGACGCGTTCAAGGCCGCGCTCGTCGCGGCGAAATCCGTTGCCTACAGCCGCGGTGCGAGCGGCCAGTATTTCGCCACCGTGATTGCGCGCCTCGGTCTCGTCGATACCTTGAAGCCCAAGACGGTCATCGTCCAGGGCAAGCCGGTGGGCGCGGCGGTGGCGGCGGGCGAGGCCGAGATCGGCGTGCAGCAGGTCGCCGAGCTGCTTCCTGTTCCCGGCATCGACTTCGTCGGCCCCCTGCCCCCCGACCTGCAGAAGATCATCGTCTACGCCGCGGGCATCCCGGCCAAGGCCAAGGAGGCGGATGCCGCCAAGGCTTTGGTGAAGTTCCTCTCCTCGGAAGCGGCCATTCCGGTGATCAAGAAGAAGGGTATGGACCCGGGCTGATCCCGGCGCCGCCGGTTTCGACAACGCGCCGACGAATTGAGTTCAGGCCCGGGAGGAAAGCGATGCGTTCATGGTCGAGGATTGCCGCTGCCGCGACGGCGTGCCTGGCGGTTCTGTTCGCCGCAACCGCCGTCAAGGCGGCCGAGATCTCGCTGATGACCACCGCTGCGGTCCAGCAGATCATGCTCGACCTTATACCGCCGTTCGAGCGCGCGACCGGCCACAAGGTCACCATGAGCGTGTTCGGCACCGGCCCGGCGGTCGCCAAGATCAAGGACGGCACCTTTGCCGATCTCATCCTGCTCGGGCCCCCCGCGCTCAACGAGCTCGCCAAGGCGGGCAAGGTCGACGCCGCCACCATCGCGCCGGCCTTCAACTCGCGCATCGGCCTCGCGGTGCGCGCCGGCGCCACGAAGCCTGACATCGGCACCGACGAAGCCCTCAAGAAGACGCTCCTCGACGCCAAATCGATCGGCCACAGCATCGGCCCGAGCGGGGATCATTTCTCGAAGGCGATCATCGTCCGCCTCGGCATCGCCGACCAGGTCAAGCCCAAGATCACCGTGGTGCGGGGCATGCCGGTCGCTGCCGCGGTGGCGAAGGGCGACGTCGAAATCGGCATCCACCAGATCGCCGAGCTGATGCAGGTCGGCGGCATCGACATCGTCGGCGAGCTGCCCGCCGATCTCAACAGGACCATCGTCTACGCGACGGCGCTGACCACCATGGCCAAGCAACCTGATGCCGCCAGGGATTTGGTGAAATATCTCACCCTGCCGAGCTCCGTGCCCGTCATCAAGAAGAACGGCATGGACCCCGCATAGGCCGGCGACCGTCGCATAGAGCATGATCCCGAAAAGTTGCAGACTTTTCGGACAAGATCATGTTCAAAATCAATGACTTTAGAGCGCTATCCGATTCAACCTGAAACGGATAGCGCTCTAGGGGCCGGGTTCCCCCGCTTTCGAAGCGGGCGTGCCGCGCCCGGGCCCGGCAATCGCTGCGGCATCGAGCACCCGCACGAGTGCGCGTGTGCTCTCTTCCAAGACCTCACGGTTGACGTTCTCGATCGTATCGCAGGCCTGGTGATAACAGGGATCGAAGGGGCGGCCAGCCGCACCGCCGAACGAGCCGGCTTGCGTCTCCGACTTCGACCCGCCTGCACCGGTGTAGAGACCCACGGTCGGAATGCCCTTCTGCGCGAACGGGGCGTCGTCAGAGCGGGTGCGGCCTCCGCTGCGTTCCTCGAACGGCAGGCCGTGCTCACGGAAATCAGCGCCGAATTCGCTCCGGGCAATGGCCGCTGGTCCCTCGCCGGTAACGGCAGAACCCTGGAGGTAGCGGACGAAGTTGGGTGAGCCGACCATGTCGAGATTGATATAGAGCGCGATGTTCGCCCGCTCCTCCTCCGACAACGCTCCGACATGGTGGCGCGAACCGTTGAGCCCGCGCTCTTCAGCACCCCAGAACGCAAAGCGCACGCGACCGCGGGCTTGGGACGGCGCTTTGGTCGGCTCCCGGGCCAGTCGCAGCGCGGCTTCGAGCACGGCGGCCGAGCCGCTGCCGTTGTCGTTGATGCCGGGCCCCTCCGGCACGCTGTCGAGATGCGCACCAACCATGATCAATGGACCATTTCCGTCGGAGGCCATCTCGGCCAGCACGTTTCGCGTCGACCGCTTGCCGGCAACGGCGTCGACCGCGACGCGCACGGTGACGCCGCCATCCGCGCGCGCCGCGAGGTCGAGGGACCGGCCGCGTTCGTATGAGATGCCGACCACCGGAATGGCGGCTGGCTTCATGAGCAGGCCCGCAAAGACATCCGTCCGGTCATTGGTGCCCTCGTTCATGACCACGACACCGACCGCACCGTGCGCGACGGCGTTCTCGACCTTGACCTGAAACTGGCAGGTGCCGCGGCGGATCAGCGCCACGGAACCGCGCTCGAAATCCGCGAAGTCGGCGGCCTCGCAGCCGCTGGTCGAGGCTGCCGGCGGCCCCTCGCCGAGCCCGAGGTTCACCGCGCGCAGCCGCGCCGTCACGTCGCCCGAGCCGGAGTTTCTCAAGGTGCGCACGGCGCCGGCCGGCTCCTGCGCCCCATCGGGGGCGTTCGTGACCAGCACCGGAGGCGTGCGGTCCTCGAAGTAGGGAAACTCGAATTCCTCGAGGCGAACGACGTAGCCCGCATCCCTCAGCGTCTGCGCGACGTATTCCGCGGAACGATCGTAGCCGGGCGTGCCGGCGGCGCGATTGCCGCCGTTCGCGGATGCGATGTCCTGCAGCGCCCGCAGGTGGCGGAAGGCGCCCTCGCCTGCCGCGGGGCCGGGCTGCTCGGCCGCAAGCGCGCCACCGGCGACGTTATCCGCACCGGGGACGCGGCCCGGCAGGACCGTCGCGGCCAGCACGGCGGCAATACTCAAGCCTGCGCGAAAACTCGGGGATGACGACATAGCGATGCATCCGTGACTGGTTCGACCGCCTACTCACTATTGTGTCACAAGCGCGGATCTCCGGCCTCCCTCCCCTGAAAGGGAAGGGAGAAAGCGGCTCTCGCCTGATAAGCACAACCCGTTTCCTGACGCAGTAATGCTATTCGGGCTTCACGCCGGACAGCTTGACGATCCTCGCCCATTTTTCCGTGTCTGCCGCCATCATGGCGCCGAATGCCGCGGGAGTCATGACGATCGGCGTCGCACCCACCTCGGCAAGCCGCGCCTTGATGGCGGGATCGGCGAGGCCGCCATTGTTCTCGCGATTGAGCCGTTCGATGATTTCGGCGGGCGTGCCGCGCGGCACGCCTATCCCGCTCCAGGTCGTGACCTCGAATCCGGGGATCGTTTCGCCGACGGTCGGCACGTCGGGAAGCACCGGCGTGCGCACCGCGTTCGTCAGGGCAAGCGCGCGCAGCGTGCCGCGCTGGATGTGCGGCAGCGAATTCGGCAAGGCGTCGACGCCGGCCTGGATGCGGCCGCCGAGCATGTCGGTGACCATGACGGCGCCACCTCGGTAGGGCACGTGCACCATGTCGACGCCGGCCGCGGCCTTGAACATCTCGATGGCGAGATGGCTGATGGTGCCAGTGCCGAACGAGGCGATGTTGATCTTGCCGGGGTTCGCCTTGGCATAGGCGGTGAATTCCGCGAGGTTCTTCACCGGCACCGCGGCAGCGACCTCGAGCACCAGCGGAAACTCGGCGACGCCCGCCACCGGAGCGATGTCGCGCAGGAAAACGAACGGCAGCGAGTCATAGAGCGACGCATTGATCGCGTTGGTGGCGACTGCGAGCAGCAGCGTGTAGCCGTCGGGCGGCGCGTTCACCACGGCCTGGGTGGCGAGATTGGTGCCGGCGCCCGGCCGGTTTTCGACGATGACGGGCTGGCCGAGGCGCTCCGAGAGCCATTGGCCCATGATGCGGACCGCAAGGTCGGTCGAGCCGCCGGCCGGGTATCCGACCACCCAGCGCAGCGGCCGGCTCGGCCAAGCCTGCGCCGCCGCGCGTCGCGGGAGGGCAGCGAGCGTCGCGGCGGCACCCGCAGACTGCAGGAAGCGGCGGCGAGGGAGCTTCATGGCGGGACCTCGCAAAGGCGTTTCCCGATCGCGTTGACCCATAGGTGTCATTGCCCGACTTGACCGGGCAATCCAATACGCCCGGTCGGTGGTCACTGGACCGCCCGGTCAAGCCGGGCGATGACAGCGAAGTGGACTCGCCTCACTCAGCCGCGGCCTGCCGCTTTCCCTGCGGCAGGCGGGTGCGGAAATGCGGAATGATCTCCTCCGCGATCGCCACCATGTTGGCGCGCGTCATGTCGTTGGGCAGCGTGCCGAACTGGGTCTTGGTCAGCGACGTGTTGAAGCCGGCGAGATCCTGGTACTCCGCCAACTTCTCCCGCACCGTATTGGGGCTGCCGACGATGACGACGCCGGTATTGACGAGTTCCTCGATCGACTTCGTCTTGCCGGTCACCTTGCTGGCGCGCACGCGCTTCATCGATTCGATGTTGGTGTAGCCGGGCGGCAGCAGCATCTCGGTCGGCATCTTCAGCAATCGGTTCACCAGCGCCTCGAGATGGGGCCGCGCTTCGCGCATCGCCTTCTCGTCGGTATCCGCCACATAGATCGTGTTCGACCAGGCGAGCTGGTCGGGCGAGGCCTCATAGCCCGACTTCTCGGCCTCGTCGCGATAGAGCTGGAAGAAGCGCGCCACGTCGGCGATCGGGCTGAGCGTCTGGCAATAGGTGTAGCGCATCGCCGCCGCCCATTTGATGGTGCTGCCGGAGCCCTGGGACGGGATCCAGATCGGCGGATGCGGCTTCTGCCAGGGACGCGGCCACGGATTGACGTAGTTGAAGTGATAGTGCTTGCCCTCGTAGGCGAACGGTCCGGGCTCGGTCCAGGCGCGTACGATGAGATCGTGCGCCTCGGCGAAGCGGTCCTGCGACTGCGCCGGATTGATGCCCATGGCGTGATATTCGGCGCCGATGCCGCGCACGAAGCCGGCAATGAAGCGGCCGCGCGTGAGGTTGTCGAGCATCGCGTATTCTTCGGCAACCATCAGCGGATTGTTGAGGAGCGGCAGCGCGCGGCCGAGCACCGCGAGCTTCGCCCGCTTGACGCTGCGGGCGAGCGCGCCGGCCAGCACGCCCGGGATCGGCATCATCCCGTAGGCGGTCTGGTGATGCTCGTTGAGGCAGACGCCGTCGAAGCCGAGCTGATCGGCGAACTCCATCTGGTCGAGATATTCGTGATAGAGCCCGGCGCCCTTTTCGGGATCATAGAGCGCGTTGGTGAGCGTCACCCAGGCGGAGCCGTTGCGATCGATGGCGTCGAGATCCACATGCCGATAGGGCATCAGATGAAAATTGAAGAATTTCATGCTGCGCGCCTCTTGCCGTCGATGAAGTCTTCGAGCGCCGCGACGAAAGCCGAAGGCTTCTCCACATGGGGCAGATGCCCGCACTCCGGAATGATCACGGCTTTCGATCCCGCAATGAGCTCGCGATAGGCGTCAGCATATTCCTTCGGGAACAGCTTGTCTTCGGCGCCCCAGACCAGGAGCGTCGGCACGTCGATCCGGTGCAGCCACTTGTGGAGATGCGGATCATAGCCGCGCGGCTGCCAGGAAAGCTTCGCGGTGGTAACCCGGTTCTTCATGGCGACATCCGCGTGCTCCGGCGCCAGCATCCGCTTGATCATCTCGTCCGCGCGCGCCTGATCGTGAAAGAAATCGCGGATGCGCTGCTCGTCGGTGCGCAGGAACGGGTCGATCTGCTTGACGCCGTTGACGTGAAGGCCGGCGGCGCCCACCAGCGTGAGCGAGGCGAGCCGGCTGGTGTCGCGCACCGCCAGCTCCGCCGCGGCCCAGCCGCCGAGCGAGATACCGACCAGATGGACGCGATCGAGACCGAGCGCATCGAGGAGGTCGAGATCGAAATAAGCGAGGTCGTGGATGGTGTCGAGCCAATCGGGGGTGTCGGACTCCCCGAAGCCCGGCTGCTCCGGCGCGATCACGTCGAACCCCGCCGACAGCGCCTCCATGTACGGCAGCCAACCCGCCCCGCTCGCCCCATGGAGGACAAGGAGCGGCTGCCCGGCGCCGCCGCGCATCAGGCGGATGTTGCAGCCGCGCACCGCGAGCTTGGAGGTGGTGGGTTCGGCCATGAGGCGGGTCCTTGCCGGCACAACTTTGGCCGGCACAAATTTGGCCGGCACAAGGTCGGCCGGCACAAGGTAGCTGCCGGCGGGGCGTGGTTCAACGCACATTCCGGCAGGCTGGGCGAAGGCACGCAGGTGCGGCGCTTTACACTGCATTGAACCGGGGGCGTTGCCCGACACACAGAGGGTAGACAGGCAACCTCTCCTAGGAGACAGACATGCGCGCACTGGTACTCTCGGCGCTGATCGGCGCGGCCGCGCTGTGCGGCGGAACTCACCCGACGATGGCGCAATCGCCCTACACCTACCAGTATTGCGTCAAGTTCCCGGGCGGCTCGCTCTCCTGCTATTACAACGATTTCGGGCAGTGCGTGGCTGCCACGCGGGACCGCGGCGGCGCCTGCATCGCGAACCCGTTCCGACGCGCCTACTGAGCCAAAGCGCGGCCTGACCGTTGGTGAATCACTCTTGCGACCTCAGCCCGAGGTCGCAAAGATGATTCACGGCCGCTGAGGAGCGGCCGGATCGTCCCCCCCGGGCCCGCGACAACCGCGGGAGCCTAAAATCCCACCCCCATGATCGGAAGCAGCCGCTGCAGGATCGCAGCGAGGCAGATCAGCGCGACCAGGATCTTGAGCAGGTTTCCCAACCGGCCGTCGCGAACGTACTTGTCGATGAGATAGAACACGATCGCACCGACGACGACGATGATCACGATGTTGATCAGAAGCAGGAGCATGGCGGCGACCCTTCTTGGCTGATGACCCAGTATCGCACCAAAAGCCCGATTGCGCCCGCAGGGCCTCCCGAAATCGTCGGGTCCCCACAACATTTCAGTCGGTGCGAAGCGCCGTCACGCGCCGCCGCTCTTGGCCGAGGAGTTTTGATCCCCTCCCCCGCTTGCGGGGGAGGGTCAGCGGGGGCAATTCCACGGCACGGAACTCGCCGCGAGAACCCCCTCCCCAACCCTCCCCCGCAAGCGGGAGAGGGGGCAGAAGTCGATCGCCCGAATTGAATCGATGGTTCGCGGATCCGTTCTTACCAGATCGCCCGGTCAAGCCGGGGGCGATGACAAGCACAGGGATTAAATCGATCAGGCGGCCCGCGGCGCGGTGAGGTGATCGAAATCGCCGTGGGTCGAGAGCAGCCGTGCCAGTTGCTTGCGGGCGTAGAACATGCGGGTCTTCACCGTGTTCTTCGGCAGCTGGATGATCTCGGCGACCTCCTCGACGGACTTTTCGTGATAGTAGACGAGGTCGATGACTTCGCGGTGCTCCCGCGACATCTTGGCGAGGCAGGAGCGCAGTTGCGCGCTGCGGTCCTGGGCGAGAACCATCTGCTCGGGAGTGTCGGCGGAATCTTCGACGGTTTCGATGATGGTGTCGTCGAGCTCGACATCGCGACGCCGGCGCAGCGCCGTCAGCGCCTTGAAGCGGGCGATCGACAGAATCCAGGTCGAAACCTGCGCGCGGCCTTCGAAGCGGTCGGCCTGGCTCCAGACGTCGATGAAGACTTCGCTGACGACGTCCTCGGCGCGGGCTGTGTCGGTGACGAGACGGGCGATGAAGCGGAAGACGCGAACGCTGTGCCGGGTG
This sequence comes from uncultured Alphaproteobacteria bacterium, assembly GCA_963791375.1. GTDB lineage: Bacteria > Pseudomonadota > Alphaproteobacteria > Rhizobiales > Xanthobacteraceae > JAJPKK01. The sequence continues at coordinate 62,042 of CAWBSI010000023.1, forward strand.
TACAAGGTCCGCATCGCGGCCTGGCTGCCCCCCGCGATCGCCTTGATCAGGGCTTCGTCGGATTGCGCGTTGAGCGAGCAAAACTCGATCGGCTGAGCCGCCTGAGTGGCTGCGTTTCGCATAGTCCCCTCCCAGCGCCATCGGATGGCGCGCCGTACGGGGAATTAACTAACAGGACGCCGTTTCGTTCATTCTGCTTCGGCCGAGAGAAATGATTTCGTCCGCCGGCCCAATTGTTTCGTTCGGCAGCGCAGCGATGAAACAATCAGGACGAAACGGGGATCGTTTTCCTATTTGGAGGCCGTGCCGGTAGCCGGGAACGGGCCGCCGGCCTCAGGTCGATTCGCCGGTCGGCGTGAACAGGTAGCCGCCGCCGCGGATGGTGCAAATCACCGTGGGGTGGGCGGGGTCGGGCTCGATCTTGCGGCGCAGACGCATGATGCGGATGTCGATGGCGCGGTCGAACGCCTCGGCACTGCGCGCATTGGCGAGCTCGAGGAGGCGCTCGCGCGACAGAACGCGCCTGGGATTGGCGGCGAAGACCTTCAGCAGGCCGTACTCCGATGCCGTCAGCGGATGTTCGTTGTCGTCATCGTCGCGCAGCGCCTGGGCATCGTGGTCGAGCCACTTGGTTCCGAACCGCACGAGGTTGCGCTCGGTTTTGGGGCCCGGCTTCAGAGCCGCGCTCTCGGCCGTCTGTCCCGGCGCCGCGCGCCGCAGCACCGAGCGGATGCGCGCCACCAGCTCGCGCAACTCGCAGGGCTTCGCGATGTAGTCGTCCGCGCCGAGCTCGAGACCGACCACCCGATCGATCGAGCTCGCGGTGGCGGTGAGCATGATGACGGGAACGCTCGATTGCTGCTTGAGCCGGCGGATGATCGAAAGCCCGTCCTCCTCGGGCATGTTGAGATCGAGAACGATCAGGTCGGCGCTCTGTTTGTCCATGGCGGCGCGCAGGCCGGAGGCGCCGTCGCACAGCGTCACCGCAAAGCCGTGCATACGCAGATAGTCGCCCACCATTTCCCGGGCGGCGGCCTCGTCATCCACCACGATGATGTGCTGCGCGTGGCTCATTTCAACCGGCTCATTTCGACGGGATCGCGATCATGAATGTGGTGCCGGCCGGGCCGGTGTCCTGCACGCTGACGACGCCGTCATGAAGGTCGACGATCCGCTTCACGATGGACAGTCCGAGGCCAGTGGAAGGCTCGCCCCCGGTCGGCCGCGCCGACAGCCGCTGGAACCGCCCGAACAGCCGCGCCATGTCTTCCGGCGAAAGGCCCGGCCCCTGGTCGCCGACGCGGATGACGATGCGGCCGTCCTCCTCCGCGACGCCGACCTCGATGCGCCCGCCAGTCGGGCTGTATTTGATGGCGTTGCTCAGGAGATTGTCGATTGCCTCGCGCATGCGGTCGGGATCGCACACCGCCGACAAAGCAGCCGGCGCGGCGACCGCGATCACCTGGTCCTTGCGCGCTGCGAGCGGCTGGCTCGCCTCCACGATATCCCTGAGCAGTGCAACGATGTCGATCGTCTCCGGGCGGATCGTGATGTCGTGGGCATCCGCCATCGCGTCCTTGATCAGGCTGTTGACGATCTCGGTCAGGCGATTGGCGGCGGTGCGGATGTGCACGATCTGCGCCTTGACGCTTTCCGGTGACGCCGCCGCGGCGCCCACCATCTCCGTCAGCATTTCGGTCCGGCCGAGAATGACGCTCAGCGGGTTGCGCAGGTCATGAGCGACGGTGCCCAGAATCTCGCTCTTGAAGGCGTTGGCGCGCTGCAGCCGCGTCCATTGCGCCGACAGGCGCGCATTGGCCCGGGTCAGCTCGCGCGTACGCTGGCGCACGCGTTCTTCCAGGTTCGTGTTGGCCTGCTGCAACTGCTCGTAAAGGATGACGTTGTCGAAGGCGACCGAAAGCCGGCTGGTGAAGATCTGGATGAGCGAACGATCGGTATCGGAGAGCTGCTTCGACGCCTCCAGCAGCACCACGAGTTCGCGGCCGCTGCCGGTGCGAATATAGAGCACCGAACGCCGCGTCTGGAACTGGTGATCCCGGCGGCGGAACGCCTGCCTGACGACCTCGCGCAGCTCGTCGTCGAGCCCGCTGATGCCGGGCGTGCCGATGTAGCGGCTGTAGCAGCCCGACCCCGCCAGCACCGAAAAGCTGTCGTCCGTCTCGGCGCTGTCGCGCAGCACGAGGATGCCGGCGCAGTCCACATTGAGCAGCGACGCGATCTGCGTCAGCACGCCCTCGGCGAGCCGCTGCATCGACTTGAAATCGTAGAGGGTCGAGGCGGCGTCGATGATGATCTCGAGGCCGCGCCGGGTCTCCACCATGCGCTGGAGCTGCTGATAGCTGCGCAAGGCCGCCGTCAGGGAGGTGAAGAGCTTGTCCGCCGTCAGCTCGGTCTTGGCCTTGTAGTCGTTGATGTCGTAGTCGACGATGACGCGGCGCTCCGGCGCCTGCCCGGGCTGGCCGGTGCGCAGGATGATGCGGACGGTTTCGTTCTTGAGCGTATTGCGGATGAATTGAACGAGGTCGAGGCCGGCATCGTCGGTCTCCATGATGACGTCGAGCAGGACCGCCGCAACGTCCGGATGCGCCCGCATCAGTTCGCGGCCCTCCGCCGCCGAGGACGCCGACAGGATTTCCAGCCGCTGCCCGTTGAGCTGGTAGTCGCCGAGCGCGAACCTGGTGCCGTCATGGACCGCGGGATCGTCGTCGATGACGGCGACCTTCCAGCACGGCCCCGCCTCCGGGATATCGGCGGAATCCTCGATGATGTGTAGAAAGTCGTCCTGGTCGCCCACTTTATCGGTCCGTGGCTGTGGCCGCCGCGGAAGGATCGCGGGCAACCCGGGGAATGACGATGCGGAACGTGGTGCCCTTGCCGGGCGCCGATTCCATCGACAGCCGCCCGCCGAGCGACTGGGTGACGAGGCTGTAGATGATGTGCAGGCCGAGGCCGGTGCCGCCGCGGTTGCGGCGGGTGGTGAAGAAGGGGTCGAAGGCGTGGGTCTTGACCGCCTCGGTCATCCCGACGCCGTCGTCCGCGACCGTTATCTCCACATCGTTCGCTCCAAGCGCCCGCGCCGAAAACGACAGCGTTCCCGCCCTCCCGTCCGGAAAGGCATGGACGACCGCGTTGAGGAACAGATTGGTCAGGACCTGTCCGTAGGAGCCGGGATAGCTGTCCATGGCGATGCCGGGAGGCAGGTCCACGCGAAGCGCGATTGCCGTCGTCTTCAAGGCCGGGCGCAGGCTCGCGATGATCTGGTCGGTCGCCTCGGCGAGGTCGAATTCGCGGCGGTCGGCGTGGCTGCGGTCGACGGCGACCTGCTTGAAGGACTGGATCAACTCGCCGGCGCGCTGGAGATTCGCGACGAGCTGGTTGGCCGCGGCGTGACTGGTCGCGACGAATTCATCGAGCCGCGAGCGGCGCAGCGGCGGCTGCCTCAGCTCCGACGCGAACACTTCGCACCGCCTCGCGAAGCTCGACGCGACCGTGAGGCTGATCCCGACGGGATTGTTGACCTCGTGGGCGATACCGGCCACGAGGCCGCCCAGCGCGGCGAGCTTCTCCGCCTCGATGAGGTTCTGCTGGGTGTCGCGCAGCTCGGCGAGGGCACGCTCGGCTTTGTCCTTCGACGTGCGCAGCTCTTCCTCCGCCTTGCCTTTGGCGATCGCGTTGTCGCGGAACACCTCCACCGCGCGGGCCATGGCGCCGATCTCGTCGCGGGCGGCGGTGCCGTGAATGGGATTGTCGTAGCGGCCGAACGTGATGTCGCGCATCGCCGTCATCAGCCGCTGCAATGGCCGCCTGATACTCTGGGCGACGATGACGGAGCCCACCACCACGGCCGAGAGGAACACCAGCGCCACCAGCGCCACCAGGCGGTAGATGTTCAGGAGGCTCCGGTCGAATTTTTCCTGGGCCTCATGCTCGTACTCGCGCATGCGGGCCGACAGATTGTCGAGTGTGGTGATCATCGCGGCCTGGTTGCCGTCGATGGCGTTGCGCAACAGCGCCGCGCGCATGGTGAAGAGCTCGCCGAGGTGCTCGAGGCCATGCCGCAGCGCCACCGCCTTCTGCTTCAAGGCGTCGAGGGCGGCCCGTTGCAGGTCGTTTTCGGCGAGATCGCCCAGCACCGGTATCGCGTCCTCGATCCGCTGAATGTCGGTGTGGGCTTCGTCCGCGGCGTCGGCCGCGAGCGAGAGGTAATAGGCGTTGGCGGCGACCAGCATGGCGGTGAAGGTCTCGCGCGACTTGCCCAGCGCCGGCCCGATCAACGCATCGGATTTACCGGTCGCGCCTTCGATGATCGCGTAAAGCCCCGCCATCTGCTTGGCGGGCATCAGGACTTCTTCCTCGTAGCTCTTGGTGATCGTCGTCTGCAGGGCGCGCAGATCCCCGAACGCATCGAGAAAGCGCTCGGTCAGCGCGGTCAGTTCCGGCACCGAGGGAGACAGCATGGAGTTGGTCGCGCCGCGCGTCTTCAATGTACCCAGCACCGCCTCGCGCAGCAGCAGAATCTCCGCGAACGTCTCCGGGCGCGGCTCGTTGATGTACTGGTGGATGAGGCTCTGGAGCCGTCCCGACTCGGTTCCGAGCAGGGCGAGCAGCGTATCGGATTCGCGGACCTGCCGGACTTCGGCCCAGGCGGTGTTCAGGATCTTCGCCCCGCTCCACAGCAATCCCGCCAGAATGACGACCGCCAGGCAGTTCAGGGCGGCGATCGAGACGATCCGCCACCGGATCGGAATGGTGCGGATGAACCATTCGACCCCGACGGTCGCGTCGCCCGCCGGTTCCGATTTGCTCCCGAATGATCTGTGCTGGTCGAGCGCGTTCAAGGAATGCTCACTGCACCTGACGGATGCGATCGATCAGGGGCCGAAGTGCCGGATCGGCGAATGCCTTGGCGTGGATGTCCGACATGGCCGCCTCGAACGGCTTGCGGTCGAAATCGGCGACGATGACCACGCCCGCTTCCCGCGCCCGCCGCTGCGACTGCGCTTCCAGCGCACCCCATTGCTCGCGCATGTACCGGTTCGACTCGCGCGCCGCCTCGCGGAATATGACCTTGTCGGCGTCCGACAGGCTCTGCCATGCCCGCACCGACATCATCAGCACCTCCGGGCTCATGGTGTGCTCCGTGAGCGTGTAGTTGCGGGCGAGCTTGTAGTGGTTGGTGGTGACGAACGACGGCCAGTTGTTTTCCGCGCCGTCGATGAGCCCGGTCGCGAGTCCGGTCTCGACCTGGCCGTAGGGAAGTTCGATCGGCTGGGCGCCGAGCGCCCTGATCATGCCCGCCATCAGCTCGGATTGCTGGACGCGGATGCGCAGGCCCTTGAGGTCGGCGAGCGTGCGGACCGGATGCTTGCTGTTGTAGATCGAGCGGGCGCCGGAATCGTAGAACGTCAGCCCGATGAAGCCGAAGCGTTCGAAACTCGCCAGAATCTCCTCGCCGACCGGGCCGTCGAGCACCTTGTGCAAGTGATCGATCGAACGGAACAGGAAGGGCAGCGCCAGCACGTCGGCCACCGGGACGAGCGAGCCGAGCGGGCCCACATTGGTGCGATTGATGTCGATGGCGCCGACCCGGGTCTGCTCGATGGTCTCCTTTTCCTCGCCGAGTTGGCGCGAATGGAAGACGCGGATGCGGTGGCGCCCGTCGGTGCGCTGCTCGATCAGGCGGCCCATGTATTCGATCGCCCGCACGGTCGGGTAGTCCGCCGCCTGGGTGTCGGCGGCGCGAAACTCCCGAGCTCCGGCGCCGCCTGCCGGTGGCAACGCCAACGCGGCGAAAAGCAGCAGGGATTTTACCCAAGCACGGTTGGATTTGGCCACGGTTCGCGATCTTTTCGTCATAGGATGAGGTCGCATAGCGGGGAAGCTCCCTTGTCCTCATGTTACTCGGCGGAGCCGGAATTGACCATGGATTTCAAGCCTGAGGCCGCGGCCCACCGCGGACGCCGCCGACGCAAGGGGGCCATGCACGCCCTCGTCGCGGCTGCCTTCTTCGCATTCACGGCCAATTCCGCCGGCGCAGCCACCGTCGAGCTGTGGCACGCCATGACCGGCGAACTCGGCCGGCAGCTCGTGCAGCTGGCGGGAGAATTCAACCGGTCGCAGTCCGAACACCGCATCGTCCCCACCTACAAGGGCAGCTACACCGAGACCATCACCGCCGCGATCTTCGCGGTGCGCACCCGCACCCAGCCCGCCATCGTCCAGGTGAACGAGGTCGGCACCGCGACCATGATGGCGGCGAAAGGTGCGATCTATCCGGTGTTCGACCTCATGCGCGCCCAGGGCGTGCCGTTCGACCAGAAGGCCTTCTTGCCGGCGGTGTCCGGCTATTATGCCGATCTCGAGGGCAACCTGCTGTCGTTTCCCTTCAACGCATCGACGCCGATCCTGTACTACAACAAGGACCTGTTCCGCGCCGCCGGCCTCGACGACAAGGTCGCGCCCAGGACCTGGCCCGAAGTCGAGGCCGCCGCACGCAAGCTGCGGCAATCCGGCGTCGCCTGCGGGTTCACCACCCATTGGCCGTCATGGGTCAACGTGGAGAATTTCTCGGCGTTTCACAATCTTCCGATCGCCACCAAGTCGAATGGCCTCGCCGGATTCGACGCCGAATTGACGATCAACAATCCCGTGATGGTCCGCCACATCGAAGCGCTGACGGAGTGGCAGAAATCGAAGCTGTTCGATTACAGCGGCAGGGCTTCCAAAGCCGAGCCGAGATTCCCGGCGGGCGAATGCGGGATCTTCCTGGGATCGTCGGCGACCCGCGCCGACATCATCGCCAATTCGCGCTTCGCCGTCGGCTACGGGATGCTGCCCTATTGGCCGGACGTCAAAGGCGCGCCGCAGAACTCGATCATCGGCGGCGCCACCTTGTGGGTGTTGAGGGGCCGGCCGGAGGAGGAATACAAGGCGGCCGCGCAGTTCTTCGCCTTCCTGTCGCAGCCGCAGGTCCAGGCGTCATGGCACCAGAACACCGGATATCTGCCGATCACCGGGGCCGCCTACGAGCTCTCGCGCTCCCAGCATTTCTACGAACGCAACCCAGGCGCCGCGATCTCGATCGAGCAGATCACGCTCAACCCGCCCACCGAGAATTCGCGTGGACTGCGGCTCGGCTCCTTCGTACTGGTCCGCGACGTCATAGAGGACGAGCTTGAACAGGCCTTTGCCGGCAAGAAATCCGCCAAGGCCGCCCTCGACGCCGCCGTGACCCGCGGCAACGAGCTGCTGCGCCAGTTCGAACGAACGATGCGGTAGTTGGCAGGATGGGTTGAGCGAAACGAAGGCGCGGAGGCGCAAGCCCTGAAGCCCCGGCAGCTCGGCGACCTGATCCAGGCCGAAACGCGGCGTTGGATCAAGCTCGCCCCGAGGCCCATATTTCCATCGATTTGGCGGCCGCGGTGGTCTTGCCGATATCCCAATATTGCGGCAATCTCCAGCGGAACTGGCCGGCCGTGGATGCCGGCGTAGTTTGCACCAGAATCCGGGAAGACCGGACCAGCACATGAGGGGAGGACGATGACGAAGCTCTTCGTAACCGCTGCTGTTTTGTCGCTTGGCGCCGCCGCAGGATTGGCCACTGCCGTACAAGCCGCCGATGGACCGCCCATGCCGTGGGCCTGGGGCACCACGACGCCGCCGCCGGCCGTGCTGCCGCCGCCGGCCGCACCGGCCCCCCCACCCGTGCAGGACAACGTCAAGCTGCTCTCCGTGCCGGGATCCAAGTTCCAGTTCACCCGCGCCCAGGTGGCCAACCGGCACGCGCCGGCCGACTGGTTCCCCGAGGACCATCCGGCGATGCCCGACATCGTCGCCCACGGCAAGGAAACCACGACGCCCGTCGTGTTTGCCTGCGGGCTCTGCCACTATCCCAATGGAAAGGGCCGCCCGGAGAACGCGAACGTCACGGGCCTCACTTATGACTACATCGTCCAGCAGCTGACCGACTTCAAGAACGGCCACCGCAAGACCTCGGATCCTAGAAAGACCAACACCGGCCTGATGGCCGGATTTGCGAAGAACATGACGGACGACGAGATCAAGGCGGCCGCGAAGTATTTCTCGGCAATCCCGGCCACGCCCTGGATCAAGGTGGTGGAGAGCGAGACGGTTCCGAAGACCAGGCCCCAGGCCGGCATGTTCCTCACCCTCGAGGGCGCGGACGCCGGCACCGAGCCACTGGGACAGCGCATCATCGAGACCCCCGTGAACGCCGAGCACACCGAGTACCTGCGCAACCCGCGGTCAGGCTTCACCGCCTATGTGCCGCCGGGCAGCGTCAAGAAGGGCGAGTCGCTGGCGAAGACCGGTGACGGCAAGGTCACGGCATGCACGGTCTGCCACGGACCCGATCTGCGCGGCGTCGGCCCGGTTCCGACCATTGCGGGCCGTTCGCCGAGCTATATCGGCCGGCAGCTCTACGACATGGCGTCGGGAAACCGTGCCGGGACATGGACGCCTCTCATGGTGCCGGTCGTCAACAAGCTGAGCGCCGACGACATGCTGAACGTGTCCGCCTACCTGGCCTCGTTGCAGCCTTGATGGTCTGAGGACAACGGGCGCATGATCCCCTCAGGGGTCATGCGCAAACAGACGAACGCGCGGTCCGATTCAAATCGAGCGGATCGCGCGTTTGGCTTTTGTCGGGTCCGTGCGCCCGGTTGATGCGCGTCGAGGTTTGAGGTGAGGCCATGACGAAGCTCGCCGTGTTCGGTGTGCTGGCGCTGGTGGGCCTGGGTTCGCTGCCGGCGCGCGCCGAGCCGCTGTTGCCCCAGGAGGCCCAGCCTTACAGCGCCGATCTCCTGGCGCGCGTGCGCGTAGCCGCCGCGACGGTTCCGGGCGCACCGCCCGCGCGCATCAACTACGTCAAGCTTGCCGAAAGCCACCGTCCCCTGGCCGACATCATCGATGGCGGTTCGAAGGACGATTACGTTTCCGCACGCACCGCGTTCCAGGTGGTCTACCCGACCGGCTCCGTCATGATCGACTCCGGCATGGACCAGGCGGTGCACAAGTTTTTCGGATTCGGCCGCGAGGAACCCTACTGGCCCGAGCGAAATGCCGCCGTGCAGGAGGCGCTCAAGCAGGCCAAGCTGATCGTGGTCACCCATGAGCACGGCGACCACGTCGCCGGAGTGATCCGCACGGAGCAGCGCAAGGAGATCGCGGCGAAGACGTTGCTCACGCGCGAGCAGGTGCGCACGCTCATCCTCTACCCGCAAATGCCGGAAATCCGTCTGACGCCCGAGGCCGCCCGCGACTACATCGTGGTCGACTATGAAAGCTACCTTCCGGTTGCGCCGGGAATGGTGCTGATCAAGGCGCCGGGTCATACGCCCGGCCACCAGATGATCTATGTCCGCCTCGATTCGGGGCGCGAGTACCTTTTCATCGGCGACGTCGCCTGGACGCTGGCCAACGTCACGCAACTCAAGTTGCGGCCCGCAATCACGATGCGGCGCATCAACGAGGATGCTGCCGCGCTCGGGCACCAGTTGCGCTGGATCAGAGCGATGATGGACCGGGAAAAGCTCGTCGTGATCCCGAGCCACGACGACGTGCTGTTGCAGGACCTCGCCGCGAAGCAACTCGTGGGCGAGCAGTTGATGCTGCACTAGCCCAGCGGCGCCGCCGTTTCCCCGCTATTTCTTCGCGTTCTTGAAATAATGCAGATCCGGCGGCGGCTGGTCCTTTTTGGCGGGCATCAGTCGGCCGTCCGCACTCAGGAAATAGATCTCGTTGCCGATGGCAACATGCACGTTGTGTTCGGCGCAGACGTCTTCGCGCCACCAGATCGGCTTGGTGGTGGGAACGCGACGATAGTTCTTGGTGACGGTCCAGGGACGCGTCAGCGCGTGGTCGATGGTCGTAATCTCGTCGTGCAGCGAATTGGGATCGCTCTTGTCGAGATAGATGCGCTCCAGGATGATGGTCTGATTGTCCTCGTGAAACGGGATGCCGGTCGCCTCGTAGGTGCGGGGCCCCTTGAGGCCGCGAGTCTCGACGAGGAGCGTGTCGAAGCGGCCGTCGCCGTCCTCGTCGACCCAGCGGCCGATTGAATAGCCCGAGAATTGCGGATCGAGCGTCATGTCCGGGAAGTCGCGCCCGTCGGTGTGGATGCGGCGGCTGTCGTGGATGTGCTCGATCAGGATGTAGGTGGTTTCCGGCGTGACCACGATTTCCATCGGCGCGTAGGCGCCCATGGTGCGGGGCATGCCCGGTGCAATGCAGACGGCCGTGGGATCCCCGGCCTGGCCGCCGAGCTGGTGTTCCGCCATGTTGGCCTCGAAAATCGCCTGGTATTCCGGAGTGAGCGGCGCCTGCTGCGCCTTGCCGGAACGCTTGCTGGGGTCATATTGGATGACGCGCTCGCCGCCGGTGCTGATAGCGACGCGGGTCCACGCGCCCTTGAGGTCCGGATATTTCGTCTCGTCGAACGCCTGCGCGCCCGCTGGCATGGACAGTGCCGCCGCCAACGCAATTACGCCCGACAGATGCCGGTAATGCATGTGGTCCTCCCCGTTTGTATTGTGCTGGCGGTTATTTCCGCGATTGCTTGAAGTAGCGCAGATCGGGCGGCGGCTGGTCCTTCTTGGTCGGCATCAGCAGGCCTTCGCCGCTGAGATAGTAGTTCTCCTTGCCGATGCCGACATGGTTGTTGCCTTCGGCGCAGACGTCCTCGCGCCACCAGATCGGCTTGTTGCTCGCCGTGCGACGGTAAGTCCTCATCACCACCCAAGGACGCGTCAACGCGTTGTCGATCGTCGTGATCTCGTCGTGGATGAGGTTGCGGTCGGCCTTGTCGACATAGATGCGTTCCTTGATGACGGTCTTGTTGTCGCGGTGAAGCGGAATGCCGCTGGCATCGAAGACGCGCGGCCCCTTGAGGCCGCGAGTCTCGACAAGAAGCGCGTCGTAGCGGCCGTCGCCATCCTCATCGACCCATTTTCCCACCGAATAGCCCGCGTATAAGGGGTCCGCCTCCATGTCGGCTTCGGCGGGGAACGTGCGCCCATCCGTATAGATTCGGCGATTGTCGTGGATGTGCTCCATCAAAATGTAGGTCGTTTCCGGCGTCACGACGATCTCCATGGGCGCATAGGCAATCATGATGCGCGGCATGCCCGGCGCGAGGCACGTGAAGGTCGGGTCGATGCCCTGCCCGCCGATGGCCATGTCGGCGAGATTGGCTTCGTAAATGGCTTGATATTCCGGCGTCAGCGGGGCTTCCTCCGGGGGCCCGAACGGCTTGCTCGGGTCGAATGCCAGCCCGATGCGCAACCGGTTGCTGGGCTCTGCCCGGCGCCACTCGCCCTTCAGATCGGGATATCTGGAAATGTCGTCCGCCTGTGCGCCCGGCGCAGCCGACAACGCCGCCATGACGGCGATCGCACCGATCAGGCTTCGGCAAAGCATGCTGTCCTCCCCTTGATTTGTCGTTTCGCGCGCAACGCCCGCCGCGTGAAGTGGCCAGCGCAACCCTGCGATCTCAACGGCGATGCCCGCCGGTGGCACCAATGCCGCCCATTGTCTCGGCTGGAGATACCGGCACATCTCGTTCGCGGGGCGGCTGCACAAAAAGTACACGACTTGCCGCTGTGGTGAAAGAGCGAGCGCCAGGCTTGGCATTTTGAAATAGTGCGCTTACCACTCCGTTCTGCTGTCGCAGGGCCTGGATGACCGGTCAGTGCGCCCGTGAAAACAAACTGCCATCGAGACTCTCCCTTGATCGGTTCGCGCGGGCCGGCGATTGCCAGCGGACCGGCTGCGGCGGCAAGCGAAGCCGAGGCGGCACCTTGATCCATCTCAAAGAATGAAAACGGGCGCCGGCGTAGAAGCAAAGATCGCCCGGCAAGGGTTACCGGAACAGGAAACGCCGCGATGAAGCAGGAGATCCAGGGCACCACCATGTTCGACGGCGCCCAGGCGCAAAAGGGCTTGGCGCTCAACAAAATGTGCTTCTCGTTCAACGATGCCGAGAACCGTGCCGCGTTCCTGCGCGACGAGGACGGCTACTGCAAGAGGTACGGCCTGTCGCCGGAGCAGCGCGCCGCAGTGCAGCACCGCAACGTGCTGGAAATGATCGAGGCGGGGGGCAACGTCTACTACCTCGCCAAGCTCGCCGGCATTTTCGGGCTCAATGTCCAGGACATCGGCGCCCAGCAGACGGGAATGTCGGTCGAAGCGTTCAAGGCGAAACTACAGGCGGCGGGGAGATAGCTCATGGCACGGATCATCGGCGGCGTCGGCACCACGCATGTTCCTTCGATCGGCAACGCGATCGCCAAGGGCCTGCAGCAGGACCCCTATTGGAAACCGTTTTTCGACGGATTTTCCGCCGTCCATAAATGGCTGGCGCAGTCCAAGCCGGACGTGGTGGTGGTGTTCTACAACGACCACGGGCTGAACTTCTTTCTCGACAAGATGCCGACCTTCGCCGTGGGCGCCGCCAGCGAGTACAAGAATTCGGACGAGGGCTGGGGCATTCCGGTGTCGCGCCCGTTCCCAGGCGATGCTGCATTCTCGTGGCACATCATCGAATCGCTGGTGGCCGACGAATTCGACGTCACCACCTGCCAGGAGATGCTGGTCGATCACGCCTTCACGATCCCGCTGGCGCTGCTGTGGCCGGGGGCCGACAACCGTCCCGTGCGCACGATCCCGATCGCGGTCAACACCGTCCAGCATCCGCTGCCGTCGCCGGCGCGGTGCTACAAGTTCGGCCAGGCGGTCGGCCGCGCCATCGAGAGCTACCAGCCCGACCTCAAGGTATTGGTGCTGGGCACCGGCGGACTTTCGCACCAGCTAGACGGCAAGCGAGCCGGCTTCATCAACAAGGAATTCGACCTGTGGTGCCTCGATAAGCTGGTCGGCGATCCCGCGGCGCTGGCGCAGCGTTCGACCCTCGATATCGTCGAGGAGGCCGGCACCCAGGGCGTAGAGCTCTTGAATTGGATCGCCATGCGGGGCGCACTGACCGGCCGCGTCGCCAAGCTCCACAGCAATTATCACGTCCCCATCTCCAACACCGCTTCGGCCGTGCTGGTGCTGGAGAATCACGCGCAGGCCGAGCTGCGCAAGGCGGGGTAGCGACGCCGGGACCGCGGCACTAGAAGAATTTTGCTGCGGCGTCTCCTTTTCCCTCCCCGTCTTCGGGGAGGGGTAGGGTGGGGTTCTTACGTCCCACAAAATTCAGCGCGATGACCTGTGGCCCCTACCCCGGCCTTCCCCGAGGACGGGGAGGCAGAAGAGGTCAGCCGCGGCGGCCTTGATTCTGCTGGGTGTCCAGCCAATCCGACAGGGATGGGCCCTTCTCGCCCGACTTGCTCGATTTCTTCTTTTTGGCAGCAGGCTTGCTGTTGCGGCTGGGAGTGCTGCGGGCGACGCCATTGGCGGCCTCCTGAGCCAGGCGGAGCTCGCGCAGGCGGGCCGTCTTTTCACGCATGAGTTGGGCGTCGATCTCGAGCTGCGACATCGTCTTGGTTCCCGCTTTCTCGCGCTTCTCCTTGAAGAGATCGGCCATTGTCAGTCCCCTTATGGAGCGGCGCCGCTCCGTGATGGCCCAGGTGCCCCAACGCCCCCGCCCGGTCGCTCGCCGCGACAGCCCGGCCGACCATGCCTTCACGGCCGCGCAAAGTCGAGCGGGATGCGCGGCAACGGCCGTGCCGAGTTGGAAGAGCTGCCCCACACTTGCTGCCCGGTGCCGGGAGCGGCATGATCGGCGCATGGGCCGCGCTTCCCTCCGATCGACGAGACCGGATCGCTTTTCGACCGCATCGGGGCTCCGCAACCGGGCGGCCTGCCTGCTGGGCATAATGATCTGGCTGAGCCTCGGCTGGCCGGCCAGCGCTGCCGAGCCTCCGCCGGGGCAGCCGTCGTCAGGGCCCGAGACGAAGGTTCTCCGTGGCGGCTGGTACCCGTGGGATCCCTATCAATACCGCGAGTCCCGGCGTGGCGGCTCGGTGCTTACCGGCTTCGATGTGGAGATCGAACGCGCGCTCGCAAGGGTGATGGGCGTCGAGTTGCTTTTGCCCGACATGGCCTGGGAAGACCATTTGGCTGCCCTCGCTGCCGGAAAGGCCGATATCGCGGCGGGCGCCACCTACAGCGATGAACGAAACCGCTATGCCTACTTCTCCAAGCCGTATCGACAGGAGACCGACGTCCTCGTTCTGCCCAGAGGCGCAAGCGCGGGCTATCGCTTCGAGACCGTCGCCGAGATGCTGGACGAGTTCGCCAAGCAGCATTTCCGCCTCGGCGTCGTCGCCGGCTTCACCTATGCAAGCGAGCAGGTCAACGCATACATCGCCGATCCCGACAACAGCGAATTCATCGTCAAGGTCGGCGACGACCGCGAGAACCTTCAGAACCTCCTCGCCGGCAGAATCGACGGCTTCATCGCCGATCGCATTGTCGCCGCGACGATCGCCTGGCGGCAGCAGAAGAGCGGGGAGATCGAGGAGCATCCGCTCCGCTTCTCCGCCGGAATCCATTTCATGCTGAGCCGGGTATCGCAGACACCGGGCATGCTGGCGCGCCTGAACGGCGCCATCGACGAGATCAAGGCGAGCGGCGAATTCCAGCGGATCGCTGATACTTACGCACTGCCGATCCTGATCCACCAGACCCTCGACAGCAATTGGTTTCGCGCGCTCGCTCTCCTGGGCACCGTCGCCTTCGCGCTCTCGGGCGTCGTGCTCGCACATGCCGGCAAATACACTCTGTTCGGGGCGCTGGTGCTCGCGAGCGTCCCTGCATTCGGTGGCGGCGTCCTTGCGCGATCTCATCGTCCAGCGCGAGCCGCTCGGGGTCGTCCGCGATCCCGTGTTCGTGCTGGCCGTCATTGGTACGGTCCTGCTCGGCATGGCGCTCTTCAAGGTCGTCGCGCTCGGCGGCGCCCAGCGCGTCGTGGAATCGCTGCAGGCGCGGCGAAAAGCTCGGGACGCATCTGATCGAGGTCTGCGATGCGCTCGGCCTCGCCGCGTTCATCGTCCTCGGCGTGGTCGTGATCCTCGATACGTCAGTCCAGCCGCTGTGGCTGTGGGGACCGATTTCCGCCGTCATCGGCAGCTCGTTCGGCAGTCTGATACGCGACATGATCCGCCAGGACGGCGAGCTCGCGAGCCTCAAAGGCGAACTTTATCCGGAAATAGCGGTGGTCTGGGGGCTCGCCTTCTCGCTGTTCATCGGGTGGGAGGCCGAACGGCTGCAGCCGGAGGAAATTTGGCTCGGTGTCGTGGTCACCATCGCTGGAGCTTTCCTAACGCGGATGGCGGCGGTCGCATTCAGATTGAAAGGGTGGCCCTACGCGTAGATCCCTCATGCGGGCGTCCGGGAACCGTGATATTTCTCCGCCCGATTGCCTTGAACAGGAGGAAATGAATGCGAGGCTTGATCGTTTTGGCAGCGATGGTCCTGAGCACATCCGTGTTCGGACAGGAATGCATCCGACCCGAATGGGGCAAGTGCGTTTCCTTCCCGAACGGCGGGTCGCACACCGGCATGTCGATCCAGAAAGAGAAGATTCAGGCGGACGTCACGCCCGGCCCCGATATCTGCGTGATCAACGAGGAGGAGATCGGCGGCTACACGTTTGCGCGATTTCGCGCGCAATGGCACTCCATGGCCGAACGCCGACTGGGCAGCGAACGTCGACGATTTCTGCTTCTACAAGAAGTGAGGGGCGAAGAATTGTAGGGTGGGCAAAGGCGCCGGGCACGGCCTCGCGGGTACGACAGGCCTCTCGCGCCGTGCCCACCGCAGCGCCGCCGGTGGGCACGGCGCAAGCGGCCTGTTTCCACCTGCATCGCAGTGCCCGGCGCCTTTGCCCACCTACGAACTACGCACAAAAAAAGCCCCGGCAAATGCCGGGGCTTTCTCATCAGAACAATGGCAGCCTGCGGCTCTACGACTTCTTCGGCCACGGCACGCCCTGATAGCCGAGCGGCACCGAGTGGATGCCCTTGTAGTTGAACTTCTGCACGCGCTTACCCTCGTAGGTCTCGGTCGTGTAGAGGTTGCCCTTGGAATCCGAGGCGACGCTGTGCACGCCGTAGAACTGGCCCGGCTGGCGTCCGCCGTCGCCGAACGAGGTGATCTCCTCGAGCGTGTCGCGCACGATGACGCGCACGCGCTCGTTCTGGCCGTCGGCCAGCATGAGGAAGCGCTGATCCGGGTCCTTGGAGAACACGATGTCCCACACCGAGCCGGCGCCGCGGGTGTTCTTGGCGAAGAACTTCTCCTTCACGAAGGTGCCGTCCGGCTTGAACACCTGCAGCCGATCGTTCTGGCGGTCGCAGACATAGACGAGGTTGTCGACCGAACGCTCGATGCAGTGGACGGGATTGCGGAACTGCTGCGCCGGGGGCGCGCTCGGGATTGTAAGGGCCGAGATTGGTGTCGTCGGGCTTGTTGCCGTAGGCGCCCCAGTAGCGCTTCATCACGCCGGTGTCGGCGTCGATCACGGCGACGCGCTTGTTGAGATAGCCGTCGGCGATATAGGCCTCGTTGGTCGAGGGATCGACCCAGATCTTGGCGACGCGGCCGAAGTTCTCGAGGTCGTTGCTGCCCTTGTTGCCGCCGAGATGGCCGACCTGCATCAGGAACTTGCCGTCATTGGTGAATTTGAGGATGTGCGCATCCTTCTCGCCGTTGCCGCCGATCCAGACATTGCCCTTGTAGTCGACATGGATGCCGTGGTTCGACTGCGGCCACTCGTAGCCGGCGACCGGGACCGCCCCAGGTCCGCAGCAGGGTGCCGTCGGTAGTCGTAGACCAGGATCGGCGGCGCGGTGCGGCAGCATTCGGCGATCGGCGGATTGAGCTCGGCGCCGCGCTCGTTGTTGTGCAGGCCGCCGGCGCCGCGATGGATGACCCAGATGTGGTCGAGCTCGTCGACCCAGATGCCGATGGTCCAGCCGAGCAGCCAGTTGTTCGGCAGCGGCTTCGGCCACAGCGGATCGACCTCGAACATCGGGGCCTGCACGATCGAGCCCTGCGCCTCGGCGCGCTTCTGCAGCACGGACTGGCCGACGCCGAGAGCGAAAATGCCCGCGGCAAGCGCCGACGCCGTAGAGGAATGTTGCGCTGGCGCAACAACTTGATCATGAGTCCTCCCCTATGCGTTCCTTGTTCGTTGAGGCGATTATAGCCCAATCGAACGAACTTGGAATGCGCATTTCGCCTCCCATGGCCGAATTCCGGCAGTGCGAGGAATGGCTTGCCGATCGCGAAACTGGATGAGGGACGGTAAGGGCCGGATGGGATATGCACACGGCCGCATAACCGCGGCTGCTGCGTCAGCGGCAATTTCGGCGCTTGCTTCACTGGTTGGCGACGCTATAGCCGAACAGACGGCCCATCAGGGGAATCCCGTCCTGGGCGTCCTTTTAGGTTGCGTCGGAGAGCATGGACGTGCGTCGTCTCGAACGGGTTGCGGTGCGGGGGCTTGTTGCGGCCGTGCTGGCGGCGCTCGCGTCGGTGGCCCTCGGCTTGGGCCATCGTGTCGCCCGCCCGCGCCCACGACATTCCGGCCGACGTCAAGATCAACGCCTTCTTCAAGCCGGACGGCAACCGGCTGGAGCTTCTGGTCCGCCTCCCCCTCGCCTCCCTGATCGACACCGATTTCCCGACCCGGCCAGACGGCACCCTCGACATCGCCCGCGCCGACGAGCCGATCCGCGGCGGCATCAAGGTCTGGCTCACCGACAATATCGACGTCTACGAGGACGGCCGGCTGCTCGACAAGCCGCGCCTCGTCGCCGAGCTGGTGTCGCTGCCGTCGGACAAGTCCTTCGCCTCGTTCGAGGAGGCGCGCGCCCACGTGCTCGGGCCACCGCTGTCGAGCGATCTCGACCTGTTCTGGAGCCAGATATTCCTCGACGTGCTGCTGCGAATATCCGATCCAGTCGGACCATTCGGAGTTCGCCATCGACTTGCGGGTCGACCGGCTCGGCGGCACGGTCAACACGACGCTGCGGGTTATTGCCGCCGGGCGGCGCCGTGCGCGCCTTCGACTTCCACGGCGCCACCGGCCTCGTCTATCTCGATCCGCGCTGGCACCAGGCGGTGCTGCGCTTCGTGGTGGAAGGCTTCTGGCACATCCTCGACGGCACCGACCACCTCCTGTTCCTCGCCTGCCTCGTCATTCCGGTCCGCCGGCTGCGTCCGCTCATCATCATCGTCACCGCGTTCACGGTCGCACATTCGATCACGCTGTTCGCCTCGGCGTTCGGCTTCGCGCCCGATGCGCTGTGGTTCCCGCCGCTGATCGAGACCCTGATCGCGGCCACCATCGTATTCATGGCGCTGGAGAACATCGTCGGCATCACACCCGGCACGGCGCTGGATCTATGCCTTCGCGTTCGGATTGATCCACGGCTTCGGGTTTTCATTCGCGCTGCGCGAGCAGCTGCAGTTCGCCGGCGACCATCTCGTCACGTCGCTGCTCGGCTTCAATCTCGGCGTGGAGATCGGCCAGCTCTACCGTTCTCGTGGTACTGGTGCCGGCGCTCAATCTCCTGTTCAAATACGTGGTCGACGAGCGCATCGGGCGTGATCATCCTGTCCGCGCTGGTCGCCCACACCGGCTGGCACTGGATGATCGAACGCGGCGAGGATACTCGCCAAGTTCCCGTTCCCGACCCTCGACGCCGCCTTCTTTGCGAGCCTGATGCGCGGGCTGATGGCGGCGCTCGTCCTCACTGCCCTGGTATGGCTCGCGAGCGGGTTCGTGCGCCGCTTCATGCAGGGCAAGGACAGTTTTCCGGACAAGGCGCTCGCCAAGGCCCCCTCGGCCGAACGGCACTGAAACCTGTCCCGCCGGAGGATACCGCGGATGCTGACGCTATATTCCTACCCGGAACTGTTCGGCGTCGCGGACAACAACCCGTTCGGGCTCAAGGTCTTCGCCTTCCTGAAGCTCGCCGGGCTGCCGTTCCGGCACGAGCATATCTTCGATGCGAAGGAAGCGCCGCGCGGCCAGCTTCCCTATATCGACGATGACGGCCAGCATGTCGGCGACAGCGACACCATCATCGCCTATCTCATCGCGAAGTATCGCCTGGCGATCGACAGCGCCCTGACGGATGCGCAACGCACGACCGATCTCATGATCCGGCGCACCCTCGACGATCTCTACTGGGTCATGTCCTACTCGCGATGGAAGGATCCGCATTTCTGGCCGCTGTTCCGGGATGCGATGCTCCGGACGCATCCGAGCCTGACCCTCGGCGGCATGGATGCGGCGCAGAAGTACAATTTCGAACGCTACCGCTACCAGGGCATCGGCCGCTACGAGCCGCCGGACGTCTACAAGCGGGGCATTGCGGACCTGACGGCCGTCGCCAGCCTGATCGGCGAACGCGGGTACGTATTCGGCCCGCAGCCCAGCAGCATCGACGCCGGAATCTATGGCTTCGTCGCCAACATCTATTTCTACGAAATCGACACCCCGCTCCGGCAATTCGTGGCGTCGCATCCCGATCTCGTCGGGCATTGCAATGCGATCCATGAAGTGGTGAGTTGATCTTGCGGATGATGCCCCTCCGAAAAGCCTGCAACTTTTCGGGATCATGCGCTAACCTCCCCTGCCCGCTCAGCCATAATTGACGACATCGCGCACCGGCGGGCGCGCGCAGGGCGGGAGCGAAGAATGAGCGTGTCGCAAACGGCGCGACCCCATTCCGGCGGTGCGACGCCGGAGGATATCGTCGCCCGCATCGAGCGGCTGCCGCTGTCGTCCTGGCAGATCAGGACCCGCATCATCGTCGGCACCGCGACCTTCTTCGACGCCTTCGATGCCCTTTCCATCGCCTATGTGCTGCCGGTCATCGTGCCCTTGTGGAAGCTCGCGCCGGGGCAGATCGGCACGCTGATCTCGTTCGGCTTCCTCGGCCAGCTCATCGGCGCGCTGATCGGCGGCTCGCTCGCCGAGCGGTTCGGACGCCGTCCGGTGATCGTGGTCGCCGTCCTGTGGTTCGGGCTCCTGAGCCTCGCCTGCGGCTTTGCCTGGAGCTACGAATCGCTGCTCGTCCTGCGGCTGCTCCAGGGGCTCGGCCTCGGCGCCGAGGTTCCGGTGGCCGCGACCTATATCAGCGAGCTCGCCAAGGCGGGCGGCCGCGGCCGCTTCGTGCTGCTGTTCGAGCTGGTGTTCCCGCTCGGCCTTCTCGCGAGCGGCGGTGCTGGGGCGCTGGATCGTTCCCACTCTCGGCTGGCAATACCTGTTCTTCGTCGGCGGGGTGCCGGCGCTGTTTGCGCTGTTCATGATGCGCAACCTGCCGGAATCGCCGCGCTGGCTCGCCTCGCGCGGCCGCTCGGCGCGACGCCGCGCGACGCCATCGCTTTCATCGAGAAGCAGGTCGTGGCCGCGACCGGCAAGCCGCTGCCTCCCGTCGGCGCCGGCTTCGCAGCCCGTCGGCACCAAGCGCCCGTCGTGGTCGGACCTGTTCGGCGGCGTCTATCTCAGCCGTACCCTGGTGATCTGGGTGTGCTGGTTCGCCACCTATTTCGCCAATTACGGGCTCACCACCTGGCTGCCGACGCGTCTACCAGAACGTCTTCAAGCTGCCGCTCGACACAGCGCGCTGACCTACGGGCTCGCCGCACCGACCGCGGGGCTCGCCACGAGCCTCGCCTGCGCGCTCCTCATCGACACCGTCGGGCGTCGGATCTGGTTCGCGGCGGCGTTCGGCGGCGCGGCGGTCGGATTTCTGACGCTGTGGTGGATCGGGCCGACCACGCGCCGAACGCGTGCTGGTGATCTCGACGCTCGCCTACATGTGCATCAGCACGCTGTCGCTCGCGCTCTATCTCTATACCGCCGAGCTCTACCCGACCCGGGTGCGCGCGCTCGGCACCAGCACCGCGACCGCATGGCTGCGGCTCGCCTCGATCCTGGGCCCGCAGGTCGTCGGCTTCATCATCGCCGGCGGCGGCGCTGGGGGCAACGTGTTCCTGGTGTTCGGGCTGGTCGTGCTGTTCGCCTGCGTCACGGTGGCGTTGTTCGCCACCGAGACCAAGGCGCGGGTGCTGGAGGAGATTTCGCCGTGAGAACCCCGCGCGCCAAAGCGAAATCGCGCAAGCGCGAAGCGAGCAAGCGCCGAGCCGGCGGCGGCGACCGCGAACGTGCAGACGCCCCTGGACCATGCCGATCTCCGAGATCGGCTTCAGCAACCTGTCGCTTCACGAGCTGTTCGAGCAGCAGGCCGCCGACATGCTGGAGCGCGCCGACCTCGACGAGGAGCAGAAGCAGAGCATCATGCTCGCCATGAGTTGCCCGTGCTGCGGCGCCGGCGGACCTTCGTTCAGCTTCAAGCTGAAGCGACGGACGTAAGCACTTGGGGCCTCACCCTGAGCACGCGAAATTCTTCCTAACGGACCTTATCCTGAGGAGGCGCGAAGCGCCGTCTCGAAGGATGGCCGCGAAGTCCGTACCGTGTGGCCATCCTTCGAGACGCTGTGCTGCGCACGGCCCTCAGGATGAGGTCGTAGAGAGACGCGCCCGCAGACTCCCTGTCGCCTCCTCATCCACCTCGTACGTCTCGGGATCGATCGCCACGCCGTAAAGCGCCGCCGCGTCTTCCACCGAAACATAGCCCTGCCTCACATCGTTGCGGACATCTTCGACCGGCCGCGCCAAAGGCGAGCCATAACCGCCGCCGCCGCCGGAGCGCAGGCGGAAGGCGTCGCCCGCCTTGACCTGGGCGACCAGCACCTTGGCGTTGGGAAAGTCGGTCTTCCACGCCCCGCCCATCCGCAGCGCAACCGAATTGCCCGTGCCTTCGCCGCCGCCCTCGAGGCCCCAGGGCCGGCAATGGGCGCGCTCGATCTGGGTGTTGACGGTGACATGGGTGCGCGCCCGCACCACCCGCTCGACGCCGAGGCCGCCGCGATGGCGGCCGGCCCCGCCGGAATCCGGCACCAGCGCATAGCGCTCGACGACGATGGGGAATTTCGCCTCGACCTGCTCGTTGGGGCTGTTGTGGGTGTCGCCGTCATTGATGCAGACGGTGCCGGAGACGCCATCCTCGCTGCGCTTGGCGCCCCAGCCGCCGCCGAGCGGACCGAAATTACCGATGAAGAATTCCGACGTCCTCGGATTGATGCCGTGGAACTGCGCCACCAGGAGATCGGCATGATGGCCGGCGATGACGCGATCGGGGATCGCCGGCGCCAGCGCCTTGAACACGGTGTCGACGATGGTCATCGGGAATGTCATCCACCATCGCATCGGCGCCGGCCGGGTGGCGCTGATCACCCGGCCCGGCGGCACGATCGCGGTGAGGCTGCGGAACGAGCCGTCATTGATGGGGTAGTCGGTGGGCGAGGTCAGGCATTTGTAGGCGACCTGGCAGCAGGCATGGCCGGTGGTGATGCCGGAATTGTAGAAGCCGCGGACCTGCCGCGCCACCTCGGTGAGGTCGATGGTCATGCCGTCGCCCTTCACCGTGACGCGCACCCGGATCGGGATCGGCTTGCCGATCGCAATGCCGTCGTCGTCCATGAAGGATTCCGCCTCATAGACCCCGTCGGGAATCGAGCGCGTGCGTGCGCGGGCCGCCGCCTCCGAGCGGTCCATGATGGCGGCGATGGCGGCCTGCACGGGCGCGCGACCATAGCGCGCGATCAGCGCAAGGAATCCGCGCTCGCCGGTCGTCACCGCCGTGACCTGGGCGCGCAGGTCGCCGACCGCGCGGCTCGGCAGGCGGACGTTGTGGCGGATGAGGTCGACGAGGTCCTCATTCACCTTGCCGCGATCCCGGTACTTCAGGATCGGGATCTGCAGCCCTTCCGAAAAAATATCGGTGGTCATGCCTCCCAGCGTGCCGCCGATGTCGATCCAATGGGCCATGCAGCAGGAAAAGCCGACGAGGTCGCCGCGGTGGAAGATCGGCAGCGTCAAGGTGACGTGGTTGAGGTGGCTGCCGGTGATGTAGGCGTCGTTGGTGATGTAGATGTCGCCGGGCTTGATGCCGTCGATGCCGAAATGCCGGATCTTCGCCTTCACCGTCTCCGCCATGCCGCGGATGAACATCGGCAGGCCGATGCCGATCGACACCGTCTCGCCCTGCGGCGTGAACAGGCCCACGGTGAAATCGAGCGCCTCGTAGATGATCATGTTGTAGGCGGTGCGCATGAGGTTGGTCTTCATCTCCTCGGTCACCGCGATGACGCCGTTGCGCACGATCTCGGCGACGACGGGATCGACCTCTTGCGCCTTGCGAGCCTTCCTTGCCATGGCAGTCAACGTCCTTTCCCTACAGCGATGACGAGGTTGCCCCACGGATCCACCGCGAGCGCATCGCCCGGCATCAGCACCGTGGTCGATGCGTGCTCCTCGACGAGCGCCGGCCCCTTGATGCGGTTGCCGGCGGTGAGCGCGGCGCGGGCAAAAGTGCGCGTCGGGATGAAGCCGTGGCCGTGGAAGTAGACCGGGCGCTTGCCGGTGAAGGCGGCCTTGGGCGGCGCCGGCCCGCCCCGCGCGATCTTCTCCTGCGGCGGCTTCGCGACGACGCCGGTGACGGTCGAGCGCAGGCTGACGATCTCCGCGGGCTCGCCGGGCGCGCTGGTGCCGTAGCGCAGCGCGTGCATCTCGTCGAAATGGCGCTTGATGGCGGCGCGGTTCCGCCGGGCAAACACGGCGATCGGCAGGTCCACCGTAACGGCGTGCTCCTGGCCGACATAGCGCATGTCGGCAGCGCGCTTCACCATGACCTTGCGCGGGACGACGCTCGTCTCGGCGATGGCGCGCCGGCCCTCGTCTTCGAGTTCGCGATGGATGCGCTCGATCACGTCGAAACCGGCATCCTCCAACCGCATCGGCCAGGTGCGCACATAATCATAACGCAGGTCGGAGAACAGCATGCCGAAGGCCGAGAACACGCCGGGGGCGCCGGGAACAATCACCCTGGTGATCCCGATCTCGCGCGCGACCTCAACGGCGTGGAGCGGCCCTGCCCCGCCATAGGCGATGAGGGCGAAGTCTCCGGCGTCGAAGCCGCGCTCGGTGGTCACGGCCTTGACCGCGTAGGACATGGCGGTCACGGCGATGCGCAGGATGCCGTCGACGGCCTCCGTCACGCTCATGCCGAGCGGCGTCGCGATCCGCTCCTGCAGGGCGGCCGTCGCCGCCGCCTGGTCGAGCAGCATCTCGCCGCCGAGGAAGCGGTCCGCGCCGATGCGGCCGAGCACAAGATTGGCATCGGTGACGGTCGGCTCGGCGCCGCCGAGACCGTAGCAGGCGGGCCCCGGCTGCGCGCCGGCGCTCTGCGGCCCGACATGCAGGGCGCCGTCCTCAACCCGCGCAATCGAGCCGCCGCCGGTACCGACCTCGAAAATGTCCATCATCGCAATCTGGATCGGCAGCGCCCGCTCATAGCCGCCGATCAGCGCGGCGCCCGTCGTCAGCGGCTCGCCTTTGTGGATGACGCCGGCCTTTGCAGTCGTGCCGCCCATGTCGAAAGCAATGGCGTTCTCGATCCCCAGCGTGCGGCACAGCGCCTGGGCGCCGATGACGCCCGCGGCCGGGCCGGATTCCAGCATGCGGACGCAATGGGACTTGGCCTGCTCCGCCTCGAACAGGCCGCCGGTCGACTGCACGATCAGAAACGAGCCGCCGAAGCCGGCAGCGCGAATGTGGCGGTCGATCTCGCCGAGATAGCGCCGCACCTTGGGCCCGATATAGGCATTGGCGACCACCGTCGAGCAGCGTTCGAACTCGCGGTACTCCTGCGACAGCTCGTGGGAAGCCGAGACGAACATTTTTGGATGGTTCGCCTCGATGACGCGCTTGGCGCGGGCTTCGTGATCGGGATTGCGGTAGCAATTGAGGAACAGGATGGCGGCCGCCTCGATCCCGAGCGCGTCTAGTCTTGCACCGAGCGCCGCGATTTCAGATTCGTCGAGCGCGATGTCGATCTCGCCGTCGGCGAGCACGCGCTCCTTCGCCTCGAAGCGCAGGGCACGCTCCACCAGCGGCTCATGCTTGCGAAAGAACAGGTTGTAGGCGTCGGGACGGTTGATCCGGCCGATCTCGTAAATGTCGCGGAAGCCTTCGGTGATCACGAGCGCGGTCCTGGCGCCGGTCCGCTCCAGGATGGTGTTGATTGCGATGGTCGAGCCGTGGAGGAACAGCGCGGCGGCGCCGTAATCGGTGCCCGCCTTTTCGACCCCGGCGGTGATCCCTTCGACGAGATGGTGCGGCGTCGACAGCGCCTTGCCGAAGGTGAGCTTGCCGGTGCGCTCATCGAACGCCGCCACATCCGTGAAGGTGCCGCCGATGTCGGCGGCCAGCCGCAGGCCGGGTGAACTTGTGGACCGGGGGGATCGCATCAGGTGGGACTCATCGGCGCCGGCGGAGCGCCCTACCGGGTGATCTGATAGGCAATGTACCAGGAGAACCGGTTGGTGTCGGATGCGTTCTGCAGTCCGCGGCCGGCCGACATCAGGAGATGGTTATGCTCGTCGAAATCATAGATGGCGCCGACGTTGAAACCGGTGCTGTCCTTGCCGCCGATGGTAACAGCCGTCTGGTGGAACAGCTCGGCGCCTATCACCAGCTTGTCGGTGATCTTCCGCTGCAGCAGCCAGCCGAAGTACCAGAAGTCCTTGTCGTCGGTGCCGCCGCCATGATTGATCCAGTAGCCGCCGCCGCCATAGGTGGTCCAATCGCCGAAGCTCTTCTGGATCCAGAGCGGAAGGTATTCGCGCCAGTGGCCGGCGCCGAGCCCCAGGCTCTGGTCTCCGGTGGGCACCTCCAGGAACGGGAACACGCCGACCATCGGGCGCCAGCCCTTCTCGTCTTCCTGGATGAACCGGTACTTGAAGCCGAGCTCGGTATCGCCCACTCCGAATTGCGACGGGCTCCCAGTCGGGCTGTCGAACGCCAGCGGCGCCACCACATGGAACTGGCCGTTGGGAATGAGGCCGTAGTTCAATTCGAACGCCGGCCCGACGCCCGACGTGTCGCCGTTCACGTGGGTTCCACTGAAGAACGTGTAGAATTCGTAGTGCCCGTAATCGACCGGCTCGGGGTCGTCGGTGCGAAACGGCGGGCCGGCGATTGCCGAGACCGGGGCAAGCGCGACACAGCAGAAGATGATCGACGCGATACGCCCCATCCGTCCCCCTTCCGGTATTGAAGGTTATTCATCACGCCGGCGAGAGAGCAAGGATTTCCGCCACTGCGAGGAATCCGGCGCGCCTACGTCACCGAACCTTCATCGTACGAAATTCCGAGCTGAGACAGCCCCTCTTCCAGGTAATCCGACAGCAGGGGCATGCCGAGCAGATACGATGCCGTGCGATTGTTGTGGGCGCGTGCCGCCTCGGCGCGCAAATCGTCCCACTCATCGACGCCGCCGTCACCGCGCCCGAGCCAGGCCAGGGTCACGAGATCGACCTGCTCGTCCACGTTGAGCCCGAAAATCGCCGCCCTGAGCTCGGCGACCACGGGATCGTCGTCGTGATCCTCGAGCACCGAAAGCATCCCGTCGTCCGACGCATTGGATGAGGAGTCCGGGTCAGTGACGACGTCCTTTACGTCGAACTCCCGTGCCTTGGTGATGATGTAGGAGACCTTTTCCGGCGAAATCGCAAGCGTCGGAGTTCCAGCTCCGGCAGCGTTGGGGGACGGCCGTGCCGTCGATCGGGATCGAACTTTCATGTCTCCTCACTTTGCAGAGCTGCATCTATTGAATGGGGCGCCGAACTGGAATGCGTCAAAGTTGTCCAACGCAATTTCCCAGAGAGGACCCGTCTGCGGTCAAGACCCCCAATGCCAGGGAACCGACGGCGCTGTGTTGATATGGCGCAAAACCTCAATAACAACAATGCGGCGCGACTATCTTCATTTGGCGATGGACTCGTAGGCCTTCTCGTCCATCAGGGCGTCGAGTTCCGCCGCTTTGCGCATCCTGATCTTGAACAGCCAGCCGTCACCCGTGGGCGCCGTATTGACCAGGCCCGGTTCGCCGACGACCGCCTCGTTGACCTCGACCACCTCGCCGCTCACCGGCGCAAAGACGTCGGCGGCCGCCTTGACCGATTCCACCGTGCACGCGGTCTGACCCTGGTCGAAGCTGGCGCCGACCTTGGGCAGCTCGACGAACACGAGATCGCCGAGCTTTTCCTGGGCAAACGGCGTGATGCCGACGGTGCCGACATCGCCGTCAACGCGAACCCATTCGTGATCCCTGGTGTATTTCAACATCTGCCTGTTCTCCGGCGTTCACTGGCGTTTGTAGTGCGGCGCGACGAAGGGGAGTTCGGCGACCACGACCGGCAGCCGCTTGCCGCGGACCTCGGCGTAAACCCGCGTTCCCGGCGCGGCCGCGTCGATGGGCACATAACCCATTGCGACCGGAGCATCGAGGCTGACGCCGAATCCGCCCGAGGTCACCGCGCCCACGGCCGCGGCGTCATCCTCGCTGCGGAACAGCGGCGCGTCTGCGCGTACCAGCGCACGGCCTTCCGGCTTGAGCCCGACCCGCCGGCGCGCGGCGCCCTCGGCAAGCTGACGCAAGATCACGTCGGCGCCCGGAAACCCGCCGGCCCGGACGCCGCCGGCGCGGCGCGCCGGCGAGATGGCCCATTCCAGCGCAGCCTCCACCGGGGTGATTTCGGGGGTGAGGTCCGCCCCGTAGAGGCATAAGCCGGCCTCGAGCCGCAGCGTGTCGCGCGCGCCCGAGCCCGGCCATCTCGACCCTTGCGTCGCGCAGCAGCGCCTCGCACAACGCTTCGGCGCGCTCGGCCCGAACGCTGATTTCGAAACCGTCCTCGCCAGTATAACCCGAACGGCTCACCAGGCAGGGCTCGTCCATCGCCACGATCATGCGGGCGTCCATGAACCTCAAGGCGCCGACCTGCGGCGCGAGCCGCGCCAGAGCTGCTTCCGCCAGCGGCCCCTGCAGCGCCACCAGGGCGCGGTCGGCGAGCCGCTCGATGTTGCAGGCGCCCGAGAGATGAGCGCGGAGATGGGCCTCGTCCGCCTCCTTGCAGGCGGCATTCACCACGAGAACGAGATGATCGCGCTGAATTCGATACCATGAGGTCGTCGAGGACGCCCCCGGTCGAGTTGGTGAACAGGGTGTAGCGCTGCCGCCCGGGCGCCAGCCCGATCACGTCGCCGGGGACAAGCGTTTCGAGGGCACGCGCCGCGTCCTCGACTAGCCCGGAGCGCGGATAGAGCGCGATCTGGCCCATGTGCGACACATCGAACAGGCCCGCGGCGGCGCGGGTGTGCAGGTGCTCCCGGATGATGCCGCCGGGATACTGCACCGGCATGTCATAACCGGCGAACGGCACCATCCGAGCGCCGAGCCGCACATGCATGGCGTAGAGCGGCGTGTGCCTGAGCACCGGTGCGGCATCGGTCTGCGCCATCGCGTTATCCTCTGGACCGTTTCCGATTACGCCGACCCTATTGGTGTCATTGCCCGGCTTGACCGGGCAATCTAGTACTCACGGCCGGGGTTACTGGATCGCCCGGTCAAGCCGGGCGATGACACAAAGTGTATGACGAAAAGCACTGACTTTCAGCCGCCCGCCGGCTTGGTGCGATCCGAGAGCACGAGTTCCCGCGCCGCCTTTACCTCGTCGAGCCGGCGCACCGGCGTGTCGTGCGGCGCGCTCTTGACGATCTTCGGGTTCGTGCGCGCCTCCTCGACGATCTCGCGCATCGCTGCGACGAAGGCGTCGAGCGTCGGCTTGCTCTCGGTCTCGGTGGGCTCGATCATCAGCGCCTCCGGCACGATCAGCGGAAAGTAGTTGGTCGGCGGGTGAAAGCCGAAGTCGAGGAGCCGCTTGGCGACGTCGAGCGCGCGCACGCCGGTTCCGTCGATCGCACCGCGGCAGACGAATTCATGCATGTTGACGCGATCGAACGGCACCGTGAAGACATCGTGCAGCTTGACGCGGAGATAGTTGGCATTGAGCACCGCGTGCTCCGAATTGGCGCGCAGCCCGGCGGCGCCATGGCGCTTGATATAGGCGTAGGCGCGCACGAGCATGCCGAAATTGCCGTAGAACGGCGCCACCCGGCCGATCGACTTCGGTGGCGTCACAGGGACGTAGCGGGGTCCGTCGGCGCCGGGCTCGACCCCGACCAGGGGTCCGGGCAGATAGTCTGCGAGCGCTGCCGACACCCCCACCGGGCCCGAGCCCGGCCCGCCGCCGCCATGGGGGGTCGAGAACGTCTTGTGCAGATTGTAATGCATTACGTCGAAGCCGAGATCGCCCGGGCGCGCGATGCCGGCGATGGCGTTCAGATTGGCGCCGTCACCGTAGACGAGGCCGCCGCAGCCGTGGACGAGGCCGATCACCTCTGCAAGCTGCTCCTCGAACAGGCCGAGCGTATTCGGGTTGGTCATCATGATGCCGACAAGCGTATCATCGCAGGCGACGCGCACCGCCTCGAGATCGACATTGCCGCGCGCGTCGGAGGGAACCTCGACCGCCGTGAAGCCTGCCATGGTGGTCGAGGCTGGATTGGTGCCGTGCGCGGAATCCGGAATAAGGATACGGTTACGCTTGCTGTCGCCGCGCTCGCGGTGATAGGCGCGCATCATCAGGAGCCCGGTGAACTCGCCATGGGCGCCGGCGGCCGGCTGCAGCGACACGGCGGCAAATCCGCCGATCTCGGCGAGCCACTGCTGCAGCTCGAACATGAGGGCGAGATTGCCCTGCACGGTTTCCGGCTCCTGCAGCGGGTGGCTCTCCGCAAAGCCGGCCATCCGCGCAATCTCCTCGTTCTCCTTGGGATTGAATTTCATAGTGCAGGAGCCGAGCGGATAAAGGCCGGTGTCGACGCCGAAATTGCGCTGCGACAGCGCGAGATAGTGGCGCACGACATCGAGCTGCGACAGCTCCGGCAGCCCGCAATCGGCGCGCAGCTCGGACGCCGGCAGCGCCGCCTCCGGCACGTCGGACGCCGGCAGATCGATGCCGTGCCGGCCGGGCACGGTCAGCTCATAGACGGTCGGGATCGTGGTGCGTCTCATGATTTTTGTCCCGCTGTATCCATCCCCTCTCCCGCTTGCGGGGGAGGGTTAGGGAGGGGGCCTGCTGACGATCCACCCACGCCGCGCCTGCGGCCCGCACCCCCTCCCCGACCCTCCCCCGCAAGCGGGAGAGGGAGAAGGAGAAGGGGCTGCGACTCGATAGACCGTACCTTCTCTCGAAAACGCGGCATCACCGTCAGCCTCCTAAGCAGCGATCTCGCGCAACGCGCCGACCAGCCGGTCGATCGCCGCACGCGTATTGACCTCGGTCACCGCCAGCAGCATGTCGCCGGCGAGATGGGGATAGTCGGTGCCGAGGTCATAGCCGCCGATGATGTCGTGCCGCTCGCGCAGCATCTTGTTCACCTCGGCGGGCGGGCGCGGCAGACGCACCACGAATTCCTTGAAGAACGGCCGCCCCTGCGGGTTCACCGCGAAGCCTTTCAGCCGGCCGATCTCGGCGGCGGCGTAGTGGCTCTTGTGGTAGCAAAGCTCGGCGACGCTGCGCAGGCCCTGCTTGCCCATGGTCGCGAGATAGGCGGCGGCGGCAAGCGCGCAGACCGCGGAGTTGGTGCAGATGTTGCTCGTGGCCTTGGCGCGGCGGATATGCTGTTCCCGCGTCGCGAGGGTGAGCACATAGCCGCGCCGCCCATCGGCATCAACGGTTTCGCCGACCAGATGGCCGGACAGGCGCCGCACGTATTCCATGCGCGCCGCGAAGATGCCGAGGTACGGCCCGCCGAACGACGGCGGAATTCCGAGCGGCTGCCCGTCCGCGACCACCACGTCCGCGCCGTAGTCGCCCGGCGGCCGCAACAGCCCGAGCGCAATCGGGTCGGCCACCACGATCAGCAGCGCGCCGGCGCGGTGGACGGCATCGGCAAGCCCGTCGACCGGCTCGCACGCGCCGAAGAAGTTGGGGTTTTGGATGACGAGCGCGGCCGTCTCGCCATCGACCATCCCAAGAAGCTGATCGAGCCCGGCTCGTCCGTCCTCGTCGCCGGTGATGGCGGCCGCGCGGGTGCCGCGCAGATAGGTCTTCACCACGGCGCGATACTCCGGGTGGACCGCCGGCGACATGATGATCTTGCCGCGCTTGCCCTGCCCCACGCTGAGCGCGAGCAGCACCGCCTCGGCGAGCGCGGTGGCGCCGTCATAATGGCTGGCGTTGCTCACCTCCATGCCGGTCAAACGGCAGATCATGCTCTGGTATTCGAACAGGGCCTGCAGCATGCCCTGGCTCGCTTCCGGCTGATACTGCGTATAGGAGGTGTAGAACTCGCCGCGGCGCAGCACGTAGTCGACGGTCGCGGGCCGGAAGTGGTGGTAGGCGCCGGCGCCGAGAAACGAATGCGAGGGCTCGATGCCGAGATTGCGCGCGGCCAGCGCCTGCATTTCGCCCATGATCTCCATTTCCGACGACGGCGGGGGCAGCACAAGCGCGGGAAAGCGCACCGCCGCCGGGACATCGGCGAACAGGTCCTCCATGCGCTCGACGCCGATCGCCGCGAGCATCTCGCGCGTCTCACGCTCCGTGTGCGGCACATAGGTCATCGTGCTTCACCTCGAACTCTCGTTGTCGGGAACGCCTGTTGGATCGCAGGAGGCGGCTGGAGTTAATCGGATACCTTCACTAAACGGAGGCGATGGTACCCCACGATCACGGAAAAGTACCTGCGGGAGATCAATGCGGCATCGAGCGCGGAATCGCCGGTGTCGAAGCGCAGCAGCGGGGTCCGCGCGAGCTTGCCCAGCGTCGCGACCACCACGAGGTTGCCGGCGCCGATGCGCTCGATGACCGCGGGGCTGAGCTGCTGATTGCCGCGGCCGAGCACGAAGCCTTGCGCGCCGATCGGGCTGAGCACCAGCTTGCATGCGGGGTAGCGCACAAGCAGGTCGAGGATTCCGCGCTCGTCGAGGTCCTTGCCAGCGACGCCGCCGCGGACCACTGCGTCGATGCCGAGCAGGGTCTTGTCCACACGAAGGGCCCGGCCGACCGCCTGCAACGTGCTCCCGGGGCCGAGAATGAACAGAGTATCGGGCTCTCCCTCGATCTCCTCGCGCAGGTGCGCGGCGATGTCCTCCTGCGCGGCCTCTTCGTCCGGCCCGGCGACGATGACTTTGGCCGCCTGCACATAGGCGGGCTCGAACGGCGTGCGCGCCGCCATATAGAGCCGCACGGCCCATTCGTCGCGGCGATATTTCTCCTCGTCGAGGTCGACGACCTCGACCGTGGCGAGCCCGATTTCGCCAGCGATATAACGCATCAGAATTTGCGCCGTGTGCACCGGCGTGACGCCGAAGACGCCGGAATACATCTTGACGCCGGAGGGAATGCCGAGCACCGGCGTCAGTTCGCCGGTGATCGCGCAAATGTCCCGCGCAGTGCCGTCCCCGCCACAGAAGACGATGAGGTCGACCCCGGCATCGAGAAATTTCCTGGTCGCGGCCCTGGTATCCTCGGCCGAAGGCTTGCCGGCCGGCACGTGCACGACCTCGACCGCGGAAAAGCCCGCAGCCTGCAGGGCATCGAGCCCCATTTCGCCCGCGACCGTCGACCAGCGGATCTCCGGCGCGTGTCGCGCGCCCGCCACTAGGATTGCGAATTCCCGCAATGCCTCGAGCGCCCTGGCATTGGCGACCGGCACGGCGCCACGCCGCACCGCCTCATCCGCGACATCGTCGGTGCCCTTGAGCCCGACCCGCCCGCCCATTCCGGCGATGGGATTGATGATGAGGCCTATATGCGCCGCCGTCACTCCTCGGCCTTGATGTCGAGGGCCCGTATGATCTTGCCCCAGCGCTCCACCTCGCGCGCCACGTAGCGCGTGAACTCCGCAGCATCCGCATCGAGAGGTTCGGAGGCGTCGCTTTCGGCGAGCTTCTTCATCTGGGGTTCGCGGAGAAATGCGCGCGCCTCGCGGTTGATACGGACGACGATGTCAGGCGAGAGCTTTTTCGGGCCCGACAGGCCAAACCACGAATGCAGCACCAGGTCGGGATAGCCGCTTTCCACGAAGGTCGGCACGTCCGGCAGCGACGCGACGCGGGTGCGGGACGAAATCGCGAGCGCAACCAGCGTGCCGCTGCGCACATGTTCCCCAACGGTCGTGACCGGCAGGAAGACCGCCGGCACGTGCCCGGCAATGACGTCCGCCGTCGCCGGGGCGCCGCCGCGATAGGGCACGTGCTGCATGGAAATCCCGGCCAGGCGTTGGAAATATTCGCCGCCGATATTGCCGAGGCCGCCGCGATTGGCCGCGGTGTAGGACAGCGGCTGCGCGCGCGCCTTGGCGACGAACTCCGCCAGCGTCTTGACGCCGAGGCCCGGGTAGACCGCGAGCACATAGGGTGAGCTCGTCAGCATGACGATGTGGCTGAAGTCCGCGACGGGGTCGTAACCGGCATTCTTGGCGATCAGCGGAACCGTCAGGTTCGAGGCTGAATTCGACGACAGCAGCGTGTAGCCGTCGGGCTCCGACTGCGCGACGTAGGCTGCACCCAGCGCATTGCCGTTGCCGGGCTTGTTCTCGATGATGAAGGGCTGCTTGAACACCGCCTGGAAATGATTGGTCACCAGCCGCGCCGCTGCATCCGAGGAGCCCCCCGGGGCGGCCGGCACGACGATGCGGACAATACGGCTCGGCCATTCCTGCGCGCCCGCGCAGGACGAGGCCAGCGTGGCCGTCGCGAGGGCCACGGCGGCAAGTGCACGCGTGATCGGCGGGGACACCATGGTCAATGCGCCGTCGCCGCGGCCGGCAATTCCTCGCGCCACCAGCCGAAGCGCTGCATGACAGGTTCGTCCGTGACGCGAAACAGGATGGCGTCGCCGGACGCCTCGTGCCAATGCGGACGCCACGCCGGCGCCGCGATGACGTCGCCGCGCCTCCATTCGAAGCGCTGGCCGTCGACGGTGGAGGCGCCCTCCCCTCGCACCACCGCGTAGATGTTGTTCGCCGTGGTCCGATAGGTCGCGGTGCGGATGCCCGGGGCAAGCTGCATCATGTAGAGCGCCGTGGTGGCGAGCGCGGGATGACCCAGCTCGATCTGGGTGGCGAACGGCCCGCGGGGCTCGGGCTTGGCCTCGCCGAGCCGGCGCAAGGTGTCCTTGAGGGTGAACACGAAGGGCGAGTCCGTCGTCGCCGACACCGGGGTCTGGCCGGGCGCCATGGCCGGCGCGTCTGCGTGCTTTTCTTCGTCCTCGACGGCTTCGAAGAACATCGGCTCCAGCAACTGCACCAGCGGCGCATCGAGGAAATCGAGCCAATAGGCGCACGCCCTGCTGTGATTGCCGTGGCCGTGGGTCGACCAGTTCGGCGTCAGCAGCACGTCGCCCGGCTCCATGGCGATGTTGACGCCATCGACCTCGGTATAGGTGCCGGGCTCGGCGTCGAGGATGAGGCGCAACGCATTGGGCGTGTGGCGGTGCACCCGCGCCCACTCGCCGGGCATGATCATCTGATAGGCCGCGACCAGCGTGCGCACGGTGCCGTAGGTGTTGTCCTCGGCCGGGTTGAACAGGATGAGGTTGCGCCGCTCGGCGAGCGCGGTGTTGATCAGCCGGCCGGCGGCGTCGAGCGCGCCGCGGGCGAGCTCGTACCTCCAATGGGCCGGAACGAAGGTCTTGCGCGGCGCCGGCCACAACGACGGCGTCGGCTTGTTCCAGCCCGGCCCCATGCCGACCTTCTCGAGCTTGCCGTAGAGTTCCTCGAGCGTGCCGGAGCGGGCGAGATCGGCTTGCGATGGCGATGACATCAGGGGCGTTCCTCTTTGGCCGATTATACCCAAATCCGATCGGCGCATTTGCGGATTTTGCGCCGGCGAACCTTGTGGCCGCACACGTCCGCCATGGCGCGCTTTGGAGCGTCTTCCGGTTGTCCCACACTCCGTCATCGCCCGGCTTTCAACGATGAACACTTGGCCGACTTCGTCCATAATGCCAAGATCGCCGGTAACGCCACGCGATGGAGGAGCAGATGCGCCGATCTCGATCAGCATACGACCGACGTTACACCCCGCCGCCGCTTTCTTCGGCCGTATCGCCGCCATGTCGGCGCTCGGCCTGTTCGGCTTTGCAGCAACCACGGCGCGCGCTGAATCGGCTCAATCGGATGGCCCGGATTGGCCGGGAACGCTCAAAGGCCGCCATCGGCAAGTTTTCGACATCTACGACATCAACGACGGATTTCCGCTCGGCTTCACAAACAACTTCCTCACACCGAACGAGTCCGCGACGGCGGTCATGATCTTCCGCCACAGGGGCTGCCCTACGCACTCAGCAGCGTTATGTGGGAGAAGTACAAGATCGGCGAATCCTTCAAAATCATCGACCCGGAAACAAAAGCGCACGCCGTGAAGAACCCCTGGTTCCAGCCGAAGCCCGGCGTGCTGAACGAACAACGACATGGCTCTCGATCGTCTGCTCGCCAAAGGTACGGTGATCGGCGCGTGCGGTGTTGCCCTGCGGGGCCAGAGCCGCCGGCTGGCCGCAAATGCGGGCGTGACCGCCGAAGAAGCCTTGAAGGAATGGACCGCCAACTTGATCCCGGGCGTC
This sequence comes from uncultured Alphaproteobacteria bacterium, assembly GCA_963791375.1. Classification (GTDB taxonomy): domain Bacteria; phylum Pseudomonadota; class Alphaproteobacteria; order Rhizobiales; family Xanthobacteraceae; genus JAJPKK01. The sequence continues at coordinate 97,637 of CAWBSI010000023.1, forward strand.
ACCGTCATTCCCTCGGGGACATGGGGAGTCAATCGGGCGCAGGAAGCAGGCTGCACCTATTGTGCAGGAGGCTGAAGCTGGCTGCATGATCCCGAAAAGTTGCAGACGTTTCGGACAAGATCATGCTCAAAATCAAAGACTTTGGAGCGCTGTCCGATTCAACCAGAAACGATAGCGCTCTACAGCCCGAGCACCACTTCAGCCCAGTGCAGCACCAAATCGCCGTTGAGGAATTCGAGCACGGCCTGTTCTTGCGCGACCGGCTCATCGCCGGCGACGACGGTGGCGACGATCACATCGCAACGGTTGTTGAAGGCGAGCGACAGCACCGATTTCGCCGATGGGGCGCCGACCTTGTAGCCGCGGCTGCGGCCTTTCATCGCAGTGCACCGTAATGGGCCGGCCGGGGCCGAGCGCCGATCTTTCGCTGCCGACGAGGTCGACGTCGCTGACGCGATCGAGTTCCTCGTCGTCGGCCACTCCGGTTTGACAATTGCAGAAGCCGATTTTCGGCCGCAGATAGAGATTGACCTCAATCCCGCAATCGGCCGCCTTGCATTGAAAAGCCCACCCCTCTCCCCACTGGTCGATGGGGAACGGCCACGCGGCTTCGGTCCAGACCGGCTGGCCGCGCGAAGACATGCGATGCGTATCGTCTGGCGGCTTTGCGGCGAGGAAGACCGCGTAGCCGCCAATCCCGGCGACGAGCACGGCGGCGGCGACGGTTACGATCCGCTTGCTCATGATCGCTCTTCCGGCTGCCGTCGGCCTCGTCGAACGCGCTTATTTCTCCGACGCATCTTCAACTTCGCCAGCCGCCCACCAAGAAGCTACGCGACGATGGCACAACCCTCATCGGCCGCGAAATCGAATTTCGCAGCCGAGGAAAGGGTCATCGCCTCGTAGGTTCGATGGCCGGCGGCCGCTCGCGCTCACCACCAACTGGGTTTCGGTTCCGGGGGATACACCGGCACTGCCGGAACGAAGCCATTCCGGTTCGGCATTTCGACCTTCGGCAGACTCTTGGCGTCCATGACGTCGGTCTCCTGGATGATGCCGTTCCGATAGAGCAGAAATGCGACCAGCGAGTAGACTTCGTCGTGGGTGAGCGATCCCGGCTTAGGGACCGGCATCGCGCGGTTGATATAGTCCCACGCGATCGTCGCATACGGGTAGTAGGCTACACTGTCTCTTTTCAGCGGCGTTGAAAGGGCCGCGAATAAGGCTTGCCGGGACTGCCCAACACCAGCCGCCGGAGCACCCCCTTTTCCCCATTCTGCCCGTGGCATACCTCGCACCGCTTGGCAAAGATCACCGCGCCTTCCTTGGCGGTTCCGCGCCCGGCAGGAAGCTCCTGTCCTTCCGGGCCGATCATGAAGTCAAAGCTCTGGATTTCTTCCTGGCTCAGGGGCGTGCCCACATTATATTTGGGCGACTGCGCCAGCCCCGCCGCAGGGGCCGCCAGGATCACTGCCGGCACGAGCAAGCTAAGAAGGAACATCGCATCGTGTACGCTCCCATCGCGAGCCACCCTCCAGGGTTGCATGGCATTGAAATGAATGGCGCGGGTCGGTTTTTTCGCTTCTTCGCCGCTGATGCCCCAGTGTCTTGTACAACTCCGCTCGCGACGGCTGAACTTCACCCCGTTCATCCGTGCAACGAGACAGGAGCACCGCCTCTTCTCCGTCCCAAGCCCAGTCAAAAGTGAACCGGGTATGCGCCTTCGTATGCACCGGCGTCTGAAGCTTCGCTTCCTTCCAGCTCTTGCCGCCGTCGGTGGATACATCGACCTTGCTGACCTTGCCCCCACCGGACCAAGCCAAGCCGGTAATCTGGACATATCCCCGGCCGGGTATTGCCAGTCCAGCTGAAGGCCGCGTGATCACGGATTTCGGCCCCCACTCGAAATGGTACCAGCGCGATTTGCCGCCCAGATCGGCTCTCGCGACGGAGTGATTCATGCTCTCATTCCAGGTGTGGTAGGGCTGGTCCACCACCTTGATATGGCTCAGGTACTTCACGTTGAAGGGCCCTTCCCAGCCGGGGACGATCATCCGGATCGGGTAACCCTGCTCGACACGCACCGGCTCGCCATTTTGGCCGTAGGCCACGAGACAGTCGTCCATGGCCTTTGCCAGCGGAAGGGTGTGACTGAACTTGCCAGGGTCCGCCCCTTCGTAAACCAGCCAGCTCGCCTCTTTTTGCACGCCGGCCTCGTTCAACAACACGGAAAGCGGCACTCCGGTCCATTCGCTGCAGCTGGTCATCCCGTGAATAAACTGGACCGGCAACCCCATGTTCTGATTGCCGGCATCGTGGATCATGGGAGAGCTGTTTGCATGGCACTCCACGAAATGAACCCGGGATACGGAAGGCAGGCGCTTCAGATCCTCCATGCTGAAACTCAGAGGACGATCCACCATGCCGTGGATCGTGAGGCGATGTTGCTTCGCATCGATGTCGGGAAAATGGGACGCGTGGTATTGCACGAAGTGGAGCGAGGCCGGGGTGATGATTCCCGCCATAATCCTGAAGCGGAGTGTAATAAGTGATGTGATCAACGCTCAATCTGGCCCCTCGGCGCAAAAGCTCGCGGTGGTCCTGGGCATCTTTGGCCGGTGCTTCAGACTTGGCTGACTGGCCTCTCGCGGCCCATTCTGCGCCTGCACCTGCGCCTGCCGCCACACCAGCCAGCGCAGCAGCGCTGTTTCAGGAACCGCCTCCGGCCGGATCCATTGGATTCCATGATTGCCTCCCGTGAACTCGAATTTTCGATTTGAGCTTTGCCTCGGCCCGAATGTCTTTGCCAACCTCAACTTTCATCGTGTTCAGCGAACGCATCGGCACAATCACGCTGCTGCCGAATTAGAGGCCGGATATGTAACGCGCCATCGCCTCCCGCTCGGCGGGCGAAAGCGCCTTCATCATTTTCATCATTTCGGGATTGTTGGTCCGCTCACCTTCGGCATAGCGGCGCATCGCCTCGACCAGATATTCATACCTCTGGCCGGCCAGCCGCGGCGCCGGCAGCCCACCAACCAGGTTCTGCTGATGACAAACCTGGCATACGGCCACTGCGGCGGGCGGCGACGCGGAGGCGGCGCCGGCGCTCCTCGCCGGCCAACTCTTTTTCGCGAAATAAGCCGCTGCGGACGCCACCTCCGCCGGGGTGAGGGCTGTTGCCATCCACTTCATGACCTCGCTTTCGCGACTTCCGCTGTGGAAGTCATGCAGCTGCTTCAGAAGATAACTTTCCTGCTGACCCCAGATGATCGGAGTGGCCGCATTCCTGGGCACGCCGTCCGCACCGTGGCACGTGTTGCAGACCAGCAACTTGGCGCCGAGGATGGCCGCGGCCTCAGCCGACATTTCCCGGCGTGGGCACTGCGGGCACCTCAACGGCATGTTCGACGGCATTTGCCGGTGCGCCCAGCGCGGCCAGAACAACCAGAACACCGAAGACAGTCGGAAAGCGATTGTTGATCATGTTCAATCGCTCCCATTGTTCGAGTGCCCGCGCGGTTCCGTGACGCGACCGACGCTCTAGAGGCACCTGAAACATGCCGCAGTCAGACCTGTGGCGCAAGATGGCGCGGGTTTCGTGTCGTGACGCGCGCCCCGGCGGGCGAAATCGCGCCGCGAGATCGCGTTGATCAGATCCTCCCGCCTGCTTGCGCCGCCTTGAGGACCGCGCGGACAATCCGGTTATGGGTCCCGCAGCGACACAAATTGCCGGCAAGTGCCAGCCGGACCTCGGCCTCGCTCGGCTGCGGGTTGCGGTCGAGCAGCGCTTTGGCCAACATGATGATGCCGGGGATGCAGTAGCCGCACTGCGCCGCCTGCTCCGCCATGAAAGCGGACTGCAGCGGGTGCGGCCGCTCGATGGTACCGAGGCCTTCGAGCGTGGTGATCTCCGATTGCCCGAGCGCGCCGATCGGCGTGATGCAGGAGCGCATCGGGGCGCCGTCGACCAGCACCGTGCAGGCACCGCATTGGCCGAGCCCGCAGCCGAACTTGGCGGCATTGAGGCCAAGATCATTGCGCAGCACGTAGAGCAGCGGCGTGTCCGGCTCGGCCGCCACGCTGTGCACCGCGCCGTTCACCTTGAGGCTTACAGCCATGACGCAAAACTCCGCTCGAGGCAGCGACCGCATCTTGCTCCGGCTTGGGCACCGCGTCGAGGCCCGATGCGGGTCAGCGTATCTATTTCCTGCGCCGCCGCCTGGCCTTCTGCTCCATGTCGATCTGCGCCCGCGCCTTGATGCACCATAAGTCCCAGGTACGCTTCCAGGTGCCGGCGGAAATCTGACGGCCGCTGGTGGCGGCGACCTCGCGCTCGTCGAGATAGACGATGTTGCCGCCGGGGCCTGCGATCAGCATCGCCTGCATCTGCAGCTTTGCCGAGAGCTCGAGATAGACGCTGCGCACTACCGCGAGCATCAGGTTCTCGCCGACCACCACGGCGCCGTGCCCCCGCATCAGCGCCGCCGGCTTCTTCCCGAGCGTCTTTGCCAGGGACTCGCCGAGATGCGGCGTCTTGATGAGGAGATCGCCGCTTTCCTGGAAATCGCGGATTTCAAAGGTCGGCACGCCTTCGCCGATGAAGGCGCCGGTATTGAACAGCGGCCGCAGCGGCACCGTGGTGACGCCGAAGGGGATCACCGACGGCGAGTGGTTGTGCACGACCGCGTTGATGTCGGGCCGGCTCTTGAAGACTTCGCCATGGATGTAGCGTTCGAGATAGAGCGCGACGCCGGGGTCCTTGACGGGGCTGCTGTCGAGGTCGAACTCCACGATGTCGTCGGTGGTGACGAGCTCTGGGGCCATCGCGCGCGCCAGCAGGTAACGCTTGGGATTCTTGGCGGTGCGCAGGCTCACATGCCCATAGGCATCGACGACCCCGTGTGCCGCGAGAATCCGGTAGGCCAGCACAAGGTCTTCCCGCTCACTCATGTCTTCCGTGTTCTTCAGCACCGGGGGCCCGCTATCCTCCCGATTTCGGTCGGTCACGCAACCCCCGCCCGTTGCCTGGGCGCGCCGCCCCGGGAGATCCGGACGATGCGTCCTGTCCAAGGCCAAAGCCGGGCACGGCCGGCCTCCAACTAATTGATCTATTGTTGCTTTCCTGGCTCAGGGACGGCCGGCCTGCACGAATGCGATGGGGCGAACGGACCGCGTGGCTGGCGTATTGAGCCTGTGCCCGTCGAAGCTGCGGGAAACTCCTTTTTTTGGTCATGGCAATTCGATAGGTATTGGGCAGTACCACTGCGGCAGCAACTGCGGCAAAGCCGGTTCGAAGAGGATCGAGATGAAGAAGGCTGTGGTCGGATCGCTGATGGCGATCGCAAGTCTTGGCGTGGCGCATCTCGGCTCGGCCGAGCGCGCCGATGCCGCCGACTTCGGTCCCCGACCCCTGCTGTCGCCGGATGCCATGTGGACGGGATTGTATGGCGGCATCAATGTCGGCGGCCTCTGGGCCACCGGCGACGCACAATGGAATCCGCTGCCCTCGCCGGCGGCGTTCGGCTTCAATGGAACCTCGGGGGACGTCAGCGCCAGCAGCCTCGTCGGCGGATTCCAGGGCGGCTACGATCTGCAGATTGCCCCGGCCTGGGTCGTCGGCATCGAAGCGGATCTGACCGGCGCCCACGCTACCTCCAGCACGCTTTCGACGTGGACCGCCTTCGGGACCAATGTCCCGGTGGCTGGATCCTTCACCAAGGAAATACGGACCCTCAATTGGCTCAGCACGGCGCGCGGGCGCGTGGGCTATCTCGTGACCCCCGCGATGCTGGTCTACTTCACCGGCGGCGCAGCTTTCGGTGGAGTGAGCTACGAAGGCGGCAACGCCGCGCCCATCGGCTACGCCAGCGCGGTGAGCTTCTTCCGGACCCAATCCGGCTATGTCCTCGGCGGCGGCCTCGAATTCGCGACGTGGGACCGCTGGCTGCTGCGCGGCGAATACCTCTTCCATCGTTTCAACGATGCCTCGGCCGTCGGGGCGTCGGCGAATTTCCCGAATTTCCCATCGGGCTATTCGTGGACCGGTTTCGACGTCCATGAGGTCCGCGCGGCGGTGAGCTACAAGTTCTGACCGGGACGCGATTCCGAAACGCCACCCGGCGCTTGCGCGTGGTGGAGCATCTCGAGAGGACGCCCGATGAAGCTCATCCGCCGCCGATTCCTGCAGCTTGCCGGCGCAGCCATCGCCGGGCTCTCCGCGCCGCCGCGCGCCCGGGCACAGACCTATCCGACCCGGCCGGTGCGGATGATCGTTCCGTTTGCGCCGGGCGGGCCGACCGACGTCGGCGCGCGCCTCATCGCCCAGAAATTGTCGGAGCGTTTCGGCAAGCAGTTTTATGTCGAGAACATCCCCGGCGCGAGCGGTAACATCGGCACCGGACAGGCGGCAAAGGCTGCGCCCGACGGCTACACGCTCCTCATCGCGGTCAACAGCCACGTCATCAACCCGACCTTGTTCGGCAAGGTGCCGTACGATGCCTACAAGGATTTCGATCCGGTCACGCTCGCCGTCGGATTCGCCACCGTGCTTGCGGTCAACCCCTCCGTGCCGGCAAAAACCGTCAAGGATCTCGTCGCGCTCATCAAAGCCAATTCCGGCAAATACAACTTCGCCTCGCCCGGCACTGGAACGCCGTCGCATCTCCTGGGCGAGCAGTTCCGCATGACGCTCGGCCTCGATCTCGTGCACATCCCCTACAGCGGCAGCGGGCCGGCCGTCGCCTCGGTGGTCGCCGGCCATACGCCGATTGGTTTCGCCGGACTTGCAGCCGCCGCGCCCCAGATCGCGGACGGCAAGCTGCGTGCCCTCGCGGTCATGAGCAAGACCCGGTCGGGGACGCTCCCGGACGTTCCGACCATTGCGGAGGCCGGCTATCCCAATCTGGACGGCGACGGCTGGGTCGGCGTCCTCGTCCCCGCGGGCACGCCGAAGACGATCATCGATTTGCTGCACCGCGAAATCGTCGAGGTCGTGGGGCTGCCGGACATGCAGGACCGGCTTTCGGTGGCGGGATTCGAATCGGTCGCAAGCACGCCGGAGGAGTTCGCGCGGCAGATCAGAACCGAGGCCGAGAAATGGGCCAAGGTAATCCGCGCCGCGAATATCAAGCCGGAGTAGCTCGCGGCGGGCGGCGAAACAGCTTCCCCATCGCGGCGGCGGCCGTCAGCGAGCCACGCCGGGCCTCCCGAGTTTGCGCGACCCATAAAATTAAATTAACAATTGGTCCGTAACGATAGGAGGCCCCGGGACATATCCCGGCCCAGCGGGACATTCGCGCGTCACGCCTGCGAAGGGCGGTCGTCAGAGGTGGCCCCGTCACCTCCAACAGGCGTCTCATGTCGCACCGTGACCAGCAGCCCGCCATCACCACGATTCCCATTCGCGAGGACCGCGACGACGCCGAGATGTTCGATCTCGCGCCAGTGTCGCTCTGGCTCGAGGACTACAGCGGCATCAAGGCTCTGTTCGAGGAATGGCGCCGCGCCGGCGTCACCTCCCTGCGCGAGCATCTGCGCGCCGACCCCGCCCGGATCAAGACCTGCTCGGAACGAATGCACGTCGTCAAGGTCAACCGCACGACGCTCGCCCTGTTCGAAGCCGCTGACGTGCCCGAGCTCGTGGACAATTTCGGTCTCATCGTGCGCGACGAGATGTTCGAATCCTACGTCGAGGAGCTCGCCCAGTTGTGGGACGGACGCACCGAGTTCTTCAGCCAGACCGTCAATTACACCTTGTCCGGACGCCGGCTCGATCTTCAGCTCAAGGGCAGCATCCTGCCGGGATACGAGGAGAGCTGGGAACGGATCCTGATCGCCATGGAAGACGTCACCGAACGCGAGACCGCGCGGCGTCACCTTGCGGCCAGCGAGACATATGCCCGCGGCCTGTTCGAACATTCGCCGGTGTCGCTGTGGGTGGAAGACTTCAGCGCCATCAAACGGCTTCTCGACGAGATCCGCGACCGCGGCATCACCGACTTCCGCGTCTTCACCGACGTTCATCCGGAATTCGTCACGCGCTGCATCAGCGAGATCCGCGTGCTCGATGTCAACCGGCACACCCTCGAACTGTTCGCCGCACCGGACAAGACCGGCCTGCTCAACCGCCTCGGCGAGGTGTTCCGCGACGACATGGAGCAGCATTTCCGGGAGCAGCTGATCGAATTGTGGCAAGGCAAGCTGTTCCAGCAACGCGAGGTCGTCAACTACGCGCTGGACGGCCGCGAGCTCAATCTGCATTTGCAATTCTCGGTGCTGCCGGGGCATGAACACGACTGGTCGCTCGTCCAGGTCGCGCTCACCGACATCACCGCCCGCAAGAAGGCCGAGGCCTATCTCGAATTCCTCGGCCGGCACGATGTCCTGACCAAGCTCTACAACCGCTCGTTCTACGTCGAGGAGCTCAACCGCCTCCAGCGCAAGGGGCCGTTTCCCGTCACCATCATCATCGCCGATCTCAACGGCCTCAAGGCCGCGAACGATCAGTGGGGCCACGACAGCGGCGACGCTTTGCTGCGCCGCGCCGGCGAGGTCTTCAACGAGATCATCGCCAAGCCGTATTGCGCGGCGCGGATCGGCGGCGACGAGTTCGCGGTTCTGCTGCCGGCGACGGAGCTGCGCGACGGCGAGGCGATCGTGGAGAGGATCCACAAGCTGGTTGCCGTCAACAATCAGTTTTATCCGGGACTGACGCTGAGCCTGTCGATGGGCGTCGCCACCAGCTGGCCGGGTGAGCGGCTCGAGGCGGTGGCGAAACGGGCGGACCTGCTCATGTTCGAGCACAAGCGCACCCATTACGCCCACGAACTCGATGACCGGCGGCGTGGCGCCAGCACGGCAGCCTGAATCCCAGTACTCAGTCATCAGTAATCAGTGATCAGAATGGATTGCCATCTGATCACTGATTACTGATAACTGATCCCTGATATGCAAACCTACTCCATCCTGATTTTCGTGCTGGTGACCGTGGCGGTGGTCGCGATCGCGGCGAACCGCACCAGAATTCCCTCCGCGATTCTGCTCGTCCTCGTCGGGCTCGTCCTCTCGGTGATGCCGGGGCTGCCGCGAATCGAACTTTCGCCGGAGCTCGTGCTGCTTCTGGTGGTGCCGCCGCTGATCTACTCCGCCGGCGTCGCGATGAGCTGGCGCGAGTTTCGCTACAACATCCGCTCCATCAGCCTGCTCGCATTCGGCGGCGTGACGTTCACGACGGTGGCGGTCGCGGCGGTCGTGCATTACCTGCTGGGCTGGGACTGGTCGGTCGGCTTCGTGCTCGGCGCGATCATCTCGCCGCCCGACGAGGTCGCGCCGCTGGCGATTGCGCGCCGGCTCGGGATGCCGCGGCGGACCATGGTTGTCATCGAGGGCGAGGGCCTCGCCAACGACGCGACCGCGCTGATCCTCTACCGCTTCGCGGTCGCGGCGGTCGCCCTCGGCACGTTTTCGTTCGGCTCGGCTGTGTTCGTCTTCGTCGCCATCATCGCCGGCGAGATCGCATGGGGACTCGCGGTCGGGTTTGTGAGCCTGCGGCTGCGCCGATGGGCCAAGGACCCGCGGGTCGAGATCATCCTCTCGCTGCTCACGCCGTTCGCCGCCTATTGGCCACCGGAGTCGCTCGGCGGCTCCGGGGTTCTCGCCACCGTGGTCTGCGGCCTCTACATCAGCTGGAACGGACCGCTGCTCATTCCCAGTCACACCAGGCTGCAGGGAATCTTCTTCTGGGATCTCTTCATCTATCTGCTGGAGGGCGGGCTGTTCCTGTTGACCGGCCTGGAAGCGCGCCCGCTCCTCGACCGCATCGACCAGGTGACGGCCGCTGAATTCGCTCTTGCCGCGCTGGTGACCACGGTGGCGATCGTCGCGGCCCGGTTCATGTGGGTCTTCCCCTCGCTCTATCTGCCGCGATTGCTGTTTCCGTCTGTGCGCCGGACCGACCCCTACCCGATCTGGCAACGGCCCTTCCTGGTGTCGTTCTTCGGCGTTCGCGGCATCGTCTCGCTCGCCGCCGCGCTGGCGCTGCCGCTCAGCACCGCAAGTGGAATGCCGTTTCCTCATCGCGACCTGATCCTGCTGCTGACCTTCTGGGTCATCCTCATTACGCTGGTCGGCCAGGGGCTGGCGCTCCCGCTGGTGCTGCGCTGGCTCGGCCTCGGCAGGATCGTCGAGACCGAGCAGAAGGAGGAACGCGACGCCGAGCTCGCCGCACGACGCTCCGCGATCGACGCCGTATTGCGGCGGCTCGACCAACTCGCAGCCGAGCGCAGCCTGCCGCAGCCCTTGGTCGACGTCCTCCGTTCGCGCCATCTGGCGCGGCTCAACCGCGCCGAAGCGCTCGACAAGGACGAGGCCAACGAGCTCGTCGCGCTCCATGACGAGATCGAAGGGCTGCTCATCGATACCGAACGCCAGCACATTTTCGGCCAGCTCGAACGCGGCGAGTTGATCGACGAAGCCCGCCGTCACATCGAACGCGAGCTCGATCTGCGCGAAGCGGCGCTGCTGCGCAACATTCCCGGCGCGATCAATCACGAGGACTGAGCGCGTCCGGGAGGCGCGGGGTGGGGATCGAGGGGCAGTTGGACCCCCACCCCGGCCCTCCCCCTAAAGGAGACCAAAGGAGGGGGAGAGAGCCATCCGAAGTCGATCAGCCGTCACTGTCACAACACAGCATCGGCCGTTGCGCGCGATCGCCGAGCGCAGGAATGGGTCAATCCCCGCAGCAATAAACTCGGCGACCGCGCGCATTCGGCCCCGGCACTCACGACCGGCGCCGACCCGAAGGCCTGCACCGGGAAATCCTCGCGTGGTTTCGCCGACATATGAGTTCGTCAGTAGTAGCAGACGTTTCTCCAGCTCCAGCCCCAGGGCGTCCAGACACGCGCGTAGCAGTCGTCGTATCCGTATGTGTAGGGGAAGCCGACGCCGACAAACGCAAACCGGTTACGAACGAAGCGGTGTCGAAAGCGAAATCCGTTATTGAAGGCCATTCGCCCGCTCCGCAGCCCCATGGGATGGACCGCAGCGAAGCGCCCGAAACCGCCGGGACGAGCCATGGCGGGACTCGCAAACCCACCGCGGCCCATCCCACCGAATCCCATTCCGCCGTGTCCCATGCCGCCCATGCCACCCATGCCGCCGTGGCCTCCGCCCCCACCGCCATGTCCCCCGCCGCCGCCACCGTGTCCCCCGCCGCCCCCGCCGCCGCCTCCACGGGCTGACGCGCTCAATGTTGAACCGACGGCAACGACGGCCACTGCCGCCAATGCGATGATCGTCTTACGCATCATGGTACTCCTCCGTTCGCTGCGACATGCACCCAGCCGAAACGAATTTCGCCCCTCCTCGTCACGTCGATGAATGCTCCGTCCGCCATTTCCGCTTCGACAAATATTGACCCGTATCTTCACAGTCGCGGCGGCCGGAACCTGTCGGAGTCGCAATAAGCGTTCGAACCGCTTTACTCAAATTACTAATCAGTCAGTTCCTGACGAATAAGTTAGTTTGCAGATACTTCGTTGATGCTAGGATGGTGCAAATGATCAGGAGAAACGAAGCGATGGCAGGAGCGCGGCGCCGCATTCTCGTCGTCGAGGACGATTCGGAGACGGCCGAACAGCTCGTGGAATCCCTCGCGACCAGCGGCTATCAGGTCGATCTCGCCGTCGACGGTAATGACGGGCTGAGCCGCGGAAGAACCGCCGACTATGCCGTGATGACGATCGATCGCATGCTTCCGGGCATGGACGGCCTCGCGATCATCCGGCGCCTGAGGGAGGACGGGATCACCACGCCCGCCTTGATCATCAGCGCTCTCGGCGAGATCGACGATCGCGTGCGCGGCCTGCGCGCCGGCGGCGACGACTACCTCGTCAAGCCGTTTGCATTTGCAGAGCTGCTGGCCCGCGTCGAGGCGCTGGCGCGGCGAAGCGCCGCCGTCATGAAGGAAACGGTGCTGCGTGTCGGCGATCTCAAGATGGACCTCGTGTCGCGAACCGTGAGCCGCTGCGGCCGCGACATCGACCTGCTGCCGCGGGAATTCCAGGTCCTCGAATACCTGGTTCGCAACCAAGGCCAGGTCGTCCCGCGAGCCATGCTGCTGCAACATGTTTGGGATCTCCATTTTGACCCCACGACCAACATCATCGACGTCTATGTCGGCCGCGTGCGCCGCAAGGTCGACGATCACCAAGCCTACCCGCTCATTCACACCGTCCGCGGCGTCGGGTTCTGTGTCCGTGCTCCTTGCTGAGACGTTACGCTCGTCCACGCTGAAGCTCGCGCTGATCTCGATCGGAATTTTCGGCGCCGCGGTCATTGCGCTCTTCAGCTACGTCTATTGGTCCACCGCTTCCTACGTGCAGAGCCGCTCGGACCGCGCCATCGCCGCGGAGCAGGCGGTCCTGCAAAAAGTCTATGACGGCGGGGGACGCGGCGCGCTGATTGCGGCGATCACGCAACGCATCGCCGACGGGCGCTTCGAAGGCGGCGTCTACCTGCTCGCCGATCCTTCGTACACGCCCGTCGCCGGCAATCTAAAGGTTTGGCCATCCGACCTGAAGGACGCCAAAGGCTGGGGCGTCTTCAGTGCATTGGAGTGGAAGCCGGATGCGGCGGACCAGCCGCTGCTGCGAGCGACATTCGAAACGCTCCCGGACGGCTTCCATCTGCTGGTAGGAAAGGACGTCGGCGATCTCGACGAATTCGTGGCGAAGATCAAAACCGCCCTCGCCCTGGGCGTCCTGCTGATATTCGTGCTCGCGGGCGTGGCGAGCCTTTACGTTACGCGACGCACGGTGGGGCGGATCGAAGCCATCAACGCCACCAGCCGGTCCATCATGCAGAGCGGACTCGGCAAGCGCATACCGCTGCGCGGGACGCGTGACGAGTGGGATCAACTTGCCGCCAACCTCAATCTGATGCTGGATCGCATCGAAGCGTTGATGGGCGAGGTGAAGCAGGTCACCGACAACGTGGCGCATGATTTGCGTACCCCGCTGACGCGCATGCGGGGCCGGCTGGAGAAGGCATCCGGCAAGGTGCGCGACGGCAACCAAGACAAGGCGCTGATCGCCGACACCATAGCCGATCTCGATGGCGTCCTCGGCATGTTTGCTTCGCTCACCCGGATCGCCCAGATCGAGGCCAACGATCGCACCGCCGGATTTCGCGCCGTGAACCTCGCCGAGATCGCTGGAGAGGTCGTGGAGCTGTTCGACGCCGCGGCCGAAGACAAGGGGTCGCATCTCAATGCGACCGGGGCTCCACTTGCGCTCGTCTCCGGAGACCGGGATCTTCTGTTCGACGCGGTGGCCAATCTCGTCGACAACGCCATCAAGCATGGCCGTGTCGCCGGCCAGGTGACCGTGGAAGTCACGCAGGCCGACGATGGCGCTGCGATTTCCGTTTCGGACGATGGGCCTGGAATTCCCATCAATGAGTGTCAGCACGTCTTCAAGCGCTTTTATCGCCTCGAGCGCAGTCGCCGAACCCCCGGCAACGGACTCGGTCTCAGCCTTGTGGCGGCGGTCGCCCGGCTCCATGGGGCCAGCATCGATTTGCTGGACAACGCGCCGGGCCTCAAATTTCGGCTTCGGTTTCCGCGGCCCACGCTGTCCTGAGGACCAGCTTCGACACCGGATGTTGGGACAAGTGCGGCAGGCAGTCGAGGCGCGTTGCCCCGCAGAATGCATCTCGCGTTCGGTACAGGTCTATCGCGCTACAGCGTTTTATGTCGCTCACGACAATAATATGATGCGCGTTGATGAATTGAGATCCAATACCATTTCATTTTCTCCGCCAGAATGATGACGAGGGGCCGCGCCAATCGATCGGCCCTTTCGTTTTGTGGATACCGCTCATCCAATGTTCACAATCAGTATTTCCGGTTACATATCGTGACTGAACCTCTACCACGCCGAGCAGCACGAACATGACATGAAGGAAATGCCGAGTGAACTCGCGGCGGAATATCGTCAGTCCGCCGATGAATGCCGTGAGAGAGCGGCAGCTTCCAAAGACAAGATCGACAAGGCCCGCTGGATGAAAATGTCCGAGGAGTGGCTGATGCTTGCCCAGCAGGCCGAGCCGCCATCCTCCGAAACGCATCCCCGCCGTCAGGAATGAGACGGCCAGCACCTTTCAAGGACAAGCAACTGAAGTGCTGACCGCCGTGGATGCCTGAAAGGGAAGCATCCGGTCCTCGAGAGCTCAATCGTGGAATGGTTCCGTTGAGGGCCGGGCTATGCTTCTTCTGACTGACCGGGCTGATGCGGAGGCGGTTCTAGAGTTCGTCGAGCATTTGATGCGCGGTTTCCCCGAGACGCCCGCCGCGCTTCGGGGGCCACCAAAGTAGCCCCGTCTAAAGCATCAAGCAGCGTGGCAACGCCAAGACCACACAGTCCAATCAGGGCGAAGGTCCACGTTTCGGGTAGATGCATCAGCCAGGCGATGACCCCGACGATGGGTGCTACCGTGATAACCACTCCGATCTTAATTCCAGACATGCGCGCACGGCCCTGTGGGCCTCACGCTATGCACCCTCACTGCGCCGACCGTCGCCCCCCCAGATAAGGGGGTGCGCGGGGGGCAGAGACATGCATTCGGGGGCGAGAGGCAGAAGATCGCTTCGTGCGCGAGTAGCATCGCCCCGGACGCTTGAGGCTCACTCGCGCCGGGGGAGTTGGTCTGCAAATCTGCTCCCTCTTCCTGAAAAGAGGAGGGTCGAGGTAGAGGCCGCGGGCCGCTCATGCGGCTTCTCGAAAGACCCCAGACCCCAACCCTCCGCCTCGCCGGGGGAGGCCTGTCAGCGGTTCGCCAGCATTTCCAAGCGGCGCGGGCCCTCGGGCGAGCCCATTTCCTTGGCTCTTTCGTACCAGCTTCGCGCCTTTTCGAGATCGGCAGCGACGCCGCGGACGCCGCGTTCGCCGAGAACGACGGGATCGTAGGTCGCGCCCATCGCCACCGCGGCGGCGGCGTCGCCGGCATTGGCCGCACGCGTGAACAAGATCCGCGCAGCAATGAGATCGCCGACCTCGAAGAACTGCTTGCCGCGGTCGAGCAGCAGCTTCACCTCCTGCAAGTCCACCGGCTTCGCCGCCGGCGTCGAATCCCGTTCGGCCGGGGGTGGAGAGGATTTCGCCATGACTGCAGCAACCCCGGTCGTTGCGGGAGGCGGGGCGATCTGGGCCTGGGCCGCCTCGACCTGCGGCGGGCGAGCGGGCGGCAGTGGTACCGGCTCGGCTGGAACGGCCAGAGCTTCGGTCAGTTCGGCCGCGGCCGCCGCTTGGGGTTCGATTACCGGAGCCTGGGCCGCCGGGGCTTCGGCGATCGCTGTCTCGACGGTTGCTCGGATCGAGATCTCCGGCGGGGGCGACCTCACCGCCGGTGCTTGAACGACCTGTCCGGGTGCAAGCGCGCGCGTTTCCGCCGACGCCAATTCCAGGCCGTCCCCTGCTCCGGACGGACGCTGCGCTGGCGGCGCGGACGCGACCGGAGAGTCGAGCGACGCCACTCCGGCGCCCTCGATCAGGCGCTTGTGGAGCGGAGACGTTGCCACCGCGAAATAATAGGACAGCGGCGCGGCGATCCCGCATGCCATCAAGAACTTGATGGCGCGCGGCCAGAACACGCCTCGTTCGGGCAGGGGCGGAGGCTGCGGCCGCGTCTGTTGCTCTTGCAGCCAGATCGGGAGCGTTGTCGAGCGCTGCAATGTCCGGTCCAGCGTGGCGCGGTCGATGATCGGCTCCAAGGCAGGCAGCCCGGGCACGGGCGGCAGCGGCGCGGCAGGCGGCAGGCGATTGGCCTCACTCTGCAGCCAGCTCACGGTTTCCTCGAGGCGGCGCAGATTGGCCATGCTCACTTCGTCCAGCGCAGCCACGGTTGAGCCCGTTGCGCTCTCGCGCCGATCCGCGACCGCGATCTCATCGCTTTCTCCGCACTTCGCCGGTTGGTCCTGCGAAACGTCGGCACCAGAGAGACCTTCTTGCCGAACCTCCTCATTCCTGGCGAGATCATCGTGGCTGACGAGATCGACGCCGATCGCTGCGGCCGACGGATCCGGCTCCGCCGCCGGCGCAGGATCCGCAGCGAGCGCAGGCGTCTCCTCCGGCAGCGGCGCCGAGAAGAACTCGAACAGGTCGCACTGCGCGGCATCGGCAGTGGCCGCGCCGGGCTCGCGAAGAAGATCGAATTGATCAGACGGGCCTTCCAAAGGGATGTTCATGGCTCGATACTCCCTGCCGATGGTTGATCGGCGTCACTAAAGCCAACCCTTCTCATTCGGAATCGCGGCTCGACAGCCTGCGTCAGCCGAGCCTGACGGTCCCGCTTTCCGGGGCCGGCAGAGCGCTATCCCTGTTGAACCGGATAGCGCTCCGACTCCGCCTCGCTCCGGATTCAGCGCTGGCCCTGGCGGATGCGCTGCTGCCGCTGCTGCCACTGCAGGAATTCACGGAACAACGCCTCGCGTTGCTCCGGCGTATCGGTGGCGGCAGTCTTGGTTTTCAGGAAGGCGGTGAACTCGCCGCTCGCCGTCGGCGTTTCCGCGACGGCGTCCTGACGGACCTTGCGCAGCATGTCCTCGGCCACGCTCCAGCGGGTCCAGCCCGGGACCGTCGCCGCCAGATTGACGTCCTTCCATTTCGGATGCCGCGGCGCCTGCTGGAATTTGTCCCACTTGGTGTAGAGCGCCTCGACGAAGCGCGCCACGCGCCGGTACCTGTCGTTGTTCTTTGGCCAATTGAACACGGCGAGCACCGACGGCACCGCGATCGTGTCGACCGTCTGGCCGGCCGGCACCAGGCCCGGATATTCCTGGCTGGTGAGTTCGCCCAGCGTATAGAAATCCGCGAACGTCTTGGAGAACGGAATTGGCACGAAGTGCAGCCCTGCGCTCTCCGGAATCTTGGCGAACACGTCGATCGGCTTGCCGATGACGCGGATCAGCGCCGCGATCTCCCCGGACTTGAGCTTCTGCGTCGCCACCGGATTATCGTAATTCGTCGGCTCCACCTTGATGCCAAGGCGCTGGAACACAATCGAGCCGGTCAGGCTCGACGCGCTGCCGGCAGGGCCGAAATTGACTTTCTTTCCCCTGAGATCTTCGATGCTCTTGATGTCGGTCTTCGCCAGCAGGTGCATTTCCGAGATCGGCAGGCGCAGGATGTAGTGAATCCGGCCTTCCAGATTCGCAGTCTTGCGCTGGGTCCGGAAATATTCGAACACGTCCGACTGCGTGACCGCGATGTCCACACCGCGCAGATAGAGCAGGTCGTCGAGGTTCGAAGCCGCGCCGTAGGTGACCATGGGAATGACGCGAAGATTGTCGCCGTCGTCGAGAACCTGCGCCATTTCGTCGGCGAAGGTCATGTTGGTTCCCGACATCAGGCCGCCCGCGACGCCCACCGTCCAGGCGTTCTTGCGGTTCTTGAGGGCCTCGTCGGTGCCCCCCTCCTCAAGCGACTTCGGAATGGCCTGCGCCGAGGCCCGCGTAGACGTCCCGACGCCGAATGCTCCCAGCCCGATTATTCCAATGACCGACAAAATCGCGAAACATAACGCTCCCTGCACTGCTTTCGCACGCATTACACCGCCCTCCGGAACGCAATACCAACGGGCGGGAACGTGACTCCGGCTTTCGCCTATATTGTGATGGGAATCAGATTTCTGATTGAGGATTGTCAAACCTGCGGCCAACAAAATCCACAATCCGGCGACGGCGTTATTTCGAGAACAATTTCATTCGAAGTCTCACAATTTCGCACCAAACTATTGTCGCGATTAGCGACGCAGTCTTGATGATTGCGCGAATCGGGGCTGGGCCAGGCCCGCCGGCGGGGTCATCCAACAAAACAAATCCCCACCTTCGCCACAGTTCCATTCTGTCAACAGCGCGGACCTCGTCGAACACGGGAGGCGAAAAAAGAAACGCGAGCTTACTCGCCGTCCGCGATCACCGCGTCGACGTCGATGGCGCGGCCCTCGCGCGCGCTGCGTATGCCCGCCCGGATCACGGCGAGATTGCGCGATGCCCACCAGCCATCGGTCTCGGGCTTGCCGCCGCCGCGCACGCAGGAGACGAATTCCTCGAGTTCCTCGCGGATCGTGTCGTTGGCTTCGACCGGCACGGCCTGAGGTTTGGCCTCGCCGCGGCGCAGGCAGCGCAGGCCGTTGAAGAGATCGTAATAGGCGCTGGCTTCCTTGCCGTAGACGTTCATCATGTAATATTCCGACGCCGAGGCGTAGGACGCGGTGAGATTGGAGATCGCGCCGCCGTCATGCTCGAGCATGAGGCTCGCCACGTCGGGATTGTCGCCGGGCAGCACCAGTTGCGCCGACATGCCGGCGACCCGCTTCACCGGACCCAGCAGCATTTCCAGCACGTCGACATAATGGATGCCGATCTGCAGCATGACGCCGCCCGGCATGCCCGCCGCCTGGTAGCGCCACGACGTGAGATCGATCTTGCCGAGACGGTCGCGGCTGATGTTGCATTCGGCCTGCACCAGCCGACCGAACCGGCCGGCGTCGATTTCCGCCTTGATCCAGCGGAAATGGTTCTCACGCCGACGCTGATAGCCGAGCGCAAGTACGACGCCGGCGGCGTCGCAGACCCGGGCGATCTCGCGCCCCTCGGCGGCGGTGTTGGCGATGGGCTTGTCGAGGAACACGTGCTTGCCGGCCGCGGCGGCCATCCGCGTCGTTTCGAGATGCACGTTGTTGGGGGTGGTGTTGACGATCGCCGCGATCGAGCCGTCGGCGAGGATGTCCTCATAGCTCGGCGCCGCGCGGCAGCCGTATTTCGCCGCAAAGGCCGCGCGCTTTTCCTCCGAACGGGTGAAACAGGCGGCGACCTCGATCTCCTTCGAGCGCTTGATGGCGTCGGCGAGTACGTCCGACCACCAGCCGATGCCGACCACGCCGACCCGCAGCGGAACGGTCTTGGCCGCACCGTCGGCCTTTGATTTGGTCATGACGTTCATGCGCTCTCCGCCTCGTCCGCAATCGCCTTGCGATAGCCGAATGCCCAGGCCAGCGCCTGCACCGCCAGCAGGATGCCGAGCGCCGATGTCAGCACGATCACCGAAGCCGTGTCGGCGAAGGTCGCATAGCTGCCCCCGGACATGGTGAGCGCCAGCCGGAAGCTCGCCTCCAGGCGGTCGCCCAGCACCAGCGCCAGCAGCAGCGGCGCCATCTCGTAGCCGAACTTGCGCAGCACATAGCCGACGCCGCCGGAGATCACCATGATCCAGATGTCGGCGGCGGAAAAGTTCACGCTGTACACGCCGATGATGGAGATGATCAGGATGATCGGCACCAGCCAGGCATAGGGAATGCGCAGCAGGTTCACGAAGATGCTGACCAGCGGCAGGTTGAGGATCAGCAGGATGATGTTGCCGATATACATGCTCGCCACCAGGCTCCAGAACACCTCGGGGTGATCGGTGAGCAGCAGCGGGCCGGGCTGGACGCCGTGGATGGTGAGCGCCGACAACAGGATCGCGGTCGCCGGGATCGAGGGAATGCCGAGCGCAAGCAGCGGGATCATCGCGGTCCCGGTGACGGCGTTGTTGGCGGTCTCCGGCCCGGCGACGCCGGCGATCGCGCCCTTGCCGAATTCTTCCGGGTGCTTGGAGAACTTCTTCTCGATCGCATAGGAGACGAAGGTCGACACCACGTGGCTGACGCCGGGGATGATGCCGAATATGAACCCGATGATGGAGCCGCGTCCGATCGCGGGCGCGGCGTCGCGCAGATCCTTCCAGCGCGGCACCAAGTCCCTGAGCTTGGGCGTGATTGCCTTGATCGCCCCGGTCTTCTCCAGGTTGATCAGGATTTCCGATACGCCGAACAGGCCGATGGCGAGCGCGGTGAACGAGAGGCCGCCGGCGAGGCTGGTGTGGCCGAAGGTGAAGCGCGCCACCCCCGTGAGATTGTCGAGGCCGATCGAGCCGAGCAGCAGGCCGAGCACGACCATCAGCGCAGTCTTGATGCGCGAGCCCGCCGACACCAGCGTGATGACGCTGAGCGCGAGCAGCATCAGCACGACCTCGACCGAGGGGCCGATGGCGATCATCACCTTCGCCAAAGGCGGGGCGATGAACATCAGGCCAAGGATCGAGACCGTGCCGCCGATGAAGCTGCCGACGGCGGCGATCATCAGGGCCGGGCCGGCGCGGCCCTGCCGCGCCATCTCGTAGCCGTCGATGCAGGTGACGACGGAAGCGGCTTCGCCGGGAATCCGCACCAGGATCGAGGTGGTGGAGCCGCCATACATGGCGCCGTAGAAGATTCCCGTCAGCATGATGATGCCGATCGAGGGATCGAGGCCGAAGGTGAGCGGCAGCAGCAGCGTCATGCCGGCCAGCGGTCCGAGCCCCGGCAGCACGCCGACGATGGTGCCCCACAGGCAGCCGATGAAGCAGTAGAGCAGCCCCTTCCAGGACAGCGCGACCGCAAAGCCGCCGACGAGTTGATCGAAGCCGGTCATCGTGTCCCGCTCAAAACGGCCCGCGGGGAAGCTGAAGGCCCAGCAGCACCTGGAAGAAGTACCAGCACGCCGCCATGGCGACGCAGGCCGAGAACACCGCAAGCGGCAGGGAGACCCGGGCGATCACCACCAGCAGCACCGCGCCGAACAGGCCGAGCGAGAGATAGGCGCCGAGCGGCTCGAACAGCGCCGCGACCGCGACCATCGCCGCCATCACGATCAGCACGTCGCGATGGCCGAGTTCGACGGTCTCCCCCTCCCCCGCGCCGCGAAATCCCTCGATGGCGATGAGCGTGGAGAACGCGAACACGACGACTCCGAGCACCAGCGGAAAGAAGCCGGGCCCTGGCAGGTCGAAGCCGCCGAAATCGAGCAGCGAGGCCTGCCAGGCGAAGACGAGGCCGATGACCGCGAGCAGCGCGGCCACGACAATTCCGCCGCGGCGAGCGGAAACGACGCACGGCAGCAGCCGGCCCGCACCCCCTCGCCACGAATTTTCCATGTGGATCGACATCGCAAATCTGCTGAAGCTGAGGGATTAGAGCATTTTCCGATTATGCTGACCATGCTGACGTGATTGCCCGGCTTGACCGGGCAATCCAGCACTCACGGCCGGTGTTTACCGGATCGCCCGGTCAACAACCCGGGCGATGACAGCGACGCTCTCTATTTCTTCTTCAGGCCAAGCTCACCCATCACCTGGGCCAGCTTTGCGTCGTCGCTGGCGATCAGCGCGCCGAAATCCTCCGAGGGAAGATAGGCAGGCGTGAAGCCGATGGTCTTGCCGGCATCGGCGAAGGCCGGCGACTGCACCGACGTCTTGATCGCTTCCTGAAGCTTGGCGATGACCGGCTTCGGCGTGCCCTCGGGCACGGCGATGCCCCGCCACATGTCGAGCGCCACGGGGAAGCCGAGTTCCTTCGCGGTCGGCACATCGGGGAACACGGGGTCGTGCTGCGAGCCCAGCACCGCGAGCACGCGCACATTGCCGCCCTTGACGTGGGAGACGAGAGCGGCGGGAAGCTGCACCACGCCTTCGATGCGGCTGCCCAGGAGGTTGACGATCGCCTGCCCTTCGCCGAACGGCACGTTGATGACGGTTGCGCCGCCGGTGAGGAACAGCGCCGAGGCGGCAAAGTGGGTGTGGCTTCCGGTGCCGGAATTGCCGATGCGCACCTTGCCGGGATTGGCCTTGGCGTAGGCCATGAACTCTTCCAGCGTCTTCCACGGGGAATCGCTGCGCACCGCGATCACCGGCGTCTCGACGCTCACCCGCGCGACGGCATCGAAGGCCTTGTAGTCGAACGACAGGATGCCGGAGTGATAATTCGTCGAAATCGAGTTCGAGTTCCAGATGATGGAGTGCCCGTCCGGCTTCTGCTGCTGCACGTGGCTGTAGCCGATTGCCCCACCGCCCCCGGTACGGTTGACCACCGGCACCGGAACGCCGAGCGTTTTCGCCATGCCCTCGGCGAGATAGCGCGCGGTGACGTCGGCCGCGCTGCCGGCCCCGAACATCACGGTCATCTCCACCGGCCGTCCGTCGGGAAACTGCTGGGCGCTTGCGCCGTCGAGGGCCGCCGCCGCCAGGCACACCGCGAGCGCGGCGCCGGCGATGCTCCGCACGGTCTTGATCGGCCGAGTTACTTTATTGCGCGGTGAAACCGCCTTGCCTCGCGCAGGGCGAGCGTAGCTTGTCTGCGTGCCAGTCTGTCGTGTGCAAGTCTGTCGTGTGCAAGTCTCTGTTGTGATCGTACGCATTCGTCCCCTCCACAAAGCCGAAATCGATCGTCACTCAATCCATGTGAACTTGGAGTTGTCTCCTGTCCCACCGGGAAGCCATCGCCGTGCATGCTGCGATGCAAATCCGCGCGCCGCGCATCGAGCCGGGATCGTGCTGCGTCATCTTGCCCCCGTGAATGTCGGAATGATGGCCGCTACGCGCCGACTTCGGGCGAATGCGGAGCGAGATTGCGGCGTTCCTCCGCACGATCGCAATACGGCCTTCTAGATTGCGCGTGTGTTGCGATGGAACTTAGGATTTTACGGTTCCGGTTCCTCGGCCGGTCCTTGCCGCCCGCAGCGCGACGCGCTGTCGCGTTCGCCCGGCACTTACTTGCCGTCGAGCGACCATGCCGCGTTGATGGACGAGATCGCCTCGCGGGCGATGCGCGCGTCGGTTTCCCAATCGCCGCCGCTCACCCCGATGCCGCCGATGCATTCGCCGTCGACGATCACGGGAAAGCCGCCTTCCATGGCGGTCCAGCGCTCCGGGCCCGCCGCCAGCGCAAGCCCGATGGCATGGGCGACGTCCAGCGGCTGCGCCTGGGCGCCCTGCGCCGTGGTCGGGCGCTTGTTGGAGGCGGCGCACACCGCCTTGGTGGTCGAGGAATGCACGGTGTGGAACCGCCCGCCATCCATCCGCTCCAGCACCATCAGATGGCCCCCGGCGTCGGCGACGGCGACGGTGATGGCGATGCCGGCCTGCTCGGCCTTGGCGACCGCGGTCGCCGCCATCTGCTTTGCCCCGCGATGGGTCAGTCGTTTCGCTGCGGCGACATACATGGATGAATCCTCGCGGTGCAGGTTGTCCGAACGGGGGCGGGAACTTGCACCAGGAGGCCGGCGCCATCAAGGCGGCGGGAGCGAGCGGGGCAACGGAAACCTCGCAACTACGCGGTCAAGACAAATGCACGGCGCGATTTGGCTCAGGCGCCCTTGCGATTGGCGACGGGCGGCGCGCCGCACCCGGGCACCGGCGTCATCACCACCTGAATCTCCGGGCTGTATTTGTTCATGGCGCCGCTGACTGCATCGACGCCGAGGCCGATGACGCCGCCGAGAATGATGTTGCCTGCGACCATGCCTTCCATGTTGGACGAAATCACGCCGGCGCCGTCCTGGTAGCAGTGCTTGCTGCACCGAACAGAAATGTTGTCAGAGGCTTTGGGGAGCGAAATCGTGTCGGGAGTCACGACCGTCAGCGAACCAATGGCCGGGGATGTGAGCGTGCACGATGCCCCGGCGACGCCGGGCGTGTTGACCGCGACCACTTGGGTTGTCCCCTTGGTGATCGTGGCGCAGGCGGCAAGCAAGAGCGCAAACCAGATGAAAACAACCGGACGCATGAAGCACCCCCCAGGCGGGATGCGATATTTCTCCAGCCATCGGGCGGGATTTGCAAGCAATAGTTGAGGCGCACTGGTATTCGCTTGGCGGTGGGGGATGGCCCGCGAGGCGTATTCGCAGCTGGAATGTCCGCGAGCTCGGCCGAGCCTTGTTCGTCCAACCGCGTCTCGTTGAGCGCAATCACCCCCGCCCGCCCAATCACCCCCGCCCGCCCCGGATGATCTTGAGCCGTTCGCGCGGCAGCAGGGACCGCGGCAGGTCCGGCGGCTTTTCCGGCGGCAGGTCCGGGAAGAAGGCGCCGCACGTTATACCCCGCTCCCCGGACCGCCCGCGGCATGAGGACGACACCGCTTCCAGCACGTCCTCCATGTCTACGTCGGCGCCATAGCGCTCCGCGAGCACGGCCACCCGATAACGCCCCAGGCGTGGGCAATGCCGGCAGGCGAAGCGGACGATGACGTAGGGATAGTCTCGCAGGCGCATGCCCCGATGAGAACATATCGGGAACCACAATTCAAGAACCAAGAATACAAATTCAAGAACCAAGAATAAGGTCGAGAACAACGTCAAGCCCGTCATGGCTTGCACCGCGCCGGCAATCCACCGTTTCAGGCCAGATCGAGCGTCCCGCGCATCACCGGGACGCAGGCGCCGCCGATGTAGCTGTCGGTGACCACGCCGGCGGTCTTCTCGGCGCGCGCTTCGAGGAGGCTCGGCCGGCCCATGTCGACGCCCTGGGCGATCTTTTTCGCGAGCCGCAGATCCGGCTCCGGCCGCAGCTTCGCGAGCAGGCCGATCAGGGCCACGTTGGCGCTTCCGGTCGCGGGGTCCTCGGGGATGCCGTGCAGCGGCGCGAACATGCGGCATTGGATGTCGGCACCCTCGCCGCGATCCGCACCGGCCGTGTGGACATAAAGGTGAATCCCGGTCGCACCGTCCCGCGGCAGGTGCCGGGCGAAGACGTCGGCGCGCGGCTGCGCCGCGGCGAGCGCACGGCGCTCCTTCAATTCGGCGAGAATGAACGGCGCGCCGCAGCTTGCGATGCAGGGCTGGTGGCGGCGCGTCTCGATGTCGTCGACCCCGATGGCGCAGGCCTGTGCCACCACCTCCGCCGGCACGGCGTCGCCGACGGCCAGCGCCTGTGGGGCCGCGAGACTCGCGCCCGCGACCGCGGCGCCCTGCCTCATCAGTTGCATCCGCACCAGGCCCGCAATCTCCTCGAACACCAGGGTGTCGCCGCTCACGGCGCGGCCGTGGCATTCGGCCTTCCCGCGCCAGCACGAAGGCGGTGCCCACATTGGGATGACCGGCAAACGGCATCTCGGCGCGGGGCGTGAAGATGCGCACCTGCGCGGTATGCGCGGCGTCCTGCGGCGGCAGCACGAAAGTGGTTTCGGCGAGGTTGAACTCGGCGGCGATCGCCTGCATCTGCCGCGACGACAGGCCCAGGGCATCGACGACCACGGCGAGCGGATTGCCGCCGAACTGCCGGTCGGTGAACACGTCGACGGTGACGAATGTCAGTCGCATCTGAGGTCCAGGCCCGCGCGAAGGCTCACCCGGCCTCCGGCTCCCCTATACCTCGCCGCGGACCCGCCCGCGAGATAGCGGCGCGGTGATCTCGTCGTCCGGCAGCCTCAGCAGCCCGGCCCCTGGATCGATGCGCCCGCCTGCTCGCAGCTCAGTACCGCCAGCGGGAACTGATCCGCGAGCCCCAGCCAGCTCCGCGCCATGCTTCGCAGCAGCAGCTTCACGGCCGGATCGGTCTCTTTTTCCGCCAGGCGCAGACAGCTCCCGGCCTCCTGTTCGCACTCATTTACGCCAATCATCACAACTCCCCATATGTTGTGCGCCGCTACCGAACACCGCCCGCCGGGCAAAAATGAGGGGACAACCCGGCGCTTCTGTGCAGATGGCGGAGGCGGTGCCACGATTGCGGCGCGCCCCGTCTGTCCGGTTCGTTAACCAAACATTCGCGCGGTCATCCCAGGGCGCTGCTCGCGGCGAACCCGGAATATTCCGGGTTCGCGCGAAGACACGCGCCCCGGAATGACGGTCCTGAGTTGAACCGCGGCGCGGACCCAACCTTGCCAGCCGACTGGTCAGACGCTACCCAGAAGCCGCGCCGGTCTGCGGGCGGACCTTGGTTCGACGAGGAGACGTTCCGTCCCGCCGGGCGAAGGATGGAAGGCTACCGATGCTGTCCCTGGCGGAATTCCGCACCGGCGCGATCGACGATTTCCTGGCCTATTGGCTGTCGAACGCCGTGCTGCCCGCCGCCGAGCAGAAGACGTTCGACCACTACTACCGCAGCTACCGCAAGCACTTCGGTCCCTATGTGCGGCACTGGTATGCGCGCCAGAGCCAGGAGCTGGTGGAGCTGATCCGCGCCCGCAAAGCGCCGCGGGTGCTGGAAGTCGGCTGCGGATGCGGCACCGAATCGCTATGGGCGGCGATCCAGGGCGGCGACGTGACCGGGATCGACATCGACCCCGAGTTGCAGGCGGTGGCGAAGGCGAGACTCGCCCTGCTCGATCCGTCGGGAGAGCAACTGCGCTGCGAGTTCCGCCGCACCTCGGTGCTCGACACCGATGACGGCAAGCCCTTCGACATCATCTTCCTGGAACAGAGCTTCCATCACCTCGAGCCGCGCGCCGACGTGGTGGCGAAGCTGGCGCGGCTGGCCGCCCCCGGCGGCCATGTCATCTTCTCTGAGGCCAACGGTTGGAACCCGCTGCTGCAGGCGTTCCTGTTCAGGCTGCGGGGAACCAAGACCATCATCCATCACATGGGGCACACCTGGGGCCACGAACGCGTCACTGTGCCCTCCGCCCTCATCCGCAATTTCGCGCCGCTACAAGCTGGCCCCGGTGAGCCTGGAATATTTCCGCGTGTTCCCCAACATCCCCGCCGCCGACCGGTTGGGCTTTGTCGACAGCGCGGTGCCGTCATTCGTGAAGCCGGCGTTCACCCATTACAATCTGGTGCTGCAGCGGCAATAGAATGAGCTGAGCCCGGGTCAGCGCGGTACCCGCCCCGCATCCCACGCCGTCGCGCGGATCGAAGACCAGGCCGGGCGGGCGAACTCCGCTTCCAGGCCGGCCAGGATCGCGTGGGTCGGCAGTTGCGAGCACCCGATGAACAGCGCGTCGCAATCCGGCCCCATGGTCGCGCGGGCGAGATCGCGCACCTCCTCGCGCGGTGATGCGGCCGAGCGCGGTGACGTCGGGCGCGCGGAACGAGTCCAGGCGCACGACGCTGATGCCGCCGCTGGCGAGAAACGCCGCGAGCTGGGTGTTCACCGCGTCCTGGTAGGGCGTGACGACGGCGACGCGCTTTGCCTCGTCCTGCTTGCAGCGCGCTCACCATGGCGCGCGCGGTGGTCACCACCGGCAAGCCGGTCGCCTCGGTCAGCATGGCCGAGAGCTCGGCGTCGCCGGCCGGGCCGAGAATGAAGCCCGCGGCGGTGCAGCCATAGGCGATGAGGTCCAGTCCGGCGTCGGCGAAATGCTCTCGCGCCAGCGCGATCGCACTGTCGCGATAGGCGGGGATCGTCTCCTTCGTGAGCAGCCCTTGGCCGCGCGGGATCTTCACCGTCGTCACCGCCGATCCCTGCGGCAGCCAGGCCCCAAGCTCGGTCTCCATGGTGGTGTTGTTCGACGGCACCATCAGGCCGACCTTCAACGGCCCGGCGGGCGCGCGGCGCGCGGTCGGCTCACGCACCAAATCTGGTGACTGCGTCACGCTGACCTACTCCTCTCGATCGGCTTGACCCCGCGTTACGAATATTCCCAACATGCATGAAGTTACAAGTGCGTCCGTCGCGTTGCGGTAGAGGGGGCAAATCACATGGCCGCGTCTCTGACACGGCGCCGCTTCGCGTTCGGCGCGGCGGCGACGCCGTTGCTGGCGCGGCGGACCGTTGCGCAGGCGCATTTCCCGTCCCGCACCGATCCGGATCGTCATCGGCTTTCCGCCCGGCGGCGGCATCGACATCCTGGCGCGGCTCATCGCACCCAAGATGGCGGAACGGCTGGGACAGGCGGTGATCGTCGAGAACCGTCCCGGCGCGAACGGCCTGATCGCGACCCAGGGCGTCGCGCAAGCCGAGCCGGACGGCCACACCATCCTGTTCGGCACCATGGGCAACCTCGCGATCAATCCCGTGCTGTACGGCGCCCGCACCGGCTTCGACATGGAGCGCGACTTTACGCCGCTATCGTACGTGGCCTCGCTTCCCTTCCTGCTGGTGGTGAACCCCACGGTGCCCGCGAAGTCGGTCAAGGAGCTGATCGAGCTCGCGAAGGCACGTCCGGGGAGCTGTTCTTCGGGTCCAGCGGCAATGGCGGCCTGCCGCATCTGTGCGGCGAGCTGCTCAATCTCCAGGCCGGACATCCGCACCGTTCACGTGCCTTATCGCGGCAGCGCGCCGGCCTTCACCGATCTGGTCGAGCGGACAGGTGCAATTCACGTTCGATGCGTTCGCGATCGCGCAGCCGTTCATCGAGGGCGGTCGCCTGCGGCCGCTCGCAACCACGGGACCGCAGCGGATGGCGGCCCTGCCCGACGTGCCGCTGATGAAGGACACGCTGCCGGACTTCGAGGTGGTGAACTGGTACGGAATGATCCTGCGCGCGGGCCGCCGCCCGCCGTCGTTTCGCGCTTGCCGAGGAAGTCGCGCACGCGCTGCACCAGCCCGATGTGGCCGAGCGCGCAGCCTCGCTGGGCCTCGATCTCGTCGGCACCGCGCCCGAGGCGTTCGCCGCGTTTCAGCGCAAGGAGATCGCAAAGTGGGGCGAGGTGATCCGGACCGCGAAGATCCAGATCGAATAGCCGCTTCGGAGCTTAGACTGGTACCCGTATCGGGCGGACGTGGGCGCGGCCTATCGTTGAACCGAACGGCCCGCGCGCTCGTAGTGAAGCAAATGCGGCACGACGTGATCGGGGCCGATGGCGAGCACCAGCGATCTCGCCGGCCGTGATCTCGTGAAATCGTTGAACGCCTTGAACAGCCTCATCGTGGCCGCCATGTTCAATTCGTCGCCGCTGTAGCGGCACTCGCAAAGCCCCTGCAGGTTCGACGGCAGGTCGACGCCCTCTTCGACCAGCAGAACGAAGTTGCGTCCGTACAAGGCCATGGCGGCGCCGATTTCGATCAGCACGTCACCGCTGATCTGCGGCTGCCGGTCGGCATCGAACAGCAGGCCGTCGATGCCGATGTGAATGACCGCGGTGTCGCAGCCGCGCATTTCGTCCATGACGTCATGAGGGAACGGCTTTGCGCAACCCTCGCGAACCTCGGCGACGACGGGCTCGAACTTCCCGAATGCCACCAGCTCCTTCACCTGCTCCGTGATCTTGGAGTTCTTCTGGAGGGTGATGAAGACGCGATTTCCTCCCCTGGCTTTCCCCGGCCTGGAGTTCGATGTCATCTCGCGGCGGGACCGCCTCGCCACTCGGGCTGCCGTACTCGCCTGCGGTTCCTGGCCGCGAAGTTGCGATGCTTGCGCCCTCGACGAATGCCCTGGCGTTGAATTCGGCCAGTTCAAACCGCGTCTGCTGTCCTTTGCGGCCGACGACCAGGCGTCCGAGATCGGCACCTTCCGCAACCCTGAAAAAGCAGACGGTCTGATGATTGAGAATGCCGAAGTGCGCGCCGACCCCGAACTGCTGGTGCCAGTGCGCAGCGACTTCCGCCGCCATAACGACCGTCGCGTTGCGACGAACGGCGTTGGCGATGACGGCGCCGTAAGGCGGTATCGAGGCCACCACTTCGCGTAGCGCCGATGCCCGCTGCGCCCCGTTGTCGCGCGCGACGCGCGCTCCCCGTTCGGACAGGCGAAGCTTCGTGCCGGCGTCCTCGATCAGCCCCCAGAACTTGAGGGCAGACAATTTGCGTCGATCGAGAGCCTTCTCGTTGAGCACGGCTGCGACCTCCGCCTGGGTGGCGCCGGCGGGCTTCGTGATCAGGTAAGCGCAGATCGCTTCGATGTCAGCGAGCTTTGTTCGGACCGGCAACGGCATGGCGGGGGCCTCCTCGCGGGTCATTGGCAAGCCAGGAGTTCCTCACGGATTGTTCAAGACGGCAGTTTGAGTAGACCGAGCTTGGCGCGCCCGTGGGACGACAACCATGCTTCGGGCGCTCTCCGGAATGAAAAAGGCCCCACAGAGACTGCGGGGCCTGGAGCGAAATCAGCCCCGAAGAGCTGCTTTACACCCGACTACGCTTGGACCGCGCCTGTGTCGCGGGGCCAGCCGCCGGCTGCGGGCACGGACGCCAGTATCCCCAGGTGGCCTCGGCAGTGCCGCCCGAAGTATGCTTAAAGCACATGCCGTTCTGCTTGATCGGCCCGCCGTTGAGCCGGTCGGCCGAAGCCGGGGCCGCTGAGATCAGAGCTGCGATTGCGACGGTTGCTGCTGCGATTGTTAACTGACGCATGGGTGCCTCTCCTTGGTAGTTCTTGGTGGGTGTCGTTGTGGATATAAATCACCGATATAATGTTTATGGAAATTTAATTTCGTGCGCAAGAAAATTAACGTCATTGTGCCCGCAAAGTCATCAATTTTCGTTAACGACGCCGCCCGATTAGGCAATAATAGAAGCGATAACAATATCTTATTCGGTAACAATTCCGTGATCAGGGATTGCATCTGTCGTGGGGGCACGTAACCGGCGGCCAGCGTCCCGGCATTAATTCAGCATAAACGGCCGCGCGCGGGCGCCTCGTCCCGCTGAATCATGATCGCGGACCGCCAACTATCGCGGGCAACAGCTGCCGCGCGGGAAGCGTCGCGCCAGAATCAGCATCTGCTGGGAAATGGTGCGGTCGAGAGGACTCGAACCTCCACGAGTTGCCCCACTAGCACCTCAAGCTAGCGCGTCTACCAGTTCCGCCACGACCGCATTGGGAAGGACGCCGGGCCATCAGGCCCAGGCATCGAGGCAACGGCGCAGCATGTAACAAATCGGCCATGCCGGTACAAGGGCGCTCGAAGCCGGCAAGCGCCTGTTTCGTTGCGCGGTTCGCCCGCGCCGCTTCACCGTGGACATGGCGCCCGATGGCCCCGATATAGACAGAACAGCCCCGGGATCAGTCCCGGCCAGCCAACCCGTCCTGGCCGATTCCAGCGGCACATGAACAGGCATCGTCAAGTGACCGCCACGCGCGCCGAAATCGTTGCTGTATCGGGTGCCAGCTCAGGCGGTCCGCCGGCGGCGTGGCGTATCGAGACCGCACCGGTGCCCTACGAGGAAGCGCTCTCGGCCATGGATGCGCGGGCGGCCGCGATCGCCGAGGGCACCGCCGACGAGTTGGTCTGGCTCATCGAGCATCCACCGCTCTACACCGCAGGAACCAGTGCCCGGCCGGAGGATCTTCTGGATCAGCGTTTTCCCGTATTCACGGCCGGTCGCGGCGGCCAGCTGACCTATCACGGGCCCGGGCAGCGCGTCGCCTATGTGATGCTCGACCTGCGGCGTCGCGGCGCCGACGTGCGCCGCTTCGTCGCCAACCTCGAGGAATGGCTCATTCGCACGCTCACCGCCTTCGAGGTCACGGGCGAGCGCCGGGAAGACCGCGTCGGCGTCTGGGTGCGCCGGCCGGACCGGGGCGCGGGACGCGAGGACAAGATCGCCGCCATCGGCATCCGCGTGCGGCGCTGGGTCAGCCTCCACGGCATCAGCCTCAATGTCGACCCTAACCTCTCGCACTTCGCTGGGATCGTGCCCTGCGGGGTTGCCGAGCCCCGCTTCGGCGTGACCAGCCTGCGCGATCTCGGCCGCGACGCCACGATGCCGCAGGTCGACGCGGCGCTTCGGGCCGAATTCGAGGCCGTGTTCGGGCCGGTGCGAAGCGAAGTCCAAGCGACGGATTGACCGCCCTAACCCGGCAGCAGCCACTTCGATGCCGTGAAGATCAGGAGGCCGACGAGGCCGCCGACCAGCGTGCCGTTGATGCGGATGTATTGCAGGTCCTTGCCGACCTGCAGCTCCAGCCGGTTCACGAGGGTGGTGGCGTCCCAGGCCTCCACCACATTGGTGACGAAGGCGCCGATCTCGGCGCGGCGCGGCGAAATCGTGCGCCGGACCAGATAGCGTATCCACTCGTTGATCTTCACTTTGAGCGCGGGATTTTCGCGGATCCAGCGTCCCGCGCCGAGCAGGCTGTATTCGACGCCCGCGGCAATGGCCTCCGCATGGGCCGAGACATCGGACGGCAGGCGGGTGTCGAGCTCTCCCCACATGGCGGTGACGTGCTCGGCGAACTGGGGATCGTCGAGAAACGCGTTCTTGGCCGCCTCGACGTCCGCCTGCAGTTTCGGATCGCTGGAGAGCCGCGCGATCAGCCCTTCGATGCCCGCCTTCAGCTCGATCCGCCAGGGGTGAGCGGGATTGCGCATCTCGGTCAGCGTCGAGGTCACGGCGGTAATGACCTTGTCGGCGACGAGCCCGTCGAGCCAGCGCGGAACCCAGCGCGACGAGTTCGCCTCGACGCTGGCGCGAATGAAATCCTTGTTGGCGAGCAACGCGGCTTCGGCGAACGCGATCGCGCGCTCCAACACTTTCTGAGTCTGGCCCTGGGCCCACGCGATCGCCAAGAGGTTGCCGGCGACCGGCCCGGCCGGAACGGCCTTGAGGCCAGCGACGACGGAGCGGCCCAGCGCATCGGCCATGAGTTCGCGCGGCAACGCCCGCACCACTTCCGGCACCACCACGGCGGCCCGGCGGGCGACGCCCCTGGCATTGTCGGGGCTGCCGAGCCAGTCGGCGATCCATTGCGCCGCATCGACCTGGACGAGCTTTTCCGACAGCACTTTGGGCGTAAGGAAGTTGTTGGTGATGAACCGGCCGAGCGCGCCGGCGATGCGGGCCTTGTTGCGCGGCACGATCCCCGTGTGCGGTATCGGCAATCCCAGGGGACGGCGAAACAGCGCCACCACCGCGAACCAGTCGGCACAGGCGCCGACCATGCCGGCTTCGGCGAACGCCCGCACATAGGCGAGCCACTCCCACTGCGCCTGCGCAAACGACGTCGCCACGAACACCACCGTCATCGCCACCAGCAGCAGCGTTGCGATCGCGCGCATGCGCCGCAAGTCGGTGGCGCGAGTGTCTTCGGGGAAACGATCGGTGCCGGAGGGCGGACTCGACATTGACGTCAGCTCCGCCGTGGGCGCCGCCCCGTCATTTGCGGCCCTGCGGGCTCCGCGCCGCGAGTTCGGCATAGTGCAGACGGACCGTCTCGGCGCCATATTCGCGCTCGAGCCGGCGGACGGTGAAATGTCCCTGCGCGACCTGCTGGAAATGATTCATGAAAACGACGTTGACGGTGGCACCGCCGACGGCACCCACGACCGGCAGCGCGCTGGCGGCGACGCGGTCCGACACCACGATGGAAAACCGCGACACGATTTCCGCCACCAGGCTGTTGACCATCGCCCCCGACAGTTCGGCGGCGCCGCGCTCGACCACATAGGCGGCGGCGTTGCCCGTCAGTCGCGTCATCAGCGCCCGGGCGGCGAAATAGCCGAGATCGCCGCGGACCGCGGTGCCGCGCGCGCCCAGCGCGAACACCTGCAGACAGGCGAGCCGTGCTTCCAGCGTCGTGAGATCCTCGCCATTGTGGCGGGCGATGTCGGCGATGGCGCGCAGCATGATCGTGGTCGTCAGCGGCAATTCAACCACCAGCGCCGGCATGCCGAAGAAGCCGCTCACCCCGCCGGTGACACCTGCGATCGCGGTCGAGAACCAGGTGGCGGGCGGGCTTTGCGCGGCGGTGTCGAGCGATTCGATCGCGGTCTTGAGGCATTTGCGCATCGCGGCCTCGACGGCCTTGGAGAGCCCCGCGCTCGCCCGGCGCGGCAGCATCTGCACGACGCGGTTGATGGGCGCGCCGGCGTAATCGGCGAGCCGTGCCGCGAAGTTCGGATTTTCGAGGGCGTGCACGGCGCGGGCCAGCGCCTGATGATGCGCCCGGGACAGTGGCGTCGCGATTTCCTGTGCCGCGATCATTGATACCGCAGTATGGGCCGCATTCCGTTGAGAGCCGCCATGATCGCCGACCCGTTGCTGATCACCGCCGTCATCACCGGGCTGACCAATCCTCCGGGAAGAGCTAGTGCGAGGGCGAGCGTATTCAAGCCGGCGACGATGACATAGTTCTGCTTGATCAGCGACACCGCGCCGCGCGAGATGTCGACCGCCTTGACGAGCTTCCACAGCGAGTCTTCCATCAGCACCACATGCGCGGATTCGTGGGTGACCTCGGCGCCGTACTTCATGGCGATGCCGATGTCGGCGAAGCTCAGCGCCGGCGAATCGTTGATGCCGTCGCCGACCATGGCGACGACGTGGCCGCGGCGCTGCAGTTCCTGGATGATGCCCGCCTTGTCCGCCGGCATCATGTCGGAGAATTGACCGGTCAGGCCGAGACGCGCGCTCACCGCCTTCGCAACCACCGCATTGTCGCCGGTCAGCATGATGGTGTTGCGGATGCCCATGCCGTGCAGGCGGCTGATCACCGAGCGGCTCTCCGGCCGCACCTTGTCGGCATAGGCGACGAGGCCGCCGAGCTTGCCGTCCACCGCGATGTAGAGGCAGGAATAGCCGTTGCGGTCGAGCGCGGCGCGGTCGGCGGCCGCGGCGGTGACGTGGATGTCGCTCTGTCGCATGAAGCGCTCGCTGCCGACATGAAGGTAGTAGCCGTTGACCTGGCCCTCCACGCCGAGGCCGACGCGGTACTGGGTCTCGTCGCAGGGCGGGATGTTCACCGCCAATTCCCTGGCGCGGGTCCGCAGCGCTTCCGCGACGGGATGATGGAGCCGCGTCTCGGCTGCGGCGGCGAGGCCGAGCAGGTGGCCGGGCGTGATGTGATCGACATAGCCGATGACGTCGACGATGGCGGGGACGCCGTGGGTCAGGGTGCCGGTCTTGTCGAACACGATGGTGTCGGCCTTGGCGAGCTTTTCCATGTGGCCGCCGCTCTTGATGACGATGCCGGCGCGCGCCGCATGGGTCATCGAGGACAGCACCGAGGTCGGTGCGGCCACGCGGATTCCGGTGCCGTAATCGACGATCACCAGCGACAGGAAGCGGCCGAAATCCGCCGTCAGCGCGGCGGTGCCCGCGGCGAGGCCGAGCGTCGGCACCACCAGGCGATCGGCCAGAAGTTCGGCATGGTTCTGCATGCGGGTGTCGCCCATCGGCGCGGACTCCACGAGATGGGCGATCTGGCCCGCGGTGGTGTCGGTGCCGACGCGGATGGCGCGGATGGTCAACTGGCCCTCGCGGATCACGGTCGCCGCGAACGCCGCCCCGCCCTTGCCGCGCGTCACCGGAAGGCCTTCGCCGGTGATGGTCTTCTGGTCGATGGTGGCGAGTCCTTCGATGATCTCGCCGTCGACCGGGATCATCTCGCCGGGATAGACGACGACGAGATCGCCCACCGCAAGCTCCGCCGCGGGGATCGCGGTGATCTGGCCGTCGCGCAGGATCCAGGCGCTTTTCGACCGGAATTCCAGCAGTCCGCTGATGGCGCGCCGCGAACCGGCCGCCGTCAGGTCGCGGATCCAATCGCCGAGCTTGATCAGCCAGGTGACCAGCGAGCCGGCCAGCGGATTGGCCTGCATCACGCGAAGCGCGTGATCGCCAGCGTGTCGAGGAAATCGACATTGAGGCGGCGCTCGTTGCTCCACACCCGCCAGGCCCGCCGCGCGATCGGAATGGCGTTCCACAGCATCAGCGGCATGTTCGCCGCGATCACGACGGGATTGGCACTGAAGGCCATCAGCGAGCGACAGCGTCGGCAGGCCGAGCGGCGATTGCGAGGAAAACAGCGCGGGGACTTCACCCTTGGACGGCCCTGCCGCGGGCTTTGCCGCAGGTTTCGGCGCCGGCAAATGTTGCGGCACTGCCGGGTTTGCAGCCGCGGCAGCCTTCGCGCCGGCGACGAGCGTCGCAAGCTCCCTTGGAGACGCCGCTCTCAGCCGGGCCAAGAAGCCTTCAAGCAGCGGTTCATGGGCGCGGTCGTATTCGACAACGAGGCTGGCGCAGGCGGCATTGAGGCGCGCGCTCGAGATGCCGGGTTGCGCGCGCAGCCAGGCGAGCGCGTCTTCGGCGAGCGCCGCCTTGCGGGCGAGCTCCGGCACATGCAGGCGCACCCGGCCGGGCAGGTAGTGGCGT
Organism: uncultured Alphaproteobacteria bacterium; assembly: GCA_963791375.1. Classification (GTDB taxonomy): domain Bacteria; phylum Pseudomonadota; class Alphaproteobacteria; order Rhizobiales; family Xanthobacteraceae; genus JAJPKK01. The sequence continues at coordinate 133,456 of CAWBSI010000023.1, forward strand.
ACGGCGACATCCATCTCTGCGCACTCGGTTGAGCAGTCAGGCCGGGGCAGCATTGCCCTCGGCAGCGCGCGTACTCTCGGCCAACTCGCTCTGCATCTCGATGAAATGGTTCAAGCCGAACAGCGTCAGCGTCACCCAGACGGGGGTGGCCGCGGCGGCGCCGACCTCGAAGATCATGAAGCCGACGAGACCGACGCAGAGCACCATTTTCAGATCCATCATGTTGCCCGTGGCGACCTTGATCTCGCGGTCGCAGTGCCGGCAGAAATCGACTACGGCTCTGGCGGCATCGGAGTGCTCGGCCAGGAACTCCGCCTCATCCGCGATCTTGGTGGCCAGCGCGTCGATCTCGTTGCTCGGAGGGCGGTGATGCGCGTGGCCGTGGCCGGCGTGGTGCTCGTTGAAGCGGTGCGTGAAGCCGGCGTGAAAGTCATCGTGCCGGTCGGCGTCGTAGCGCAGGACCACGCTGCCGGTTTCAGGATTGACCACCACCTGCTCGATGCCGGGGATGGCGCTGAAGGTCTTCTGGATCTCTTCCAGCAGCGCCGGATCGCCCTTGGCCGACGGAATCTTCATCCGGATCCGGCCGGGCACCTGATGCGCAATCTGAAGTTTGACTTTCATCGTGCGCCGGGATCACGCCTTCTGGGCTTCGGCGGCGGGCTTGGGCGCGGCCTTGGCGATATCGTCCTCGGCGTGTACCTCGGCGACGATGTCGTGGACCTGCTCTTTGGCCTCGGCCACCATTTCGCGGGTCTTCTGGCCGAACTTGTAAGCGCCGCGCACCGTCGACTTGAACATCGGGGTGAGCGCGGCACCCATTTTCGGCACATATTTCGGCGCCAGCATCGCGGCGACACCGATCACCATGCCCGGCAGCAGCGCCACCTCGAACAACGCGACGCCGACCGCCACGACCCCGACCGTGGCCGCCACCGTTACCGCCTCATTGGGCAGATGGCCGGTTTCATGGGCATCGCCTGCGACGGCTTCGGCCACGCCGGGCGTTGCTTCGCCGGCATGACCATTGTGTTCGCGACTGAGCATGTGATCCTCCGTTTGAGCGTCCGGACGCAAAAACATCGGTTGGAGAGATACTTCGCGGCATCCAGCGGCGCCGTTTCATCCGAGTACCAGCCGTTCATGACAGCGCGGCGACGCTTTCCCGTGCCGATGGCCACCTCGCCCGCCACTGCCCGAATTCCTCGCAACAGCGCTAACCGAAGGTTCCTGCAAGAATTAGACCCCGGCGGGGTTGACATCCTATATATCGTAAGATATATCGTTCGTTGTGACTAACGATAGCACAAACGACAACAAAGGAACCTCAATGCACCACTTACGTGGAATTTTCCGTGACCTTCGCGACCGCATGCCCGACGAAATGCGTCACGCCATGCGCCATATGGGCAAGCACCGCCGCGGCAGGGGCTTCGGCCATTTTTTCGGCAGCGACATGGGCGATGCCGGATTTGACCGCTCCGGCTTCCGCACCGGCCGCAAGCTCGCCTCCGACGATCTCCAGTTGCTTCTGCTGGCGCTGATCGCCGAAAAGCCGAGCCATGGCTACGATCTGATCAAGGTGCTGGAAGAGCGCTCCGGCGGCTACTACGTCCCCAGCCCCGGGATGATCTACCCGGCCCTCACCTATCTCGAAGAGGCCGGCCACGCGACCGTCGAGCCGGAGGGGACCAAGAAGCTTTATCGCATCAGCGAGGAAGGCCGCCGCCACCTGGAGCAGAACCGCACCGAGGCCGACGCGCTGGCCTCCCAGCTCGAGCGCATCGGCCGCCGTATGGGCGACGTCCGTCGTGCCTTCGCCGGCGACACCGAAGAGGCCGGCGAAGAGGGCGATACCAACGAGCTGCGGCTAGCGCGCCGCGAGCTGCGGCGGGTGCTGCGCGAAAGGAAACGCGGCACGCCCGAGGAAAGCCGGCGCATCGCCGAGATCCTGCGCCGCGCCACCGCCGATATCCTGGGCAATTCGTAACGGACGCCCCCGGGCGGGGTGTCGCATGGGCGTCACGGATGCGTCGCAAACATCCGTGACAGTTCCCACCGACAACTCACCAAGCGGGATGCAAATGAGCGCTGACACGACCCGAGCGAGCCTGCGCGAGCGGATCCACGACGAGCTCGTCGACAGCGTCGACGAGGAACTCGAGCTGGAAATCGACGACCACCGGCTCTCTGCCCTGCTGGAAGATGGCGGTGAAGCCACCCCCGGCGCGATCGACCGCAGGACCTATTTCGAAGAGCTCCTGAGGCTGCAGCGCGAGCTCGTGAAGCTGCAGGATTGGGTGGTTCACCAGAAGCTCAAGGTAGTCGTGCTGTTCGAGGGCCGCGACGCCGCCGGCAAGGGCGGCGTCATCAAGCGGGTGACCCAGCGCCTCAACCCCCGCACCTGCAAGGTGGTGGCGCTGTCGGCGCCCACCGAGCGCGAACGCACCCAGTGGTACTTTCAGCGCTATGCGCAGCATCTGCCCGCGGGCGGAGAAATCGTGCTGTTCGACCGCAGCTGGTACAACCGTGCCGGCGTCGAACGCGTCATGGGCTTCTGCACCGACGCGGACTGCGAGGAGTTCTTCCGCAGCGTGCCCGACTTCGAGCGGATGCTGGTCCGCTCCGGCATCATCCTCATCAAGTACTGGTTCTCGATCAGCGACGACGAGCAGAATCTGCGCTTCCTGATGCGCATCAAGGATCCGCTCAAGCAGTGGAAGCTCAGCCCGATGGACCTGGAATCGCGCCGGCGCTGGGAGCTCTACACCAAGGCCAAGGAAGAGATGCTGGCGCGCACCAACCTCCCGGAATCACGCTGGTGGATCGTCGAAGCGGACGACAAGAAGCGGGCGCGGCTCAACTGCATTCACCACCTGCTTCAACAGGTGCCCTATGATGAAATCCATCACGACGGCATCGTGCTGCCGCCGCGCGAGCGCCAGCCGAATTATCTGCGCGAGCCGATCCCGCAGGAACTGTATGTTCCCGAGGTCTACTGAGGCCTGCATCGAGGCGGTTGCGCCCGAATTTCGACCAGCCCGCCGCGCCGTTCGCGTCCACAGCCCGGTAGTCAGGCCGCTCGCTTTTGCGCTATTGTCCGCGCGGGGCCTGAGGCCGCAGGTGCTGATTCATGAGACGACGTTTCGTCGCACTATTTGCGAGCTTGGCGACGGCAGCCATGACGGTCGGTGCCGGCGCTCATCACTCCATTGCGGTGTTCGATCAGATACATCCTATCGAGCTGGTAGGGACCGTGCGGGAATTCCGTTTCACGAGCCCGCACGCGTTCATCATCCTGGAGGTCGTGGACAAGGATTCGCGCAAGGTCGTCTGGAACCTCGAAGGCAACAGCCCGAACAGCCTGACCTGGGACGGCTGGTCGCACGCCACGCTCAAGCCCGGCGACGAGCTCCGCCTGACCATTTTTCCGTTGCGCAGCGGCGCCCCCGGGGGGGCCTGGCATCCCAGCCGATCCAAGTACAAGGACGGCTCGCCGATCGTGGCCACGCGTTAGGCGGCGGCAGGGGTCTCCCAAAAGCGACCTTCGGGGCCGGCGCCGGTAGGCATGAGCCGCATTCTATCGGCCCCTTGGCTGCCGGCGAGGCGCGTTTTTCTTGCAACGCCGGGCCGCCCTGTGCCACCTTGCGCTCGTCGGAGAGGCAGCCGAGCCGACAAACCTTCTGCGTTGTCTAAATGAATGAACAAGCACAGGAAGCGCCCCAACAGCGCCCGCCTCGCCGGCCGGGTCGTGGCTGGCTGCTGATCCTCGTCGGACTGGCCGCCGGGGTTGCGGGCGACCGTTTGTTCCTCTCCTCAAAAGGCGGATCGGAAAGCGGCCCGCGGGCTGAATCGGGCCGGTCGGCCGTTCAAGCCGGCTTTTCCCGCGTCGGCGATCGCATCATCGTGCCCGCCGGCCTCGTCGCTGCGTTCGCGGCTGCCCTCGAAGAGCCCACGATGAAGGAGGTGGCGCATACCCTGGTGCTGCCGGCGGTGGTGGAGGCCGACCCCGCCCGCACCGTGAAAGTGATGCCGCCGGTCACCGGCCGCGTCATCGACCTCATGGCGCAGCTCGGCGGCCGGGTCGTCATGGGCGAGGAACTCGCGATCATCGATTTCGAGCGATCTCGCGCAGGCCATCTCCGATCAGGAAAAGGCCCGCTCCGCGCTCAAGCTCGCGAAGCAGACCCTCGACCGGTTGATGGTCCTGGAGAGGATGTCCGCCATCGCGGTCAAGGAGCGCGAGCAGGCGCAGAGCGATTTCGCCCAGGCCCAGTCGGAGCTGGAGCGCGCGGATGCGCGCCTTCGTGCGATCGGCGCGCCGGTAGACCAGAAGGCAAACACCCGGCTTCTCTCCGTGCAAGTCGCCGGTGTCCGGCAGCGTCATCGACCTGCAGGTCGCCCCCGGCGCGTTCCTCAACGATCGCCACCGCCGCGATGATGACGATCGCCAACCTGGATACGGTCTGGATCACGGCGAATGTGCCGGAGAAGGACACCTCGTTCGTCTCCAAGGACCAGCCCGTCAGCGTCACCTTCCCGGCCTATCCCGGCAAGGTCTACGAGGGAAAGGTGCTGTTCGTCTCCGACGTGCTCGAGCCCGACACGCGGCGCACCAAGGTTCGCATCGCCTTCGACAATCCCGACCGCGCGCCTGAAGCCCGGCATGTTCGCCAATGTCAGTTTCAGCGCCCCGATGGATGTCGCGCCTCGTGGTGCCGACGTCGGCGCTGCTGATGTCGAACGACCGCACCAGCGTCTTCGCCGAGGTGCGAGCCGTGGACGTTCGAGCGCCGCGACGTCGAGACCGACTACGAGGAGGGCAATACCGCGGTCATCAAGAGCGGCCTGAAGCCCGGCGAGCGCGTGATCGTGAAGGGCGGGGTCGTCTTCAATGATTGACCACTTCGTCGCGCTCTGCTTCCGCAAGCGCCTCCTGGTCGGGATGATGGCGCTGTTTTTCTGCGTCTACGGCGTCTACGCCTGGACGCAGTTGCCGGTCGACGCCTATCCGCTCTTCAGCGACGTCTATGCCCAGGTGACGACCGCGGCGCCCGGCCTCGCGGCCGAGGAGGTCGAGCAGCAGATCACGGTGCCGCTGGAGCGCGCGCTCAACGGCGTGCCCGGCCTCGCCAGGATGCGGTCGAACTCGACCTTCGGCCTGTCCATCATCACCATGCGGTTTCGCGACGGCTTCGAGGACTACTGGGTGCGCCAGCGGGTCAGCGAACGCATCGCCGACGTCACCTTGCCGTCGGGTGTTTCGACCTCGCTGATCCCGATGACGGCGCCGGAAGGCGAGATTTTCCGCTACACGGTCGAATCCGACACCAAGAACCTGATGGAGCTGTCGGAGATCCATCGCTGGATCATCATTCCGGCGCTCAAGCAGGTGCCCGGCGTGGCGGAGGCCGACAATTTCGGCGGCTTCACCAAGGAATTCCGGCTCGATCTCGATGCGACGGAGTTGCTGCGCTACGGCGCTCGGGATCAACGACGTCACCACCGCGATCAACGCCAACAGCGCCAACGCCGGCGGCGGGCGCGTCGCGCGCGGCCAGCAGAGCTACGTCGTCCGCGGCGTCGGGCTGGTGCGCAACCTCGACGACCTCGGCAACATCGTGGTGGCGGCGCGCGGCACCATGCCGATCCTGGTGCGCGACCTCGGCACCCTCACCTACACCCACCAGGAGCGCCAAGGCATCCTCGGCAAGGACGAGAATCCGGACACCATCGAGGGCATCGTCCAGATGCTCAAGTATCAGAACGCGTCGCAGGTCATCAGGGATCTGCACGCCAAGCTGGACGAATTGAAGCCGCAGCTCGATGCGATGGACGTTCACATCGTCCCCTATATCGACCGCGAGAACCTCGTGCAGGGCGACCATCAACAAGGTCGCCCATACGGTGCTCGAAGGCATCGGCCTCGTCTGCATCGTGCTGATCATGTTCCTCGGCAGCTGGCGCAGCGCGCTGGTGGTCGCCGTGACCATCCCGCTCGCCATGGTGATGGCGTTCATCCTGATGAGCCTCACCAAGATGTCGGCCAGCATGCTTTCGCTCGGCGCCATCGACTTCGGCATCATCGTCGACGGCGCCATCGTGGTGACGGAAAACATTCTGCGGCGGCGCGAGGCGAAGCCCACCGAAGAGTTGACCGCGGAGGACGTGCAAACCGCGACCGCCCAGGTGGCGCGGCCGATCTTCTTCGCCACCTTGATCATCATCACGGCCTACTTTCCGCTGTTTGCGCTGGAGCGCGGCGAGGCGAGGCTGTTCACCCCGATGGCCTACACGGTCGGCTATGCGCTGTTCGGCGCGCTGCTGTGCACGCTGGCGCTGATCCCGGGCCTGGCCTACGCGGCGTTGCGCAAGCCGCGGCCGTTGCACCACAACCGGACGCTGGAATGGCTGACCGGCGCCTACCGGGCAATGCTCGGAAGGCTGCTCGACCGGCCCAAGCTCGCGGCCGGGATCGTCGCGCTTGGCGTTCCTCGCGGTCGGTTTTCTCGGGCCGAAGGTCGGGCGGGAGTATCTGCCGGAGCTCGACGAAGGCGCGCTCTGGCTTCAGGTCCAGATGCCGACGCGGACTGTCGCTCGACACCGCGATCGACATGGCGAGCCAATTGCGGCGCGCCGTGCTGGAATTTCCGGAAGTCTCCTATGTCGTCACCCAGCTCGGGCGCAGCGACGAGGGCCTCGACCCCTGGACGCCCTCGCACATCGAGGCGCCGATCGGGCTCACGCCCTACGACACCTGGCCGGCGGGCGAAACCAAGAAGGACTTCATCAAGAAATTGAACGATCGCCTCCTGCAGATGCCCGGGTACTCGATCGGGATCAGCCAGCCGATCAGCGACATGGTCAACGACCTCGAGGGCGGCGCTCACAGCCCGCTGGTGATCCTTATCATCGGCGACGACTTCAATGAGATGCGCCGCATCGGCGGCGACATCGTCGATGAACTGCGAAACATCCGCGGCACGGCGAGCGCATCGATTTTCCAGGAACCGCCGATGCCGCAGATCGCCATCGAGGTCGACCGCGCCGCGACCGCTCGCTACGGCATCAACGTTTCCGACGTCACCAGCCTGATCCAGACCGGCATCGGCGGCGCCGCCGTCACCCAGGTCTATGTGGGCGACCGCGTCTACAACGTGACGGTGCGGTTCCCGACCAGCGCCCGCAACAACGTGGAAGCGCTCGGCGCCCTGACGTTGACCGCGCCGGGCGGCGCGCAGGTTCCGCTGGCGCAGGTGGCGAAGATCACGATGCGCAACGGCGAGAGCACGATCACGCGCGAGATGAACCACCGCAACCTGACGGTTCGGATCGACTCGGCCGACCGCGATCTCGTGTCCTATCTCGCGGAAGCGCAGAGCCGGATCGCTCAGAACGTGAAGTTCGACAACGACCAAGTACCGCATCCAGTATGCCGGCCAATTCGAGAACCAGCAGCGCGCCCAGGCGCGGCTCATTCTCATCCTCGGCCTCGTGCTCGGGCTGATGACGCTGCTGCTGTTCGCCGAATTCGGACGGCTGCGCCAGGCCTTGATGATCCTTTGCGTGGTGCCGCTGGCGACGCTCGGCGGGCTGATCGCGCTCCTCGTCACCGGCGAGACCCTCAACGTGGCCTCGGCGGTCGGCTTCATCGCGCTGTTCGGCGTCGCGGTCCAGAACGGCATCATCATGGTGTCGAACCTCAACCGCGTGCGCGACACCGGCGTCGCGCTTCGCGACGCCGTGATGATCGGCGCCGTCGAGCGGTTCCGGCCGGTGGTGATGACCGCAACGGTCGCGACCATCGGCATGATGCCGGCCGCGCTCGCGACCGGCGTCGGCAGCGACGTGCAGCGCGGCCTCGCCACCGTCGTGGTCGGCGGCTTGATCCTCGCGACGCTGCTGACATTGTTCATCCTCCCAGCCTTCTACTACGCGCTCGAACGGATGGCGGCGCGCTGGGCCCCGGCGCGCGACGGCGCCGCGCAGGCCGACTTGGCGCGTTAGCCCGCCTTGGTGTCGGGCAGGCCGCTTCAATGAGCCAAAAAGCCAGAAACATGGATCATACGAAGACACCCGCCGCCGGAGCGGTCCGAAGCTGCTGGTCCCGTCCATGGACTCACGCCGCAATCGAGTGGGCCATGCTGGTGCCGCTGCTCCTCGCGCTCTTCATCGTTGCCGGCGAACTCGATGCTTCCTTTGCGCACGGCATCGGAGGTCGCGATGCGTCTTTCGTGGCGGGCACGAAGGGGCCTGACCTCATTCCGTTCATCTACCTCGGCGCAAAGCACATGGTCACCGGTTACGACCATCTGCTCTTCATTTTCAGCGTCATCTTTTTCCTCTACCGCATGAAAGACGTCGTGATCTACGTGACGCTGTTCTCGATCGGCCACAGCATTACCCTCATGGCCGGCGTGCTCCTGAAGATCGAAGTCAATGCGTTTCTGGTCGATGCAATCATCGGTCTCTCGGTGGTCTACAAGGCGTTCGACAATCTCGGGGGCTTCAAGTCGATCTTCGGCGTGCAGCCCAACAACAAGGTCGCGGTGGCGATCTTCGGCCTGATCCACGGTTTCGGCCTGGCAACCAAGCTTCAAACGCTGCGGTTGAGCCCGAACGGGCTCGTCGAGAACATGATCGGCTTCAACATCGGCGTCGAAATCGGGCAACTCATGGCTTTGGCGGTGTTCCTCGCCGTCATGCTGCAATGGCGGCGCACCGCGAGCTTCGAGCGCCTGGCGGCGGCCACGAACGTGCTCATCCTGACGGCCGGCTTCATGCTCACGGAATACCAGCTCGCCGGGTTATTCAGCGCAGGCAAGATTTGACATGACTTCCGAAGGACACATCTCGCATCCGCCCTCCGCTCGCGCCATGGTGGCGATCACCGCCGGCGCATTCGTGGTCGCGAGCCTGATCGTATTCGGGGCCATTCTTCCCGCCGAGTTCAACTGGGACCCGTTCGGTTTTGGACGGATGACCGGACTCAATCGGTTATGGGCGCCGCACGAAGTCGCATTCGATGCGTCGGCGGCCGGTGTCCCGCTGGCGCGCGAATACCCGAACGGTTTCCGCGCCGACCTGATCGAGATTCCGCTGCGGGCGGGTGGCGATTCCACGCGCGGGGACGAACTCGAATACAAGGTGCGAATGACCAAGGACGCCACATTCATCTATGAATGGAGCGTGTCGGACATCCCCAATCCGGAGGAGTTCTACTTCGACTTCCACGGTCACACCGTGACCGCAGCAAAGGAAATGACGGTAGCCACCTATAAGCAGGCGACTGGCACGAGCGCGAACGGTGCGCTCACGGCGCCATTCGAGGGTGTTCATGGCTGGTTCTTCCAGAACCAGTCGGAGAAGCCGGTCGTCGTGCGCGTCAAGATCAGCGGTTTCTACGATCTGATACCGCCGGGCGACGTCGGCAACGAGGGTGGCATCATCGCCAACGTCCCGGCCGACAAGGCCTTCGGCGAGCAGTGATAGGCGCGCAACCGCTGGAGCGGGGTGCTACAAGGGCCTCCTGCCTCCGGAATGAGACCTCTTGCCGCGAGACCATTGCCACCCGGCCCGATCATGACCGATGTAACCGCCACTGCCGCCCCGGCGCCCGCCGCCAAGGGCAGCCCGCTCGAAGTATTCATCGCGTTCCTGCGGCTGGGGCTGACCTCGTTCGGCGGCCCGATCGCTCATCTCGGCTATTTCCGGCAGGAGTTCGTCGCCCGCCGCCGCTGGCTCGACGAGGCCGCCTATGCGGACATCGTGGCGCTGTGCCAGTTCCTGCCGGGACCGGCCAGCAGCGAGGTCGGCATCGGCATCGGCCTCACCCGCGCCGGCCTTCCCGGTGCGCTCGCGGCCTGGGCCGGCTTCACGCTGCCCTCGGCCCTCGCCCTCGTCCTGTTCGCCCTGGGGGTGGAGCGGTTCGGATCGCTCGACGCCGCGTGGCTGCACGGCCTCAAGATCGCGGCCGTGGCCGTGGTGGCCCAGGCCGTGTGGGGCATGGCCACCACCATGGCCACCGGCAGGACGCGGGCCACCCTCGCCATCGCTGCGGCCGCGATCGTGCTGGCGGTGCCGACCACGGCGGGACAATTGAGCGCCATCGCGCTTGGCGCAGTCGCCGGCGTCGTGCTGCTGCGGACCGAACAGCTCCCCTCCCCCTCGGCGCTCGGCGCAAGCGTCGGCCGCGGATTGGCGATCCTCTGCCTCGTGGTGTTTTTCGCATTGCTGCTCGGGCTGCCGCTGCTGGCGGCGGCCTTTCCGAGCCAGGCGCTCGCCATGTTCAATGCCTTCTATCGCGCGGGTTCGCTGGTGTTCGGCGGCGGCCACGTGGTTCTGCCGCTGCTGCAGGCCGCGGTGGTGCCGCCGGGATGGGTGTCGAACGACGCGTTCCTCGCCGGCTACGGCGCCGCGCAGGCGGTACCGGGACCGCTGTTCACCTTCGCCGCCTATCTCGGCGCCGTCATGGGCCCACAGCCCAATGGCTGGGCCGGCGCCGCGATCTGCCTCGTTGCGATCTTCCTGCCGTCATTCCTGCTGGTGATCGGCGTGCTGCCGTTCTGGCAGGCCCTGCGCGGCAAGCCGTTCGCGCAATCGGCGCTGACCGGGGTGAATGCCGCGGTCGTGGGCTTGCTGCTGGCGGCGCTCTACAATCCCGTGTGGCTCAGCGCCATCATGGGACCGCTCGATCTCGCGGTGGCGCTCGCCGCGTTCCTCCTGCTCGCGGTGTGGAAGACACCGCCCTGGCTGGTGGTCGTGCTATGTGCGGTGGCGGGAGGCTTGTTGGGGTAGCAAACATCAACTCCGCGCCGTCATTTCCGGGCACGCGCCTTCACTTCGCGCGAACCCGGAATTCAGGCCTGAGTTGTAGCGGCGAAGTCCGCTGGATTCCGGGTTCGCGCAAGAGCGCGCCCCGGAATGACCAAGCCGTGCCTTCACCCGAGCGCCGCCTTCACCCGATCCGGCGTCATCGGCGTCTGCCGCAGACGCACGCCGGAGAGTTCTGCCACCGCATTGGCGATCGCCGGCGCGACCAGCGGGGTCGCCATCTGGCCGACGCCGGTCGGATGGTTGTTGGTCGGGAATCACCTCGATGATCATCTCCGGGATCTCGTTCATGCGCGGCACATGATAGTCGTAGAAATTCGACTCCTGCACCGCGCCGTCCGCGATGGTGATGCGCTCCGTGAGCGCAAATCCCAATCCGTAGACGATGCTGCTTTCCGTCTGCGCGACGATGTTGTCGGGCTGGACCGCGATGCCGGGGTCGAGCGCCGTCCACACCTTCGGCACCCGCAGCGCGCCGGTCTTGCGGTCGAGCACGACTTCGGCCACCAGCGCGATCTGCGTCCCCGAATAGTTCATGTAGGTGAAGCCGAGCGCGCTGCCGTCCCGCTTCTTGCCCCAGTCCGCCATGCGGGCGACCCGGTCGATGATGAAGGTCGCACGCGGATTGCTCTTGACCAGATCGCGCCGGAACGTCGCCGGATCGATCCCGCGTTTGCGCGCGAGCTCGTCCATGAACGACTCGATGGCGAAGATGTTGGTCAGGTGCGCGATGCCGCGCAGGCTCGATGTGCGCAAGCCGCTCTCCCGCGGCACCGCCTCGCCGAGGCGGTTGGGGATTTCGTAATACGGCGCGTCGAGGCCGTTGAACGCGATGCCGTCGCGGCCCTTCTGCCGCTCGAACCGCACCGGGTCCTGGAACGCGGTCACCTCGTCGCAGGCCTTGCGATGGTGGAACGCGACCAGCTTGCCGGAGGCGTCGAAGCCGGCGCGCAGATAATGCGCGGACAGCGGATTGAAGCGCCCGTTATGGACGTCGTCCTCGCGCGTCCACATCATCTTGACGGGCTTCTTCACGGCGTTCGACAGCACCACCGCGTCGTGGACATATTCCTCGTCGCGATGGCCGCGCCGGCCGAAGCCGCCGCCCATCAGCATGTCGTGATAGACGATCCTGTCAGGCTTGATCCCCAGCGCATCGGCCGCGACGGTCACGGCGATGGTTTTCGACTGCACGCCGCACCAGACTTCGCAGGCATCCCCGTTGGGCGACACCGAAGCGACCGCATTCAGCGGCTCCATCTGGGCGTGGTAGACGAGATCGTTGCGGTATTCGCCTTCGATGATCGTCGCCGCCGTCTTCAGGGCGGCCGGCGCGTCGCCCTCTTTGCCCCACAATTTCGTCGGCTGCGAGAAGTCCCGCGCGGCCGCGGCGAAGGCCACCAGCGCCTTGTCGCTGTCGAAGCCCCACGCCTTGCCGGCACGGGTCCACGTGACATTGAGCGCGGCCTTGGCGTCGAACGCCGCCCACGGCGTCTGCGCGATCACGCCGACGCCATAGGGAAGGCGGACGATCTGCACGACGCCCGCGATCGCCTTGGCCTTGGCGTCGTCGATCTTGTCGGGCCCGGCGCCTTCGACGGGCGAGCGCAGGATCGCGCCGTAGAGCATGCCCGGCACCTGCACGTCGATTGAGTATTGCGCGGAGCCGTTCACCTTTTGCGGCAGCTCGACGCGCATCACGTCCTTGCCGATGAGACGGAACTGATCGGGCTTCTTGAGCTCGCTCTCCGCGATCTCCGGCGCCGTGGCCGGGACCTCGGCGAAGGCGGCAATCTCGCCATAGGTGAGGCGGCGCCCGGTCTTGGCATGAATGACCACGTTGGGCCCGGTGGTCAGCTCCTCGACCGGCACGTTCCAGTGCTTCGCAGCATTCGCCAGCAGCACCTTGCGCACCTGCGCTCCGAACCGGCGCAGATCCTTGAAATACCCGGTCACGGCATTGCTGCCGGCGGTGTACATGTAGCCGAATACCGGATTCTTGTAGAGCGCGTCGTTCGGCGGCGCCACGACGATGCGCACCTTCGCCCAGTCGGCGTCGAGTTCCTCGGCGAGGATCAGCGGCAACGAGGTGAGCGAGCCCTGGCCCATCTCGGCGGCCGGCGACATGATCGCGACCGTGTCGTCGGTAGAGATCGTAACCCAGGGGCTGAGCTGCTTGCCCGGCATCTCACCCCCGATCACCGCCGCGGCGGCGTCGCGGATATCGCCGAGCGCGATCGCAAACGAGAAACCGGCGGCGCCGACCATGAACTGGCGGCGCGACGGGGCGGAAAGCGTGGAGCGGTCATGAATGGTCATGGCTCAGGCCTCCTTCGCGGCGCGCTCGACGGCGCGGACAATGCGGGCGTAGGAGCCGCAGCGGCAGATGTTCGTGCTCATGTGGTCGACAATCTGCGCACGGTCGGGCTTGGGATTGTGCGCCAAGAGGTCGGCGGCGCTCATGATCTGGCCGGACTGGCAGTAGCCGCATTGCGGCACCCGCTCGGCGAGCCAGGCCTTCTGCACGGGATGGGAGGAATCAGCCGACAGGCCCTCGATGGTGGTCACTGTCTTGCCGGAGACCTGCGACACCTGGGTCTGGCATGAAAAGGCGCGCTTGCCATCGATATGGACCATGCAGGCGCCGCACAGGCCGGTGCCGCAGCCGAATTTCGTGCCGGTGAGCTTGAGCTCCTCGCGGATCACCCACAACAGCGGAGTTTGCGGCGGGGCGTCCGAATGCGCCGCCTTGCCGTTGATCTTGAAATCGTATGCCATCCGTTCCTCCATTGGTCCCAAGGGATCGCGCGGTGGTGCAATTCCCCCCACGCATTGGCCGACTGGCTGCATCGGTTTGACCCCAGTCTAGTTCCTTCCCTTGGTAATGTGGAGTGGCAAAGCGATTGGGCTGCGCGGTGTTGCGCGGCAATACGGGAGCGAATCATGGCCAAGGCGAACGGGAACGAGCTTCCTTTCTCGTCGCGGGCGGCGGCGGGCGGCAGGGGGTGCGCCTCGGCCTCGCTACGTTCCGCGATTCCTTCCAATTCGGCCTGACCTCGGCGCCGATGATCCCGCATTTCGTTCACACCCTGCGCGGTGTGGCGCACTTCACACTCCGAAGCGCTTATCAGGATTAGGATTTCTGACGAGGGCGACATGCGCCAGCGCCGGGAGAGGCAAATGAACAGGAATCAATTGGAGCAGCAGCGCGAAAGCGTAGAGGCGCAGATGCGCTGGGCGGTGCTTCATAGTGGAGATCGAGAGTTACTCGACTTGCTGCGCTTCGAGAGCGCCCGTCTTTTTGATAGGGCAATGTCTCTCCCGATCGACCGCCACGTGCCCATGTCGCACGTTCCCGCCAATTCGGCCTGACATCGGCGCCGACAACTCCGCAATCTGCGCAGATCATGCGAGGGCCGAACGACTGCACGGTCACCTCATTCGGCCGGTCGACATTGACAACATGTTGGTGATGGCATTCGTCGCAGTACACATCGAGTGACCGCACGCCATTGGCGCGCATGTTGCTGAGCGTCATCGGCTCGATCGGATCGTTGAAGCGTTTGGTCGCCATTTTGGCTCAGATAATTCGCCAATTTTGCCGCAACTTGATCTCGATAGTGCCGCAGCTCGTTAGCAAATGCGAAATGCAGCCAGGTGACGATCCCATGTCGTGAGCGCGTTTGGAATGTACTGCGTCGGCGCGCTTCGTGACCACTGCAGCGGGCTCCAACTCCACCCTTCCCCCGAAGTTGGAGCCTCTGACAGCGGGAGGTTTCCATGCTCAAACTGATCAAGCGATTTGGCAATGATGGCTCTGGAGGAACGTCCTTGGAGTACGGCCTGATCGCGGCTGGGATTGCCGTTGGGATCACCATGGCGGTGGTTTCTCTCGGCACGCAATTGAAATCCACCTTCGCGAGCCTGACAAACTCGCCGTCGCGAGCGTCTTCCTCCGCTCATCCGGCCAACGAGTGAGGCGGTCGGTCATTTCTCCCATCGGCCTTCACGGTTCCGAATCATCGCCGGGCTGTCCGATTCTTGACCTTGATCCGGTCACGCGACGGCCCCGTGCGGTGAGTCGCTTCGACACGATGCCCTCGAACCAAACCTGCAGGCGTGCTCGAAGACGGTGGCGCCGTTTTCGTCGGTGTGTTCATTGAAGACGAACCCAGCTGACGAACGCACCAGCAGCTTCGCCAGCTTCGCCTTGCGCTTGCCTAGCGGCAGTGGCCGCAAGTCCTTGCCATTGAGCTCCAGCAGGTCGAAGGCGTAAAGCATGGCATCCGTCGCCTAGTCGACCTGGGCAAGTTGCGCACTGTGAAGCTGAGTTAACCGTTGATTCGCGAGCGATCACCAACATCGGGCGACGCTCCCCAAAGGTTTGGAGAGACTCAAAACAAGCGCTCGGAATGCTACGCTTTGTCAACTTGGCGTAGCTCGGCGACAGTAGTAAGTCCTCTTCGTGGATGGGTTTGTGGAGGCTAGGGGCGGAGCGCTCTTGGCCATGGAGCCCTCATGACCGTACTTCTCAGTATTTTTGAACAGGCGCTCTTGGACGGCCAGGACTTGTGGTCGCTTTCGACACCTGCTCCTTGGCGCCATCTGAGCTGGGGTGCGTTCCTGCCACTTGCGTTCGTGGCCAATGTCGCTGTTGCTATTCTCGCTTGGATCGTTGTGGGGTTGTTTTTGGCAAGCTGACGGGTCGCGGAGAGCAACCGCACAGGTTTGCGGATTGTTGGAGAAAGCCTCCGGCTAATCGATGCCCCTTCAAGCGAGCTGGGAGGGGGCCGTTTGTTTCTGGTTATTTTTGCGGGCAATCTCGCTGTAGCCACGGTCGCCTGGTTCCTTGCCAGCCTCTTTATGAAATAGGTGCTTATGCCGCGTCCAACCGGCGGCGAGATAGGCAACCTGGCTGAGGGTCAAGCAGGTAACGACGATCGCAATCCCTGAAACGGCACCAAAGCCCTGGATTTGCAGCGTCACTGACGACAGCACCGCGAGCCCGATGCTCGCTGCCGCGATTGCAGGCCAAGAGAATGATTTCCCAAACAAGAAGCCGATTAGCGCACTCAGCGCGAATAGCGCAATCACGGCACTCATGCGAGTCTTCCCCTTCTAGCCGTCAGCACGCTACGGTCCTGATCCCCACTTTAGGGGAACAAGTCGTTTGGGGTGTTGATTCTAATCAATCAATCCCGATGGCTAGTTCCCCCAATGGGACACTAGTCTAAGGACAAAATTGCCGAAACGATGGACGGTTCCCAACATCCGCGCTTGAGTGCATCGCTCGGCAGTAGGTCAGGTCTGTCCAAAACGCATCGCTGGGACTGCCGCCTTCCCGATCCGGTCGACCGCTGAAGACGGGCCACGGCAATTGAAATCGAAAGCTCCGCAAAAAATATTTTCCTAGCCGATTTCGGGCATGCGGGTAGTCTTGGGGGTGAGGCAAGAAAATGTGAGAAAGTCATGTCTTTTCAACGTGATCTTGGGAACGAGCTTCCCTTTCTCGTCGCCGGCGGCGGTATCGGCGGGCTCATCACCGCCTATGCGTTGGCAAGCAAGGGTTTTCCGGTGCGGGTGTTCGAGCAGGCGCCGGAATTCAAGGAGCTCGGCGCCGGCATCCAGCTCGGGCCCAACATCTTCCGGGCGATCGAGCGGGTCGGCCTCAAGACCAGCATGCTCGACGATGCCTGGGTGCCGCCCAAGATCGAGATGCGCGACGCCGTGAGCGGCGATCTCGTCACCGACATCCCGCTCGGCGAACCCTTCATGAAGCGCTTCGGCCAGCCCTATGCGGTGACCCATCGCGCCGACATCCACGGCGTCTATCTGCGGGCGTGCCAGGGCAACAACCTCGTCTCGCTGGAGAACAACCGCAAAGTCGACGACTTCGTCGACCAAGGCGATGAGGTCGCGGTCCGATTCGAGGGCGGCGAGGAAGTCCGGGGACGCGCGCTGATCGGCTGCGACGGCATGTGGTCGAAGGTGCGAGGCCGCATCGTCGGCGACGGCGCGCCGCGGGTGTCCGGGCACATCGCCTATCGCGCGGTGCTCAAGCGCGAGGACGTGCCCGATGATCTCTGGCGCCCCGACGTGGTGCTGTGGGCCGGGCCGAAGACGCATTTCGTGCATTACCCGCTGCGCCGCGGCACGCTCTACAACCTCGTCGCCGTGTTTCATTCCGACCGCTATGTGGAAGGCTGGAACACCGTCGGTGATCCCGACGAGTTGTTCAAGCGCTTCAAGGGCCAGCGTCCGGAGGTGCTGCGGATGCTGGAGCGCATCGAGACCTGGCGGATGTGGGTGTTGTGCGACCGCGAGCCGGTAAAGGACTGGTCGAAGGGGCGCGTCACCCTGCTCGGCGACGCCGCCCATCCCATGCTGCAATACCTCGCCCAGGGCGCCTGCATGGCGAGCGAGGACGCGGTCGTGCTCGCCGAGAAGGTCGCGGCGAGCCCGCACGACATCCCCGGCGCCTTCAAGGCCTACGAGCAGCAGCGCTATCTGCGCACCGGCCGCGTGCAGCTGATGGCGCGCGTCTACGGCGAATTCTACCACGCCGCCGGCGTCACCGCCGAACTGCGCAACCAGATGCTCGGAGGCCGCTCGCCGGAGCAGTCGTATGACGGCATGGCTTGGCTTTATGGGGGGATGTGAGCGCACGGCGCGTGGGGCGGAGTAGCGAAGCATCCTTCGAGGCTCGCGCGAAGAGCGCGAGCGCCTCAAGGATGACGGGTCATGTTAGAGCGGATTTACAGCAGCCCCATGTCGCGCAGTTCGCGGCGCATCGCTTCGGGCATGTCCTTGGCGCCGGGGGCGGCGCGGTCGAGGTCGCGCGGCGCGTCGGCGGGCGCGAGATAGCGCCAGCCCTGGAACGCGCGGTAGGGCCGCGGCTCCACCAGCACGGGCTTGCAATCGAGCACGATGTGACAGCGGCCGATGCCCTCCTTGTCGACGAACGGGCGGATGTCGAGGACGCGCTCCCGGCACATGATCTGCCCGCGGATCACCCAGTAGAGCGAGCCGCCGCCGATGATCTCGTCGGCGCGCTTGGGCACCATGCGGGTGGTGTGGTTGCGCTCGCGCTTGCGCGTGCCCGCCTTGCGCGCCTTGAGCTTCTCCTTGATCCAGTCCTGAAGGTCCTTGACGGATTCGCAGCCGACGCAAAGCTTGATGAGATGCAGCACTTTTGAGCCTTCTGTCTCAGACCGTCATGAGATCGCGGCCAAGAACGATCTCGCCGGAGAAGTTCTTTCGCACGCCTTCGATCCACATGGCTTCGGTGATGGAGGGATCGTCGCCCGGCACGAGGTGGCTCATCACCAGCTTCTTCACCTGCGCCTCGGCGGCAACATGGCCGAGCTGTTCGGTGGTGGTGTGGCTGTCCAGGAGATGCTTGCGCAGCGTCGTTGCATTGGGGACGCGTGCGAGCAGACGCTCGAGCCCACCGAGATGCAAGACCTCGTGCACCAGCACGTCGGCGCCCTTGGCGAACGCGATCAGCTCCGGCGAATAGGTGGTGTCGCCCGACAGCACGATCGAGCGGCCCGGGGTGTCGAACCGATAGGCATAGGCGTTGGTGATCGGCGGATGACGCACCCTGGTGGCGCTCACCTTGAGCCCGGGCACCTCGAACACCGGACCCTGCGCTTCGAACTCGTGGAGGCGCACGAACTTGCGCAGATCGGGCCGGCCCTCGTCCTCCATGCGGATGTCGATGTCGAAAGCCATGTAGTCCATGAAAGCCGGAAGCGCCTTGCTGAGCGGCGGCGGCCCCCAAACATCGATCGGCTCGCGCAGCCCGCCGGCCCAGGCGCTGTAGATCAGCGGCCCCAGCTCAAGCATGTGATCGGAATGGTTGTGGGTGATGAGGATGGTGCGGACCTCGTGGGCTTCGACCCCGGCATTGACGAGCTGGCGGGTGACGCCATAGCCGCAATCGACCACATAGGAGCGGCCGCCGGCGACGACGAGATTGGACGGATTGGCGGGTCCCTTGTTCACGCGCGGCCCGCCCCGCGTGCCGAGCAGCACCACCTTGGCATCGCCGTCGGCGGCATCGGCGCGCAATCCGGCGGAGGCGGCGAGGCCGCACGCACCTGCGGCGGCGAGAAAATGGCGGCGGGTTGCGTTCATGGTGGTGGTCCTTTGTCGCGGCGGAATTTGAGCGTGAATGTTAGCCCTCACTATGGCGCGGGAGAAGTGCACGCGAACCTGGAGCCCTCACTCTCCCTTTCCAGGCTCGAGCCGCACCACCATCGCGCCCTCGACCACCTGCGCGCCGCGCGGCCGCCACTTCGGCGACGATGCCGTCCCGCGGCGCGGTCAGGCTGTGCTCCATCTTCATCGCCTCCATCACGGCGACGCGGGCGCCGAGCTTCACCTGCTGGCCGGGCGCGACCAGCACGGCGATGACCTTGCCGTTCATCGGCGCCCGCACCGTATCTTCGCCGGCAGGCGCGCCGCCCGACGTATCGGCGCGCTTGAACGCGACATGATGCGGGCGGCTGCCGGTGACGACAACGCCGTCGGCCACCTCGATGATGCGACCGGCCCGCGTTGCGCCGCAACGCCGTCGACGCTCACCTGCGGGCCCCCGGCGCCCCACGCGATCAACGCCTGCCGCTCGACGCCGTCCACCACGATGTCGAAGGCGAGCGCCCGCGACGGTCCCAGCGAAAAGCCGTCATCGGCCGACCATGGATTGCGCCAGGGCGCCGTCTCGTCCACCGGGCCAGCGCTGCCGCGGCGCATGCGCTCGCGTTCCAGCAGAAACGCCACGCCGTCAGCGGCGGCTTGCGCGGCTTCGGCCGGCTCGGCTCGCCAGCAGCGCGGCGCAGATGCTGGTCGATGAAGCCGGTGTCGAATCGGCCGGCGCGGAAATCGGGCTGCGCGATGATCGCGCCTTAGAAAGGGCGTGTTGACCCGCGGGCCGATCACGATGGTATCGCCGAGCGCCGCGGCGAGACGATCGAGCGCCTCGGTGCGCGTCGCGCCATGGGCGATCACCTTGGCGATCATGGGATCGTAGTCGGGCGGCACCACGAGCGCCCGCGGCGACGCCGGCATCGACGCGGATGCCGTCGCCCTGCGGCAGTTCGAGCGCCGCGATGCGCCCCGGCGACGGCAGGAAGCCGCGGTCGGGATCCTCGGCATAGATGCGCGCCTCGACGGCGTGGCCGTCGAGCGGCACGTCCTCCTGGCGCAGCCCGATGGTCTCGCCGGAAGCGATGCGGAACTGCCATTCGACGAGATCGAGTCCGGTGATCGCCTCGGTGACGGGATGCTCGACCTGCAGGCGCGTGTTCATTTCCATGAACCAGAAGCCGCCGGACTTGAGCCCCGATGCAGCGGCGGCGATGAACTCCACGGTGCCGGCGCCGACATAGCCGATGGCGCGCGCGGCTTCGACCGCGGCACGCCCCATCTCGGCGCGCAGTTCCGCCGTCATGCCGGGCGCAGGCGCTTCCTCGATCACCTTCTGGTGGCGGCGCTGCAGCGAGCAGTCGCGCTCGTTGAGGTGGATCACCTGCCCGTCGCCATCGCCGAAGATCTGGATTTCGATGTGGCGCGGCGCCTCGATGTATTTCTCGATCAGCACCCGCGGATCGCCGAAGGCCGATTCCGCCTCGCGCTGGGCGGCGGCGAGGGCATCGTCGAATTCGGCATGCTTGTCGACCCGGCGCATGCCGCGGCCGCCGCCGCCGGCCACCGCCTTGATGAGGACGGGATAGCCGATCTCATAGGCCTTGCGCTTGAGGAAGGCCGGCGTCTGCTGATCGCCGTGATAGCCCGGCACCACCGGCACGCCCGCCTTTTCCATCAACGCCTTGGCGCGGTCCTTGAGACCCATGGCGCGGATCGCGGCCGGCGACGGCCCGATGAAGGCGATGTTGGCGCGCAGCGCGGCCTCGGCGAAGTCGGCATTCTCCGAAAGAAAGCCGTAGCCGGGATGAATGCATTGCGCCCCGGCGCGGCGCGCGACCTCGATCAGCCTGTCGATGTCGAGATAGCTCTCGCGCGGCGCCGCCGCGCCGATCGGATAGGCCTCGTCGCAGGCGCGCACATGCAGCGCGCCGGCATCGGCCTCGGAATAGACCGCAATGGTTCGCAGCCCCAGGCGTCTCGCGGTGCGCGCGATGCGCACCGCGATCTCGCCGCGGTTCGCGATCAGGACCGAGGAAAACATGACCTGGGGATATCACCCAAGTCATGACAATTGATAGCGGCCGGTCCGGAGTTTTCCACCGCCGGCACAACTGCACCCTCTTCTCTTCAAGGCGAGCGAGTCGCGGCTCTACCGAACCGCCGCCGGCGGCCTGGGCGCGCCATCGGCCTGGGTGGGATCGCCCGCATCAGGCCGCGGCGCCGCCGCGCGTGGCGGCGGCGCGACACGCACCTGCGGCGGCCGTCGCGGCGGCACCGGTGTGATGCTCATCGGCGCACCCGGCGCGACAGCGGCGGATTGCGAGGGCGGCTCGGCAGCCGGGGCCGAATCGCGCGGTGGCGGCGGCTCGCGCGGCGGCGTCGCCTCGGGCGCCATGATGCTGACCGGCGGGATCGATTTGGACGAGGGGAAGTCGTAACGCGGCGCCACCGTTCCCGGAGCGGCCGCCCCCGGCAATGCGACCGGCGGTCCGGCCGCCGCGACCAGACCGTCGGCCGGACGCGGCGCGTTCCAGATCGCGGTGTATTTCTTCACCTGTTCCTCGAAGGTGTGATCACGCAGATTGGCGAGCACCCGGTCGTGGAATCGCGCAACTGCGTCAGCGCGTCGCAGCGATCCACCGTGCAGCCTTCGCGATCCCCCAGCACATGGGCGACGAGGCCGAACCGGTCGAGCTCGAGCGCGGTGCGCAGCGGGACAAGCTCGGCGGCGTAGCCCGCGTCGCCGCGTGCCGCATAGGCGGTGCCGTCGTCGAGCAGCGCGAGTTGCGCCGTCACATACTTCACCGCCGGCGGCGACCGCCTCGGGACTTGCGAACACCGCCTTCTCGCAGGCGGTCTCGACCGCTTCGCCGGCAAGTTCGTCGAGGCAGGACAGCGCCGATCCCGGGCGCGATCGAGCCCGCCATCAGCGCCGCCTTGCGATCATCGAGCGCACGTCGCTCGCTGCTGGGGCTTGGGCCCTGCGCAGAGCCGCCATGCTGTTGCTGCACGAAGAGCCATACGCCGAGGACGGCGGCCGCAATCAGGCCGACGCGGAACAACGACGTGATCAGCGCGACGCCGCCCGCCCGTTTGACCGCCAGCAAGACGGCCACCACGAACACGGCGGCTGCCGCCCCCGCCAACCAGATCGGAACCGCCAGGGTTCCAGCCGCTGCATCTACGCCCGGCATCACCTGTCCCCTGTTTCGTACACTAGAGCGCTATCGCTTTGAGTTGAATCGCATAGCGCTCAAACATCTTTGATTTTGAGCACGAACTTGTCCGAAAAGTCTGCAACTTTTCGGGATCGTGCTCTAAGCCCCCGCGCCCCCACGGATTTTGCTCATTATGCCGCACCGGATAAGTCATGGCTACCATCAATGCTACCATCAATCTTGCCCGCGACCCATATGCGCGCTTGGTCGGAGCGGGCGAATTGGCTATTAGAGCAACACCCCTGCCATCGGCACATTGGTCACAAACGCATGAACGATCAAGCATCCGGCCCGGCGCCGCGCTCCGGCGGCCCGGTCGACCCCGCCGCCATCGAAGACCTGGTCGCGGCCAACCGCATCCTCGCCGACCAGGGCGTGCTCGACGGCTATGGCCATGTGACCATGCGCCATCCCCATGCGCCCGATCGATATTTCCTGTCCCGTTCCAAGTCGCCGGCGATCATCACCGCGGCCGATATCATGGAATACGACCTCGATTCCAATCCGGTCGATCAGGCCGGCCGTCTCATGTATATCGAGCGCTTCATTCACGGCGAGATCTACAAGGCCCGTCCCGATGTCAACGCCATCGTGCACAGCCATTCGCCCACGGTCATTCCGTTCAGCGTCACCACCGTCAAGCTGCGGCCAATCTGCCACATGTCGGCCTTCCTCAAACACGACGTGCCCAATTTCGAGATCCGCGACTGCGACGGCATGACCGATCTGCTTGATCCGCAACGCCAAGCACGGCAGCGGCCTGGCGAAGACCTTGGGCTCCAACAACGT
Organism: uncultured Alphaproteobacteria bacterium; assembly: GCA_963791375.1. GTDB lineage: Bacteria > Pseudomonadota > Alphaproteobacteria > Rhizobiales > Xanthobacteraceae > JAJPKK01. The sequence goes on from CAWBSI010000023.1 coordinate 156,447, forward strand.
GGCGCTGATGCGCGGGCACGGCAATGTCTGCGTCGGACCGAACATCATGACGGCCGTCTATCGCGCGATTTACACCGAGGTCAATGCGCGGTTGCAGGCGCAGGCGATCTCGCTCGGCGGCCCGATCAAGTTTCTCGAGCCGGAAGAATGCGAATTGATCACCGGCCGTAAGGACACCAATTTCCAGCGTCCCTGGGCGATGTGGAAGAGCCGCATCACCACGGCCTGACGGCTGCACCGACGATTGCACTGCCTGCACACTGCCTGCACACGGACTTGCGTCCTCGAACGACGCATCATCAAGCACGGGAGCCCGCAACGATGATTCCGAAACTGCCTGGCGTGCTGTTCTGCGCCGCGCTCGGCTCGATGATTGGTCTTGGTGCACGGGCCGAGCCGCTGGCGACCCAGGGCATCGGCACGTCGACCTGCTCCCGCCTCGTTGCCGACCTCAACCCCAGCGAGGGGCTCAACAATCCCGTCAACGTGATGCTCTATGCTTGGGTGCAGGGCTATGTCAGCGCCGCGAACATCGCGCTGCTCGAAGACGACAGCAAGCACGTCGATCTCTCGACCCTCGACGAGGGCAAGGTGCTCAATTTGGTGGTGGGTTTCTGCAAGGCCAATCCCGACAAGAAGCCGGTGACCGCAATCGACGAACTCATCCGCAAGTCGACCAAGGTCAAGGCAAAGTGGGAATCCGGCACCATCGACTGGGACGGGTGAATCGGCGGCGCGCAGGGTGGGCAAAGGCGCACTTGCGCCGTGCCCGCCTACACCAGCGCAAGCACCCGCGTCAGGCCGCCGGTGGCGTCCCTCACCTTGGGCGCGCCGACCACGAGGGTCGCGCCGCTCGCGGGGACCTGGCCGAGATTGGCGACGTTTTCGAGCCCCCACCGCCCCGACGGCAGCCACAGCTTGTGGGTCTTGAATTCCTTTGACGGCCCGTTGTCGAGCGACAACGTGTCGACCGCGATGCCCGCCACCTTGCGTTCCCTGATCATCCACTCCGCGGCCTCGGGGTCGAAGCCCGGAAAATGAAACGTGCCGTTGACGTCGCGCCCGGTGAATTTCGCCTCGTCGGTGACGAGCAGCTCGCCCCAGGCGGAGTAGAGCGCGACGCAGCATCCGTCCGGGAGCCGCCCGTTCTTCATCTCCCACGCGGCGAGATCGTCGCGCGACAAGAGATAGTCGGGATCCTGCTCGGCCTTGTAGGCGATGTCGACGACCGCGAGCGGCACCACCAACTGGTCGATCGCGAGCTTGTCCGTGGTTGCGCCGTGCTCGGAGAAATGGATGGGAGCATCCATGTGGGTGCCGACGTGCTCGCTCACGCGCCACCAGTACAAATTGTAGCCGTCCTTCTTGAAGGCGAACTCGCGCTGCATCTCGATGCCGGGCTTGCCGTTGTAGGTCGGAAATTCCGGCGTCATGGTGTGGGTGAGGTCGACCACCTTGGTGAAGCTGGTGGTAACGCCCTTGGGCGTCGCGGCGGCGGCGTTGCCGGCGACGCCCGTCGCGGCGAACCCCGCCGTGGCGGCGGCGCCCCTGAAGAAGCCGCGGCGCGTCAGCGCCTCGCGCACGGCGCGCTCACATCCGGCAATGCACATTTCATCCCCCTGATTTCCGTCGCGGCCCGGCCGGACGCGGCGGTTGGCCGGGATTGTGGTGCCACCGACCGGGTCCTGGCAACCCATGCCTTGTGTGACAGGTCCCTCGCGCAACCGTTTGCCGCAACGCAACGAACCGGTTGCATCCCGGCTGCCATTGCGGCCATACACCACGCCATGCTGGTGATCGACGATATTTCGCTGCGCGTGGCCGGCCGGCTCCTGATCGAGCGGGCGACGGCGCAGATTCCCTCCGGTGCCCGGGTCGGCCTCGTTGGCCGCAACGGAACCGGAAAATCCACCCTGTTTCGCGCCATTGTCGGCGATCTCGCGGTCGAGCACGGCCGCTTTGCCTGGCCCTCCCGTGCGACCATCGGCCGCCTGCCGCAGGAAGCCCCCAACGGACCGGAAAGCCTGACCGAGATCGTGCTCGCCGGCCACCGCGAGCGCAGCGACCTCATCGCCGAGGCGGAAACCGCCGACGACCCGCACCGCATCGCCGAGATCCAATCGCGGCTGGCCGACATCGGAGCCCATGCCGCGCCGGCGCGCGCGGCGGCCATCCTCGCCGGGCTCGGCTTTTCCCATGCCGACCAGCAGCGCCCCTGCGCGGAATTCTCCGGCGGCTGGCGCATGCGCGTCGCGCTCGCCGCGGTGCTGTTCGCCGAGCCCGACATCCTCCTGCTCGACGAGCCCACCAACTATCTCGACCTCGAAGGCACCTTGTGGCTGGAAGACCACATCGCGCGCTATCCGCGCACGGTCATCGTCATCAGCCACGATCGCGATCTGCTCGATTCGGCCGTCGATTCGATCCTGCATCTCGACCGCGGCAAGCTCACCTTCTATCGCGGCAACTACACTTCGTTCGAGCGCCAGCGCAACGAGCGGCTCGCGCTGGATCTCGGCCTCGCCAAGAAACAGGACGCCCAGCGCAAGCGGCTCACCGCCTTCGTCGAGCGGTTCCGCGCCAAGGCCACCAAGGCGCGCCAGGCGCAGTCCCGCCTCAAGCTGCTCGCCAAGCTCCAGCCGATCGACGTGCGCATCGAGGACAATGTGCGGGAGATCACGATCCCCTCCCCCGAAAAGCCGCTGTCGCCGCCCATCATCGCGCTGGACGACACCGACGTCGGCTACGAGCCGGAACGGCCGGTGCTGCGGCATCTCGCGCTGCGCGTCGATGCCGACGACCGCATCGCACTGCTCGGCGCCAACGGCAACGGCAAATCGACCCTGACCAAGCTCCTGACGGGACGGCTCGCGCCGTTCTCGGGAACGGTGACGCGGGCGGACAAGATAAAGATCGCCTATTTCGCCCAGCACCAGCTCGACGAGCTCAATCCCACCGCCAGCGCCTATGACCATGTCCGAAAGCTGATGCCGGACGCGCCGGAGGCCAAAGTGCGCGCCCGCGCCGGCGCCATCGGCTTTTCCGCCGGCATGGCGGACACCCCCGTCGCCAACCTCTCCGGCGGCGAGAAGGCGCGGCTGCTGCTCGGCCTCGCGACCTTCGACGGGCCGCACCTCGTCGTGCTCGACGAGCCCACCAACCACCTCGACATCGACAGCCGCGCCGCGCTGATCGAGGCCATCAACGACTATTCCGGCGCCGTGATCATGGTGTCCCATGATCGCTATCTGCTGGAAGCCTGCGCCGACCGGCTGTGGCTCGTCGCCAATGGCGAGGTCAAGCCGTTCGACGGCGACCTCGACGACTATCGCCGCCTGGTGCTCGGCACCGGCGGCGGCAACGGGGAGAATCGTGCGGCCAAGGACGAGGCGCGGCAATCGCGCACCGACCTGCGCCGCGCCGCCGCCGAAAAGCGCGCCGAGCTCGCGCCGCTCAAAAAGCGCATCGACGCCTTCGACAAGACCATCGCCCGCCTCACCAAGCGCCTCGCCGAGATCGACGCCATGCTCGCCGATCCCAAGCTCTACGACCGCGAGCCCGCCCGCGTCGCCAACCTGGGCAAGGAACGCGCCGACGCCGTGAGCGAGCTGGCGCGTGCCGAGGACCAGTGGCTCGCGCTCAGCGGCGAATACGAGGATGCGGTGGCGGATTAGGGCACGGCTGCATAGATCGATCGGTACAGCGCAGGAGGACATCATGAACGAGGAAGCCCTCAACATCAGCGTGCGCAAATTCCTCAAGAAGCTCGGCGTCACGGCGCAGCGCGAGATCGAAACGGCGGTGCGCGAGGCGGCGGCGAGCGGCAGGCTGAAGGACAGCGACCGGCTGCTGGCGAAAGCCGTCGTCACGGTCGGCGGGATCGACCTCGCGTTCGAGATCGACGGCGATATCGAGGTGGCGTGACGCGGCTAAGTGATCGCGGTTCGGTTCCCGCGTCTAGCTAGAATTTCGCGTCGACCTTATCGAGTTCGGGAATGCCCTCGGTCGGCCGCGGCGGATGCACCTTGATCTCGTCGCCGACATCGATCGACATGCGATCGAGCCCCATTTGCAGGGGGCCGGCATAGCCGGCCCGTCTCGTCCGCTCGATGACGATGGCGTCGCCGGCGCTGCCGGGGAGTTCCTTCTTCACGATGTGGGAGAACACGGCGAGCCGCGGCGCGGCTTGCACGAATATGCGAGCCGCCTGCTCCGGCGTCGTCAACTTCTCGAGCACGGGCTTCATTTCGCCGGCCCGGAGCATCGCCTCGCTGAACGCCACGACGTTGTGAACCATGAGGTCCACCCGGTTGCCGTACTTCACCACATTGTCGCTGTAGGTCGTGTCGCCGGACAAGAGGACCGACCGGTTCCCGGCGTCGAGCCGGTATCCGAACGCGGGATTGCCGTCGACATGCTCGACCGGGAAGGCGGTGACCTTCACCCCGCCCTCGTCATAGACGACGCCTTCACCGATTTCGGTCACCTTGACGTCCAGATCCTCGCGCTTGAACGCCGGATTGCTGCGGCGCTCGATGTCGTGCTCGTACATCAGCCGCATCCCCGCGATCATCCGCGTCGTGCCGGGCGGCCCCCACACCTCGAGCTTCTGCTTGCGCGCGAACATGAACCATGGAGTGATCCACAGGGAGGGAAGCCCCTCGATGTGGTCGCTGTGCAGATGAGTCAGAAAGATTCTCGTCACTTCGTTCGGGTGAACGCGCGAGAGATAGATGTTTTGCAGCGCTCCCCGGCCCGCATCGAACAGGAATTTGCGGCCGTTCACGTCAATGAGAGTGGAGATACCGGCCCGGTCGGGCGTCATTTCCGGGCCTCCAGTCCCGATGAGGTCGACGCGAAGGTCGTCCGCCCGCAACGGGCCCTGATTCATCAAGCATGCAATCGCGAATGCCAGCAACGCGGTTTTTCGCATCATCGTGAGCCACCTTCGGATAGGCCGGTACGGTTCTGTTGGCGTGACGCAACCGGGAACGTCCGAGCACATCGGCTGTGGAGCAAGACGCGTGCCGCCCGGACAAGGCAGACTGCGTCAACGAAGGATATCGGGAAAGCAAACGGGATGCGAATGCGGCTGGCCGATTTGTCTCACGCAGTCGAATTGACTACCCTGGCGACCTTGTTCCGATGATGGATGATTGCATGCCGGCGACCTTCCCCACACTCGCCCGTCTCAAGCGAGTCGCGCCCATCTTCTGCTTCGCGCTCGCATCGGCCGCAGCGGCAGCGGAAGGCTATCCGGAGCGTCCGGTCACCTTCGTCGTGCCCTATACGGCGGGGAGCCAGACCGACCAGGTGGCGCGGCTGCTCGCGCAGGCGCTGCAGGAACGGCTGGGACAGCCGTTCCTGGTCGAGAACAAGGCCGGAAGCAGCGGTCTCCTGGCCGCGCTCACAGTGGCGCGCGCGGCCCCCGACGGCTACACGCTGATGGTCACCACCAACACCACCCATGCGGCGGCGCCGGGCCTGTTCAAGAACGTGCCCTACGATCCCGTGAAGGATTTTACCGCGATCGCCCAGATCGGCATTTTCCGTTCGGTGATCGCGGCCAACATGAACCTGCCGGTCCGCTCCATGGGCGAATTGGTGTCCTATGCCAGGGCCAATCCCGGCAAGCTCGAATACGGACAGGGCAACGGCACCACCCAGGTGGTGTTCGAGACGATGAAGAAGCGGGTGGGAATCGACATTGTCCGCGTTCCCTATCGCAGCAATCCCGCGGCCACCATCGATCTCGTCGCCGGCCACATCGCGGTGGCGGCGCCGGACTATCCCAACGGCCTGCCGCAGATCAGAGCGGGCCGCATCCGCCCGCTCGCGGTGATGACCAAGGAGCGCAGCCACATCCTGCCGGACGTGCCCACGCTCGCTGAAACGGTCATGCCCGGCTTCGATATCCAGGCCTGGGTCGGCATGTTCGGTCCCGCGCATCTGCCGGCGGAGGTGGTCGACACGCTCGGCCGCGAGCTCGAGAAAATCCTGGCGCGTCCCGACGTCAAGCAGCGCTTCCTCGATTCCGGCAGCGAGGTGCTGTGGAAGGGCCCGGCGGAATTTGCCGGCTTCGTGAAGACCGAGGTCGTCAAATGGACGGCGCTCGCCAAGGAGGCGAACATCCAGCCCGAGTGAGCGCCGCCCGTCGCTCGGGCGACGTCCGCCTTCACTCCCGCTGCAGCGCGCGGCTGTATAGCGCTTTTGCGTCGTCGTGTAGGGCGCGGCGCGAGGCGTCGCGGCTGTAGAACATGTGCCCGCCGCCATAGACTGCGAGCTTGAGGCGATCGGCCGAGCCGTACACCGGAAGCTGATCGAGGATGAGCTGGGTCGCGTAGTACGGCGTCACCAGATCGTTCGCTCCATGCGCCACCAGCGCATAGAGGTCGCGGTCGCCGGCGAGCGCGTTGCGCAGATCGTCGACCACCTCCGGACTGGTGCGGCCGCGGCCCCAGTTCCACTGTCCGTTCACCTCGTTGTTGAGCAGGTGATAGGGCTGGTCGACCCGCCAGTGCAGCGGGCCCTGGTAAAGCGCGGTCATGGCGCTGGTCAGCGGCGGCCCCATGGCGTCGAGCACCGGATCGGAATATCGCGACGCCGGCGCCGACGGCGTCGGATCGAAGGCGGTGATGGTCGGATCGTAGGCACTCGCGACCCGGCCGCGCTTGCGGTTGAGTTCGCGCTGGAACGTCGCGTTGTCGACGCGCGCCGCGAGCCGGCGCACATCGGCCGGATCGAGCCCGGTATAGGCCGCGATCCGCGGCGTCATCCGCTCGATCGCGGACCCATCCTTCTCGCCCTTGAGGAGATCGTGGAGATATTCGCCGGAGGCGTAGCTCTCCACCTCGCGCAGCGCTTCGCGGTCGAACGGTCCGTTGGCCTGGAGGACGGTTGCGGCCATCGAAGGCAGCCGTGCCACCCACGACATCGGATCGTGGCGGCGGTTGCCCAGGTGCGCGAAGTCGAGCACCGGCGAGATCATGATGATGCCGCGGACGCCGACGCCCTGCCCCGTCAGCGCGCGGGTGACCTTGGGCACGCGGAAGCCGCCATAGCTTTCGCCGACCACGAACTTGGCCGCGCTTTGGCGGCCCGCCCGCTCGATCCATTTGCGGATCGTGACCGCGAGCGCGCTGGCGTCGCCGTCCACCGACCAGAACTGCCGGCGCGCATTGTCGCCGCTCGCGGCGATGCGGCTGTAGCCGGTCCCGACGGGATCGATGAAGACGAGGTCGGTGAAGTCGAGCCAGGTCTCGGTATTGGGCCCGAGCACCGGCGGTGCCGAAAACGTGACGTTGTCGAGCGGCAGCCGCCACGGGCCGACCGCGCCGATGTCGAGATAGGCCGACGCCGCACCGGGACCGCCGTTGAACAGGAAGGTCACCGGACGATTGTCGGCGGGCGAGCCCATGACATAGGCGACGTAGGCGATCTCGGCCTGCAATGCGCCGCTCTCGGCATCGTTGAGCGGGATCGAGCCGGCCGTCGCCTTGAAGTGGAGGGTGCGTCCCGGCAGCTCCACGGTCTGGTCGGTCACGGAGTCGGCGGGAAGGCGCGGGGCATTGTCGTTCTGCGCCCGCGGGCGGCCGCCCTGCTCGGCAGCCGGCGCATTGGGCCGCCCGCCTTCGGTCGCCTGCTGCGGCCCGGGGTGAGGGGCCTGCGCGAAGGCGGAGGGGAGGTTTGCGCCCGCCATCGCAGCCGCGCACACGAATGCCACGGCTGCAAGCAGATGCTTGCCGCGCCTGTAGTCCATCAGGTCATTCATCACAGGTCCTTACGAAATGGGGCGCCTTCGGGGGCATGATCTCGTCTCGAAACGCCGGCAGCTTGTCGGATCATAGCCCGTCGCGGGCACGATCTCGCGTTAAAAGTCTGCAACTTTTCGGGATCGTGGGGTCAGCAAGTAGCCGGGCTCGAGCGTCAGGCGCTCTTGGGCTTCTTGGCCGGCGGCTTTTTCGCGACGGGCGGCGGCTCATCGCCCTGCTCGATCGTTTTCAGGCGCCCGCCGAAAAACCGATAGATGCCCGGCCGGTCGCCGGAGCGGTAGGTCAGAATCGCCGTGCGCACCCCGTTTTCGGCGCCCACGTCGACCGATTGCGGCGGCCCGAGCGAGCGCACCACTTCGCACTCGGTCATCTCGAGCCCGACGGCTCGCGGCACCCCCTGCCCCGCCGTCGACGCCGCCTCGGGCGAGCCCTGGGCCGACGGCTGCCCACCGCCGGCACAGTATCCTTGCGCGTCGACGAGATCGGAAGGACCGACGGGGGCCGTTGCACTCACCGGCCCGACATAGGCGGCCGTGCTGCCGGGGAGGAACGTATTCCTGTTCGGCAGGCGGAATTCGGCCGTATCGGGCATCATCGAGCAGGCGCTCCCGGCAACCGCCGCAGCCGCGATCGCGACGCCGCGCAGCAATGCCCTCAAGCCGCCCCCCGTCACCGCCACCCGCATGCTCCCTCGGTCTCGCGTCCGGCCAGCATAAGCCTACAATACACGAGATGCAGCCCGACATTGCGTCATCATGATGACGCAGGCTCAAGATTTCGACACAACTTGCTGGACCGGGGTGGCGGCAGATCACTGGAGATTTTGGTTTTGAGCCATGATCTTGTCCGAAAAGTCTGCAACTTTTCGGCGGATCATGCTCTAGCCGCGGCGCTGCCAGCGACCGGTCTCGTCGGCCTGCCAATAGGTGACCTCGAAGCCCCGCGCCGCGGCGGCCTTCCATTGCTCCCGGGCTGCGGCGACCGCTTCTTCGTCTTCCCCGTCGAACAGCAGCACTACGCGCTCATAGCTGTCCGCATCGGCGGGCACCGGTGCGCGATCGATCAGGAAGCGCACGGTGGCGCCGTTCGGATTGTGATCGTGGAGGGTGAGCAGCACCGGCTGCTCCGCGGCGGTCGCCTCGCGAAAGGTGCCATGCGGCAGGAAGCTCTCCTCCGCAAAGGTCCACAGATGCGCGTCGAGCGCGTCGACGCGCTCCTCCATGCGAGGTCTGCACGACGACGCGCCAGCCCCGCGCCACCGAACGCTCCAGCAGCACCGGCAGCACCCGTTCGACCGGCTGCGCCTGCAGGTGATAGAAGAGGAACTCGGTCATCGCGCGGGCACCGGCTCAGAGCGCGGCCGCGCTCTAATCTTCTCGATTAGGCGCATGACCTCGTCCGAAAAGTCTGCAACTTTTCGGGGTCATTCGCTAGCTTTCGTAGTGGTCCCTGACGAGTTGATCGAGCAGCCGCACGCCCCAGCCCGAGGTCCAGCCCTTGCTGATGTCGGATTGCGGCGAGCCGAGCGCCGTGCCGGCAATGTCGAGATGGGCCCATGGGGTCTTGCCGACGAATCGGGCGAGCAGTTGCGCCGCGGTGATGGCGCCGCCATGACGACCGCCGGTGTTCTTCATGTCGGCGAACTTCGAATCGATCATCTTGTCGTATTCGGGCCCCAGCGGCATGCGCCAGACGCGCTCCCCGGTCGCCTCGCCGGCCGCCACCAGCCGGTCCACCAGCTTGTCGTCATTGGCGAACAGCCCGGCATATTCCTGGCCCAGCGCCACCATGATCGCTCCGGTCAGGGTCGCAAGGTCGATCATGAATTGCGGTTTGTACTTGGTGTTGACGTAATGCAGCACGTCGGCGAGGACGAGACGGCCCTCCGCATCAGTGTTGATGATCTCGATGGTCTGGCCGGACATGGTCTTGACGATGTCGCCGGGGCGCTGGGCTTTGCCGTCGGGCATGTTCTCGACGATGCCGATGGCGCCGATGACATTGACCTTGGCCTTGCGCGAGGCCAGCGCATGCATCAGGCCGACGACGGTGGCTGCGCCCGCCATGTCGCCCTTCATGTCTTCCATGCCGCCCGCGGGCTTGATCGAGATGCCGCCGGTGTCGAAGCAGACACCCTTGCCGACGAACGCCACCGGCGCCACCCCGCGCTTGCCGCCGTTCCAGCGCATGATGACGACGCGACTCTCATGGGCCGAGCCCTGGCCGACGCCGAGCAGCGAGTTCATGCCGAGACGCTTCATGGACTTGGTGTCGAGCACCTCGACATTGACGCCCAGCTTGCGCAACGCCGTGGTGCGGCGGGCGAACTCCTCGGGATAGAGCACATTGGCCGGCTCGTTGATGAGGTCGCGCGCCCATACCACCCCTTCGGCCAGGCCCTCGCTGTCGGCCCAGGCGCGCTTGGCGGCGGCGGGATTGGCGGTTGCGATGGTGAGGTCGAGCGTGGTGCGCTTGTCCTCGCCCTCTTTCTTCTTGGTCTTGTAGCGGTCGAAGCTGTAGGCGCGCAGCGTCGCACCGATGGCGATGCCGGCGATTGCGTCCGGGCTCATCGCTGCGGCCGGCAACTCGGCGACAAGGGTCGCCTGTTTTGCCGCCGTCGGCACCTTTCCGGCCGCTATGCCGCCGAGCTTGAGGAAATCCTTCGCCTTGAGGTCGGAGGCCTTGCCGCAGCCGATGACGACGAGGCGCGCGGCCTTGAGGCCGGACGGCGCGATGAGGTCGAGGCTCGATCCGCTCTTGCCGGTGAAGCCGTCCGCCTCGGCGGCGCGGGTAACGAGGCCGGCCGCGTCGCCCAGCAGGTTGCGGGTGGCCGCGCCCATCTTGAGGGCGTCATCGCAGAACACAATGAGAACGCCCTTGCCCGGCGCCTTGAAGCGATCAAATTCAATCCTCAATTCCAATGCCATAACGACTTTCCTCAGGATTTCAATGAGTTATGTGCCTGACTTGTTCCGACACCTGCGAACCCAGATGCCGGGGTTTGACCACCGGACGAATTGCCGAGCCCTGCGTCTTCCTGCAGTATGGGCCCGGGCCGGGGATCGCACGAATTGGATCGAGTGGCGGCGCGGTGGAACCGCAAAAGCTCTCAGGTACAGGCTCTTAACCATTCTTCATTGAATTTCAACAGCTTTGCCTTGTGACGGCCATTTTGTGGACCGATTAAGTTAATCTGTATTGGTGGGGGCTGGGCGGTCCGAAAAGGGGCGCCGATGGGGTTCCGGACTCGTTGCGTCAGCACGGCCGGTGGGGATGTGTTGCGTGATGGTTTGCGCCTGGGTCAATTTCGATCGGTGGCGGGATGCGAGCGCCAGCGATGGCGGCGTTTGCGCCCGGCGCGCCGGTGCATGGCTGCGCAGCCCTGAGCGCGTGATTTTCGAGCCCGTTTCAGGCCGTTATGACCGCTTTGCAACACGGTTCGCGAACTCTTGTCGGCGGCACCGTCCGGCACCGGCTTTCGTATGGCATCGGCTTTGGATTTCCGGCTATTGTCATCGACGGGATTATGAATCCGGGCATGGTGGATTCGGGGGCCGCCATGGCGGGTGCTTGTGCGCCTGCGAAATGGGGTGGAAGTGCGGGGTCGCGATCGTTGTTGAACCGGGGTGGCGGATGATGGCGGGCGCGGCCAAGTCACGCCCGCCCTCTTGGCGTTGCAGCGCTCGCATCGCTGCGGCGGCGCTCGCCTTTTTGGCCGCGTTCATCGCGGTCGCCGCGACCATCGGACCCGCTGCCGCGCAGAACGAATTCCTTACCTTTCGCGAGCAGTTGAGGTCCAAGCCCACCGGCAAGAGCATGGCCGTCCAGAAGAACGCCAACGGGCAGATGCTCGTCCAGGCCGACGAGATCAAATACGACTACACCAACGAGCTCGTTTCCGCCGTCGGCAACGTTCAGATCTACTACAGCGGCGCGACGCTGGAAGCCGACAAGGTGGTCTACGACCAGCGCAGCAAGAGACTGCATGCGGAGGGCAATGCGCGCCTGACCGAAGCCGACGGCAAGGTCAGCTACGGCGAACAGCTCGATCTCAGCGACGATTTCCGCAACGGCTTCATCGATTCGCTGCGGCTCGAGACCATCGACGAGACGCGAATGGCGGCCGCGCGCGCGGACCGCACCAACGCCAACTACACGGTGTTCCAGAGCGGCGTCTACACCGCCTGCGAGCCGTGCAAGGACGATCCCCGCAAACCGCCTCTATGGCAGGTCAAGGCGGTCCGCATCATCCACGACGAAGCCGAAAAGATGATGTATTTCGAGGACGCCAGGATCGAGTTTTTCGGCGTGCCGCTCGCGTACTTGCCTTACTTCTCCGCGCCCGACCCGAGCGTGAAGCGCAAGTCCGGCTTCCTGATGCCGATCATCACGACGAGCTCGGCCTACGGGCTCGGCATCGAGACGCCGTACTACCTCGCGCTGGCGCCCAATTACGACATGACGATTTCGCCGCGCATCACCACCACCCAGGGGCCCCTGCTGCGCACCGAGTACCGCCAGCGCTTCGAAGAGGGCAGCCTGACCATCCGCGCCTCCGGCATCGACCAGTTGGACAAGAACTACTTCATCCGCAGCGACGGCAGCACTACCCCGGGCTTCCGCGAATGGCGCGGCGCGGTCGAAACCGCCGGCAAGTTCAGCCTGTCGCCGTCATGGACGTGGGGCTGGGACGGAGTGCTGACCACCGACCAGACCTTCTTTCAGGATTACAAGATCAGGCCGCTGCAACAGCAAAGCGTCGATCCGGAGTTGAACGCCCTGACCGAAGGCGTTTCACAGCTCTACCTCACCGGCCGTGGCGACCGCAGCTATTTCGACATGCGCACGATCCACTATTACGGCTATTCCGAAGCCGACGTGCAGAGCACGCTGCCGGTCATCCTCCCGGTCATCGATTACGCCTATACGTTCGAGCAGCCGGTGTTCGGCGGCGAGCTCGGCTACCAGGTGAATTTCACCAGCCTGTCGCGCCAGACCGCGAGCTACGATGCCATCAGCCAGAACGCCGTGGTCAACAACTGGTGCGGCATCGCGACCGCCGACCCCGCTGTTAAGATCCCCTCGAACTGCCTCCTGCGCGGCATGCCCGGCACGTATTCGCGCCTGTCCGCGGAGACCACCTGGCGCAGCCAGTACATCGATCCCTTCGGCCAGGTGTTCACACCGTTCGTCTCGATGCGCGCCGACGCCTCCGCATTGTCCGTCCAGGCCCAAACCGGGGTCTCCAACTACCTCACGCCCGGCGATACCAGCGTGTCGCGGGTGATGCCGACCGTCGGCGTCGAATACCGCTATCCCTTCATCTCGATCCAACCCTGGGGCACGCAGACGATCCAGCCGATCGGCCAGCTCATCGTTCGCCCGAGCGAGACCAACATCGGCAAGCTGCCGAACGAAGATTCCCAGAGCCTCGTGTTCGACGACACCAACCTGTTCAAGGTCGACAAATTCGCCGGCTGGGACCGCGTCGAAGGCGGCGGCCGCGCCAATGCGGGCGTCGAGTACACCGCCCAGTTCAATCGCGGCGGCTACGTCGACGCCCTGTTCGGCCAGTCCTACCAGCTGTTCGGAGTGAACTCCTTCGCGGTCGGCGATCTCACCAATACCGGCCTCGGCAGCGGCCTCGACAAGCCCGCCTCCGACTATGTGGCGCGACTCACCTTCCAACCCAACAGGATCTACGCCTTCACCTCGCGGTTCCGCTTCGACCAGGCCGATTTCAGCCTGCAGCGTTTCGAATTGGAGGCGCGCGCGACCTTCGACCGCTGGACCGGCTCGGTCATGTTCGGCGACTATGCCGCACAACCCCAGCTCGGCTTCCTGTACCGGCGCGAAGGCATCCTCACGACGTCAGCCTACAAGATCAGTGAGAATTGGGTGCTGAACGGCGGCGCCCGCTACGATCTCGCGGCCGGCAAGTTCGACCAGACGCGACTCGGCCTCGGCTATATCGACGACTGCTTCATCCTGGGGCTCAACTATTACACCGATTACACCTACAGCGGCAACGTCGCGGCCAACCACACCGTGATGATGCAATTCAACTTGCGCACCCTCGGAGGCGGCAGTCTGTAAGGCGATCCCTCCAGGCGCGGTCGGATCGCGCTCCGATCCCATTGAAGGCCCATGATCTCGTCCGAAAAACCGCCATTTTTATCGGGTCATGCGCTAGGTATGAACGCCCTGACCCGCCGGCCACGGTCTTGCCAGTGCGGCCGGATGGGTGATTAAACTGGCTGGGGGCCCGCGGATTCGGCGGAGGTGAAAGCACCATGGAAGACCGGCGGAGCATGAAAGGAAGATTGTACCGTACATTCGTTGCCGTCGCCTGCGTGCTCGCGGCGATGGCGGCATCGAACCTAGCGCGCGCTCAGCAGGTGGCGCTGATCGTCAACGGCGACGTCATCACGACCTATGACATCGAGCAGCGGATGAAGTTCGTTCAGCTCTCCACCCGCAAGCCGGCGGTGCGCGATGAGGTCGTCGAAGATCTCATCGACGAGAAGCTGAAGGTTCAGATCGGGCGGCGCTACAAGATCGAGATTCCCGACAGCGAAATCGATGTCAGCTATGCCGAGATGGGACATCGGATGCACATGACGCCGGAGCAGTTGACCCAGGCACTGGCCCAGGGCGGCGTCGACGCGACCACGCTCAAAGCGAAAATCCGGTCCGACACCATTTGGCAGAACATCGTGCGCGGCAAGTTCCAGGGCGACCTGCAGGTTCGCGAAAAGGACATCCTCGCGATACTGCAGACGGAGAAGAAGGACGAAAAGACGGTCGGCTACGAATACCGGCTGCGGCCGATCCTGTTCGTGGTGCCGCGCGGAGCGACCCAGATCGTCGAAGCCCGCCGCAAGGACGCCGAGGCCCTGCGCAGCCGCTTCACCGATTGCGACAGCGGCCTGAAGTTCGCCCGCAGCCTGCGCGACGTCGCCGTGCGCGACGTCATCGTCAAGAGCTCGTCCGATCTGCTGCCGGCCTTGCGCGAGATCCTCGACAAGACCGAGGTCGGTCATCTGACCGCTCCGGAAATAACGGCGCAGGGGGTCGAGCTGTTCGCGCTGTGCGAAAAGAAGGAAACGACCGAGGAAACTCCCGAGAAGCGCCAGGCGCGCGACAAGATCTTCAACGAAAAATTCCAGCTCAAGGCCAAGCGCTTCCTTCGGAGTTGCGCAAGCAGGCGATGATCGAACGCAAGTAATGTCTTGATGGTGCGACCGCTTGCCTTGACGCTCGGCGAACCGGCAGGGATCGGCCCGGACATCACCATTGCGGCATGGCGGCAGCGGCGCGAGCTCGACCTGCCGCCCTTCTACGTCATCGCCAGCCGCGATTTCATGGCGCAGCGCGCGCGCCACCTCGGCGCGGCCATCGAGGTGACGGCGTGCGAGCCGCGCGAAGCGGGATCGATCTTCGCCACCGCCCTGCCGGTGGTCGATGTCGGCGTGCCCGTTACCGCGCCGCCCGGTCATCCCGATGCCACCAGCGCGCCGGCGGCGATCGCGTCGATCGATCTCGCGGTCCGGCACGTGCTTCGCCGGCCTCGCCGAAGCCATCGTGACCAATCCGATCGCCAAGAACGTGCTCTACCGGTCCGGTTTCTCCGAGCCGGGCCACACCGAATATCTGGCCAAGCTCGCGGCGCTCGCGACCGGGATCGCGGTGCGGCCGGTGATGATGTTGTGGTCGCCGGAGCTCGCCGTGGTGCCGGTCACCATCCACCTGCCGCTGAGCGAGGTTCCCGCCGCGCTCGATGCCGACCTCATCGTCGAGACCGGACGCATCACCGCGCGCGATCTCGCCGCACGGTTCGGCATCGCCCGGCCGCGGCTCGCCATCGCCGGCCTCAATCCCCATGCGGGCGAAGACGGCGCCATGGGAGAGGAGGACATCATGATCGTGCGGCCGGCGGTGGAGCGGCTCAAGGCCGAGGGCATCGCGGCGCGCGGCCCGCTGCCGGCGGACACGATGTTTCACGCCGCCGCGCGCGCAAGCTACGACGCGGCGCTGTGCATGTATCACGACCAGGCGCTGATCCCGATCAAGACGCTCGCCTTCGACCACGCCGTCAACGTGACGCTGGGCCTGCCGTTCGTGCGCACCTCGCCCGATCACGGCACCGCCTTCGACATCGCCGGCACCGGCCGCGCCGATCCGGCGAGCCTGATCGCGGCGATCCGCCTCGCGGCGAGGCTCGCCGCGCGCGACGCCCGCCGCCAATGCCGCATGAGCGCGCTCGACGATCTGCCGCCGCTGCGCGACGTGATCAGGCGGCACGGATTGTCGGCAAAGAAGTCGCTCGGACAGAACTTCCTCCTCGACCTGAATCTGACGGCGCGCGTCGCGCGCGCGGGCGGCCCGCTCGACGGCGTCACCGTGGTGGAGATCGGTCCGGGCCCGGGCGGGCTGACCCGCGCGCTCCTCGCGTCGGGCGCGCGGCGGGTGATCGCGATCGAGCGCGACAGCCGCGCGGTGGCGGCGCTCGGCGAGATCGCAGCACGCTATCCCGGAAGGCTCACGGTGATCCCCGGCGATGCGCTCGCCGTCGACATCGCGCCCCATCTCGACGGCGGCCCGGCGCGCATCATCGCCAATCTCCCCTACAACATCTCGACGGCGCTGCTGGTGCGGTGGCTCGGCACCGAGCCGTGGCCGCCATGGTTCGACATGATGGTGCTGATGTTCCAGCGCGAGGTCGCCGAGCGCATCGTCGCCAAGCCCGGCGGACAAGCCGTTCGGTCGCCTTGCCGTGCTGGCGGGATGGCGTACCGAGGCGAAGATCATGTTCGACGTCGCACCCTCGGCCTTCGTGCCGCCGCCCAAGGTGACGTCGTCGGTGGTCCGGCTCGATTCCACGCGCGAGCCCCCTGCCCTGCGTGCGAACGACCCTCGAGCGTGTCACCGCGGCCGCCTTCGGCCAGCGCCGCAAGATGCTGCGCCAGAGCCTGCGCTCGCTCGGCGCCGATCCGGCGCCGCTGCTCGCGGCCGCCGGGATCGATCCGGCGGCGCGTGCGGAGGACATCCCGGTCGAAGGCTTCGTCGCGCTCGCCAATGCGCTCGATGCCGCGGCGGGACTGCCGCAGGATGACGCCGTCAGAGGGCAAGGGGAAGGGAAAGTCTCATGACCAAGCTGCTTCGCCAGTCGCTCGTCGCCTATGGCGCTCCCTTGTGCGAGACGGTCGTCGATTGCCCGCGCCCGCAAGGCAGCGAGGTCCTCGTCCGCGTCGAGCGGTGCGGCGTGTGCCATTCCGACCTGCACATCCAGGACGGCTATTTCAAACTCGGCGGGCGACAAGAAGCTCGATGTCAGCGCGGGCCGCGCGCTGCCCTTCACGCTCGGCCACGAGATCGCCGGCGTGGTGGAACAGGCGGGCCCCGACGCCGCCATCGCCGTGGACGCCGGGTCGCGGTCTTTCCCTGGATCGGCTGTGGCGCCTGCCCGGCGTGCCGGCACGGCGAGGAGAACCTGTGCGCGGCGCCGCGCCATCTCGGCATCGCCGTCGACGGCGGCTATGCGACCCATGTCGTCGTCCCGCATCCGCGCTACCTCCTCGACTACGCGCCGCTGCCGCCGGCGCTGGCGGGCGCGCTGATGTGCTCGGGCCTGACCGCTTATGCGGCCCTCAAGCGGCAGGCCCGCCGCGCCGCGCGCGGGCCGGTTCTGCTGGTCGGTCTCGGCGGTGTCGGGATGATGGGCCTGGCGCTGGCGCGCGCCATGTACGAGACGGCGCCGCTGGTGGCGGACATCGATGCGGCCAAGCGCGCCGCCGCGCTCGCGGCGGGCGCCGCCGCGGCGTTCGATCCGGCCGACCCGGCCGCCCGCAAGGCGGTGCTGGCAGCGACCGGCGGCGTCCATGCGGTGTGCGATTTCGTCGGGTCGGAAGCTTCGCTCGCGTTCGCGACCGGCGTGCTCGCCAAGGGCGGCAAGGTGGTGGTCACCGGCCTCCTCGGCGGCGGCTTTTCGATCGCCGTCGCGATGTTTCCGCTGCGCGCCATGACCATCGAGGGCATCTTGACTGGCACGCTTGCCGAGGCAGAGGAGTTGCTCGCGCTGGTGCGTGGCGGCATCGCCGTGCCGATCCCGATGACCGAGCGCCCGCTGGCGCTGGCGCAGTCCGCCCTCGACGATCTGCGCGCCGGCCGGGTGGTCGGTCGCGCGGTGCTGACGATGTGATCTTGGCCGCTGCGGCGAGCGTCGGCCTGCGGTAATTCCAGGCTTATCCTTGGGTGACGGTTCCGATTCTCAAACGACGTTCTATCTGAACCGACATTGAATTCTTGGTTCCGACATCTTCAAGAACGATGATCGGTCAGGTTGCGGGAACACGGCATGCGCAGATTTCTTCTCATACTCGGCGCCTTGACGTTGGTATTCATCGTTGTCGCGGTGGTCGGCATCGGGATACTTTTCTACAAAGGAAGCGCCCTCGATGCCGAGAGCAAGGCATTCGTCGACCGCGCCGTTCCGGCTATCGTCGCCAACTGGGACAGGAAACAACTGCTCGAATTGGCCTCTCCGGAACTGCAACAGAAGGTCCGTCCCGACGAGTTGAATTCACTTTTCACTTCGCTTTCTCGTCTCGGACATCTGGTTGAATACGTCGGCGCGACGGGGGATTCCAGGATGTCGTACAATCTCGGCTCGGGTGGAACCCTGACCGCGTCCTACCTCGCCAGGGCTCGCTTCGAGAATGGCGCCGCCATGATCCGGATCAACCTGATCAAGCGGGACGGCGATTGGATGATAAATTATTTCTATGTCGATGCCGCACCCGGTGAACGGAAGACCGGGGACATATAGCCTAAGATTTCGCGCTTAGGCCCCTCACCCGGCGCCCCGGCGCGCGTTGACCTCGCCGTGCATGCGAAGAGAGGCCCTCGCCGGCCCGCAATGGCCGCCAAGCCCCTGCGCCGCAACGGTAGCTCAAATCACGCAGCGATAAAAAACACGTGAAGGCGGCGGCTGGAATTATCCAGCCGTGCCGCGGGTCTCATGACCATCACAGGTGCTTCTCACCTTCTCCATCCCACGCGATCGGACCTGTGCTGATCGAAACCTGCAGAGGGAAAGCCCTCGGCAAATCCCGATCGAAATTCCGTCAACGCTCATTCCGAACAGGAGCACTCAACATGTCCACCAGAATCGCCTTCGTTGCGTTCGCAGCCTTGGTGACCACTCTGTCCCTTCAGGGGACGGCGTCCGCGCGCAGCGCCTCTGCTGCGCATGCATCCAACCGGGCGATCCATCGCCTGCAGGCGTCCGACGCCTTCGGCTCGATCAGTGATCAGACCGGCGCTTCGATCGACCGCTCGTCGAGCGGCGTCTTCTTCGGCGGCAAGGCGCTGGGCCGCGATCCCGACCCCAATGTCCGGCTCGAACTCCTGCGCGACAACGACCTCTCCAAGACCTGAGCGGTCACGCTCAATCGGCCACTCGCGCCGCGTCTCAAACGGCCTCCACCGCAAGGGGGAGGCCGTTTGTCATGCGCTTGCCGCGCGTGTGGCGTTCGCATTTTTCCGCCGTGCAACGCGACTGCCTCTGAGTTTGGCAAATGCTGCACGGCCTGAATCGTGAGAACTCTCGAGTGGAAAGCATTGCAGCGCAGCCATGCGCACGATCGTTGGAATATCGCCCATCCCATCGCGGTCTCCTGACGCGTGACGAGCAGATCAGCCGATCTGCCCCGGACGCGACCGAGGAGACTGGAAATGAAGATGACTGCAAGCCTGGCGATATTCGTCGGCGCCGCAACGAGCCTGGTCGGTGATCCACGTCCGAGCGAGGCGCTGGTCAATGCCGCGCAACTCTATCCGTATTGCCAGATCAGCTCCTCGAACGCAGGGATGAATTGCTATCTCAGCTCGAGGGACCAATGCGAATTTCGTGAAGTGTGCATCAGAAATCCGCACTATCTGGGCGCGGAAGCCGCACGCGCATGGAAGCGCAAAAACAAACCCGAATGGGGCTGGTGGTGACGTGCGACCGTGTCTCACCCCGATGACATGGGCGGTTTTCGCCCGTCAAAGCGCGCGCGCGAATTGAAACCATGTCCGCCGCGGCGGGAATAAGCAGGCATCCCGGCCAGTCTCCTCAGCATGCACTCAGCCACGCGATGGCGTCGGCCGACGACCTCATTTCAAGGAGAGGCATTGAATGACCATCGTGAGCATTCATCGCCGCGACGCGTTCCGCGTCAAGGAACGCTCGGACAGTCCGGCCAGGACTTTCGACCGGGATGACGATCGAGACACCGCACCAGGCCGGGACGATCACGCGCGCTTTTCCGAGCTGGTGATGCCGCATCTCGGCGATGCCTACGCGCTGGCGCGCTGGATCACCGGCAGCCGCGCCGACGCCGAAGACGTGGTGCAGGATGCCTGCCTGCGCGCGTTCCGCGCCATCGGCGGATTTGCCGGCGACAACGCGCGTCCCTGGGTGCTGACCATCGTGCGCAACACGGCCTACACATGGCTGCGCAAGAATCGACCTGCGGCCGTGCTCGTCGTGGAGGACCTCGAAGGTGTGGAAGCGGCGCAGGCGAACACCGGGGATCCCGACCGCGAGACGCCGGAAACGGCGCTGATCGCCAAAGCCGACGCCGCGTGCCTGCAGGCGGCCATCGCGGCTCTGCCGACCTCCTATCGCGAGACGCTGATCCTGCGCGACGTCCAGGGCCTGTCCTACCGCGAGATCTCGGAGGTCACCGGCGCGCCGATCGGAACCGTGATGTCGCGCCTCGCCCGCGGCCGCGACCACGTAATCAAGACCGTCGGAAGGAGTGCATCATGACCCCTCCCATGAACCACGAAGATTCCACCCTGCCCGTCCATGCCTATCTGGATGGCGAACTCGATCCGGCGAACGTGCTCGCAATGGAGAAGCGCATGTTCACCGATCCGGCACTTGCAGCCGCGTGCGAGCGCATCGACGCCCTGCAGCGGCTGATGCGCGCCCATCTGCCGCGCGAGGCGCCGCCACCCGGCCTGCGCAGGCGTGTCGAGGCCGCCGTCGGCTTGCAGCACCCGCACGCACGCTTCGGGCAAACCCGGTTCGCGCAGACACGGTTCGGGCAATCCCAGTTCTCTTGGCGCGCCCTCGCCGCCTCGATCGCCATCACTGCGGTCGTCGCCGGCAGCTCGACCTCGATGTTTCTTTCGCCTTCGCAGTCCGACCTGGTGCGCAGCAGCATCGTCGACGCTCACATCCGCGCGCTGATGGCGCCGCAGCCGATCGACGTCGCATCGTCCGACCGCCACACCGTGAAGCCGTGGTTCAACGGACGCATCCCGCAGGCGCCGCGGGTGGTCGATCTCGCCAAGCAGGGTTTCCCGCTGGCCGGCGGACGGATCGACGTCGTCGGCGAGGTCCCGGTGCCGACGCTGGTCTATGCCCACGCCAAGCACCTCATCAGCCTCACGGCGGTACCCAACTCCGGGCACGCCAATTCGGCACCGGTGCTGAGCGCGGCCAACGGCTACAACATGTATCGCTGGACCGAGGACGGGGTCGCATACTGGGCCGTCTCCGACGTCGCAGCCGCCGACCTGGACAAGCTGGTCACCCTGTTCCGCACCACCCCGCCGGACCAGTGACGGCTACAGCTCCGCCTGCAGGGAACGCACGAAGGCGGAGAGCCCGGGCTGGCGTTCGCGCTTGAGGCGCTCGGCGCCGAGGATGGCGCGCACGTCTTCGAAGGCGTCGGTCACGCGGCGGTTGATGACGACGTAGTCGTATTCCGCCCAATGGCTCATCTCGTCGGCGGCCTTGGCCATGCGAGAGCGGATCACGTCAGCGGAGTCCTGGGCGCGCGTGCGCAGGCGCTGCTCGAGATCGGGAACCGAGGGCGGCAGCACGAACACGCTGACGAGATCGTCGCGCCCCTTTTCGCGCAATTGCTGGGTGCCCTGCCAGTCGATGTCGAACAGCACGTCGCGGCCGGCGGCCAGCGCCGTATCGACGGGAATGCGCGGCGTGCCGTAGCCGTTGCCGAACACCTCCGCCCACTCCAGCAACTCGCCGCGCTTGATCATGGCGTCGAACCGGGCGCGGTCGATGAAATGATAGTCGCGGCCGTCGACCTCGCCCGGGCGCGGCGGACGCGTGGTCACCGAGATCGACAGGTCGATCGCGGAGTCGCTATCGAGGAGCTTTCGCGACAGCGTGGTCTTGCCGGCGCCGGACGGCGAGGACAGCACCAGCATGAGGCCGCGCCGGGCCACCTGGACGTCCGTTCGGCCGTTCGCCATCCCCTACTCCAGATTCTGCACCTGTTCGCGGAACTGCTCGACCACGCCCTTGAGCGCCAGGCCGATATTGGTCAGGTCCACGTCGTTCGACTTGGCGCACAGCGTATTCGATTCGCGGTTGAATTCCTGGGACAGGAAATCGAGGCGCCGGCCCACCGCCCCGCCCTTGGTTACCATGCCCTGGGCCTGCTCCACATGGGCGGCGAGGCGGTCGAGTTCCTCCCGGACATCGGCCTTGGCGGCGATCAACACCGCCTCCTGGTGCAGCCGGTCGGGATCGAACCGGTCGGAGGCGTCCATCAGGACGGCGACCTGCTCGGCGATACGCTGCTTGACCGCGTCGGGCCGGCGCGCCGCGGCTTCCTCGGCGCGGCTGATCAGGACGGCGATTTCGTCGAGCCGCGCCTGCAGGATGCGGCCTAATGCATCGCCCTCGCGCCGGCGCATCTCGACGAGCCCGCCGAGCACCGCGGCAAAGCCGGCGACGACCGCGGCTTCGACGGCGCGGCGCTCGTCCTCGCGCTCCTCGGCATCGATGACCTCGACGACGCCCTTGATGGCGAGCAGGCCGTCGAGCCGGGGACGCTCGGCATCGACCCGACCGGACAGTTGCTTGACCACGGCGAGCACCGCCGCGAGCACCTCCTCGTTGACGCGCACCTGGGCCGGCGCGCCGCGGCGCTCGACCGTCAGCGTGGCATAGATGGTGCCGCGCGCCAGCGCTTCGGTGGCCTTCGCCCGCGCCGGCGGCTCGATGGCATCCCAGCCCGCCGGGACGCGCAGCCGCAGATCGAGGCCCTTGGCATTGACCGACTTGAGCTCCCAGGCCCAGGAGTAACCGGCGGATTCGCCGTGCCCGCGGGCAAACCCAGTCATGCTCGACAGCGCCATGGACAAACTCACATTGTGGGGAAAGCGGAATCGCGCTGCACCTTAACGGCGCACGGGCCCCGTCTCAAGCCGGGAGCGCGACCGGTACGGACATTCAACACTTGATCTGCCTCAAGGCACTGGGGTTTCAGCCTTGGCATCCGTACGATCACCACATATCTCTCCTCTCCGGCGCATCCTTTTTCGTCGCGCACCACGCCAATCGAATTCCCGCGGGTGTTCGCCCGGGCTTACGTTCAAACTACAAGGCAGCGAGCGGCACGATGAATATTGCTTCGCACGGCGGACACGCCCCACCCCCCTCCGGAGATGCCGGCCACCATCACGGCCCGGCAAAGACTTCCGGGAGCGAGAGTGCGATCGACCCCGTCTGCGGCATGACGGTCGATCCGCATAAAACGCCGCATCGTCACGTTCACCAGCATCGCACCTATTACTTCTGCTCCGCCGGCTGCCGGACCAAATTTGCGGCGGAGCCGGCAAAATATCTCTCCAAGCAACCCGCGGTCGCCGCGGAGCCGCCGCCCGGGACGATCTACACCTGCCCCATGCATCCCCAGATCCGCCAAGTCGGACCGGGCAGCTGCCCAATCTGCGGCATGGCGCTGGAGCCTGTCGAGGCGACGGCCGACGCCGGCCCCAACCCCGAACTCGTCGACATGACGCGGCGCCTGTGGATCGGTCTTGCGCTCTCAATTCCGGTGGTGGTGCTGGAAATGGGCGGGCATCTCACGAACCTGCACATGCTGATCAGCCCGGCGGTTTCCAATTGGATTCAACTGATCCTGGCGACGCCCGTCGTGCTGTGGGCGGGTTGGCCGTTCTTCGTGCGGGCTTGGCAGTCGCTGGTGACCCGCAACCTCAACATGTTCACCCTGGTTGCGATGGGCACCGGGGTGGCTTGGCTCTACAGCGTCGTCGCGACCATCGCGCCGGACATATTCCCTCACATGTTTCGCATGGGCGGCGCCGTCGCCGTGTATTTCGAAGCGGCCGCCGTCATCACCGTGCTGGTGCTGCTCGGCCAGGTGCTGGAACTGCGCGCGCGCGAGCAGACCTCCGGCGCCATCCGGGCGCTGCTCGATCTCGCGCCGAAGACCGCCCGCCGGGTTCGTGCCGACGGCAGCGACGAAGAGGTGCCGCTCGATACCGTCAATGTCGGGGATCGCCTGCGGGTGCGGCCCGGCGAGAAGGTCCCGGTCGACGGTGTGCTGCTGGAGGGACGATCGTCCCTCGATGAATCCATGGTGACCGGCGAGTCCATGCCGGTGACCAAAGAAGCCGACGCGAAGCTCATCGGCGGCACGCTCAACCAGACCGGCAGTTTCGTCATGCGGGCCGACAAGGTCGGCCGCGACACCCTGCTCGCTCGGATCGTCCAGATGGTCGCGGCGGCCCAGCGGTCGCGCGCGCCGATCCAGCGGCTTGCCGACCAGGTGTCGGGCTGGTTCGTGCCGGCGGTGATCCTCGTGGCCTTGCTCGCTTTCATCGCGTGGAACGTCTTCGGCCCGGAGCCGCGACTGGCCTATGCCCTGGTGGCCGCGGTGGCGGTCCTGATCATCGCCTGCCCCTGCGCGCTCGGCCTCGCGACGCCCATGTCGATCATGGTCGGCGTCGGCCGCGGCGCCCAGGCCGGCGTTCTCATCAAGAACGCGGAAGCGCTGGAGCGAATGGAAAAGGTCGACACCCTCGTGGTGGATAAGACGGGGACGCTGACCGAAGGCAAGCCGAAGGTCGTGGCTGTCGTCGCAGCGTCTGGTTTTGACGAAAAGGAAGTCCTGCGGCTCGCCGCCGGCGTCGAGCGGGCAAGCGAGCATCCCTTGGCGCGCGCAATCCTGGACGCTGCCGGCGAACGCAAGATTTCCATCCCCGAGGTGACCGGATTCGATTCTCCCACCGGCAAGGGCGTCATAGGCGTGGTCGAGGGCCGGCGGGTCGTCCTCGGCAATGCGAATATTTTCGCGGAATCCAAGATTTCGACGGCGGCGCTCGAAACCGAAGCGGAACGATTGCGCGGCGATGGCGCAACGGCGGTATTTCTCGCCGTCGACGGAAAAGCCGCGGGAGTCATTGCAATTGCCGATCCGGTGAAGTCGACGACGCCGGCGGCGCTGCGCGCGCTCACCGACGAAGGCGTGCGCGTCGTCATGCTGACCGGCGACAACAAGACCACGGCCCAGGCGGTCGCGCGCCGTCTCGGCATTGCCGAGGTCGAGGCCGAAGTCCTGCCCGATCGCAAGAGCGCGGTCATCGAGAAATTGCGTGGCGAGGGGCGCGTGGTCGCCATGGCGGGCGATGGCGTCAACGATGCCCCGGCGCTCGCCGCGGCGGACGTCGGCATTGCCATGGGAACCGGCACCGATGTCGCCATCGAGAGCGCAGGCGTGACGCTGCTCGGCGGCGATCTCACCGGCATCGTGCGGGCGCGCCGCCTCTCCGCGGCCACCATGAGCAACATCCGGCAGAACCTGTTCTTCGCCTTCATCTACAACGCCGCCGGCGTTCCCATCGCCGCCGGCGTGCTCTACCCGACGTTCGGCATCCTGCTGTCGCCGATCATCGCAGCCGCGGCCATGTCGCTTTCATCGGTCAGCGTCGTCGCGAATGCCCTGCGCTTGAGGCGCGCGCGGCTTTAGTTCAGGCACGAAATCGTAGCAGCCGTAGCCCGGATGGAGCGCAGCGCAATCCGGGGACAGCGTCGCCGTTTGAAACGCTATCCCGGATTACGGGACCGCAAAGAGGCGGTCCCTCCATCCGGGCTACAGGTGCTGCGCCCTCACTCGCGTCGAATGACCGGCGCCGCGACGCTTTCGGTCAGCACGTTGACGCAGGCCGGCTTGCTGCTGGCGAAGGCGCGTTCCAGCGCGGCCGGGAGATCGGCGGCGCAGGTTACGAACTCGCCGTGACCGCCCAGGGCCGTTGCGACGAGGTCATAGCGCGCGGCGGGCGCCAGCGTGCAGCCCTGCGCGCGCTGCGCGCCGTATTCGCGCAACTGGATCTGGTATTCGGCATTCCAGCGGGAATCGTTGCCGACCACCACCACGATCGGCAGGCCATATCGCACGGCGGTGTCGAATTCCGCCATGTGAAAGCCGAAGCTGCCGTCGCCGACGACCGCGAGTACCGCCGCATCGGGTCGCGCCGCCTTGGCTGCAATCGCGAAAGGAATCGACGCCCCGATGGCGCCCGCGGGTCCGTTGATCAGGCGATCCGGCGCGCTGATGATGGCCTGCGCCCATTGTCCGATTTCACCGCCGTCGCTGACGAACACCGCGTACGCAAAGCGCGCAAGGAAATCTTTCAGCTGCCGGCACAATTCGGCGGGATGCGTGGGAGCGTCCGGGCGCGTCTGCGCCTCGCGCCAGGACGGCGGCCGATACGCGACGCTTTCGTGGACCTGGTCGAACCACGCTTCGGGGGGACTCTTACCTCGTGAAGCCGGCGAGGCTTCGATGAGCGCACCGATCGCGCCCGCTGCGTCGGCCGTCGCATGACAGACCAGCCGCTCTTTCGGAATTTTCGCAATTCGCGCCGCGTGCACAGCGTCCGGCTCGATTGCGATCCACCGGCAACCCGGATGCAACGGCGGGGACCGACCGAACCGCAGGGTGAAATCGAGCGGCTTGCCGACGAGCACGATCAGGTCCGCGTCCGCCAGCACTTCGGTGTAGCAGCCGAGGCAGGGATCGTTGATGCCGCGCGGACTTTCCATCGGGATGACGGGCGCGCGGATCGCATTTTCCAATGCCGCCATCAAGGTCCGGCCGCGCCGCGTGCACAGGGCCGGCGGCGCGACGATCAGCGGGCGGCGGGCGTCAGCGATTTCGGCGAGAATCTGCCGCGCGTCCGCCGGCGCCAACGCCATAGGCTCGGGATCGAATGCGGCGGTGTCCGGCCACCTCGCGGGAGCCTCGATGCGGTGCTCCAGAACATCGAACGGCAGGCTGACATGCACCGGCCCGGGACGCCCGGAACGCGCAACCCGAATGGCGCGAGCGATGTCATCGGGAATTCCCGCGGCGGTGCTGGCCGTCCACGATGCCTTGGTGACGGGTTCGGCGAGATCGGTCTGCCGCAGCTCCTGGAAGGCCCCGAGCCCAATCTCGTTGAGGCCGGCATGTCCGGACAGCAGGAGCAGCGGCGATTCCGATGCCGTTGCCGTGCATAACGCGCCGATCGCATTCGCATGCCCGGCGCCGCCCGTGACCAGCGCGATACCTACTTCCCCGGTCATGCGCGCCCAGGCATCGGCCATGTGCACGGCGGCTGCTTCGTGGCGGACATGAACGAGGTCGATCCCGCTCCCCAACGCCGCATCGAAAATCGGCATGATGTGATTGCCGGACAGCGTGAATATCTTGCGGACGCGGGCGCGCCTGAGCGTCTCGATCAGAATTTCCGCGCCTCGCACCGTCTCATTCAATGTCGCAATCTCCCGCGAAACGCCGCGTGTCCGATTTCAAATCGTGATTTCGCCGCTGGTGCGACGAAGTTACCCACATCGTGAGATCGGTACCGTTCGACTATTTCGCCAAAAGCGCGCAACGTGATTTCATCGAAGGCAAATACAGCTTTCGGGCTTTCCAACACTTATTGACCGGATTCCGTCCGGACCTGCGCTTTTATCGCCTCGAATCACGTCGAGCGAAAGGAAATCCTATGGAATTACCAGCAATCCTTCAGGGAGACTCCCTCACCCGCCTTCTGCAAGGCGCGGTCGCGGGTGCCATCGCGACCCTCGTCATCGGTTTCAATTGGGGCGGCTGGGTGACCGGCGGAACCGCAAAGGAGATGACGCAGAAGAGCGTCACCTCCGCGCTCGTTTCGGCGCTTTCGCCCATCTGCGTCGACAAGTTTCAGCACAGCGCCGACGCCGCCACGAACTTGACCGAATTCAAGAAGGTCAACTCCTGGCAACAGGGCTCCTTCATCGAAAAGGGCGGCTGGGCGACGATGCCCGGTGGCGACCCCGCGAACTCGGCCGTAGCGCAAGCCTGCGCCGCGGTGCTCGGCAGTCTCGCAAAATAAGTTGGTGCCACCGCTCGTCAATGCAGACGGGCGGCGTTTGCTTCAACTCAGCGGCAACGCGCGGGCGCGATGAGAAACCGCGCTCTTGCCGTGTGGCCGGATACGTCGAGACAGGATATGCGCATGCGCGACCACAGACGGATGTATTCATGCACGGCAGTGCTGGCGACATTGCTGGCAATGTCCGGTGCTGCACTCGCGCAAGGCACGTCGAGACAAGACATCGCGAAACAGGACGTCTCGAAAGACGTGCCGGCAAATGCGCAGGCAAAGCCATACGGCTCCGGATGGGATTGCAAACCGGGATTTCGCCGGGACGGGGCTGCGTGTGCGGCCATCAAGCTGCCCGACAATGCGTACCTGTCGGATGACACCTATGGCCCGGGTTGGACGTGCAAACGCGAATACAAGCCGGAGGGCAATGGCTGCGTCGCCATGAAGCTTCCTCAGCACGCCTATCTCGCCGGTTCCTCGTATTCGGATGATTGGGAGTGCGAGCGCGGCTTTCGAAAGACCGGCGCCGCCTGTATTCCCGTGACCGTGCCCAAGAATGGATATCTGTCGGACGCAACTCAGAGCCGGGGTTGGGATTGCGACCGCGGCTATCGCGCCACCGGTGACGCCTGCGTTGCCGTCAAGGTGCCGCAGAATGCCTACCTCTCAGATTCGACGTTCGGCAGCGGCTGGCAATGCGAGCGCGGCTTTCGCCAATCCGATCAGGCCTGCGTGGCCGTCGAAGTTCCTCAAAACGCGTACCTCGAAGCTTCCGGCAAGGACTGGAAATGCGACCGCGGCTTCCGCAAGGCGGGCCGCGACTGCGTCGCCGTCAAAATCCCGGTCAACGCGCATCTCGACTATTCCGGCAACGACTGGAATTGCGATCGGCCGTTCTGGCGCCAAAAAGACGGTTGCGTGGTGCCGCGGTAGACTGGCGGACGCCGTCGACTCATCTCGATGCGGCCGGTTCCGCCTCTGAATCAGCGAAAGAATTTGATGGTGATCTCCGGAGGCACCTTTTCCATCGCGCTCCGCATTTCCTCGGCGGCGTTTGCGAGCCGATTCGTGTCGATATTTATTCCGACCCCGCATCCCCCGCAGCGCATGGGGTCACTCAGCTTCAGACTTCCGATCGTCTGTTCGAGCTCGTGCCCGCACTTCGGACATTGAAATCTGATCACATGTGCGTCGGAAGGAGCGCTCACGAAACCGCACGGTGCAACGCAGATCCAAGGATCAACGCGACAAGCACGAGCGGAACCATGATCGGCGGTACGAACCACGAAGCCATGTGTACTCCTCGCAAGGGAGCACGCAGACCGCGCCCATCCCTGCAATTGCGATCATTCGTTTCGCCAGAGTGTTCACCGTACGCGGTTGGCGTGTCTGCGTCCAAGCAATAGCGATCAGGGTGCCGCCGCTCAGAAAACTTTTTCTCGATCCCTGGAATTTCCCCAATTTGATCATACATTAAGACAGTGCTGCCATCGCTAACGGTCTGATACTTGGTCCCTGGTCTTGTTCGGAAAAACAAGGGCACAAGGGCGATCGCCTTTCACGGCGCGGCGGTGTAGCCCCGGAAATGGATACCATTGACCCAAGGGAAAACGGCCATGACCGATAAGACGATCGAACTGGACGAGCGTCGCGGCATGGCTGCGCAGAAGGCAACGGACCTTCGGCGGCTACTGGCGGACGTCGAAGCTAATGCAACGGCGCTACGTGAGCGACAGGATGAACTGGAAGCCCATCTGATCGCAGCGCCGGCTGCGAACTGGGACGAGGCGGCGGAGAAGGCGCGCTATCTTCTTAACCTGTTTGCTGGTACGCTTTCCGCGCAAGACCCGCGCAGACAAACGCTCATAGCTGCCGTTCTCGCTGACTTCCAGCGGCTCTCGGCCAAGCCCTAGCGACCGTCGCAGCCAGGAAGTTGCATTCTCTATTTGCGACGGCTCCAACAGAGATCAGTGGCGGACAACATGTCGGCTCCAACAAAGTACCGGGATCATGGCGCTTAATTTTCCCAATCGAAGCCGCTCCTACGACGCGACGCGGCGGGCCGTGCGGTTTTGGGGACATGACGGCCCGATGGAGGCTGCATTTTTCGTCAATGAAGATGCGCTGAGGCGAATCCAGCCCGGCATCGGAGGCGACGAGGAGGGCCTTCTCGGTGCGTTCGATTCGCACCGCGAATTGATCCACGCGACTGCCGTGAAGATCTACATGCGCGCCCGCAAAGGCTCCTACGAGCTGATCCCGGCGGACTTCTGAGATTACCTCTGCGGGCTGCAATGCAGGCGGAGGCCCACGAGAGCCGGCTGCGCGCCTGATATGCGCGCGCCCATTTGGCCTTGTGATGCCGACGGATTTCCGTCACAACAGCGAGGTCCCGTTGAGCCGCGCTTGCCTGTCGCGCCATCCATGCCGCGGGCCCAGGCTCTTGGACTGCCGATGCGATAGCGATCGCATCGCGAACCGATCGGACAGAGGAACGCCATGCGCATATATGTTTTCAAGTCGACATCGACGGAGCGTCTGCGCGCGTTCGCCAGCGATCCCGACATCAACAACCTGCCGCGGCAACACGGTCCCTGGGTCATCACGGGGGCCATCGCGCCGGGCGGCACGCCGCCGCACAAGTTCTCGCGCGACGCCATCGAAAAAGCGATCACCGCGTCGGGATTTCAGCTTTGGCGACTGCGTGAAAGTGCCGAAGCCCAGACTTAGAAAGCAGCACGTAGGATGGGTTGAAGCACTTGCGAAACCCATCGCGGACCTTTCCCGGCGGCGTGCTCGATGATGGGTTTCACTGCATTTAACCCATCCTGCAAACCACAGGCTCTAAGTCTCGCGCGGCGGGCCGCCTGCGCCTGAAAACGGGCCGCCGCGGCCGGGCGGCCTTCCGACCAACAGCTTCTTGCCGCGCGGCGCAGGCAAAAGTCCCTCGCGCTGGGCCTTCTTGCGTGCGAGCTTGCGGGCCCGCCTCAACGCTTCATTCTGCTCCCGGGCCGATCGTTCCGACGGCTTCTCGTAGAACCGTCTGCGCTTCATCTCGCGAAACACGCCTTCGCGCTGCATCTTCTTCTTGAGCACCCGAAGCGCCTGGTCGATGTTGTTGTCGCGAACCAATACCTGCAAGAAATATTCCCTTCATGCGTCGGTAGAGCGTCGTTGGAGCGTGCGTCTGTAAGCGAATTGAGCGGCTCGAAAGCGCGTCTGGTCCAAGCGACATCGTTTCGGTGCACACAGCCACGTGACCGCCGATCTCGTCGAGAAACGACCGCTTTTCCTTCAGGGCAGCGATTTGCGGGCGAATATCGGGGCTTCGTCACAAGCCCCGCGCGCCACGACATGGCGAAGTCGGTGTCACCATGCGCCGATCCGGTGCAAATAGCCACATAATTATTTAAGCACCTTGCTTTTCCATCGGCTAATTCGCCATGCCGTTGCGCTTTTTCTGCTATGCCGGTGCCGTGGCGTGGCGTAGTTTATGCTACCAACGCTTGCCCAGCGTATTTTCGCTACATAGATCCACCGCAGCGATGCGACTGCGCCATTCGAGACGCCGGGATCATTCGACGATCGGCTGCTCGCGAAGTCGTTGCCTTGCTCGCACATGAAAACAGGCCGCGGCGTGCCGCAATCAAGGCGCGCACGCCTCAACAGGGGTTGCTCGTATTCGTTCAATGAATCCCAGGGACATCATGCGGCCCAATGCGCTGGGCGGCCGCAGCCGTGGAACCGGCCATCCGAACCGAACAAAGGCGCTTGAGCCCTTGGCGCCGGCGACAGGCGGAGTGCGGGAATGAGCAAAGCGCCCGGCACCAGCGCCAAGACCACGCTTCATTGCTCGTTCTGCGGCAAGAGCCAGCATGAGGTGCGCAAGCTCATTGCCGGGCCGGCGGTATTCGTCTGCGACGAATGCGTCGAGCTGTGCATGGACATCATCCGCGAGGAGCACAAGTCCTCGCTGACGAAGTCGCGCGACGGCATCCAGACGCCCAAGGAAATCTGCGCCGTTCTCGACGACTACGTGATCGGGCAGGACCACGCCAAGCGGGTGCTCGCGGTCGCGGTTCACAATCATTACAAGCGCCTGCACCACCAGACCAAGCACAGCGACGTCGAACTCACCAAATCGAACATCATGCTGATCGGGCCCACCGGGTCGGGCAAGACGCTGCTGGCGCAGACGCTGGCGCGCATTCTCGACGTGCCCTTCACCATGGCCGATGCGACCACGCTGACCGAAGCCGGCTATGTCGGCGAGGACGTCGAAAATATCATCCTCAAGCTGCTGCAGGCTGCCGATTTCAACATCGAGCGGGCCCAGCGCGGCATCGTCTATATCGATGAGATCGACAAGATCAGCCGCAAATCGGACAGCCTGTCGCTCACCCGCGACGTCTCCGGCGAGGGCGTTCAGCAGGCGCTGCTTAAGATCATGGAAGGCACTGTCGCCTCGGTGCCGCCGCACGGCGGACGCAAGCATCCCCAGCAGGAGTTCCTGCACGTCGACACCACCGACATCCTGTTCATCTGCGGCGGCGCCTTCAACGGCCTGGAGAAGATCATCTCGACGCGCGGGCGCGCCACCTCGATCGGCTTCGGCGCGCACGTATTGGCGCCGGAGGACCGCAGGTCCGGCGAAATCTTCCGCGACGTCGAACCCGCCGACTTGATGAAATACGGCCTGATCCCCGAATTCGTCGGCCGCCTGCCTGTGGTGGCGACGCTCGGAGACCTCGACGAGCCCGCCCTCAAGCGCATCCTGACCGAGCCGAAGAACGCGCTGGTCAAGCAGTACCGGCGGCTGTTCGAGATGGAGAGCATCGAACTGAGCCTCGCCGACGAC
Organism: uncultured Alphaproteobacteria bacterium; assembly: GCA_963791375.1. Classification (GTDB taxonomy): domain Bacteria; phylum Pseudomonadota; class Alphaproteobacteria; order Rhizobiales; family Xanthobacteraceae; genus JAJPKK01. Next base: position 189,264 of record CAWBSI010000023.1, read on the forward strand.
GCGCTGGGCGCCATCGCCCGCAAGGCGATGGAGCGCAAGACCGGGGCGCGCGGCCTGCGCTCGATCATGGAGACCATCCTGCTCGACACCATGTTCGATCTGCCGGGCATGGAAGGCGTCGAGAAGGTTGTGATCTCCAAGCAGGTGGTCGAGGGCATCTCGCCGCCGCTCTACATCTACACCGACGTTCCCGGTCGTGTCGGCGACGCCGATGCGAGTGCCTGAATCCGTCCTCGAGAGCCGAATGGCGGCCCTACGAGGGTGTGGAGATACAGATGACCGTAACGAACAAAGTGACGCCACTCGACCGGCGCGGACGGGATGAAGACAGATTTGGTGCCGACGCTATGCGCCGGCGTCGCATGAAATTCAATGTCGGCGGCGTCATCGCGCTGCTCCTCCTCGCCACGATCTTCATCGCCTTCTTTTCGCTGTTCACAGTGCCGCAGACCACCCAGGCCCTGGTCGTGCGCCTCGGCGATCCTATCCGCACCGTCTCGGAACCCGGCCTCCATATCAAAATGCCGTTCATCGACAACGTCATCTATGTCGACAACCGCATTCTCGACCTGGAAAGCGGGGCCGAGGAAGTGATCGCCTCCGACCAGAAGCGCCTCGTGGTCGAAGCCTTCGCGCGCTATCGGATCCGCAATCCGCTGCGCTTCTATCAGACCGTCAGCACCATCGAAGGCGCCAATTCCCGACTGTCGCCGCTGCTGAACGCGGCGCTGCGGCGCGTGCTCGGCGACTTCACGCTGACCCAGGTGCTGCGCGACGATCGTCCCGCGCTGATGGCGCGCATCCGCACCCAGCTCGACGCGGAAGCCCAGGCCTTCGGCATCGAGGTCCTCGATGTCCGCATCAGCCGCGCCAATCTCCCGACGCAGAACAGCCAGGCGGTCTATCAGCGCATGCAGACCGAACGGCAGCGCGAGGCGGCTGAATTCCGCGCCCAGGGCAGCGAGAAGAGCCAGGAGATCCGCGCGCGCGCCGACCGCGACGTCACCGTGCTGGTTGCCGACGCGACGCAGCGCGGCGAGCAGGCGCGCGGCGATGGCGACGCCACCCGCGCCCGGATCTTCGCGGAAGCCTACGGGAAGGACCCGGAGTTCTACGCGTTCTATCGTTCCATGCAGGCGTACGAAGCGGCGCTGCATCCCAACAACACCCGCCTGGTGTTGCCGCCGGATTCCAGCTTCTTCCGCTTTTTCGGCGGCCCGTCGGGCGCGCCGCGCTCGAAATAGCGCCCTTTCATCGGCGCTATTGCCGCATGATCGCCGGCGGCTTCCACTTGCCGTCGAGCGCTTCCTGCTTTGGCCAGTACAGCCGCATCACCATGTAGATGGGACCGTTGGGCGCCGGCAGCCAGTTCGATTCCTTGTCCGGGCCGGGGGAATCCTTCTGGATGTAGAGCGTCAGCGAGCCGTCGGGGTTCTTCTTGAGGTCCGGAAGCATCGGCGAGTTGATGAGATAGCGGTTGATCGGATTCTCGATCAGAAGCTGGGTCTTGCCGTCATACATCGTCACCGACCAGAACGCGTTGACCGGGGGAAAGCCGTCCGCGGGGAACGTGATGGTGTAGTTGCGCTTGGCGCCATCGAGCTTCTGCCCATTGCCGTCGGTCGAGGCCAGGGGATAGAGCGCTTCGGCCGGATCATTGCCGAAGATGCCGGCAAGCGCCGCCGCCGCGCGCTCCAGCCAGTTGCCGTTGTAGTCGGCGCGGTCGCCGAAGCCGGAATACGTCACCCGCCAGCCGTTGACGCTGGTGCCGAAGGTATCCTTCTCGCGCTCGATCCTCTCGAACCCGCGCTTGATGCCCAGCCCCTCGGCAAGGCGGTTCTCCAGCGACAGCTTCGCATAGTTGTAAGGCTTGCCGGCGCCGATCCCGATCTCGGCGAACCGCGCCCGCAACGCGACCTCTTCCGGCACCGTCGGCGTATAGGTCATCATGGCGTTGAGGTAGGCGAAGGCGTCGGTCTTGAATGCATTCTCGGTGAACTTGGGCCAGCGCGGCTGGGGCGGCGCAGGCGGCGCCGGCTTGTTCAGAAACTGCGACAGCATCTGCGCCTTGTAGCCGGCCTGGACCTTCTTCACGTTGTCGATGTCGCTCGGACCGAACAGCTGGGTCCGGAATATCGCCACGTTGAAGTCGGTCTCGCTGTTGAAGACCTTGGCGATGCCGGCCGGCTTTTCGCCCTTCCAGGATGGTCCCGTGACCATATAGCAGCCGGCGCCGTTGCCGGTGGCGCGGCTGCCGATGTAGCCGAAATTGAACGTATACATGCTGGTGAGCTGGATCGAATAGTATCGCGACTTCTCGATCTCGGGCACGCAGATGACCATCGGCTCGGCGCGCAGATCCATGCCGACGAAGGAATACGGCGTGTCGCTGTTCGGGGTGACGACGGCGGTGTCCTTGGGCGTGAACACCCGCGCCTCGTTGTAGAGCTGGTTCATCGTCCCCTTGTACTGCGACGACGATTTGTCGATGAAAAACTGGTACATCGCCTTGTAGTATCCGATCATCGGGAAGGCGTAGATGTAGGCGTCCTCGGAGATCTCGTAGGTCTCGATCAGGCCGGCCGACTGGGCCGCGGTCGCCAGCGCAGGAGCCGCGAGAAGGCCCAGAGAGATCGCAATCGCCTTGTTCATCGCGTCCTCCTGTTGATCTTGCCGATTCACGCCGACCGCGAACATTTTCGGAGGTTACGATCTCCCATTTGCGGCCGCCAGGGCGTAACCGACAAAAACTCAGCACCGTGACCGCCCTGCCGTGGATAAATCGCGGCAAAGCGCGCCCAGCCGCGCGCATGGCGGCGTCGACGTGTCAGACGCCGCAATGGGCGGCCGCGGTTTGGCGCCGCCACTTCGACGCGGCGCCGAGCACCTTTCATTGGGACCCGAGACGGGAAATCAAGTCCTCCGGCCGATCACACCGCCGGTCACGAACATTGCTGCCCGATCTTGTTGGGAGACGTCCGCGGCACGCGAAGCCGCTTCCACCAATCCCCGGATTGCGCGGCGGCAATCTCCCTCAGCATTGCTTCAAGCTCGCCTGAATCGACACCATCGGCCTTCATGAGCGCACTGACGATGGGGTCCGACAACATCTCCGTGAGGGTGGGTTCGCGAAAGTACCAGCTCATGCGATCTCCTCGTTTCAGTGCTCTCATGACTCTGCCTCTCGGCGCATTATTCCGCGGCAATTCCGATCGGGACATAGTCCCGCTGCTTCGTCCGTTCGAAAACCTCATGCACATCCAAATCCTCGTCGATCCGCACCCGGAACCACAACGCATAGAGCGCGGGCACGACAATAAGTGTCAGCAGCGTCGCCACGAACAGGCCGCCCATGATGGTGATCGCCATCGGGCCCCAGAAGATGCTGCCGGCCAGCGGGATCATGCCGAGGATGGCGGCCAACGCGGTCAGCGCCACCGGCCGCGCGCGGCGTATGGTTGCGTCGATCACCGCACGATGCCGGCCGCGGCCGGCGGCGATATCGCGGTCGATCTGGTCGACCAGAATCACGGTGTTGCGCATGATCATGCCCGCGAGCGCGATCAGGCCGAGCAGCGCGACGAAGCCGAACGGACGGTTGGAGACGAGCAGGGCCCCGGTGGCGCCGATCAGGCCGAGCGGCGCCGTCACGAACACCAGAGCGAGCCGCGAGAAGCTCTGCAGCTGAACCATCAGCAGCGCCAGCATGGCGATCGCCATCACCGGAAACACGACGACGAGCGCACCGTTCGCCTTGGCGCTTTCCTCGATCGATCCGCCGGTCTCGATGCGATAGCCGTAAGGCAGCGCGGCCTTGATCGACCGAAGCTTCGGCAGCACTTCGCTGGTGACGTCGGGCGCCTGCACGTTGTCGACGACATCGCCGCGCACGGTCAGCACGGTGTCGCGGTTTCGCCGCCACAGGATCGGTTCCTCGAACTCGTAGTTGAGCCGCGCGATCTGCGAAAGCGATACCGCGACGCCGTTGCGCGTGGCGATGGTGAGTGACGGCAGGCGGTCGAGTTCGAGGCGCTCGGCCGCAACCGCGCGGGCGACCACGTCGATGTGCTCGATGCCCTCGCGGTATTGCGTCACCACATAGCCCGACACCAGCGTTTGCAGCATCTGCGAGACGTCCTGCGGCGTGAGACCGAGCGCTCGGGCGCGGTCCTGGTCGACCTCGAGGCGGATGGACTTGACCTGTTCGCCCCAATTGAGGTGCGGATCGACGATCTTCGGGTTCTCCACCATGACCGCCCGCACCTCATCGGCGATGGCGCGAACCTTCATCGGATCGGGGCCGACGACGCGAAACTGCACGGGGAAGCCGACCGGCGGGCCGAACGAGAAGCGGTCGACTCGCGCCCGCGCCTCCGGCATCGCGCCTTCGGCGAGGCTGCGCTCCAGCCGTGCCTTCACGCGCTCGCGGGCTTCGAGGTCCTTCGTCACGATGACGATCTGGGCGAAGTTCGCGTTCGGCAGCACCGGATTGAGCCCGAGCCAGAAGCGCGGCGAGCCCTGCCCCACATAGGTGGTGTAGGTGACGATGTCGGGGTCGCCCGAAAGCAGCCGCTCGGCCTTCTTGGCGGCCGCGTCGGTGACGCCGATGGCGGTGCCTTCCGGCAGCCGCAGCTCAAAGAACAGCTCGGTGCGCGTCGAGGTCGGAAAGAACTGCTGCTGGACGAGGCCGAAGCCGGCCACCGCCGCGACGAACATCGATACCGTCACGGCAACGACGGTCTTGCGCCGCCACAGCGCGAACTCGATCACCCGACGCAGCCCGCGGTAGATGCGCGTGTCGTAGATGGCGTCGGGATCGCCGTGCGCCCTGGGCTTCGCCATATCCGGCAACAGCATGAGGCCGAGATAGGGCGTGAACACCACCGCCACGATCCACGAGGCGAGCAAGGCGAGGCCGACGATCCAGAAGATGCCGCCGGCATATTCGCCCGCGCTGGACTTGGCAAAGCCCACCGGCAGGAAGCCGGAGGCTGTCACCAGCGTGCCGGTCAGCATCGGAAACGCGGTCGAGGTCCAGGCGAAGGTCGCGGCGCGGGCGCGGTCCCAGCCCTGTTCCATCTTCACCACCATCATCTCGATGGCGATGATCGCGTCGTCGACCAGAAGCCCGAGCGCGATGATCAAAGCGCCGAGCGTGATCCGGTGCAGGTCGATGCCGGCCGCATACATGATCGTGAGCACGATCGCCAGCACCAGCGGAACGCACAGCGCAACCACGATGCCGGCGCGCCAGCCGAGCGAAATGAAGCTGACCAGGAGGACGATGCCGAGCGCCTCGAAGAACGTTTCCAGGAATTCCGCGACCGAATGCTCCACGATGCCCGATTGGTCGGCGATCTGGGTCACGGTGATGCCGACCGGAAGCTCGGCGATGATCGCTTCCATCGCGGTCTTGAGGTTTTCGCCGAGCGTGATGATGTTGGCGCCGTCCTGCATCGAAACGCCGAGGCCGAGCGCCGGCTTGCCGCCTTCCCGAACGACGAAGGCCGGCGGGTCCTGGTAGCCGCGCTTGACCGTGGCGATGTCGCCGAGCCGGAAGGTCCCGCCCGCGGCCTGCACCGGCACTGCGGCAATCGCGTCGGCGCCGGAGAATGCGCCGGTGACCCGCAGATTGATGCGGTCGGCCGCGGTATCCACCGATCCGCCCGACGTGACCGCGTTCTGCTTGGCGACGCTGTCGAAGATCTGCTGCGGGGTGATGCCGAGCGTCGCGAGCTTTGCGTGGTTGAGCTCGATGAAGATCTTTTCCGGCTGCTCGCCGATGAGGTCGACCTTGTTGACGTTGGGAACGCGCAGGAGCCGCTGGCGGATGTCTTCGGCGCGCGTCTTGAGCGCCGCGAGGCTCAGGCCGTCCGCAGTCAGCATGTAGATCGCGGAATAGACGTCGCCGTATTCGTCGTTGAAGTTTGGCCCGATCACGCCCGCCGGCAGATCGCCTCTGATGTCGCCGACGCGCTTGCGGACCTGATACCAGAGCTCTTTCACCATGGCCGGCGGCGTCCGGTCGATCAGGAAGACCTGAATGAAGGAGATGCCGGGCTGGGAATAGGTCTCGACCCGGTCGAGATAAGGCAGCTCCTGCAGCTTCTTCTCGATCACATCGGCGACCTGCGTCTGCATCTCGGTCGCGGTCGCGCCGGGCCACGACACGTTCACGACCATGGTTTTGATGGTGAATGAAGGGTCTTCGGCGCGCCCGAGGTTGAAGTAGGAATAGGCCCCTGCCCCGCCGAGGATCAGGATCATGAACAGCACCAGCGCGCGGTGCGTGATCGCCCATTCGGACAGATTGAAGCGCATCATGATGCGGCTCCCGTCAATGTTCGTCGATGGTGCGGACTCTTTGTCCAGCGGCGAGCGTCTGCACGCCGAGGGTGACGACGCGTTCGCCGGCATTCACGCCCGAGGTCACGAGCGCGGCGTCCGCGGTGAAGGACGCGACCGTCACCGGGCGCAGCTCGACCGCATCGGCCTTGCCGATGACGTAGACGGACGGGCCCGTCCCGCGGTTGAGGACCGCCGCGAGGGGGAGCTTTGCGACCGCTGCCGCACCGCCGTGCGACAGCGTGACCGTCGCGGTCATGCCGAGCGCAACGGTGTCGTCGGCATTCTCGATGGTGAAGCGCGCGGCATAGGTGCGGGTCATCGTGTCCGCCTGCGGCGACAGTTCGCGCAGGTGCGCCGTGAAGCGGCGTTTCGGACCCGACCACAGCCGCACGCTCGCCTGCGACTCGCGCGCCTCGCCGAGCCAGGTCTCGGGCAGCGCGACGACCGCTTCCATTTCGCCGCGCTGCGCAAGCCGCACCACCGCCTGGCCGATCGCAACGACCTGTCCGGGTTCCGCAGGCGCTGCGGTGATGACGCCGTCGGCGTTCGCCTTGAGCTCGGCATAGGCGAGCTGATTGCGCGCGAGATCGAGCGCACGCCGCGCCCGTTCAAGCCGGCTCTCGGCCTCGTCTTTCGCCGATTTCTTGCGTTCGTAATCTGCGACCGCCGCAAAGCCGCGAGCCTTCAGGTCCGCGAAGCGCTTCTCGTCCGATGCCGACTGGGCGAAATTCGAGGTGGCCGCGGAGATCTCCGCCTCCGCGCTCGCAACCTGAAGCTCGAGGTCTTTCGGATCAATTCGCGCGATGACGTCGCCGGCGCGAACGGTGTCGCCGACATTGACGACGCGGTCGGTGATCTTGCCGGCGACGCGGAAGCCGAGATCGGGCTCGTAGCGCGCGCGCACCACGCCCACGAATTCACCGCTCGCATTTTCCGGCTGGAACGCAACCCGCGCAACCTGCACCGGACGCTCGGGCTTGGCGACAGCGGAGGCCGCCTGATCCTGGCACGCCGCGAGCAGCGGCAACAGGGCAACGGCAGCGAGCGCTCTCAACGCTGACATCGAAGAGGAAGGCATGGCGGCGCTCCTTGATTGATGTATGACGCCTGACGACTTTTGTATTTCGTCACATTGCAGACACGATTCGGCCTCGCCGGGGGTCGACATGAGATCACCGGCGGGGAGTGATGGCGCGCAGAAGGAAGCGAACGGAAGCGCGGGCTTCGGCTTCGAGATCATGCCCCTGTTCGAGGCATTCGCTCACCAGCATCGGGTGACAGAAATAGACCATCGAGCGCATCATCACCTCAGCCGTCGCCCGTGGGTCGACCGGCTCGAACTCGCCGGCCTCGATGCCGTCGCGCAGGATCAACTCGATGGTGCCGCGCGTGACATCCTTGTGGGCGCGAATGGTGTCCCACATGTGCTCGATCGCAAACAAGACGATTTCGTTGACACGATGCTCGATGAGCAGGTTTTCCTTGTGGTAGGCCAATATCTCGAGGAACAGCCGCTCCATCCGCTGGGCCGCCGGGCCCTTCGAGCGCGCGACCGACCAGGCCTTCTCCTCCACCTCGGACAGGCAGCGCCGGCAGATCGCTTCGACGATGGCATTCTTGGACGTAAAGAAGCGGTAGACATTGGCCGGCGACATCTTGAGCTCGGCGGCAATGTCGGCGACGGCGGTCTTGGCAAACCCAAGCCGGCGGAACAGCGCCTCCGCGGTTTCCATGATTCGCGCGCGGGTGTCGTCGGGCTTTACTCTGACCTGCGGGTTCACGGATGCGGACTCACGGCTTGTGTTGAAAGTGAATGGTGATGAATTTAATAATTCGTCACTACCGGGGTGTCAACCCCTCCCCCACGACTATGCGATCACGCCCGCGTGTGCGGGGCGCCGCAACAGGCGGATGAAGGCGGCCGAAAAGCCGCCTTTGAGGACCGAGGATCGGACTACGCCGCTACTGCCGCGGCGGGGGCGGCGGGCGCGCGGTGCGCCGGGCGGCGGGCGGCGGCGCGGCCGGAGCCGGCGGCGGCGTAACCGGATCGGCTGTCACCGCCGCGGTGCCGTCGCGCTGCTGCTGTTCCATAGCGCGCAACCGCGCGACGTTCTTCTGATGCTGGTCGAGCGATTCCGAGAACGTGTGCCCGCCGGTGCCGTCGGCGACGAAATAGAGTTCCTTGGTGCGGGCGGGATTGGCCACCGCCTCGAGCGCCGCGCGCCCGGGATTGGCGATTGGGCCCGGCGGCAGCCCCTCGATGACATAGGTGTTGTAGGGCGTCGGCTGCTCGATCTCGCTGCGCATGATCGGCCGGCCGAGCGTACCCTTGCCGCCCACCAGCCCATAGATGATGGTCGGATCGGATTGCAGCTTCATGCGCTGCTTCAGGCGATTGACGAACACCGCAGCGACCCGCGAGCGCTCGTCCGAGCGGCCGGTTTCCTTCTCGACGATCGAGGCGAGCGTCACCAGCTGTTCCGGCGTGCGCAGCGGCAGATCGGGCGCGCGGTGATCCCAGACCTCCTGGACCACGCGCTTCTGGGCCTGCTGCATGCGCTGGATCACCTGGTCGCGCGGGGTGCCGCGCGGGAAGCGATAGCTCTCCGGCAGCATCGATCCCTCGCGCGGGATCTCGCGGATGTTGCCGGCCAGCATGTCGGCTTCCAAGAGGCGCTGCACGATCTGTTCGGAGGTGAGGCCTTCGGCGAGCGTGACCTGGTGCTGCACAACCTTGTTGCTCACGAGCGTGTTGAGGACGTCGTGCAGGCTCGCCCCCTTGTTGAACTGATATTCGCCGAACCGCAGCTCCTCGTGGGTCTTGGCGAGCAGCGATCCCGCGATGAAGGTCAGGGGATGCTCGATGACGCCTTCCTTGGTGAGGAGATCGGCGATGTCGCGGATGCCGTAACGGGGCGGGATGTTGACGACCTTGTCCGCCTCCAGCGGTCCGGGCGCATCGAAACGATGCTTGCCCACCGCGAAGCCGACGCCGACGATGATCGCCAGCAGGATCAAGATGGTGAAAACGGCATTGCCCGCGATGACAAGCGGATGCCGTGCGCTCTTCGACCATTTGGTCGGCATCGGAACCCGCTCGGGTTCGAGCGCGGCGCGCGGACTGCGCGGCGTGATTCGCCGGGAGTCGCCTCCGATTCGGCTGGAAGTATCCGCAGAGAACGAAGAACTCGCTGATCTCCGAGCCGCCAACGGATCGGAAATCTGGTCAGTGCTATCGGCCATGCATCCAACTCGTCGTGATTTAGGTTCGTCGTGATTTTGGTTCGTCGTGATTTAGGTCAATCTCCCCAATACTCTACCACACTAACCGCCGCAGCATTGTGGCCTTTTGTCGGTCGCTCAATGATTTCCGGGCAGCATCTCGGTCTGCCCGCGCGGCCGTCAATCGGCAAAGCGGCGGAACACCAGCGAGGCATTGGTGCCGCCGAACCCGAACGAGTTCGAGAGCACCACGTCGACCTGACGCGGCTTGGCGGCGTGGGGCACCAGATCCATTGCGGTCTCGACCGAGGGGTTGTCGAGGTTGAGCGTCGGCGGCACGATGCCGTCCCGCATGGCCAGGATCGAGAAGATCGCTTCGACCGCGCCGGCGGCGCCGAGCAGATGTCCGATCGAGGACTTGGTCGAGGACATGGCGATGCGGCCGGCGGCGTTGCCGACCAGCCGGTGCACCGCGCTGAGTTCGATCTCGTCGCCGAGCGGCGTCGAGGTGCCGTGCGCATTGATGTAGTCGATCTCGGCCGGGCTGATGCCCGCGCGCTTGACCGCCGCGCTCATGCAGCGGTAGGCGCCATCGCCGTCCAAGGCGGGCGCCGTGATGTGATAGGCGTCGCCGGAGAGGCCGTAGCCGATCAGCTCGGCATAGATCTTCGCTCCGCGCGCGCGGGCGTGGGCGAGTTCTTCCAGAATCACCACACCGGCCCCTTCGCCCATGACGAAGCCGTCGCGATCCCGGTCGTACGGCCGCGACGCCCGCGTCGGCTCGTCGTTGAATCCGGTGGACAGCGCGCGGCATTGCGAGAAGCCCGCGATCGAGAGCCGGTTGAGCGGGGACTCCGCGCCGCCCGCCACCATCACGTCGGCGTCGCCGAGCGCGATCAGCCGCCCGGCATCGCCGATCGCATGGGCGCCGGTGGAACACGCGGTGACGACGGCGTGATTGGGACCCTTGAGGCCGTGGGCGATCGACACATAGCCGGAGGCGAGGTTGATCAGCCGGCCCGGAATGAAGAACGGCGACACCCGGCGCGGGCCCTTCTCCTTCAGGATGATCGCGGTCTCGGCGATGCCTTCGATGCCGCCGATGCCGGAGCCGATCATCACGCCGGTGGTGATCTGCTCGTCATAGGTCTTCGGCTCGCAGCCGGCATCCGCGATCGCCTGCGTCGCGGCGCACATGGCGTATGTAATGAATTCGTCGACCTTGCGCTGCTCTTTCGGCTCCTGCCATTGGTCGGGGTCGTAGGTGCCGTCGGTGCCGTCGCCGCGCGGGATCGGACAGGCGATCTTGCACGGCAGGTCGGAGACGTCGAAGGTCTCGACCCGTCGCGCGCCGCTTTCGCCTGCGACGAGGCGCCGCCATGTCGTCTCGACGCCGCAGCCGAGCGGCGTGACCATCCCCATCCCGGTTACGACCACACGTCTCATTTCATGCCTGCATGCTGACCCACCCGGCTACATTTACCCGGGCCGGCCGCTTTCGCAAAGCCCGCGGAAGGGGATAGGCGCAATGCACACGCGCGACCGCAGCCGCGGGGGACGAGCCCTCGCCGGCGCGGCCGGTCAAGCGCGGTCGGTTCGCCGTCAGCTCGCGGTCAACTCTTGGCGTTCTTTTCGAGGAATTTCACCGCATCGCCCACAGTGAGAATCGTCTCCGCGGCGTCGTCGGGAATCTCGCAGCCGAATTCCTCTTCGAACGCCATGACGAGCTCGACCGTGTCGAGGCTGTCGGCGCCGAGATCATCGATGAAGCTCGCGCCTTCGGTGACCTTGTCGGGCTCGACGCCCAGATGCTCAACGACGATCTTCTTTACCCGCTCGCCAATGTCACTCATCGTTCAAACCTCGTGCGCCTCTCGAATTGGCTCAACCCGCCAAGCGACCCCAGGATCAAGCGACCTCGCGATCGTCATGGTGCGGCCGATCATTGCTCGGCCGATCGGCCCCGTCGTGGTCGACGGCAGAAGGACAATTCCAGCCACGGGGTTATGCAACGAACGAAGCCCCCTACACCAGCGTGTCGTCCAGCCACTCGGGGGGTTACCATACTTCAATTGGCTTGACCAGCACGCCGGCGCCGCCGTCCAAAACCTCGGCGATGGCTGCGGCAAAGCCCTCAAATCATTGCCATTCCGCCGTTGATATGAAGGGTTTGCCCGGTCACATAGGCCCCCTCGTTGGAGGCGAGATAGAGCGCGCCCGCGGCGATGTCGTCGGGTTCGCCGAGCCGGCCGGCCGGCACCCGGGCGAGGATTGATTCTTTCTGCTTGTCGGTCAGCGCATCGGTCATGGCGGTTTCGATGAAGCCGGGCGCGATGACGTTGACGGTCACGCCGCGCGAGGCGACCTCCTGGGCAAGCGACTTCGTCATGGCGATCATTCCGGCCTTGGCCGCGGCGTAGTTGGCCTGGCCGGCATTTCCGGTGACGCCGACCACCGAGGCGATGCCGATGATGCGGCCGAACCGGCGCCGCATCATGCCGCGCACCGCCGCCCGCGCGAGCCGGAACGCCGCCGTGAGGTCGACGGCCAGCACCTGATCCCAGTCCTCGTCCTTCATCCGCATGAAGATCTGGTCGCGGGTGATGCCGGCATTGTTGACGAGAATATCGACGTGACCCATCGCCTTCTCGGCGGCCGGGACCAGGCCCTCGACGTCCTCCTTGTTGGCGATGTCGCAGGGTAACACGTGGACGCGGCCGCCCAACTGTCCCGCCAGCGCATCGAGCATGTCGCCGCGCCGCCCGGAGATCGCGACCACCGCACCCTTGGCATGCATGGCGCGGGCGATGGCGGCGCCGATCCCTCCGGTCGCCCCGGTGACGAGCGCGGTCCTGTCGGTAAGGTCGAACATGGGTGTTCTCTCGCTTGCGGCAACCGGAAAGGTTCCGGCGCCTGTCGGGCTTGAGGCACCCCGATCCGCGGCCGGAGTCAAGCGCTGCGGGCGCGAGCCGTGGTCACAGCATGTCCGGTTGACAGATTGCCGCCAGATTGCCGCATCGCAGCGAATGGCGCGGTGGCCGGCAGCAGCGTTCGACGGGCCCTTTCCGGCTTTGCTCGCGTCGCGGAACGCGCTGCAAGTGTGTCAAGTGTCTGCGGTCAGTGTTATGTCACCAAAGCTTCCAGCGGCGTGATCCCGGCAGGCGAGCTTGCGCAGCCTGCCGATGGGAATGCCGTGTGGGAACACGTCTCGTCGGTCTGAGGCGGAGCCGCGCTGGAACTCGAGCTTTGGAACGACCCGATGAATTCCCCCGGCACCATCCGTAAACTTCCGTTTCTTGCCGGCGTTTTTCTGATCACCTTTGCCCTGCTGATTTTTCAGATCGTGCAAACCCGCATCTTGTCGGTGATTGCCTGGTACTACTTGGCTTTTTTCGCGATCAGCGTGGCGATGCTGGGCATGACGGTCGGCGCCGTCTGGGTTTATCTGCGGCGCGAGCGTTTCGAGGCGGCGCCGCTGCCTGTCACCCTGTCGGATTTCTCACTCGCAACCGCACTTGCCATGCCGGCTTCGGTGATGGTGCAGTTCTGCCTGATCACCGTGCTCTCGCTGTCGCTCACCACGGTGATTTCGTGGAGCCTGCTGCTCGCCGCCATGGCGGCGCCCTATGTGTTCTCCGGCGTCGTCGTGAGCCTTGCGCTGACCCGCAGCCCGTTCCCGACCGGCCAGGTTTACGGCGTGGATCTCCTGGGCGCGGCACTTGGATGTCTCGCCGTTCTCGCCATCCTGAATGTTCTGGACGGGCCGACCACGGTCATCGTGTCCGGGGCCGTCTGCGCTGTGGCCGCGCTCGCTTTTGCCGCCAGCGCCGGCGCGGCAGACCGCCAGCGCCTGAAATCCAGGTCGCGGTGGCGGCGGCCGGCGCCGGTCGCGATCGCATTGCTGGTGTTGGGCCTCGTCAATTCCACTGGCGCCGGTCGGCGTCCGGGCGATCCTGATCAAGGATAATATCGAGAGGTCGGGCCTCGGTGCCTACGAGAGATGGAATTCCTATTCCCGCATCATCGCGGGGCGACCGCAAATGCAATCCCCCCAGATGTGGGGGCCCTCGCCCAACATGGCGGCCGACACGCGCGTCCCACAGGCGTGGCTCAATATCGACGGCGATGCGGCCACCGCCATGTTCCACTATGACGGCACCCGCGAGTCCATTTCCTTCCTCCAGTACGATCTGGTCACTCTGGCCTACCGTCTTCCCGGCATCCGCAAGTCTGCCGTCATCGGTGTCGGCGGCGGGCGCGACCTTCTGTCGGCTCACCTGTTCGGCGTGGCGGACATCACCGGCGTGGAGCTCAATCCCATCTTCATCAATCTGCACACGCGCGATCCTTTTTACAGCACGTTCTCCAATCTGACGGCTCTGCCGAATCTCAAGCTGCACGTCGATGACGCCCGCAGCTGGTTCGCGAGCACCAAGGAAAAGTTCGATCTGGTGCAGATGAGCATGATCGACACCTGGGCGGCGACGGGCGCGGGCGCCTTCAGCCTGAGCGAGAACGGCCTCTACACCCTGGAGGGCTGGCGCGCCTTCCTCAAGACCGTCAACGACAATGGCGTATTCACGGTGAGCCGCTGGTACAGCCCCGGCGACGTGAACGAGACCGGACGCATGATCGGCCTGGCGACGGCTGCGCTTCTGGACGCCGGCGTCAAGGACGCCCGCCCGCATCTGTTCGTCGCGCGTGCCGAGAACATCGCGACCCTCGTGCTGTCCAAGGCGCCATTCACCGAGTCGCAATTGCGCGTGTTGCACGACACGGTGCGAGACCTCGGCTTCGGCGTGCTGCTGGCGCCGGACCGGCCGCCCGAATCTGCCCTGCTCCGCGCGATCACCCAGAGCGCGGATCTCGCTGCCTTGAATCGCGCGGCCGCTGTCGCCTATCTCGACCTCAGCGTGCCGACCGACAACCGGCCGTTCTTCTTCAACCAGCTGCGTTTCTCCAATATCCCGGACGTCACGCGGCGCCTGTTCGACGAGTCGCTCGGGACCGGCGTCATGACGGGCAATCTGTCGGCATCCGCGGCGCTCATGTTGATCCTGTTCATTTCGATCGTCGCGGTGATCGCGACGATTCTCGTGCCCCTGAGGGGAGCCGCGCGCAAATGCCCACGGCCCTTGATCGTCGCCGGCAGCCTCTATTTTTCGCTCATCGGCATGGGATTCATGCTGGCCGAGATCGCGCTGTTGCAGCGTTTCAGCGTGTATCTGGGACACCCCATTTATTCATTGGGCGTGTGCCTGTTCAGCCTGATCCTCGCCTCCGGCCTGGGCAGCCTGACATCGGAACGGCTCAAGCTGGACGCACGCGGCAAACTGCTGGCGTGGGGGGCCATCGTGGTGGCCTACCTCGTGATCATGGAGCGAATTCTGCCAATAGCGTTGCAGTCCACGACGGATCGGGAACGCGTGGTGCGGATCGCGATTGCGCTTGCCGCCATCATGCCGCTGGGCTTTTTGCTCGGCTTCGCCTTCCCCACCGGGATGCGCCTCGTCGAGGCGGTCGATCGGCAACCGACGCCGTGGTTCTGGGGCATCAACGGCGCAACCGGCGTTCTGGCGTCGGTGGTGGGGGTGATGTTGGGCATGTCGTTCGGCATCGACGTGACCCTGCTGATCTCCGCGGCTTGCTATCTCCTGCTGATCCCGACGAGCTTCGCCCTGTTGGGGTTGGGACGGACCCGCGGAGCCTGAAAAAAATGGAGGGAAGCACCATGTCGCTTGGTAAGGACGACGTTGCGTTTCTGGAGTCGATTGACACGCCGACCGTTTGCAACGTGATCGAGATCGTTGCGCCCGAGCGGCGCGGCCACGGTTACACCACCCGGCACCTGCATTGCATCTTCCCCGATCTTCCGCCCAAGGTCGGCTTCGCCAAGACCGTGACCATGCGCGCCAAGGACTCGGTCCCGCTCGGCGGCGAGGGCTATATGAATAAGCGTCTCGATTATCTCGATTACGTCGCCTCCCAGCCCAATCCGAGCTGGATGGTGATCCAGGATCTCGACGATCCCGCAGGCTATGGCGCCTTCTGGGGCGAGGTGCAGTCGAACGTGCATAAGGCGCTCGACTGCCACGGCGTCGTGACCAATGGCTGCGTCCGCGACATTCCGGCAATCGCCCCGGGCTTTCAGATGCTGGCTGGCTCGATCGCTCCGTCGCACGCCTTTGTGCATGTGGTCGACTTTGGCGGCGAGGTGACGGTGCATGGGATGGCGGTGAAAAATGGCGACCTCATCCACGCTGATCGCCATGGCGCCGTCGTGGTACCGATAGACAAGATTTCCGCGATGCGCGGTGCGCTCGACGCGCTGACAAAGACGGAAGCGCGCATCATCGAGGCGGCGCGTGCGCCGGGCGCGACCGTGGAGAGAATCAAGGCCGCAATTCGCGGATGAATGAATCATTTGACGCTGCGATCACGTTCGCAACGCGAGCGAAAACATCGCAACGCCAGCGGCTTGGTTGAACGCCCGGCTCACTCGCCGCGTATTTTTCGTGCTAGTTCGTGCCCGCTCGAAGGAGGAGCCCAATGGCGCAGTGGAACGAGATCCCGGCATCGACGGGGAAGGAGGCGTTGTCGCGGACCTATCCGGCGGGCTATCGGACCGACGTGATCGACGTACCCGTCCAGGCCGAGCTGGAATACATGATCACAATGAAGGCCGGCGACACGGTGGTCTATTCCTGGGAGGTGCCGGGCATCGGCGATCCGCAATCCTTTTATACGGAGTTTCACGGTCACACCGAGGCCGCACCCGGGCAGGCCGGCGATCTGATGTTCTACGAGAAGGCGGCCGGCGCGAAGGCGAACGGCTCCTTGATCGCGCCCTGGCAGGGCATCCACGGCTGGTATTGGCAAAACAAGAGCGGCGCCCCGGTGACGGTCCGCTTGCGCATGGCGGGATTCTACGAGCTCATTCCGGGTCAGGCCGGACAGCCGGTAATCTCGGCCGGCACGTGAAATTATTGGCATCCACGGCGAGACCGTTCGAGCTCAGACTGCCGAAATTTTCCGTCGCGTCGAACGACAGAACAAATTTCAAATCGAAACACTCCGCGCGCGGGCCGTCACGAACGCGCCGATGTCTTCCGGCGTGCCGATCGCCGTTCCGGTGGCGCCGTCGGCGATGCGTTTGATCAGGCCGCTGAGAACCTTGCCGGCGCCGACCTCGTAGAAATCGGTGACGCCATGGGCCGCCATGTAGGCGACGCCTTCGCGCCAGCGCACGGTGCCGGTGACCTGGGCGACGAGGCAGCGCGCGATCTCCGCGGGATCGGTGATTGCAGTGGCGAGCACATTGGCCACCAGCGGCACCACCGGCGGGCGGATCGTCACCGCGGCGAGGGCCTCCGCCATCGCGTCGGCCGCGGGCGCCATCAGCGCGCAATGGAAGGGGGCGGAGACCGGCAGCAGCATCGCGCGCTTGGCGCCCGCCGCCTTGGCGAGTTCGACCGTGCGCTCCACGGCCGCCTTGTCGCCCGACACCACCACCTGCCCGGCGCCATTGTCGTTCGCGGCTTGGCACACGGCGCCCTGGGCGCCCTGCTCCGCAACCGCCTGGGCAACCTCGAAGTCCAGTCCGAGCAGGGCGGCCATCGCGCCGGCCCCGACCGGAACCGCCTTCTGCATAGCCAAGCCCCGAATCCGCAACAGGCGGGCGCTGTCGGCGATCGACAGCGAGCCGGCCGCGGCGAGCGCCGAATACTCGCCGAGCGAATGCCCGGCGACATAGGCCGCGTCGCGCTTGAGGTCGATGCCGGCCTCGGCTTCGAGCACCCGCATCGCGGCGAGCGAAACCGCCATCAGCGCGGGCTGGGCGTTCTCGGTGAGGGTCAGCCGCTCCGGCGGGCCCTCCCAGATCACCGCCGACAGGCGTTCTCCCAGCGCGTCGTCGACTTCCTCGAACACGAGCCGGGCCGCCGGGAAGGCCTCCGACAGCGCCCGGCCCATGCCGACGGACTGGCTGCCCTGCCCCGGGAACACGAACGCTGTCGTCATTTTTTGTGCGCCTCCCGCCGGATTTGCGCGGAAAAACACCGGCGGCGGGGCCGCTGTCAAGCTTGAGCGGTCGTCGCCGTGCTCCGGAACGGACGCAAAAATCCGGTCCAACCGGTCCTGACGATGGTTTGCAAGCCGCCGCCGGCGCCAAAACAGCCGCCGCCCCGCGACATCGGGAACAACGCCGAGGCCGCAAAACCGCGGCCACAACCCATTGCATTCCCCCGCAAAGGCCTTATAACGCCGGCTTCCGCTCGATCCCGGCCGGGAGCTGAACGGACGGCCACGGCTAGCCACTTGGAATACTAAAGCCGCGGCAGGACCACTTGGTCCGTCGTCCCGTGTTCCCGCCTTCTAGCTTTCGAGCCTTTCCTGAAAGGCACGAGGGGCTTGGCGCCGGATCAGCGCGCAACGAAGGAGAGGCATAGCCATGCCATTGTACGAGCACGTCTATCTTGCGCGGCAGGACCTGTCGCAGCAGCAGGTCGACGAACTGACGGCCCAATATAAGGGCGTCATCGAGCAACTGGGCGGCAAGGTCGCCAAGGCCGAATATTGGGGAGTGAAGTCGCTCACCTACCGCATCCGCAAGAATCGCAAGGCGCATTTCACCTTGCTCAATGTGGACGGTCCCTCCGCCGCCATCGCCGAAGTCGAGCGCCAGCAGCACATCAGCGAAGACGTGCTGCGCGCCATGACGGTGCGCGTCGACGAGCTCGAGGAAGGCCCGTCGGCCATGATGCGCAAGGTCGACCGCGACCGCGATCGCGACGAGCGACGCGGCGAGCGCCGCCGCGACCGCGACGACCGCGACGACCGCGGCCCCCGCGGTCCGCGCGGCGGCGGCGATGAAATCGAACTGACAGAGGAGTGAGCGCCATGAGTTTCGCACAAAGTGGCGCTGGTGGCGGTGGTGGCGGCGGCGGTGCACGGCGTCCGTTCTTCCGCCGGCGCAAGACCTGCCCGTTCTCCGGCGCCAATGCGCCCAAGATCGACTACAAGGACGTGCGGCTGCTGCAGCGCTATATTTCCGAGCGCGGCAAGATCGTGCCGAGCCGCATCACCGCGGTATCCGCGCGCAAGCAGCGCGAACTGGCGAGGGCGATCAAGCGCTCGCGCTTCCTCGGCCTGTTGCCCTACGTAATCAAGTAACCCTCGTCATCGAGGGAAGCGAAATTCGAGGCCGCCGGGGTCGCCCCGGCGTCCGATGGTTGGGGCGGAATGTTCCGTCTCTAACCGCTCCGGACAACGAGCGGGACAGCTTGTGATGACGCAGATCGTCTTGGTTGGCCTTGGCGCCGGCGCCGCAGCGGCATTGCTGTTCGCGTCGGTGAGTTCCGGCGCGCTCGTTTCCATTCTCCTGTTCTATCTCGCGCCGTTGCCTATCCTGATCGCGGCGCTGGGATGGAGCCACTGGTCCGGCCTCATCGCCGCCGTCACCGCATCGGCGTGCCTTGGGCTTGCGTTCGGGGTAACGTTTTGCCTGGCGTTCCTGATCGGCATCGCTGCCCCGGCATGGTGGCTCGGCTATCTCGCGCTGCTGGCGCGCCCGGCCAGCGGCGGCGATGTCGAATGGTACCCGCCGGGCCGGCTGGTGCTGTGGGCAGCGGCGCTCGGTGCGGCCGTGGTCACCATTGCGATGTTCCAGGTCGGCAGTGACGAAGAGAGCATCCGCAACGGCCTCAAGGCCGGGCTCGAGCGCGTGTTCCGCCAGCAGACCGGCGGCGCGGCCGACGAGCCCTTGAGCTTTCCCGGGATCTCGGAGCCGGAGCGCCTGCTCGAATTGTTCGCCGTCGTCATGCCCCCGATCGCGGCGATTGCCAGCACTCTCATCCTGACCCTCAATCTATGGATCGCAGGCCGGGTGGTGAAACTGTCGGGCCGGCTCACGCGGCCGTGGCCCGATATCCCCGCCATGACATTTCCGCGCTGGGCCCCTGCCCTGTTGGCGGCGGCGGCGCTCGTCTCCTTCGTGCCCGACCTCGCCGGCCTGATCGCGAGCCTGTTCGCCGCGACTTTGCTGGTGGCTTTCACGATGCTCGGCTTTGCCGTGCTGCACGCGCTGACGCGTGGCCTTTCCGGCCGCACCGCCATGCTGAGCGGCGCCTATGCCTTCGTCGCCGTGCTCGGCTGGCCGGCGCTGGTGGCGGTGCTGCTCGGGGTGGCGGAGTCCATTTTCAAATGGCGCGCAAAGGCGGCCGGGCGCGGGCCGCCGGTCGCGCCGCAAAGCTGAATCGAGATTTGGCCGACGCAACTATCAACAACGCAACAATCAACGATGGAGAACGTGTCATGGAAGTGATTCTGCTCGAACGGGTCGCAAAGCTCGGCCAGATGGGTGAAGTCGTCCGCGTCAAGGACGGGTTCGCCCGCAATTTCCTGCTGCCGAAGGGCAAGGCGCTGCGCGCGACCAAGGACAACCGCGCCAAATTCGAGTCGATGAAGACGCATCTCGAGACGCGCAATCTCGAGCTCAAGGGCGAGGCCGAGAAGGTCGCCGAAAAGCTCAACGGCCAGAGCTTCGTGGTGATCCGCCAGGCCTCCGAAACCGGCCATCTCTTCGGCTCGGTGTCGCCGCGCGATCTCGTCGCCATTCTCGAGACCGGCGGCTTTGCCGTGTCGCGCGGCCAGATCGCGCTCAACACGCCGATCAAGACGATCGGGCTTCACAAGGTGCCGATCGCGCTTCATCCTGAGATCGACGTTACCGTCACCATCAATGTCGCGCGCAGCAACGACGAGGCCGACCGCATCGCCCGCGGCGAAGACGTCATTTCGCGGCGCGACCAGGAGCGCGCAGAGGAAGCCGCGGCGGTCGACGCCGAGGCGTTCTTCGAGAAGCCCGAGGCTGCCGCCGGCGCGGAAGCGCCCGCCGAAGAGCCGGCGCCGGAAACCAAGTAGTCTGCGGCTGTACCGCTTCGACTGACTTGTCCCGACATCCGAGAACGGGATGTCGGGGTCAGACCGCTGGCGGCAGCATGGCGGCCGGCGCGGGAGTAACCGCCGACAGGGGGGCCGGCGGCGGCATGGCATTCGGATTGGCGGGCGCTGCGGGGGCTGCGGGCGCGGTCGGGACCGGCGGCGTGACGTTGGCCGCCGGCGCAGCCTGCACCGGTTGCGCCCCGCTGTCGCTGCGGCGGTGGGATTTGCCTGAAGCCGGCTTCGGGGCTTCGGCAGCCGCCTCCTGGGGGCCGGCTCCCGAGATCGCATAGGCGCGGATGCGGGAAATCGGATCCTCAGGCGGCACGACGGGAGCGCCGGACCGCGCATCATCATTCAGATTGGCGACCGGCGGGCTGGATTCGCCGTCCGAACTGGCCCCCTGCGCCGGCCGTGCGTTTCGCAGCGCCGCGGGTGGCTGCACCGCCGCCTCCGCCGCCCCGCTTGGCGGCGCGCTTGCGGCCGGGGGCTTGGGCGGCTCCTCATGGCGTTGGGGATTGCCTGGAGGCTGCGGCCGTTTCGGCTTTTCACCATCGCCGGAGAGATTGCTGGTGCGACGCCGCGTCCTCGGATCCTCCGCCGCTCTTGCAACCCCGCCTTCATCGCCGGATGGCGCCGTGATCGGCGCGGCGCGAAGGGTGGCAAACCCCATGACGTATTTTGCAAGAGCGCCCGCCGTGTCTGGCTTGGTCGTGTAATGCTCGCGGAGAAAACTCCCCAGCGTAGCGGTGTCGTACTTCTTCCCCAGCCCGTTCGGCAGGTGGTGGCATGTCGAACAATCGGAACTGAAGAGCTGGGCCGGCGTCTTGCCTGCGGTAAAATCCTGCGCCCCGGCCGAGCCGGCCATCAGCACAAATGCCGAGCCGGCCGTGAGCACAAATGTAGGAAGCGCCAATAACCATCTGATATTGATGATTTTCACCTCGTCGCGATCCTCTTTGCCATGAGGCCAAGCTGCCCCTTCTTAAACCATTCGGCTGGCGCTGCGAGCCCTTAATCTGCGGGTCCGATACGCCGTGCGCCTGACACTGAACGCATATTGATTTGTGGAGTGGCGGAAATTTGTTTTCAAATCTTAAATCACAATCGCGCACGTCTTGCGTGCACGATTCGTGGTCCCGGCTGGGCTCGTATTTCAGCCTGACCGGAGACTCGGCCGTTGTCGAGGTCGGCGATGGCCCCATCGCGGCGAAATTCAGGCTGCGCGTTCGAACGCATCCATGTCGCGCACCAGATTCAGATGGCTCGGCGCCATGATGGCGTCCCGATCACCCGCGACTACATCATGCAGGAAGAGGCGCGGCTGCGCGAACTGGAAGGCCAGCACCGCACGCCGCTCCGCCTCGCCGGTGGATGAAGAATTTCGCCGGGCGAGCGGGCGCAACGGCACGTCGCTCGTTCCGTCACAGTCAAGGCCCGCCGTGACCGACTCAAGAAAAATAAAATCTAACCCTGGTGATAAGGAGGAAAATTGAAATCGACCGTTCCCAAGCGCCGCATTGGCGTCTATTCCAGCGGATAGGAAACGTCGTCGGGGTAAGCGTTGTCGAGGCAATGTAGTGAAGGCGGTGTCGTCGAGGAGACCGTTGTCGTCGTGATCGTTGTTGAGTGGCGTGGCAAAGCAAAATTAAAATAGAAACGGGACGTCATGGCGCTCGAATCCACTGCACGCAGGCAGCTTGCGGAAGCAACGCCGCTTTACCGCACCGCACCGCACAACATCGAGTTGGAGCAGGCCCTGCTCGGCGCCATCCTCGTCAACAACGAGGCGTTCTACCGGGTCTCCGACTTTCTCGAGCCGCGCCATTTCTTCGAGCCTATCCACCAGAAGGTGTACGAGGTTACCGCGTCGCTCGTGCGCGTCGGCAAGACCGCGACCCCTATCACCCTCAAGACCTTCCTGCCGCCCGACATCGATGTCGCCGGCCTGACGGTCAGCCAATACCTCGCACGCCTCGCCGCCGAAGCCACCACCGTCATCAACGCCGCCGACTACGGACGCACCATCTACGACCTCGCGCTGCGCCGCGCGCTGATCGGGATCGGCGAGGACCTCGTCAACACCGCCTATGATTCGCCGGTGGATTCGCGGCCCCAGGACCAGATCGAGGAGGTCGAGCGCAATCTCTATGAGCTGGCCGAGACCGGCCGTTACGACGGCGGCTTCCAGGGTTTCGCCCAGGCACTGACCACCGCTGTCGAATTGGCGGCCCATGCCTATCAGCGCGACGGCAAGCTGTCCGGCCTCGCCACCGGGTTGCGCGACCTCGACCGCATGATGGGCGGGCTGCAACGCTCCGACCTCGTCATCCTGGCCGGACGCCCGGGTATGGGCAAGTCGGCGCTCGCCTCCAACATCGCCTACAACATCGCCAAGGCGTGGCAGGGGGACGTGCGTCCGGACGGCCGCATCGAGTCCGTCAATGGCGGCATCGTCGGGTTCTTCTCGCTGGAAATGTCGGCGCAGCAGATCGCCACCCGCATCATCTCGGAGCAGACCGAAATCCCCTCCCACCGCATCCTGCGCGGCGAGATCGACCCCAGCGATTTCGATCGCATCGCCGAGACGGCGCGGGAAATCGAGCAAGTCCCGCTCTATATCGACGAGACCGGCGGCCTTTCCATCGCCCAGATGGCGGCGCGCGCGCGCCGTCTCAAGCGCCAGCGCGGCCTCGACCTCCTGGTGGTGGACTACATCCAGCTCCTGCAGGGATCGTCTCGCCGCGCCCAGGAGGGCCGGGTGCAAGAGGTGACGGAGATCACGACCAGCCTGAAAGCGCTGGCGAAAGAGCTCAACATCCCGATCCTCGCGCTGTCGCAGCTCTCGCGCCAGGTCGAGAATCGCGAGGACAAGCGTCCCCAGCTTTCGGACCTGCGCGAATCCGGGTCGATCGAGCAGGACGCCGACATCGTGATGTTCGTGTTCCGCGAGGAATACTATCTCAAGAACCGCGAGCCGCGCCCCGGCAGCGAAGAGCATTTCAAGTGGCAGGCGGAGATGGAAGCCGTCCACGGCCGCGCCGAGGTGATTCTCGGCAAGCAGCGCCACGGCCCGACCGGCACCGTGCCCCTGCAATTCAAGGCCGACGTGACCCGCTTCGCCGATCTTGCCACCGACGATCATATGCCGTCACGAATTTAGATCGGTTTGCGCGAGGGTTGAACGCTCAAGCGCGGGACTTCTGCCGCCTGTCCGCTCATAAGGCATTGGGTCGAAAACGGCTTTGCCCGCGCAATCTGCGCACAAAACGCCGCAATCCGTATTATATAGGCGTCAAGGCCGAGCCAGAGGGGACCCATCTTGCTGACCAAGACGCCAACCGAGACCGCGACGGCCGCAGCGCCGCAGGAAATCACCGCAGGTCCGGCGGAGCTGGAGACTGGCGGCGTGCTGAGAGTCGATCTCAGCGCGATCGCCTTCAACTGGCGCTCGCTCATGCAGCGCGCGGTGCCGGCCGATTGCGCGGCCGTGGTGAAGGCGGACGCCTATGGCTGCGGCATCGAACCGGTCACCGCCGAACTCACCAAGAACGGGTGCCGAACGTTCTTCGTCGCCCACCTCGCGGAGGCGCGCCGGGTGCGCGCGGCGGCGCCGGAAGGCGTCATCTACGTGCTCAATGGGATCGCGCCGGGCAGCGCATCCGCCTATGCGTCGATCGACGCGCGGCCGGTCATCGGCAGCATGTCCGAATTCGTCGAATGGGATGCGTTCCGCCGCGCCAGCGGCTGGCTGGGCGGCGCCGCCCTGCATTTCGATACCGGCATGAACCGGCTCGGCCTATCGGTGGAAGAAGCGCCGGCGCTCGCCGCCCGGGTGAAGATGCCCGACCATGGCATCGCGCTCATCATGACCCATCTCGCCTGCGCCGAGACACCCGGTCACGACCTCAACAACGCCCAGACCGAGGCGTTCCGCCAGCTGCGCTATCTGTTCCGGGGCGTCTCCGCCTCGCTCGCCAATTCCTCCGGCATCTTCCTTGGTCCCGCCGCCCATTGCGACATGGTGCGGCCGGGCGCGGCGCTGTACGGCGTCAATCCGACGCCGGCCTCGCCGAACCTGATGGAGCCGGTGGTCACGCTCAGAGCCCGCATCGTCCAGGTGCGCCATATTGAGCGCGGCGCCCCCGTCGGTTACGGCGCCGCCTGGACCGCTCCCAGGGCGTCGCGCATAGCCATCATTTCCGTCGGCTATGGCGATGGCTATTTCCGCGGTGCCGGCAGCTTCCCCACCGCCAAGAAAGGCTCGGCGCCGGCCGCCGCCCAGGTGGTCGTCGCCAACCGGCGCTGTCCGGTGGTCGGGCGCATCTCCATGGACCTGATGGCGCTGGACATCAGCGCACTGACCGAGGGCGCCGCGCGGCGCGGCGACTTCGTAACCCTGATCGGCGACGGCATCACCGTGGACGAAGTCGCCGGCTGGAGCGGCACCATCGGCTACGAGGTGCTCACCAGCCTCGGCCGCCGCTACCGCCGGGTGTGGACGCGGTAGTGGCGCGCCTTAGGCAATTGGTTCCCCCTCCCCCTTCTTCAGGGGTGGGGGTCAGCGGCCTTCCAACACGGGTTGCGCTTGTGACGCGCGATCCCCTCCCCGACCCTCCCCTTTTCAAGGGGAGGGAGCGCGCGGCCTTCCGTTCAGAAGATGCAATATCAAGACGGATTCCAACTCATCGAAACGCGGTCTAGAACGCTTCCATCCCCAGGGTCACCATGGCACGCCGCCCCCTCTCCTTCGTGTGCCAGAACTGCGGCGCGGTCTATGGCCGCTGGCAGGGCAAATGCGACTCCTGCGGCGAATGGAACACGATCTCCGAGGAAGGCGCCGGCCAGAGCGCGCAGGCCGCGGGCCCCGGGCGCCCCGCCCGCAAGGGCCGGCCGTTCGCGCTCCATCCGCTCGCCGGCGAAACCGATGACGCCCCGCGCACGCCTTGCGGCATTGCCGAGCTCGACCGCGTCACCGGCGGCGGCTTCGTGCGGGGATCGGTGCTCCTCGTCGGCGGCGATCCCGGCATCGGCAAGTCGACGCTCCTGATCCAGGCCGCGGCGGCGATCGCCAAGGCCGGCCACCGCGCCGTCTACATCTCCGGAGAAGAGGCGGTGGCGCAGGTGAGGCTGCGGGCGGACCGACTCGGGCTCGGCGGCGCCGCCGTCGAACTCGCCGCCGAGACCGCGGTGGAAGACATCGTGGCGACCCTCTCCGAGGGCAAGACGCCGCGGCTGGTCGTGGTGGATTCGATCCAGACCATGTGGACCGACGCGGTGGAATCGGCCCCCGGCACGGTGAGCCAGGTGCGCGGAGCGGCTCAGGTGCTGATCCGCTTCGCCAAGCGCTCGGGCGCGGCCGTCATCCTGGTGGGGCACGTCACCAAGGACGGCCAGATCGCCGGCCCGCGCGTGGTCGAGCACATGGTGGATGCCGTGCTCTCCTTCGAGGGCGAGGGCGCGCATCACTTCCGCATCCTGCGTGCGGTGAAAAACCGGTTCGGCCCGACCGACGAGATCGGCGTATTCGAGATGACCGGCGGCGGCCTCCAGGAAGTGGCGAACCCGTCGGCGCTGTTCCTGTCCGAGCGCGATCTCGGCGCGCCGGGCACCGCCGTGTTCGCGGGCATCGAAGGCACCCGGCCGCTGCTGGTCGAGATGCAGGCGCTGGTGGCGCCGACGACGCTCGGCACTCCGCGCCGCGCGGTGGTCGGCTGGGACCAGAACCGCCTTGCCATGGTGCTGGCCGTGCTCGAGTCCCATTGCGGGGTGCGCCTGTCGGGCCACGACGTCTACCTCAACGTCGCCGGCGGACTGCGCATCCAGGAGCCGGCCGCCGACCTCGCCGCCGCGGCCGCGCTGGTGTCGTCGCTGGCCAATGCGGCGCTGCCGGCCGACGCGGTCTTTTTCGGCGAGGTCTCCCTGTCCGGAATGGTGCGGCCGGTGGCGCAGGCTGCAGCACGGCTCAAGGAGGCCCAGAAGCTCGGCTTTGCGCGAGCTTTCGTCCCGGAGACATCGCGCGGCGAGGCAAACGATCTCGCACTTGCGCTCACCACCGTGGGGCCCCTTCTCGACCTGGTCGCCCAGATCGCCCCCCAGGGAGGCGCCCGCCGCCAGGCCGGGCGCGAGCGCAAGTCGTGAGGCAAGGCGGAATGTCGGTCACGAATTTGTTGCCCACCTGCAACCGATTCGAAAGCTTCCCCAGGGGTCATTCCCGACCGCCACAAGTTGGATGACGGCGCGAGTTGCGCCCGCTATACACGAGCCGCCTGCTGGCTTGGAACCCGAACGAAGACGCCGATGTATCTCGACCTCTTTCTCATCGCCGTGATGCTGATTTCCGGGCTGCTCGCGATGGTGCGCGGCCTGATCCGCGAGGTCCTGTCGATCGCCGGCTGGGGCGCAGCGGCGGTGGCGGGACTTTATGCCTATTCCAAGCTGCTGCCGATGACCAAGCAGTACATCAGCAACGATTACATGGCGGCCGGCGTCACCGTGGCCGGCGCCTTTTTCGGGACCCTGATCATCGTCTCGATCATTACGGTGAAAATCTCGGACAAGATCCTCGACAGCCGGATCGGCGCGCTCGACCGCACCCTCGGCTTCCTGTTCGGGCTGGCGCGCGGCCTCATCATCGTCGTGGTCGCCTTCATCTTCTTCGACTGGCTGGTGCCGGCCAAGTCGCAGCCCGACATGGTCCGCAATGCCCGTTCGCGCATCGTGCTGCAGAATACCGGGGAATGGCTCAAGGGCCTGTTGCCGGAAGACCCCGAGAACACCATCTTGAAGAGACTGAAGAAGAAGTCCGGCGAAGATCAGGACGCGCCGGACGAAAACAAGTGAATCCCGGCCCCGCCCCGCGCGCTTCGCCCGTCCGGTTGGCCCGTATTGTGCTAGGATTTCACGGCGGATTCGCGGGCGAATGGCGTTGTGCGCGCAAAGGCCCAGGTTCCAGGCCGACGGAGAGATAATGCAACCTCACCCTGCCGGAAGCCGTCCCGATCCCAGCGATTCCGACAGCACTCGGGAACGCGCACTCGACATCTCACCGGAACAGGCACAGGACCTCCTGCTCAACGGCGACCGGCTGCGCGAGGAGTGCGGCGTATTCGGCATCTACGGACATCCCGACGCCGCCGCGATCACCGCACTCGGACTTCACGCCCTGCAGCACCGCGGCCAGGAGGCGGCGGGCATCGTCAGCTATGACGGCCGCCGGTTCCATTCCGAGCGGCGGCTCGGCCTCGTCGGCGACACCTTCTCACGGCGCGAAATCATCGACCGCCTGCCCGGCACCGTGGCGATCGGCCATGTGCGCTATTCGACCACCGGCGAGACGATACTGCGCAACGTCCAGCCGCTGTTTTCCGAGCTCAATGCCGGCGGCTTCGCCGTCGGGCACAACGGCAATCTCACCAATGGCTTGACGCTGCGCCGTCAACTGGTGCGCGATGGCGCGATCATGCAGTCGACCACCGACACCGAGGTGATCCTGCACCTGCTGGCGCGCTCTCCCCGCAACCGTTTCATCGACCGTTTCATCGAGGCGCTGCGCCAGATCGAAGGCGCCTATTCGCTGGTAGCGCTCACCAACAAGAAGCTGGTCGGCGCCCGCGATCCTCTCGGCATCCGCCCGCTGGTGCTGGGCGAATTGGACGGCTG
The DNA here is from genome assembly GCA_963791375.1 of uncultured Alphaproteobacteria bacterium. Classification (GTDB taxonomy): domain Bacteria; phylum Pseudomonadota; class Alphaproteobacteria; order Rhizobiales; family Xanthobacteraceae; genus JAJPKK01. The sequence continues at coordinate 217,434 of CAWBSI010000023.1, forward strand.
CCCGATCCTGACCTCGGAGACCTGCGCCCTCGACATCATCGGCGCGCGCTATGTCCGCGACATCGAGAACGGCGAGGTCGTCGTCTATTCCGAAGAAGGGGCGCAGTCGCTCAAGCCGTTCCCGCCGGTGCCGCCCCGCCCCTGCATCTTCGAATACATCTATTTCTCGCGGCCGGACTCCGTGGTCGGCGGCCGCAGCGTCTACCAGATCCGCCGCAACATGGGCAGCGAGCTCGCCCGCGAGGCGCCGGCCTCCGCCGACGTGGTGGTGCCGGTGCCCGACAGCGGGGTGCCGGCGGCGATCGGCTATGCCCAGGCCGCCGCGATTCCCTATGAGCTCGGCATCATCCGCAACCACTATGTCGGCCGCACCTTCATCCAGCCGACCCAGTCGATCCGCGAACTCGGCGTGCGCCTCAAGCACAATGCCAACCGCGCGGTGGTCGCGGGCAAGCGCATCGTGCTGATCGACGACAGCTTGGTGCGCGGCACCACCTCGGTGAAGATCGTGCAGATGATGCGCGAAGCCGGCGCCAAGGAGGTGCATTTCCGCATCGCATCGCCGCCGATCACGCATCCGGATTTCTACGGCATCGACACCCCTGAGCGCGACAAGCTCCTGGCCGCGACCCACAGCGTCGAGGAGATGCGCGAGATCATCGGCGCGGATTCGCTGGCCTTCCTCTCGGTCGACGGCATCTACCGCGCCATGGGCGAGGAGCGCCGCGACCCCCTGCGCCCGCAATTCACCGACCACTGCTTTACCGGCGAATACCCGACCCCGCTGACCGATCGCTCCGGCGAGGCGCCCTCGCGGCAATTGTCGCTGCTGGCGGAGGCGAGTTGAGAGTTTGGTCGTGAGTCCTGCCGGGAGCCCGCCCGCCGCCCTCACCGGCCGCATCGCCCTCGTCACCGGCGCCTCGCGCGGCATCGGCGCAGCGACCGCACTGGCGCTCGCGCGCATGGGCGCCCACGTGGTCGCGGTGGCGCGCACCGTCGGCGGGCTGGAAGAGCTCGACGATGCCATCCGCGCAGCCGGCGGCACCGCGACGCTGGTTCCCCTCGACCTCACCGATACCGACGGCATCCTCAGGCTCGCGACGGCGCTGCAGGAGCGCTACCAGCGCCTGGACGTCCTGATCGGCAATGCCGGCCTGGTCGGGCCGTCGTCGCCGCTCGACCACGTCCAACCCAAGGACTGGGAGGCGGTGATGGCGGTCAACGTCACGGTCAACTGGCACCTCATCCGCGCAATGAATGCGCTGCTGCGCGCCTCCGATGCCGGACGGGCGGTGTTTCTCTCCTCCGGCGCCGCTCACAACATGCGGGCCTATCGCGGGCCCTATTCGGTGTCGAAAGCCGCGCTGGAAGCGCTGGTGCGCACCTATGCGGCGGAGACGGAGACGACGCCGGTGCGGGTCAACCTCGTCAATCCCGGACCGACCCGCACCCGGATGCGCGCCCAGGTCATGCCCGGCGAGGACCCGATGACCCTGCCGCCGCCGGAAGCAGTGGCCGAAAAGATCGTGGCGCTGTGCCTGCCGGACTTCAGAGAGACCGGAAGGCTCTACGACTTTCCCCAGGACAAGCTGCTCGCGTTCCGACGGCCCGAGTAAACGGGTCCGCTCCAACCAAATGGCCGAACGAGGACGCGTGACGATTTGTGTAAAACAACGATTGACGAATGTAAAGCTTTGTTTTACATCTAAAGACGAGGGAACCGAGGCCGATGATCGAAAGTTTTCGGCATAGGGGGCTGCGCCGGCTTTTCGAAGATGACAACCACAAGGGAGTCAATCCGGATCATGTGAGGAAGATCAAGCAGATCTTGGCTGTCCTGCATGCCGCGCAGACGATCGATTCGCTCGATCTGCCGACGTTCGGGCTGCACCCGCTCAAAGGCGACCTCAAGGGCTTTTGGGCGGTGACGGTACGTGCGAACTGGCGAATCATCTTCCGTTTCGCAGACGGCCGCGCCTTAGACGTCGACCTCGTGGACTATCATTGAGGGCCAGTGAACCCATGGACATGAAAAACCCGCCGCATCCGGGCGAACTCATCGGCGACAATCTCGATGAATTGGGCGTCACGATCAGCGACGCGGCCAAGGGGCTCGGCATTTCGCGCCAGCAGCTTCACAACGTTATTGCCGGCCGGAACGCGGTAACACCGGAGATGGCTGTGCGGCTCGAAAAGGCCCTCGGCAGCACCGCGGACACGTGGCTGCGGATGCAGATGAATTACGATCTGGCGCAAGTCCGCGCGCGCGCATCCGCGCTGAAGGTAAAGCGGCTCGCGCGCGCCTAAACGCGAAAATCCTGCGGCAATCCTTGGCGTCCCGAGACCATTTGGCGGGATTATTCGGCGATAGATCGAATGTGTTAAGGCCAATTGACCCGCCGGACGGCCGGCTGCACATTGTCGCCTCGTAGACGCGACGCGGTTGTTCAAGGCGACGCGCTTGGGAGGATTCCAATGACAAACGCCAGTGAGCGATCCCGTCGGCGCACCTTTCTCAAGCAGATCGCGGCTGTGGCAGGCACCGTTCCGCTGGCACCCGCGCTGTTCGGCGCCGCCACCGCCCACGCCGAGGAGCCGCCCGCCCATCGCAAGGAGGAAACCAACCACGAGACCGAGCGGCTCGCTGCCTATGCGGCGGCGCTGCGCTACGAGGACCTGCCGCCCGCCGTCGTGCAGCGCGCCAAGGACTGCATCACCGACGCGGTAGCCACCATCAGCTACGGCGCCGAGCTGCCGTGGAGCAAAATGATCATCGCCTATGCGCAGCGCTACGGCGCTGGCGGCTCGAGCGCGATCCTCGGCGCCGGCGGCGCGCCGGTCCAGGCGCCTGCGGCCGCGCTCGCCAACGGCGCATTGGCCCACGCCTTCGAGCTCGACGCCACCACCGTGCCGAACAGCGGCTCGCATCCGTCGGCGACGCTGTTCACTTCAGCGCTGGCGGTCGCGCAAGAGCGCGGCCTCGGCGGCCGCGAGCTCGTCACCGCATTCGTCGCCGGCGCGGAGGTCATGGTCCGGATCGGGCGCGCCACCAAGCACAGCAACGAGACCCGCGGCTTCCATGCGCCCGGCACCATCGGTCCGTTCGGCGCGGCCGTCGCGGTGGGGCGCCTGCGCGGGTTCGATGCGGCCACGATGACGAACGCGCTAGGCATTGCGGGCTCGCTCTCCTGCGGCCTCCTGGAATTCGCCCATGCGGGCAACGGCGCCATGGTGAAGCGTCTGCATCTCGGGCGCGCGGCCGAAAGCGGCGTGCTGGCCGCGAGCCTCGCCGCCGACGGCTTCACCGGACCATCGAGCGTGCTGGAAGGCGAGCTGGGCTTCCTGCACGTGTTCTGCAACGAGTGGGACTTGCCGGCGCTGACGCGCGGCCTCGGCGACACCTGGCTGACGGCGAACATCTCGTTGAAACGCTACGCCTGCCACATGACGGCACAGAATTCCGTCGAGGCGACCCAGGACCTGCGCGCCGAGCACAAGTTCTCGGCCGCCGACGTCGTGTCGATCGCCATCGCCGGCGACGATCGCATGGCCACGCGCAACAACATCCCCTCGCCCGCCGACAAGATGTTGGCGCAATACTCGGTCCCGTTCAGCGTCGCGCTCTCGCTCTACCGCGACGCCCGCGATCCGCGTTCGTTCGACGACGCGGCCGTCCACGATCCCGCCATCCTCGATCTCGCGTCGCGGATCAAGACCACCATTGCAGCGAGCCAAAAGCGCCAAGATCCGACCGCCACCGTCACGATCCGCCTCAAGGACGGGCGCGAAGTGTCACGTGCGGTCGCGGGCTTCAAGGGAATGCCGGATCGCCCGCTCGATCAGGCCGAGCTCAAGGAGAAGTTCCTGCTGCTGACCCGGCATCTCGATCGCAGCAAGATGGAAGCGACGTTCGGGCGGCTGCAGCGCATCGAAGGCGAAAAGACGCTGGACTGGGTGAACGTCTGAGGCGCGTCGACGCGCCAGGGGCCGCACGATTTTCGAACACGAGAAGAATGTAAGACCCGACGGCTAGAGGAGCAGCAAAATGTCCTCGTTCCTTTCACGTGAGAGGTTATTCGCAGGCAGCATCTTGGCCGGCCTTGCATGGGCGGCTCCAACCGCACCGGCCGTAGCGCAACAGAAGGCGTCCCCGCCCGATTTCTCCTCGAACCAGATCGGGTGGGTCGGGGTCGGGGGCGGCGGCCCCAACTTCGCCCCCCTTCCCGGACGTCTGCCACCCGTCGCCAACGATCCGGCGCATCCTTTCGTTCCCAACGGCACCAGCGCCCAGCCGACCTTTCGGATCGCCGATCTCAGCAATCCGAACCTGAAGCCGTGGGTGAAGGAACGGATGAAGAAGGACAACGACGAGGTCCTCGCCGGAAAGATCGCCTTCACGGCGCGCTCGAGCTGCCGTCCAGCCGGAGTTCCCGGCTTCATGGCTTACGGCGGCGGAGAGCCCGTCTTCTTCATCCAGACGCCCAGGCAGGTCTGGATGATCTATTCAGGCAATCAGGAGGTGCGACGCATTTATCTCGACGTGCCTCATTCGGCCAATCCGAAGCCGTCCTGGTACGGCGAGTCGGTCGGGCATTACGAGGACGGTACGCTCGTCATCGACACCGTCGGACAGAACGATCAGACGTTCGTCGATCCCTACCGCACGCCGCACAGCGAGAAGCTGCACGTCGTTGAGCGCTGGAAGATGGTCGAAGGCGGCAAGGCGATGGAAGTCAGCTTCACGGTAGAAGATCCGGAGGCTTTCTATGAGCCATGGTCGGGCAAGCGGCTTTATCGGCGCGTGGAGGCGCAAATGCGCGAAGAGGTCTGCGCCGAGAACAACCAGCAATTGTTCGACTATCACATCCCGATCGCGAACAAGCCGGACTTCTGAGCGGGAACGCTGGTGGTCTGGTCGCGGCCCGTTTGCGCTCAGTTCTTGACGTACTTGTTCACCCGCTTGGGGCCGACTTCGGCCCCGAAAATGTTGCCCATCGCATCCGCGGCGACGCCTTCGGCGGCGCTGGTGCCGGTGATCTTTTCCACCGGGTCCGGAATGAATGCCGTCACCGCGCCGTCGTTCACGCGTCCGATCCGGATGCCGCGCTTCCAGCCGTCATGATTTTTCGAAACAGATTCCGATTCGGAATCGGCGACATAGATGATGTCGTTCTTGTCGATGAATATGCCACTCGGCCGGCTGAACTGATGCCACTGCGCGATGAAGTTGCCGTCCTGGTCGAAGATCTGGATGCGGTTGTTGTTGCGGTCGCCGACGAACAGGCGGCCGCGCTGGTCCATCGACATCGCGTGCGGGGTATCGAACTCGCCGGGGCCTGAGCCCTTCTTGCCCCAGGTCTTGATGAACTTGCCGTCCTTGGAGAATTTGACGATGCGCGCGTTGGTATCTCCGCCGTGCCCGTCGCCGACGAAGATGTCGCCATTGCGCGCGACGACCACGGAGGACGGTGCGTTGAACTCGTCGGGGCCGGTGCCGGCTTTGCCCGGCTTGCCGAGCGTCATGAGGAGTTTTCCATCCGGGCTGAACTTGTGCACGGTGTGGCCCTTGTCGCCGCGGCCGATGCCGTCGGTCACCCAGATGTTGCCCTCGAAGTCGACATGCAGGCCGTGCGGAAACACGAACATGCCGGCCCCGAACGCCTTCACGAGCTTGCCTGACGCGTCGAATTTGAGGATCGGGTCGAGGTTCGAGCCGTCGCAGTTGAACACCTGGCCTTCGCGCATCTGCGAAGCGGGGATGAACCCTTGCGCTGCGCACCGCTCCGCCACCCAGATGCTGCTGCCGTCGGGGTCGATGTCGACCGCCGCGGTCGAGCCCCAGATGCGGCCCTCGGGCATCTTGGCGAAGCCTTCGATGGTACGGAACGGATTGGGCGCGGAATTGATGGGCGCAACGGCCTGGGTCAGGGCTTCGGTTCCAGCGACCGCGAGCGCGGCGGCAACGACCAACGCAAGCGAAAGGCCCAAGCGGGCTTGATGGCGCATGTCAGTCCTCCCTTGGCAGAACACCGGCTTGGCCCGGAGTGTTTCGATGCTCCCGCGTTCGTTTCGGCGGGGTTGTACGTGTCGCCATAGTACGCCTAACGGCACGCCGCAGTCGAATGCCGTGCGGTCGGGCCGGGGGCAACTACCCTTCGCCCCCTACACCTTCGCCTTCTTCCGCCCCGCATACGGGTTCGCCTTCTCCCGCAGCGTGAGCCGGATCGGAACGCCGGGCAGGTCGAACAACTCGCGCAGCGCGTTGACGAGGTAGCGGCGATAGGCCTCGGGCACCGCGTCGGCGCGGGTGCAGAACAGCACGAAGGTCGGCGGCCGCGCCTTGGCCTGGGTGATGTAGTTGAGCTTGAGCCGGCGGCCGGAGACCGCGGGCGGCGGATGCGCGGCGAGCGTCGCCTCGAGCCAGCGGTTGAGCGGATTGGTGGCGACGCGCTTGTTCCACATCGCATGGATGTCGATCACCGCCTGCATCAGCCGCTCCAGCCCCGAGCCGGTAAGGCCGGACACCGCGACGATCGGCACGCCCTTGAGCTGCGCCAGCCAGTGATCGGCCTCGCCACGCAACCTGCCGGCGCCGCCCGCGTCGCCCTCCTTGAGGTCCCACTTGTTGACGCCGATGACGAGGGCGCGGCCTTCGCGCTCGACGAGATCGGCGATGCGCAGATCCTGCTCTTCGAACGAAGCGGTCGCGTCCATCAGCAGGATCACCACCTCGGCAAAGCGGATCGCTTCCAGCGCATCGGCGACCGAGAGCTTTTCAAGCTTGCCTTCGATCTTGGAGCGCCGCCGCATCCCGGCGGTGTCGTGCACGAGGAAACTCCGGCCGTCCCATGTGAGCGGCACCGCGATGGCGTCGCGGGTGATCCCGGCCTCGGGGCCGGTGAGCAGGCGCTCCTCGCCGAGCAGCCGGTTGATCAAGGTCGACTTGCCGGCATTGGGCCGCCCGACGACGGCGATGCGGATCGGCCGCTCCGGCTCGGGGGCCGCCGCCGCTTCACCTTCGGCTTCGTCGCCGGGTTCGGGCTCCTCGGGAAGCGCGGTCTCGTCCGGCAGCGCTTCGCGCAAGGCGTCATAGAGGTCGCCGAGGCCTTCGCCATGTTCCGCCGAGACGGCCACCGGCTCGCCGAGGCCGAGATCAAAGCCTTCGAGCGAGCCGGCCGCGCCCGCCCTGCCCTCGCTCTTGTTGGCGATGAGGATGGTCGGCTTGGCCGCGCGCCGCAGCAGATTGACGAAGGCGCGATCGGCCGGCACCACGCCGGCGCGGGCGTCGATGACGAAGAACACCGCGTTGGCCGCCGCCACCGCGGCCTCGGTCTGGGCGCGCATCCGGCCCGGCAGGCTTTCGCTCGGCGCCTCTTCGAGGCCGGCGGTGTCGATGATGGTGAAGGTGAGATCGCCGAGATGGGCGGTGGCTTCACGCCGGTCGCGGGTGACGCCGGGGGTATCGTCGACGAGCGCGAGCCGCCGGCCGGCAAGCCGGTTGAACAGCGTCGACTTGCCGACATTCGGCCGGCCGACAATGGCGATGGTGAAGCTCATGGCGGCGCCCCCGGGAAGCCCGCGGCGTCCCAACGATGTAACGAATTGTGGAAGTCCGAGCCCAACATTCGGCTTTCAAATGTTGGGATAAGCCAGCCTACCGCTTTTGAAGCAGTGGGGCTGCTCACGCAAATAGATAGGAACTCGGCTCGGGTCGCACCACTACCGCGAAACGGTGCCGGAAGCGGGCGCCGACGGCCACGGGGCCTGCGCCTGGGGCTGCGGCTGCTGCGGCTGGCTCGGCCACGGCGCCGTGGCAGTGGTGGCAGGCGCCGGAGGTGGCGACGCCTGCGCCTGAACCGCCGGGGCAGGCTTCGGCTTGGCCTGCACCGTGTGGGGCTTGGGTGTCGGCTTCGGCCTGGCCTCCGCCGCTTTCGGCTGCTCCGACGGCACCTGCGGCGGGGTCTCCGCCACCGGCTCGTGGTAGCCTTTCACCATCTCGGGCGGCACGCCCGGCGTGACGCCGGGGACTCCCTCCGGGAAGACCGGCTTGCGGTCACCCGAGAGCTTCGTCTTCGAGTCGAACAACGTCAGAGTGTCGAGGCTGTCACAGCCTGCAACCAGCGCGGTGGCGCCGGCGACGACGATGGCAAAGCCCAGGCGTGCGAGAGGGCGCATCGGCGGCTCCTATGTCTTGCCCGCATCGGCGAGCAGGGAGTTCAGCACGTCGACCCGCGAGCGCAAGCCCTGCGGCGCTTCAGGATCGCTGGCGGCCGCCTCGGCCCACTTGCGCGCCGCCGCGGCATCTCCGTTGCGCCAGGCGGAGAGGGCCAGCAATTCCCGCGCGGTGTGGCGGTAGCTGCTGCTGGGCTGGGTCAACGGCTCGAGGCGCTGGGTCATCTCATCGAGCTTGGCCGTATCCACCAGCAGGAAAGCGGCGCGGATGGCCGCGAGCTCCCGGACCAGCGCCGGCCCGGGTTCGCCCGCGATGGCATCATAGGCGGCGACCCCCGCCTTCGGATCCGTCGCCCCGAGCTCGGCCGCCTGTCGCATCCGGGCGAGCAGCCGGTAGCCCGCAGTTCCCTGGGCCGCGAGCTTGCCGAACGCCTCCTCGGCCTCGGAATGCTTGCCATCCTCGGAGAGCTTCAGGGCCGCCTCATAGGCTGCGCCGGCTTCTGCCGCCTTGCGGGCCTGCCAGAACTCATAACCGCGCCATGCGCCGACTGCCGCGACGACGAGGATCGCCAACCCGATGATGAGGTTGCTGTAGCGCTCCCACAGCTTCTTGAGCTGTTCTCGCCGTACTTCCTCGTCGACTTCATTGAAAATATCAGACACGAAAACCTCTCCGCCCAATGGCGCGCGGCCGCCCCAGCCGAGCCGGGCGGCATCTGGCGTTAGGATAGCGATATGGCGGCGGCGTGGCAAAGCGCCCGGACCGCGACCATAGGTCTTTTCCGGCGGAATCCACCCACAAAATCAAACGCAAGCCCGCCCAAGTGCTTCCCTGGCGCCTGGCCTTGGGTTGTCTCACCACAAAACGAACCATTCCAGGTATTGAATTTTGCGGCGCCGGTTTCCAAAATGCCGGCGCATCGCCTTGCCCCCGGAGACTCAACCAGGACGGGCAGGTTTGCGGGAGGAAATGCGATAACGCGGGAAACGGCGATAAGGAGGATAGCAATGAATCGTCACCTTCTCAGTGTTTGCGCAATGGCGGCGTTGGGATTTGCCTTGATGCCGGGCGCATCCGTCGCTCAACAGAAAGCCATGAAAGACCAGCTGGTCGGGTCATGGACACTGCTGCTGTCCGACCTTGTGCAAGCGGACGGCACCCACGTGCCCAGCTTTGGGCCCAATCCCTCGGGCACGGTCATTTTCAGTCCGGACGGGCATTATTCATTGCAGGTCATGCGTGCGAGCCTGCCAAAATTTGCATCCAACAACCGTGAAAAAGGCAGCACCGACGAGAACAAGGCCGTCGCGGCGGGGGTTATCACCCATTTCGGCACCTACTCCGTGAACGAAGCGGACAAGTCCATCAATTTCCGCATCGAATCGAGCTCGTTCCCGAACTGGAGCGGTACCCAGCAGAAACGGCCGATCACTGCGCTCACCGACGATGTGTTGACCTGGACGACGCCAAATCCGTCGGCAGCGCCGTCCGGCAATGCCCATACGGAACTGGTGTGGAAACGGGCGAAGTAGTCGCCGCGTCGTCGATCCAGTGGCGTCATTCCGGGGCCGGCTGCAGGCAGGCCGGAACCCGGAATCCAAGCTGCGGTGCCGGCGGCGACGCCGTCTGGATTCCGGGTTCGGTGCTCTGCACCGCCCCGGAAGGACGGTGTTTCTGAAAACCGGCCCGCCCGTTCTTCCTCACCGTTCGCCTTTGACCGAGTACACATTCTCCGGCCCGGGGAATGAGCGGCTGCGCACCTCGGCTGCATAAGCCGACACCGCCGCCTCGATGGAGGGACCAAGGCTGGTATAGCGCTTGACGAATTTCGGCACCCAGGGCGACAGGCCCAGCATGTCCTCGAGCACCAGCACCTGGCCGTCGCAGACGGGGCTGGCACCGATACCGATGGTGGGAATGGCGATCTCCCGCGTGATCTGCGCCGCGAGCGGCTCCGCCAAAGCCTCGAGCACCACCGAGAAGGCGCCCGCCTCCGCCACCGCCCGGGCGTCGGCCTCGATCGGCGCCCAGTCGGCGCGGTCGCGGCCCTGGGCGCGGAAACCGCCGAGCGCGTTGACCGATTGCGGAGTGAGCCCGACATGAGCCATCACCGGCACGCCACGCTCCACCAGGAACCGAATCGTCTCGGCCATGCGCTGGCCGCCTTCCAGCTTGATCGCGCCGCAGCCGGTCTCCTTGAGCACGCGCGCGGCGGTCATGAAGGCCTGCTCCTTCGACACCTCGTAGGAGCCGAACGGCAGATCGACGACGACGAGGGCGTGCTTGGAGCCGCGCATCACCGCGTGCCCCTGCAGGATCATCATGTCGAGCGTCACGGGAATGGTGGTTTCCAGCCCGTGCATCACCATGCCCAGCGAATCCCCGACCAGGATGACGTCGCAATGGCGGTCGAGGATGCGCGCGGTATGGGCGTGATAGGACGTCAGCATGACGATCGGGCTCGCGCCCTTGCGGGCCCTGATGTCCGGTGCGGTCAGCCGCTTCTGCTCGGTATGGGTCGACACGATCAGGTTCCCAGCGCCGGGGTTCCGAACACCGCCCGTCCGATCACCAGGGGATGGAAGACGAGGCCGAGCGCAAGATAGAGAATGGTGCCGACGATGATGGCGGCGATGTCGTTGCGTCGCCCGCCGATCGGGATCGGCGGCGCGCCGGGATCGGTACGACGCTTGAGGGTGATGCGGTCATACACCGCCCAGGCGAGGATCGACACGAACAGGATGATCGAGCCGAGGTCCCCGTTGGAAATGAGATGCGCCACCGCCCACAGCTTCACCCCGACCAGCATCGGATGCTTCAAGGTGCGCTTGATGTCGCCGGGGATGTAGGCCGCGGTGACGAGGATCACCGCCGGCCACATCAGGGCGACGGTGATGTGCCGGGTCCAGTTCGGGGGATCCCACACGTCGATCGGACCGGCATCGCGATAGAGCGCGAAGCCCTTGGCGATCACGAACAGGCCGATGATGGTGATGACCGCGAACAGCCCTTTGTAGGGCCACACGCCTATGCGCTGGATCAGCATGGCGCGCCGGTCCCGCATGGTGACGAAGACATGAGGGCCGAGGAACAGGATCAGTCCGAGAACGAGTAGCGCCAGGCCCATTGCGATGCTCCACCGGTGTCGCGCGAGGCGCGCAGTAGAGGCGAAGGCAGCCGCCGACGCAAGCGGGGGCCACGGGACGGACGCCGCGTCGACAAAGCCGGGCTGCAACCCACATTAGAGAAGTCGTGGCCGGATCTGCGTCTGCTCCCACGTTCGCATGAATTCGAGCTCCCGCGTGATCCAATCGGCCGGGACGGCTTCGCTGCCCCATTCCGCGAGGCGACTTGCATACTCCCCCATCAGCCAGACATGCCGGATCGGCACGAACAGGTGCGCGGCTTCAAAGTCCGTCTCGGCGAGCGGACGTGTCGAGCGGTAGCCTTCGATGAAAGCATGCCACATCGCGTGCTCCTTGCGCTGGAACGAGACGCGAGCCCACAGGAACACCGCGAGGTCATAGGCCACGTAGCCGGGACCGCCATCGTCGAAGTCGAAGAAGGCCGCCTGTCCGGCGCGCGGTCCTTCCACCGCGATGCGCGCATTGAGTCCATGGCAATCGCCGTGGCAGCGTGTCCAGCCGAGCCCGCCCCGCGCCGTGGCGGCGCTCGACAATCGCTCCGCCAGTTCGGTGAGGCCCTGACGCGTGGCGTCGCTCAACGCCGCGAGGGCCAGGACTGCGGACATGGGGCGGTGCAAGAGATGGTCGAGGTCGAGCCGATAACGCTCGCCCCCGCTCGCGACGAATCCTTCTGCGGCATCGTGGATTTGCGCGAGCGTCACTCCATGGGCTCGCGCGTCGGTGGCTGAATCGACCCGCGGCGCGCGGCCCTCGGCATATTTGAACAGAACCGCGGGACGCCGGCCCTCGGGCAGGAACGCCATCGTGAAGAGCGTTCCGTCGCGCGCTGGCACCGGCGCCGCGACCGGAACACCCTCCTTGTCGAGGTGAGCGATGAATGCGGTTTCGGATGCCACGTCCAATTCGCCGCGCGCGCGCCGGCCGGACAGGCGAAGAATCAAACGCTGGCCGTCCTTGGACCTTATCTCGAAGGTGTCGTTGAAGCCCCGGCGCAGCAACGTGCATTCGATTGGGCCCGGCGTGTCGTAATGCGTCGCGACGAAATCGGCCACGACATCGGCACGCGGGGTCGAGTAGATGACTGCGAGCGAAGGAAAGACCACTCTGAGCGCGCCTTGCCGCCAATGATATCCGACAATGATATTGCGGTGGCGGCATCGGAGGAAGTACATCCTGCGCGCTCGAATGCGCCGCGGCGCATGTTACCGGTCGCCGCGCAGGACCCGATTTGGACCTGGCCGTCGGGACTGCGGCTGTCGCGCTTCTTCTCGCGGGTCCAATGAGGCGGCCCATGGTTTGATCCGGCGCCGCAAGGCGCTAAGGTCGCCCACATGGTCGCCTCCCCGACATTCATCCGCGAGCCCGCACGCGAGGTTCCCGTGCGCGGGGAATACGACGTCGTCGTGCTCGGCGGCGGACCGGCGGGCATCGCGGCGGCGGCGGCCGCCGGGGCGCAGGGGCGCCGCACGCTGCTGGTCGAGCGCTACGGCTTCCTCGGCGGCATGGGGACTGCGGCGGGGGTCACCAATTTCTGCGGCCTCCACGCCAATGTGCATGGCGAGGTCCGCCAGGTCGTGCACGGCGTCGCCGACGAGGTGCTGGCGCGCCTCGCCCGCCTCGACGGGCTCAACGCGCCCCATGCGATCTTCGGCCGGACCATGGCGCAGGCCTACGACACCGCCGCCTATAAATGCGCGGCCGACGAATTGCTGCTCGGGCGCGGCGTCGCGCTCATGTTCCACGCGTTCGCCTGCGGCGTCGTCAAGGCGGACGACGGCATCGATGCGCTCGTGGTCGAGACCAAGTCGGGACGCGCGGCGGTGCGCGGGCGCGTCTTCATCGACTGCTCCGGCGACGGCGACCTCGCGGCACTCGCCGGCGTGCCCTATGAACTGGGCGACGGCGCCGGCAACATGCTCTATCCCACCATGATGTTCCGTCTCAACGGCGTCGACCCCGTCGGCGCCGGGGAAGCGTGGCGCACGATCCCGCACCTGATGGAAGAGGCGGAGCGGGCGGGCCGGGCAAAGTTTCCGCGCAAGGGCGCGATGGTGCGGCCGATGGCGCATCCGATCGAGTGGCGCGTCAACGTCACCCAGGTGAAGAGCGCCAACGGCCGCGCGCTCAACGGCGTCGATGCCGACGAACTCTCCGCCGGCGAGATCGAGGGCCGGCGCCAAGCGCTCGAATTCTTCGCCTTCCTCAAGCGCGAGGCTCCGGGCTTTGCCGAAGCCTACATCGTCGACATGCCGCCGCAGCTCGGCATCCGCGAGACGCGCCGCATCGCCGGGGGCTACCAGCTCACCGGCGAGGACGTCATCTCCTGCGCGAGCTTCGAGGACTCCATCGGCGTCAATGGCTGGCCGATCGAGGCCCATGTGGCGGGCGACGTGGAATGGCGCTGGCCGCAACAAGGCTCCCGCGGTTTCAACCACCTGCCCTACCGCATGCTGGTTCCGCCCGGCATCCGCAATCTCCTGGTCGCCGGCCGCTGCGCCGCCATGAGCCATGAGGGGCAGTCGGCGGCGCGGGTGTCCGGCGGCTGCTTCGTCATGGGCGAGGCGGCCGGCACCGCGGCCCATCTCGCCATCGCCGGCGGCGTCGCCGCGGCCGATGTCGATGTCGCCGCCCTGCAGCGCCTGTTGGAACAGGGCGGCGTCTATCTCGGCGGGGCGAACGACGCCCTGCCCTCCCCGGTGTTCGATTTGAGGTCGTCATGAAGAAACGCTTTTTGCTCGCAGTGCTCGCCGCGTCGATGTTCGCGCAAACCGCGGTCGCGCAGGATTGGCCGGCGAGGCCGGTGAAGATCTACATTCCCTTCGGCCCGGGCTCGACGCCCGACATGGTCGGCCGCATGATCGCTGACCGCCTGCAGCAGAAGCTCGGCCAAGCCTTCGTCGTCGAGGACAAGCCGGGCGCGAGCGGCAACACCGGCACCGATGCGGTCGCCAAGGCCGAGCCCGACGGCTACACGATCGGCATCAGCATCGGCGGGCCGCTCGCCATCAACCCGCTGCTGTTTTCGAAGATGCCTTACGATCCGAAAACGGACATCGCCGCCATCACCATGGTGGCGACGCAACCAAGCGCGCTCGCGGTCAACGCGAAGCTCGGCGTCAACTCCGTCGCCGAGTTGATCGCGCTCCTGAAGAAGAACCCGGGCAAATACAATTTCGGCTCGATCGGCAACGGCTCGCTGTCCCATCTCGCCATGGAGGCGATCGCGCTCGCCAGCGGCACCACCATCGTGCACATCCCCTATGCGAGCTCGCCCCAGGCGATGACGGCGCTGCTGCGCGGCGACGTGCAGATCGTCTGCCTGCCCGCGATCTCGGTGACGCCGCAGCTCGCCTCCGGCGAAGTGAAGATCCTCGCGGTCTCGACGGCGGAGCGTTCCGCGCTGCTGCCGGGCATTCCGACGCTCAAGGAAGCGGGCATCGATGTCGAGGCCGACGCCTGGATGGGCCTGATCGCCCCGGCAAAGACCCCCGAAGCCATCGTCGCGAGGATCGCCCGCGAGGTGGCCGAGGTGATCACCGCCCCCGACATCCGCGACAAGCTCAAGGCGCAGCTGATGGAGCCGATCCCGACCTCGCCGGCAGAATTCCGCGCCCGCATCGACGCCGACATCGCCCGCTGGTCGCCGGTGATCAAGGCGGGCAATATCCGGATCAATTAGCGCAAAGCTCGGCCCCTCTTCGTCATCCTTGGCCGCTCCCCGATGACCGCTTGCCTGCTCCATCGCCGCAATTTATCGTGCAGCCGAGAGACCAAAATCTGCAATGGCAAAATCTGCAATGGGAGGAATCCATGCGCGCGCAGTTACTGGCTTTGACACTTTCCGTGGCGCTCGGCGCACCTTGCGCGTTCGCTCAGGTGGTCGGCGAGTCCGGCCCGAACATAAAGACGTTCGCCAACTCCGCCGATGTCGTCGGGCTGATCGCCAAGGCGAAGGCCGACCGCAAGGAAGGCCAGCCGCTCGTCTCCGAGCCGATCCTGACGCTTGCACCCTACAAGGCAAATCTCGAATACCGCACGGCCATGGCGCCCGCCGCGCTGCATGAGACCGAGGCCGAAGTCATGTACGTGATCGAGGGCGCGGGCACCATCGTCACCGGCGGCAAGCTCGCCAACGAAAAGCGCAACAACGCGGAAAACCTGTCCGGCACGACCATCGACGGCGGCACCTCCCAGGCGATCAGCAAGGGCGATTTTCTCGTCGTGCCGCAGAACACGCCGCACCAGATCACGCCGAGCGGCGGGGCGCCGATCATCCTGATGACGCTGCACGTGCCGCGCACGAAGACCGCGCAGTAGGAATCCCTCCCCGTTTTCGGGGAGGGTGGCCGAACGCAAGCGAGGTCGGATGGGGAGCGGCAGCGCAGTTGATCACAGAAAGTAGGAACCCCACCCTGCCCTCCCCGAAGACGGGGAGGGAAAGAAAGCGCTGATCCTCTCGCTGTCAACGAAGCGGAACCGGCGTCAGTCCACGCTGACGCCGATGCTCTTCGCGACTTCGCCGAGGCGAGTGTATTCCTCGCGAAGCAGCTTTGCCATTTCGGCCTGGGTGCTGCTGGCGCCCTCGGTGCCCTGCTCTTCGAACTGCTTCTTGACCTCCGGCAGCGTCACGACCTTGGCGATGGTCGCGTTGAGCTTGTCGATGATCGGCTGCGGCGTGCCGTTCGGCACGAAGATCGCGCCCCAGCCGACGGCGTTGTAGCCGGGATAGCCGGATTCGGCGACGGTCGGCACGTCCGGCAACAAAGCGAGCCGCGTCGGGCTGCCCATCGCGATCGCCTTGAGCTTTCCGCTGCGCACATGCGGCATCCGGCCGCCGATGGGGGCCACGGTCCATTGGGAGTTGCCGCTGACGACGGCCTCGATCGCCGGTCCGCCGCCCTTGTAATGGACGACCACCGGCTTGATCCCCGCCATGGCGATGAACATCTCGCCGGCGAAATGGCCGGCAGTGCCGGCGCCGGCGGTCGACATCCGCAGCTTGTCCGGGTTCGCCTTCATCATGGCGACCAGCTCCTGCAGGTTTTTGACCGGCAGCGAGGGATTGGTCGCGATCAGCGTCGGCTGGATCACGAAGCGCGCCACCGGGGTGAGGTCCTTCAACGGATCGAACGAGACCTTCTTGACATGGGGCAGCAGCGCCACGTTGCCGGACGACCCGTAGACAAGCGTATAGCCGTCGGGCGCGGACTTGATGCCCTTCTCGACGCCGGCTTCCAGGAACAGGTTTTCGTAGGTCACCGGCTGGCCGAGCGCTTCGCCGATGCGCCCGCCGATGATCCGCGACATGAGATCGGCCGCCGAGCCGACGACTTCCGGGACGATCACCGTGATCGGCTTCGTCGGGTAGCTCTCCTGCGCGCCGGCGACGAGCGCCGACCCGACAAGTGCCGCGGCAGCGAGCGTCATCGCGGTCATGAACGGATGCTTCATGGGTCTCCTCCCCGATTTGTTTTGGTTGCCGGAATTCGGTTGCGAAGATTGCACGTGGCGAACGCGCAAAACAAGCGGCGCGGCGGCATGCCTCATTTCGATATTCGCTTTTGCACGGTCGGCGCCGGCGCCAGCGTCAGCGGGACGTAGGCGCGGTAGAGTTCGGCGAAATCGAAGGCGAACTCGTAGCACAGCGTGACCTTGCGGGTCTCGTCGTCCCAATCCGCGCCCGGATGACCGCAGCTTTGCATCTCCAGCGTGAAGGGGGACGGCCACACATAATCCGCTTTGGCATGCTCGGCCACGGTCTCCAAGAATCGGACCGAGCGAAACATTTGGGCGAAGGCATCAAACCTGCCCTTGCCGCCGCCATAGACAATTTTGATCTGCGCTTCCGGTTGTCCAGGGACGCGGCGGTGAGGCAGCAGGACCTTATTCCAAGCCGATGACGCCTTGGCGTAGTCTCGTCCGCAACTCTTTTGGCGTGACTCCGGCATCTTCGTCTCGTTGGCGAGGTCCTTGAATTTGACCGGGTCGGAACCGACCATCAAGCACACAAGCTGATAGGCGCGCTGCAGACTGAGGTTATGCTCGTCGTAGAACAGAGGCTTCTCACCGATTTGCTGTTCGCGCCGATCGTCGAGGAACCAGCCCTTCGCTGCGTCGGCTAGTCCATGCTGCGAGAAACTCGTTCCTATCTTGAGCATTGTCAGGGCGGCGAAAGTGTCGGCGGCGTCCTCTTCCCGTCCGAGCACCGGCAAGTGCATTTCGGATATATGTACATGTCCCATTTCGTGGAGCAGCAAAACGAGCATATTTCCTGCCACGAATTCCACTCGGTCTAGTCGCTGTTGCTCAGTGAGGTTGTGGAGACGGGGATTGCTTTGGAGCGCTCGCGCAGCCGCTTCGATCCTCGCCTGAAGTGACGGGGAATCGGACGGAGCCGGTTGTGCCAGGACCGATCCGGCGCAGAACAGCAGGATGCCAAGCACGGCACCGATGATCCGCAGGCCATGGTTCGTCATGGCAATCCTCGAACATCCGGCTTCGCAGCATTCAGAAATCGGGCGTGTCGGCTTGCGGGATCGGGAACAGGTTCTTGCCGAAGTGATCGCCGTTGTTCTCGGCGCAGACCGTTTCCAGCATCTGGTTCTTCACCTTGCGCCAGCGCTGCACCATGTGGAGCGGTTCGTTGAACGCGTCGGGATCCTCGACGCTCACCACCGCCTCGAGCGTGCGGCCGTCGGCGGAGACCTTGTAACGCTCGACGACGTGCTCCTTTTCGGTATGCGGCGTACGGTACCAGTCGAGATAGCTGTTGCGGGTGGACAGGCCGATGGTATCGATCACCAGGGTCCCGTCGCGCTCATAACGGCCGATCGACTCGCCGAACCAGGACGGCTTCACATTTTCCGAATGCTTGTCGGTCATGTAGACGCGCCGCACCATGTGGTCGCGCTGCCAGACCATCCAAACCTGCGCCGGCGTCTGGATGAAATAGAACGGCTCGGCCGGCGTCAGCAGTTGCCCCGGGACGCCGCCGGGGTGGCAGGTCGACTGGGCGACGAACGGCAGTCCCCGCTTGCCGCTCAGCACCTCGTCGTTCGACTCCTCCATCTGCCTGGCGGCCCACGGCTTGAGAACGGGGTCCTTGGTGTAGCCGATGTCCGGCGTCACCTGTCCGGGGCCGTCCACATTGCTGTGGAAGTGACGGGCGGGGTCCTGCCTGATCGGCCCGCGGCCCAATGCCGCCGGCGGGTCGAACCAATGTACGCCCAAGGCGAGCCACGCGAAGTCGACCGACGCGAGCGCGGGAATCTGCTTGTGTCGCCGGAGCCTGCGCCGACACGGGCGCGCCGGCGGCAAGCATTGCGATGCCCGCGCCGAGCGCCGCGGCTGCGGCGCCCTGCATCAGGCCCCTGTACGGCATATGATGGCGGTCGGCGCTCGGTACGAGTTTCGACATCGGAATGCTCCCTGCTGCAAAGGGTCGCCAGAAAGGTTCAACACCGCGACTCTATCCAGTCGCCGCGGGCCGCACCAGCACCACCGCCGCCCTCGCTCCGCTCGATCAGTCGTCGCGAGCTCGGCGAGAGTCGTCATCGAACTCACAACGCAATCGGGCTGGCGTAGTGGTCCAAACTCCCGGTCATGTTGCACTGCGGTGCATGGCAGCCGTTCCTCGCCGTCGCGTCAGTCCGTTGACGCCTTCCCGGAGTGCGCTTGCACTTGGTGAAGACCTGCGATCAAATCACCGCTGCAAGGACCTTGGGAAATGGTCCAATGAAACGCCTTCTGGCCGCAGTTCTCCTGACCGTTCTGCTCGGATCAGGGTACTATTTCCGGGGCCTTGTCTTTGACAAGGGTGCCGGCGCCGGACCGGCGCGGCCTCCCGCGAGTCAGCCCGTGGTGGCGGATGTGGCGGTCGAGGCGCCAACTCCGATCCAGATCACCGCAATCGGCAGCGTCCAGTCGATCGCGACGGTGATGATCAAATCTCGCATCGATGGACAGATTGCAGGGGTTCATTTCAAGGAAGGACAGGAGGTAAAGGAGGGGGATCTCCTGTTTACGCTCGATGACCGCGCGTTGCGGGCGCAGCTTGCACAGAGCGAGGCCGCTCTCGAGCGCGATCGTGCATCGCTCCAACGCGCCAAATTGGAGGTCGCGCGCCAGAGCGGATTGGCGACCCGAGGCGTCGCGTCGGCGCAAAAGTTCGAAGACGTAGAGACCAGCGTGGCGGTTCTCGACGCCACCGTACGCGCGGCCGAGGCGGCCGTCGAAAACGCCCGCGTCACCTCGAGCTACGCGAGGATTCTGGCGCCGATCGACGGCCGAACCGGATCGGTCACTCTCAAGAAGGGAAATCTCGTCAAGGCAACCGAGTTGTCGTCCCAGACACCCTTGGTCACCCTGACGCAGCTCAGGCCGATCTACGTGACCTTCACCGTGCCGGAGAGGCATCTCGCGGACCTCCGTGCGGGCGGGGCCGCCGGGAACCTGCCCGTCGTTGCGACCATCCCCAGCCAGCCGCAATCCCGGATCACCGGCGCGCTCGTCTTTATCGACAACCAGGTCGATCTCGCGACCGGCTCGATCACGCTCAAGGCAGAGTTTGCAAATGAAGATACCCGCCTGTGGCCCGGGCAATTCGTCAACGTCACGTTGACGCTCGGAGTCCAGGCGAACGCGGTCGTCGTGCCGAGCGCGGCGATCCAGATCGGGCAGAATGGCCCTTACGTGTTCGTGGTCCGACCGGACGCCACCGTCGAGCTGCGGCTCGTCCGCGTCGACCGGGCCGTAAACGAGAAGTCGGTCATCGCCGAGGGACTCGCGGCCGGCGACCGCATCGTCGTCGATGGACAACTTCGGCTCAGCAACGGCACACGGGTCACCATTGCGCAGCCTGAGAGAGCGACGTCGCCGAGAGCGCAGCCTGTTCCCGTCGCGGAGCGCTAGCCGTGACGCTCCCCGCCCTCTGCATCCAGCGTCCGGTGATGACGACATCGCTGACCTTGGCGATCGTCCTCGTCGGCATGATCGGTTACATCTTCCTGCCGGTGGCGGCTCTGCCGAAGGTGGACTTCCCGACCATCTCGGTATCCACGAGCTTGCCGGGCGCCAGCCCGGCCACGATGGCCGCCTCGATCGCATCGCCACTCGAACGCGAATTCGCGGCCATTGCCGGCGTCGACTCCATCACATCGGTAAGCGGGCTCGGCGTCGGCCGGATCACGGTGCAGTTCAATCTCAACCGAAATATCGATGCGGCGGCGCAGGACATTCAGGCCGCAATCGCCAGCGCCTCGCGCAAGCTGCCGGCCGAAATGACGACGCCGCCCTCGTACCGCAAGGTGAACCCGAGCGACACGCCGGTTCTGCTCCTGACCCTGAAATCGGCGACCGTGCCGCTTTCGACCATAAACGACTATGTCGAGATCAACATCGGGCAACGCGTGTCGACGCTGCCCGGCGTCGCGCAGGTCTTCACCTACGGCTCGCAAAAATACGCGATCCGGGTTCAGGTCGATCCCGACTTGCTCGCGATCCGTGGCATCGGACTCGACGAGGTCCAGAAAGCGCTCGCCGCCGCCAGCTCGAACACCCCGGTCGGATCGCTCAGCGGACCGCAAAAGGCGGCGACCCTGCAGGCGGACACCGAGTTGACGAGGGCCGCCGCCTACGAACCGTTGATCATCGCCTATCGCAACGGAGCGCCGGTGCGCCTAGGCGAAGTTGCCCATGTCGTCGACAGCGTCCTCAGCGACAAAGGGGCAAATTGGTTCAACGGCGCACGGGCAATGTCGGTCCCCGTGCTTCGGCAAGCGGACGCCAACACCGTCGAGATCGCAAATCGCATCAAGGCGTTGCTTCCCGCCATTCGCGCCGAGCTTCCCGGCGCCATCGAGGTCGCAGTGCGCAATGACCTCTCGGTGCCGATTCAGGCCGCGGTCTCCGACATGCAGCACACATTGGTCCTCACCGTGATCCTGGTCGTGCTCGTCATCTTCCTGTTCGTTCGGCGACTGTCGGCAACGATCATTCCGGCGCTCGCCCTGCCGGTTTCCATCATTGGTACGTTCGCCGCGATGTACATCGCCGGCTACAGCCTCGACAACGTCTCGCTCATGGCGCTTACGCTCGCGGTCGGCTTCGTGGTCGACGACGCGGTCGTCATGCTCGAGAACATCGTCCGCCACAGTGAAGCGGGCCTGAGCCCCATGGAGGCGGCCCTCAAGGGCTCACGCGAGATCACGTTCACGATCATTTCGATGACCATCTCGTTGGTGGCGGTGTTCATCCCCGTGTTCTTCATGGGGGGCGTCATTGGCCGCGTCTTCAATGAGTTTGCCGTCGTCATCGGCTTGGCCATTCTGGTATCCGCATTCGTTTCACTGACGTTGACGCCCATGCTGTGCAGCCGTTTTTTGCGCGCGCCTGCTCCTACCGCCGACACCGGGGCGATCCCGCGCGTCCTGGCGCGCGGATACACGGCCACGCTTCGCGCTTACGAACGGTCGCTGGAACTCACCCTGCGTCATCCGCGATTTACCCTCGGCGTGACGATCCTGACGATCGTGCTCACCGGATATCTGTTCTACGCGATTCCAAAAGGTCTCTTCCCGATCGAGGATACCGGTTACATCACCGTGGGGACCGAGACGGCCGAGGATACCTCGTTTGCCGGGATGGTGGAGAAGCAGTTCAAGATCGAAGCCATCATTCGCTCCAACCCCTATGTCGCGTCCTACAACAGCGAGGTCGGGCAGGTGGGCGCCAGAATGGGGGTGAACGGCGGCGCATTCTACATTCAGCTCAGACCACGCAGCCAGCGCCCGCCCGTCACCCAGGTGATACAGGAACTGCGCCGTCAGGTCGGTGCCGTGACGGGCATCAACGTGTTTTTCCAGCCGGTCCAGAACCTCAACATCGGCGTGCGATCGAGCCGGAGCTTCTACCAGTACACGCTCCAGTCCGGCAGCCTCGACGAGCTCTACCGCTTCGCGCCGCTGGTCGAGGCGCAAATGCGTCGGCTTCCCGCGCTCCAGGACGTGGGTTCGGATCTGCAGATCAAGAGCCCGCAGGCGGTCGTCAATGTCGACCGCCAGAAAGCGGCGGCCCTCGGGCTCACGGCCGAGCAGATACGCACCACGCTCTACAATTCGTTCGGATCGCGGCAGGTGGCGACGCTCTACACGGCGAGCAATGACTATGCCGTCATCCTGGAGCTCGGTCCGTCGTTCCAGGAGAACGCAGACTCGCTGTCGAAAGTGTTCGTGCGCTCGACCGCCGGTCAGCTCGTCCCGCTGGGAACGGTTGCCACGATAAGCCAGGCGGCCGGCCCGCTCACGGTCACTCATCAGGGCCAGCTTCCGGCGGTGACGATTTCGTTCAACCTCGCGCCCGGCGTGGCGCTCGGCGCGGCAA
The DNA here is from genome assembly GCA_963791375.1 of uncultured Alphaproteobacteria bacterium. Classification (GTDB taxonomy): domain Bacteria; phylum Pseudomonadota; class Alphaproteobacteria; order Rhizobiales; family Xanthobacteraceae; genus JAJPKK01. The sequence goes on from CAWBSI010000023.1 coordinate 240,132, forward strand.
TCGATCAAATCCAGGAGATGGAAAGGCGGATCGCGCTGCCGGCCACGATCACGCCCGGCTTTTCGGGCACTGCGCAGGTGTTCCAGCAGTCGTTGCAGGGTCAGGGCTGGCTGCTGCTCGCGACCGTCGTCGTCATCTATCTCGTGCTGAGCATTCTGTACGAGAGCTTCATCCACCCGATCACGATTCTTTCGGGGCTGCCGGCGGCAGGTGTCGGTGCCCTCTTGACGCTCATGCTGTTCGGGATCGACCTCAACGTGATCGCGATCATCGGCGTAATCATGCTGGTCGGCATCGTGAAGAAAAATGCGATCATGATGATTGATTTTGCGATCGACGCGCAGCGTAACCACGGCGCATCACCGGAACGGGCGATCCATCAAGCCTGCCTGTTGCGCTTCCGTCCCATCATGATGACGACGGTGGCGGCGATCATGGGAAGCCTTCCGATTGCGCTCGGACTGGGCGCCGGAGCCGAGCTGCGTCAGCCGTTGGGCATCGCTGTCGTCGGCGGGCTGCTGACCTCGCAACTCCTCACCCTCTACATTACGCCGGTCATCTATCTCGCTCTCGAGGACGCGCGCCGCCGCCTGTTGAAACCAAGGGACCGCGTTCGGTCCGCAGCCGGCCAGCCGGCCGAATAAATTCCCTTCGACCCGTGCTCGACCATGGACGGCAGAAGGGGCGCCACCGGGGCGCCCCTCGATCGCAACGGGTAACCGTGCAGGGCTTAGTCGATCCTCCATCCAGAGAAGATTATGCTGGGCACCACCGGTTCGCCCGCCGGTTTTTTGACGACCAGCCCAATGCCCGGCTCCGAGCCTGAAAACACCACGGTGACCTTGTCTCCTCGCTTCAGCTCCGCCACGCCCTGAGAAACCAAAACGGCGGTGAAAGACGGGTCAGTGATGATCTGCTCGGTGTTGGAGTTGTCGACATCCTTGCCGTTGACCCGCATCCACATCCTGACCAAGCCCTTGGCCTTGCCGCCGACCTGGGCTGCGGCGATCAAGAAGAACGCCCCGGATTCATTGACTGTCACGACGCCCTTGTCTTGCTTGATGTTCTTCGACGCATCGGTCGAATTCATCGTCACGACCTTGGGCTTGGCATCCGCAGCAAGTTGCTCATCCGTGCTCGACGCTTGAAGGTACGACGCCGCGGAAGCGGCGCCGGCCGAGGCCAGAAGCGCGGCCGACATAACGATCACACTGAAGGTAGCTCTCATCTGTTCCTCCCAACTGGTTGGATACGCAAAAGGAGCTCCGAAGTGCGACGGGTGGGCGTATCCGCTTTGTGGAGTGAATCAAGATTTGGCGGGCTGCCACCGATCGGCTCACATGAGCTCCCACCCCGTTGGTGCAACCGACATGCCACCAAAGGTATTATGTAGCCGTCCCTAGTGCCGAGTGGGCAACCTTGTTCTTATTTTCGCGGCGAAATGGGCCCGATAGAGGCGATTCCGAGCGGGAACTCTCACCAAACGCCGCGACAGAAAAAATATTTTTTTGATATCTTTTTGCATATTTTCCGGTCGTATGCCTCTGAATCAATCATGGTTATCGGACCACCAGCCGGCCTCATGCTTACTGCAAATGCGGCGCGCCGTAATCGTAGATCGGCGAGCCGTGGTCAGCGAATTTTGGGTTTCGTCGGGCATCTCGGGGCCCCGTCAGTTCAATCGCCGCGGCGACGGCTCCGGGGCGTCGTCTTCGACCTGGAGGGCGATCGGGCTGGCGTGATGGTGGATCATCCGCCAGGCGCCCCCGATGCGCCGAAACCAATTCGATGCCGCGAACGGCGTGGCGCCGACGATCTCGACGCACAGCACCCGCCCCTCGTCGCCCGCGACCATCGCGGTGGCATCGTGAAATTCGATGCGCTCCATGGCGGGGTTGCGAAGAATGTTGCGCCAGGATTTCGAGCACCGCCTGGCGCCCGACCAGCACCGGCCAGCCGGGATGGATGCAGGAGACCTGCTCTTCCGCCCAGATGCGGCTCATGGCCGCAAAATCGCCGGCGGCAAATGCGCGGTAATAGGCCGCGTTCGCGCCGAGAATCTCGTCTTGCTCGCCCATGATCGCGAACGCCGTCCGCACCCACGCGAACCGGTCACTGCCCGGTTGCACCGGAAACCTTGGCCACTTGGGCCCACTTCTCGATATCCTTGCGCATGAAGGCGTCGAACTCCGCCGGCGACATCATCATCGGAGTGGCGCCCTGGCGGTCCCAGGCCGCCTTCATCTCGGGCCGGCTGATCGCCTTGTTGATCTCGGCATTGAGCTTGTCGACGATCGGCTTCGGCGTTCCGGCCGGCGCCAGGATGCCGATCCAGATGGTCGCCTCGTAGCCGGGCACGCCCGCTTCCGCGACGGTGGGAACATCGGGCAGCACTTTGGAGCGCGTCGGCCCGGTGGTGCCGAGCGCGCGGACCTGCCCGGCCAGCACATTGGGGGCCATGGTGGTGATGGCGTCCAACATCATCTGCACGTGGCCGGCGATGACGTTGTTGCGCGAATCCCCGGCTGCCTTGTGGGGCACGTTCACGATGTCGGTCCCGGTCATCGCCTTGAACAGTTCGACGCCCATGTGATAGGGCGTGCCGGCGCCGGCGGAGGCGTAGTTGAGCGCACCCGGTTTCGCCTTGGCGAGCGCGATGAACTCCTTGAGGTCCTTGGCCGGCACCGCCGGATTGATCACCATCACCAGCTCGGAATAGTTGAGCGGCGCCACCGCCACGAAGTCGCGCATCAATACATAGGACTTGTGGGGAAACAGCGACTCGTTCGCGGTCAGGGTGTTGGAGATGGTCAGCAACGTATAGCCGTCGGGCGCGGATTTCGCGACCACCTCGGCGCCGATCATCGAGGCGGCGCCCGGACGGTCCTCGACCACGACCGACTGCTTGAACTGCTCGCCAAGATACTGGGCAAGCTGGCGGCTGAACACGTCGCCCGGCCCGCCGGCGCCGAACGGCGCAATGATCTTTATCGGACGAGTCGGATATTCCTGCGCGGGAGCCGGCGCGGCGAGGGCGGCGAGGGCAGCCAGGGCAAAGGCGGTCTTGAGCAATCGGGACATTCGCTTGGGCTCCGGGATTTGCTGCGATGGAGCCAGTCTAGCGCGGATGTCGCCGAAGTTAAATGAACTCGGCCATGCCCGGGTCGAGCCGAGATCCCTAGCTCTAAACACCGAAAGCAGCCGCGTCTGCTCGGAGCCGCCGCCGTTCCAGGCCGTAGCGGATGCCGCTCTGAGATCTTGATCTTACGCGTGATCCCGCCCATTCGCCCGGCGGGCAATGCCTTCGAAGGCCGGCGCTAAATCGCGCTCACACCGCTTCCGGTCAGTTGCCGTGCCGCAGATCCGCGACTTCGCTCCAACCTGGCGCCCGGCCCGCCGGCGCTCGCCCCGATGAAGACGACGCCGGCCCTTTCGAGCGTGCGCTGGATCACTTCGACGGTGATTTCCTTCAATGCATCGCCGCGTTCGAACCGTGTAACCGTGTCCGGCGACATTTCGGCCGCGCGGGCCAGGTCGCGCACGCCCCATCCGAGCGCCGTCCGTGCCATCCAACATTGCACCGGAACGATTGAACCCATGGCACGACCCAACCGATTTTGAAAAAAAGTTAAGGGGATGTGGTGCCGTCGGCTCAGCGGACGGCATATGTCGGCGCAGCCAATCCGCCGACTTGTTTGCGATCCACTCCCGCGCGTCGGAGCTGGGAGGCGAAAACGCACCACCCCGCTCCGCTGGCGAGCGATCGCGGGGTGAACTTGGGCGGGGCACCTCTGGTCATGCGCACCCCGCACGAACCCCGAGGCTATTTGAGGTTGGCCACCGCGGTCATGTCGACGGAGAACTTGGCAATGAAGCTCGAGCCACACCAGTTGGAGCCGGGCGCCGGAAACGGATTGATCGGCGTGGTCGCGATGCCGGTCGCCGTGTGATCGCTGGTGAACGCGTTGCAATCGCCCTTGTTCAGGTTGGTGTCGAAATAGCGCAGGTCGAGCGTGAAGACCTTGTAGGTGAACCCGAGACCGACGTCCCAGGTGGTATAGCTCTTGTAGGGAATGCCGGTCGGGAATGCGCCGCCGCAAACACCGGCAACCTGGGTGCAGTAGAAGGTGTCGCTGGTTCCGAGGGCCCAGTACCCGAGGTCGGCGGAGACGAACACCCCGACGTCCTTCGGAAGGGGGGCGTTCGGAACGGTATATTTGATGTTGCCGGCCACATAGGTGCCATCGGCGCCGGTATTGAGCACGTTTGGCGAGTAGAACACGCTGCCGCCCACCGAGAGGCTGTCGCTCACGGTATAGGTGGCCTTGGCATAGATTTCCCAGAAGCTTACATCCTGTTTGACCACGTTGCCGTTGGGCAGATACACCTGAAGAGCGGTCGCCGCCGTGCAGGACGGGCCACCGACCGCGAGGTCATTGAAGCACTGGCCGCCGGGATAGCCGTAGAACCAAGCGCCGAAATCGAGCGCGAGCTTGTCGAAGGTCGGCCGGATGCCGCCGTACACGTCGAGTTCCATCGCGGCGCGATTGGGAAAATCGATGCTCTCGCCGGCGACGCCCGCGTAAGCCTGCAGGCTGGAGGTGATGTTGTAGCGCGGCTCGAAATAGGCGGCGACCGAAGGCTTGTGGGCCGACTGGGTAATGCCGCGGAAGTTGTAGTCAGACATGATCCCTGAGCCGAAAGCGAAGTCCCAGGGGCTCGGCGGCGGCGCCGGCGGGGGCGCCTTGAGGTCTGCCGCAAAACCTGAAGCGGCCGAAACCGCAAAGGCGAACATCGCCACAGCTGCAACTTTTTTCATCGATTTCCCCATCCCATTTTCGCAACCCGTAGCCGCCTACCCCTGACGGCCCCTGATCTGCGCCCCTCGCCTTGCCCGCTAGCGCTCCGGCAGCGCTCCCCGACGGACAAACGGCGAATTCGATGCGCTATTACCGCAAGTCACGGGGCTGACTCGCAAGATTAATATTTGCTCAAATGGCGACTTACTAGGCAAAAAAATAAAAAGTTAAAATCGTTGTATTTTCGCCACATCCACATTCGGGCGAAAAACCCAATATTTTCAATGAACGAAGTCGGTTGCAGAGTTGGCACATAGCTTGAATTCGCTCCGCGCGAGCAATGCCGACGGTTCGGCAATGCCCGTCACCGACGCGCGCGCGTCCGCAGGCCAAAAGGGGGAAAAACTTCATGAAACTCGTCATGGCCGTCATCAAGCCATTCAAGCTCGACGAGATCCGAGACGCGCTCACCCGCGTCGGCGTCCACGGGCTCACCGTGACCGAAGCCAAAGGCTACGGACGACAGAAGGGTCATACCGAGATCTACCGGGGCGCCGAGTACACGGTGAACTTCCTGCCCAAGCTCAAGATCGAAGTCGCGGTGGCGTCGGACCAGGTCGATCAGGTCACCGCCGCCATCATCGGTGCGGCCAAGACCGGCGAAATCGGCGACGGCAAGATCTTCGTGATGCCGCTCGACCATGCGGTGCGCATCCGCACCGGCGAGACCGACGAGACCGCGCTTTAGAACCGCAACAACCGTCTACGGACAGGAGTAAATCACCATGACGACCAGGAAACCGACCCGTGGGGGGCTTGCGGCTCTCGTCTTCGGGCTTCTCATCGCCCTCTTTGTCGGCGCGCAGTTCTTTGCGGCCACCTATGTTCACGCCCAGACGCCGGCGCCGGCAGCCACCGAGGCCGCTCCGGCCGCCCCGGCCGAAGCCGCAGCACCCGCCTGCGACGCTAAAATGACAATAAATTGCACGCCGAACTCCGGCGACACCGCCTGGATGCTCACCTCGGTGGCGCTCGTCCTGATGATGACCATCCCCGGCCTCGGCCTGTTCTACGGCGGCATGGTGCGCAAGAAGAACGTCGGCGACACCGTGATGGCGAGCTTTGCGATCACCTGCCTCGTCACCGTGATCTGGACGATCTGCACCTACTCCATGGCGTTCACCGCCGGCACGCCGTTCATAGGAGGACTCAGTCGGGCGTTCCTGCAGGGCATCGTGAGCGACATCTCCAAGGGCATCGGCAATCCCAACTCGCTGGCCCCGACCATCCCGGAGACGGTCTATATCTGCTTCCAGATGACCTTTGCGATCATCACCCCGGCGCTGATCGCCGGCGCCTACGCAGAACGGATGAAGTTCTCGTCAATGCTGTGGTTCATGGGGCTGTGGGCGATCTTCGTCTATGCGCCGATCGCGCATTGGGTGTGGGGACCGGATGGCTTCCTCAATTCCACCAACAGCGACGCCATCGTCAAGGTGCTGGACTTCGCCGGCGGCACGGTGGTGCACGTCAATGCAGGCGTCGCCGGCCTGATGGCGGCGCTCATGCTTGGCAAGCGCAAGGACACCGGCCCGGCCCACAACATGGTGCTGACCTTCATCGGCGCCTCGCTGCTGTGGGTCGGCTGGTTCGGCTTCAATGCCGGTTCGGCGGTGACCGCGGGCATGCAGGCCGGCATGGCGATGACCGTCACCCAGATCGCGACCGCAGCCGCGGCGTTGGCCTGGATGTTCGTCGAGTGGGCGTTGCGCGGCAAGCCGACGGTCGTGGGCATCTGCTCCGGCGCCGTCGCCGGCCTCGTCGCCATCACGCCGGCCTCGGGCTTCGTCGGACCCGCCGGCGCGCTGGCGATCGGCGCCATCGCCGGAATCGTCTGCTATTGGGGCGCCACTGGCCTCAAGCACATGTTCGGCTATGACGACGCGCTCGACTGCTTCGGCGTCCATGGCATCGGCGGCGCAGCGGGCGCGATCCTCACCGGCGTGTTCGCGATCAGCGAATATGGCGGCACCTCCGGCCTGCTCGAAGGCAATGCGGCCCAGGTGATCAACCAGATCGAGGGCGTCGCCATCGTCGTCGTCTACGACGCCATCGTCTCACTCATCATCCTCAAGCTCATCGACGTCACCATCGGCCTGCGCGTCTCCGCCGACATCGAGCGCGAGGGTCTCGACATCGCGCTGCACGGCGAGGCCGTGCAGTAAATATCGACATCGTTCACCGGCCCGCGCGTCTCGAGCGCGCGGGCCGCGACATCGTCACGCTGCACGGCGAAGCCGTGCAGCTATTTTTCCAACCAGGGAACCCATCAATGACGACGGCCAAAGACGTCCTGAAGCTGATCAAGGACAATGACGTTAAGTACGCGGACTTCCGGTTCACCGATCCGCGCGGCAAGTGGCAGCACGTGACCTTCGACATCACCATGATCGAGGAGGAGACGTTCTCGGAAGGCCAGATGTTCGACGGCTCCTCGATCGCCGGCTGGAAGGCGATCAACGAGTCCGACATGTGCCTGATGCCCGACCCGAGCTCGGCCTGCATCGATCCGTTCTTCGCCGAGACCACCCTGGTGCTGGTGTGCGACGTGCTCGAGCCCACCACCGGGGAGCCCTACAACCGCGATCCCCGCGGCATCGCCCGCAAGGCCGAGGGCATGGTCAAGTCGATGGGGGTCGGCGACACCATCTCGTTCGGCCCCGAGGCCGAGTTCTTCGTGTTCGACGACGTGCGCTACTCGGCCGAGCCCTACAACACCGGCTTCAAGCTCGACCAGCTCGAGCTGCCGATCAACTCGTGGACCGAATACGAGGGCGGCAATCTCGGCCACCGCATCCGCACCAAGATGGGCTACTTCCCGGTGCCGCCCCAGGACTCGGTGCAGGACATGCGCTCCGAGATGCTCGCCGCCATGGCCAAGATGGGCGTCAAGGTCGAGAAGCACCACCACGAGGTCGCCTCCGCCCAGCACGAGCTCGGCATGAAGTTCGCCCCGATGGTGACCATGGCCGACCAGCTGCAGATCTACAAATACTGCATCCACCAGGTCGCCAACATCTACGGCAAGACCGCCTGCTTCATGCCCAAGCCGATCTACGGCGACAACGGCTCCGGCATGCATTGCCACCAGTCGATCTGGAAGGACGGCAAGCCGGTGTTCGCCGGCAACAAATATGCCGACCTGTCCGAGACCTGCCTGTCCTACATCGCCGGCGTCATCAAGCACGCCAAGGCGATCAACGCCTTCACCAACCCGACCACCAACTCCTACAAGCGCCTGGTGCCGGGCTTCGAGGCCCCGGTGCTGCTCGCCTACTCCGCCCGCAACCGCTCGGCGTCCTGCCGCATCCCGTGGACCAACAACCCCAAGGCCAAGCGCGTCGAGGTGCGCTTCCCCGATCCGCTCGCCAACCCCTATCTCGGCTTCGCCGCGATGCTGATGGCGGGCCTCGACGGCATCAAGAACAAGCTCGACCCCGGTCCTGCCGTCGACAAGGACCTCTACGACCTGCCGCCCGCCGAATTGAAGCAGATCCCCACCGTGTGCGGCTCGCTGCGCCAGGCGCTCGAATGTCTCGATGCCGACCGCGCCTTCCTCAAGGCCGGCGGCGTGTTCGACGACGACTTCATCGACTCCTACATCGACCTCAAGATGACCGAGGTCATCCGCTTCGAGCACACCCCCCACCCCGTCGAATACGAAATGTATTACTCGGGCTGAGGCGACGGACCTTGATCCCGCGCCGGCGATGACGGCGGCGCATTCCGATGATCGCGGTGAGACCTGGGTTTCACTGCGATTTTTTTTGCGAATGGGCGGTCGACTTAGCTACCGCAAGATCTCGATGAGCAGGACCCAGGCATTGAACACGCCGGCCATCAGCGAGACGATCACCCCGGCGGCCATCCAATAAAGGCCGGCTTCGGAACCCGACACGAGCAGAAATCCCGCAACGATGATGGGCAGGCCACCCGCGGCGCTGATGAGCGCCCGTACCGCTCGTTTGCGAGGGTCCACGCCGGACGGCGTTGAGCGCAGTTGCATGGTCAAGGGCACCGCGAGCATCACCGCTCCGACAACGAGCGTTTCCAGGCCGAACGCAAGGAACGGCTGGCCTGGCACCAGCCCGACGCTGGTGATCACCAGCGCACCGACGAGCATGACCAGCGGTTCGGCGGCGCGGCGCGGCAGATGGGGATAAGAAAGGATCTTCGACAGGTTCACCGAAATGGCGACGACGATGAGCCCGGTCAGCGCCGCGGAGGCGCCGACCTCGGCGACGAAGAAATTGGCCCAGTCGGCAGCCGGCACCGGATTCATCCCCGCCTCGCAAATGCGAGCAACGCGTTTAACCCATACAGCGTAGCCCCATAAGTCGTGCCCATCCAGGCCAGCGGTGCGGCTCAAAACAGATGGCCTTCAATAAGTTGGCTGGGAACCAGACGCTGAGGTCACCCCTCCACAGGTCGGTCCGCTCGAACGCCGGCTGTGATTAATCCCAGATTACGCGATCGATCCGGCGGGTTACCCTCGCCGCTCCGATCGAAAGAAAAGCCCGATGGCAGAAGCGCGCAAGAAGATCCTGTGCATCGAGGACGACGTTGAGGCTGCCGCGCTGATCGTCGAGGAACTCGCCGATCAAGGCTTCGAGCCGATCACCGCCCACGATGGACGGGCAGGCTTCGACGCTATTCTCAAACACATGCCCGACCTCGTGCTGTGCGACGTCAACATGCCGGTCATGTCGGGATTTGAGGTATTGGAACGGCTCAACGATATCGCTCCGCGGTTCGGCCGCGTGCCGTTCGTGTTCCTGACCGCGATGAGCGATCGCGAAAACGAGTTGCGCGGGCGACGCCTGGGCGCGGACGATTACGTGGTCAAACCGATCGATTTCGACGTGCTCAACGCGATCATCAATGAAAGGCTGGCCGGCGCCGCAAGCAACCGGACTCCCGTCACCGCACTGTCCAAAGCCTAGTGGCGCGGCCCGAAATGGTTATCCGCGATGGCCGCGGCCGCCGCACCCGAAGATATCATCTTGCGGTTTCCGTTGGTCCCTACGGCTGCGGTCGGGCTGCGGCACTCCCCTCGCCCGGCCCCAGCTTCCGCACGGCCTCCTCGACCGACATGAACACGTGGTCCTTGCCGATGCTGTCGATCAGGCCCGAGCGACCGGCCTCCAGCTGGGCCTCTTCATGGGAGAGCCGGGCGATGGCGACGGTGATGCCCTTCGCCTCGAGCTCGGCGATTTCCCGCTGCAGGAGTTGCGATCCCGTATAGTCGATGTCGATGATGCCGCTGGCCTCGATCACCAGAAGCTTCACAGGCGGGCGGCGGGCGGCGATGGCCAATTTGATTTTTTGGCTGATGCCCTGCGCATTGGTGAAGTTCAGCGGCGCGGCGGGCGCGAAGACCAGCACGCCGTCCTCATGTTCGCCCTGCTCATGCGCACTCGGCGGCCACCACACGGTGGTGCCGGGCACCCGCGCCAGCTCCACGCAAAGGGGCCGCGCGACGATGTAGAGGCTGTGCACGAATGAGAGCACGATCGCGAGCAGCATGCCGCTCTCGATCGGTAGCACCACCACCAGCGCGCAGCTTGCGAGCACCAGCAGGATCTCCGGCCCGCCCCGGCGATAGATGCGGATCATCTCGCCGACGCGGAATATCTTGATCGCGATGTAGACGAGAATACCTGACAGCGCCGCGCGAGGCACATAGGCCATCAGCCCTGCCGCCAGGACCGCAAGGGCGATCATCAGCGCGACGGCCGCGAGCGAGGCAATCTGGGAGCGCCCGCCGGAGTCGCGAATGATAGCGGTGCTGGGCGGACTGGAATCCACCGCGAATGAGCCGATCAATCCCGCGAGGACGCAGCCCGCGCCGACCCCTGCGAAGTCCTGGCTGACATTTTCCGGCTGGTCCGGATCGGACGGGAACGTGCTCGCCACCGCCGCCGTCTGCATGATGCAGACCATGGCCACCACCAGGGCGAGCGGCACCAGGCTGGTCAAATCCTCGATGTCGGGCATGACCGGCAAGACAAGGCGCGGTGGCGGCACCGACAAGGCGCCGACCACGGTGACGCCGCGGGCATCGAGATGGAACAGGGCGACGGCCAGGCCCGCCCCGACCAGGCCGATCAGCGCGCCGGGAACCCGGTGGCTGATCTGCGCGGTGACGATCGTCACGATCAGGACGCCGGCGCCGAGCGCAAGCGTATAGGGATTGGTATCCCCGAGCTGGCCGAGGGCATCGGCCAGCCGCACCAGCATGTGCATATGCCCCGATGACTCGGACACGCCGAGCAGGGCCGGCAACTCTCCCACGATGATGTGGATGGAAATGCCGGCAAGGAAGCCGGTGGTGACGGGAATCGAGAGCAGCGTGGCGAGCCAGCCGGCCTGCAGCAGGCCGACGATGAGGAGGACGATCCCGACCAGGACCGCCAGTAGCGATGGCCAGATCGGTGTAACGGGCGGTGCCAGCGGCGGCGATCGCGGACAGCGCACCGGCGAAGATCGGCGCGATGGTCGAGTCCGCCGCGACCGACATGAAGCGGTTGGCGCCGAACGCGGCGAAGGCGAGCGACCCGGCGGCAAAGGCGTAGAGCCCGGTCTCGGGCGGCATGCCGGCGAGCCGCGCGGTCGCGAGCTGCCCGGGGATCGCGATCGCCGCCAGCATGAGTCCGGCGATCAGGTCGCGCGGCAGCCATCCGATCCGATAGCCTTGCAGCGATGCGAAGAACCAGGCCGGCATTCGAGTTCCGCTATCCGACTGCCTTGGTGTCTTTGTTCCGGCGTTTTTCGTCACCCTTCGCCTCGCGTTCCGCCGCGTGGTACTTGCGGCGAATGTCGGCGATGTTCACCTGCGCCGGCGGCAGCTTCAAGCCCATCTCGTCCATGGTGTCGGCGATGATCTGCGACACCGCGAGGTCGCGGAACCACTTGTGGTTCGCCGGAATGACGTACCACGGCGCGCGCTTCGTGCTGGTCAAGGCCATGGCGTCTTCATACGCCTCCACGTATTGCGGCCATAGCTTGCGCTCGGAATAATCGCTTTCGCTGATCTTCCAGTTTCGCGCCGGATCGTCGAGCCGCTGCGCGAACCGGGACAGCTGCTCCTGCGGGCTGATGTGAAGGTAGAACTTCAGGATGTGCGTGCCGTTTGCCATCAGCATCTTTTCGAAGTCGTTTATGAGGTCGTAGCGTTTCGACCACACCGACTTCGGCACCAGATTGTGCACACGCACCACCAGGACATCCTCGTAATGGGAGCGGTTGAAGATGACCACGTCGCCCTTGCCGGGCGTGCGGAGGTGGGCGCGCCAGAGAAAATCGTGGGCGAGCTCTTCCTTGCTCGGCTGCTTGAATCCGAACACCGACGTTCCCTGCGGATTCATTCCGCTGAACACGTGCCGCACGACCCCGTCCTTGCCGGCCGCGTCGAGCGCCTGCAACACCACGAGAAGGGACTGGTCGCCGTCCGCGTAGAGCAGATACTGCAGCTTCGTCCATGCGTTCGACATGCTTGACGATCTCGGGCGCGGCCTGCTGATGGCTCTCATACTTGCCGGTGAAGGAAGGATCGATCTTCGACAAGCGGACCTTGGCGCCGGGCTCGACCACGAAATTTTTCCGAAAGTCCATGCTGGGTTCTCCCGTTACGACGCCGCTTGCTGCTGGTGGTCTGACCCCAACATTTGGTTCCCAAATGTTGGGATGAGTCAGCCCACTTCATATTGAAGTGGTGGGGCGACTTATCCAAACGGATGGGAACCATCTGTTTGGGTCGCACCACTAAAGGGATTGGTTCACGATGTGCACGCTCCTCGCCTGCCGTGCGGTGTGGTAGGTGGCGAAGCGCTCGGCAATCAGGCGGACGCCGCCGAGCACGAACATCCAGGCGATGTTGTACGCCCACACCCATCCGATCAGCGTCCACGGGATCGCCGGGACGAGCCAGCCGACAGCCGCACATCAGTATCGCCGCGATCTGGGTGAGCAGGATCGCGACGAACAGCGCCGCCGCCGGGAACGGCGGCAGGAAGAACCAGCGTTCCGTTCGGGTGATGAACAGCAGCAGGTGGCCGCCCGCCACCAGTTGCAGGAACATCACCGTCTGCAACTGGTCCTCGGTCGCCAGCCCGAAGAAGTCCTGCAGGTGCGGATGGGTCACCACCCGGATGCCGATCATCAGCAGGCCGAACGATTCGATGATCGAGAACAGCCCGAGCACGACCGAGACGCCCAGCAACCGCGGCATCTGCCAGCGGATCGGCTTCGCGCTCACGGGCGTGTTGTCATAGGCGATGGTCATGATCGGCAGGTCGTCGAGCAGCGACATGGCGACGATCATCATCGCCGTCAGCGGCGCGAAATCGAGAAAGATGGTGGACAGCACGACCACGAACATGATGTCCATGGTCAGCGCCACGCGGTAGATCGTGTAGCTCGTGATCCGCCCGAAGATGCGGCGGGCCTCGTCGATCGCGTTGTTGATGACGGAGAGGCCCGGCGCGGTCAGAACCAGCGCCGCAGCGCCGCGGGCTGCATCGGTGGCGCCGGACACCGCCGTGCCGCAGTCCGCCTGCTTGAGCGCCGGTGCGTCGTTGACGCCGTCGCCGGTCATCGCGACCAGATGGCCGCGCGCCTGCAGCGCCTTGACGATCGCGTATTTGTGCTCTGGGAACACGCGCGCGAACCCGTCGGCGCGCTCGATGGCGTCGGCAATCTCCGGCGGCACGTTGTTGGGATCCATGTTCTTCGGAAACACATCGGCGGCCGGGATGATGTGAGTGCCCATGCCGAGCTGGCGCGCCGTCTCGATGGCAATGGCGGTGTCGTCCCCGGTCACCATCTTGACCCGCACGCCCTTCGCATTGACCAGCTCGATGGTCTCCTTGGAATTGTCGCGCGGCGGATCGAACATCGGCAATATGCCGAGCAGCGACCACGTATGCCCGGCGTCTTCGGAGCGGGCGACGCCCAGCGCGCGCGAGCCTTTGGCCGCGAGCTCATCGACGGTCTTCTTGACCCGCTGCACGACATCGGCCGGCGGCTTGGCGAGGTCGACGATGACCTGCGGTGCGCCCTTGGTGACCACTACGGTTTTTCCCTGGGCGTCCGTGACGGTCGCCTCGGTGCGCTTGCTCACGGGATCAAACGGGACGAATTTCACCGGCTTGAAGGATTTCGGCGCATTTTGATCCTTCAGCGCCTCGATGACAGCGGTGTCGATGGCGTCGCGGTCTTCGATCTTCGAAGCCAGTGCCGCGGCCAGGATGCAATCCTGGGCGCTCTTCGCCGAAAACAGGATCGGCTCGCCGAGGGTGAGCTGATTCTTGGTCAGCGTCCCCGTCTTGTCCGAGCACAGGATGTCGACGCCCGCCATTTCCTCGATGGCGGACAGCTTGGAGACGATCGCCTTCTGCTTCGACAGCGCCAGCGCCCCCAGCGCCATGGTGATGGAGAACACCGCCGGCATCGCCACCGGGATCGACGCGACGAGCAGGACGAGGACGAACTGCAGGATGCCGAGAGCGTCTTCCGTTCCCCAATCGTCGGTGATGACGATGTCATGATAGACCTTGACGACGACCATGATGAGCGCGAGCGCGACGGCGACGACGATCAGGAAGTTCCCGATCTCGAACATCGCCTTCTGGGCGTGGCTCACCGCGCCGGCGCCGGCCACGAGCTTGGCCGTGCGGCCAAAGAACGTGTTGGCCGCGGTCGCAATGACCACGCCTTGCATCTCGCCTTGCTTCACGACGCTGCCCGAAAAGGCCTCGTCGCCGACTTTCTTTGCGGCGGGCAAGGATTCGCCGGTCAGAGCGGCCTGGTCGATGGACGCGTACTCGCCGCCGACGAGCCTGAGATCGGCGGGCACGATGACGCCGAGCCGGATCTTCACGATGTCGCCGGGCACCAGCATTGCCGCTTGAACCGTCTGCCATTTGCTGTCGCGCAGGACCGTCGCTTCGGGCGCCAAGCCTTTTTTCAGGGCGGCCAGCGCGCTGGATGCTTTGCGGTCCTGCCAGAATTCGAGCGCGGCATTGAAGAACAGCAGACCGGCAATGATCGCGAAATCGCTCCAATGGCCGATGATCGCCGAAACGATCGCGGCCGCCTCGATCATGAAGGCGATCGGACCGGTGAAGTGCCCGACAAGCTTGCGGGCCAGGCTGACTTCCTTTTCGACGAGGGCGTTCGGCCCGTACTTGGCAAGACGCTGCGCGACCTCGGCGCTGCTCAGCCCCTGGTCGGGCTTGACGTTGAGCTGGGCGAGCACCCGATCGACCGGCAACTTTTCGAGGTCGACGGCTTCGCTCAGATCGGCCTTGGGGGCCGGCGCGGGTTGCAGGGCAGGAGCGGACATATATGGACTACTCCTCGAACGCGTGGCGTCTGAATGCATGCCATGGAATAGAGTTTTATCGCACCGCAGCAATGCGAAAGTATCAGACTGCTTAGCGCATGATTCTTTGAAGTAGCAGACTTCCGGACAAGATTATGCACAAAACCAAAGGGATTAGCGCACGATCCGATTCAACTTGAGAGGATCGTGACGCAAGCGCTCCAGTCCGAGTTCGACGTCTCCACCAGGCCAGCGACGCGCCGGGGCCGGATCGTCCGCTCGCGCTATTTTTTTGCCGAATCCTTCGTCATCAGCGCGACCGCGTCCTGCACTGTCGTCATGAACTGGGCGGGGAAGATGATCGTGGAATTCTTCTCGATGGAGATTTCCGCCATGGTCTGCAGGGTGCGGAGCTGAAGCGCCACGGGGTGCTCGGTGATGATGTCGGCCGCCTGGCCGAGCTTCACCGCGGCCTGGTATTCGCCTTCGGCGGCGACGATCTTGGCGCGACGCTCTCGCTCCGCCTCGGCTTCCTTCGCCATGGCGCGCTGCATGTTGTCGGGAAGCACGATGTCCTTGATCTCGACGGCGGTCACCTGGGTGCCCCAGGGCTCCGTGTGGAGATCGATGACGTTCTTGATCTGCAAGTTGATGCTGGAGGTGTCCGAGAGCAACTGATCCAGGCTGAATCGTCCGACTACGTTGCGTACGGTGGTCTGGCTGATCTGGTTGATGGCGTTATAGACGTTCTCAATCACGATCACCGCCTTTTCCGGATCGGAGATGTGATAGTAGGCGACCGCCGCGATGTCGATCGAGACGTTGTCCTTGGTGATGATCTTCTGCGATGGAATTTGCATCGTGACGGTGCGCAAGGACACGCGCACCATCTGCTGGATGGGCACGAAGATGAACGTGAGCCCGGGCGGCCGCACGCCCTTGAATTTTCCGAGCAGAAAGACGACACCGCGCTCGTACTGCCGCAGCACGCGGATCGAGGCGATCAGGTAGAGCAGCAGCACGAGGCCGATAATGCCGAGACCCATGGCTTTTCCACTCGTCAAAATGGGCGTTCGGGCACGTGCGGGCGAAGCCGTGGACGGAACCGACACCTCCGCGCGGCGCGAGGCCGCTACAATGCGGCCGGACCTTAGCACGGACGCGGCGCTGGAGATACGCCCGGGCGCGCTTGCGGTCTACGAAGGTGGCTCTTGCCAGCCTCTCCGTCCTGCGCGAGCTCACGCAGAAAGCTCCAGGGATAGATGCCGCGATCATGGCCGTCGGAAAATGCGATGTATTTCCTCCGGCCTAAACGGTTCCAACTCGTGGTCCCAGAGCGCGCGAAACGCCGCCATCCGCACGAAGCCGCTCGCCTGGCACACCTCGACGATCTGGTCCATGCTCATGTCGCGTTCTCATGTCACTCGTGGGCGCAAATCCGCCTCGTCGCCTCGCAAGATCGTTCTCAAATGCCTGCTGCGGAAGCAATTAGTTGCCAGCTTGCCGGCGATTAGAACTTTGCGCGCGCCATGGGAAACTAATTGACCGACTTTGCGCCCGAGCGATGCGACAAGCGCGCGTCACCCCTGCACCATGCGCGCTTGCACCGCCGGTGCGCGACAGGCCATTGGATTGAGACATGAGCAGCCTCAGCGAACAGCAAGTCCTCGATGTCCGGCACTGGACCGACACCCTCTTCAGCTTCAAGACCACCCGAGAGGCCTCATTCCGCTACCGGAGCGGGCAATTCGTGATGATCGGCCTCGATATCGGCGGCAAGCCGGTGCTGCGGGCCTATAGCCTGGCCAGCGCCCATTACGAGGACGAGCTCGAATTCTTCAGCATCAAGGTACCCGACGGTCCCCTGACCTCGCGCCTCCAGCACATCGAGCCGGGCGACCGCATCCTGGTCGGACGCAAGGCAACGGGCACGCTGCTGCTCGACAATCTCAAGCCCGGCCGCAACCTCTATCTGATCGGCACCGGAACCGGCTTGGCGCCGTTCCTGAGCCTGATCAAGGACCCCGATACCTATGAGCGGTTCGAGAACGTGGTGCTGGTCCACGGCGTACGCCATGTGGCCGAGCTCGCCTATGGCGAAGAGATCGCCAGGCTCCCCTCCCATGAGCTGGTCGGCGACCTCCTGACCGGAAAGCTCATCTATTACCCGACGGTGACGCGCGAGCCGTTCCGCAACCGCGGCCGCATCACCGACCTCATCACGACCGGCAAGCTGTTCGAGGATATCGGCCTCGCCCGCATTGACTCCCGGCACGATCGGGTCATGTTGTGCGGCAGTCCGGACATGCTTGCCCAGATGACGATCCTGCTTTGCGAAAACGACTTCGAAGAGGGCTCGAGTTCGGCCCCAGGATCTTACGTGGTCGAAAAGGCCTTCGTCGAAAAATAGCCCGTGCCGCAGCTCGAAATCCCTCCCGCCAATGCCGAAACGGACACGCGCGCGGCACCGGCGGCGTCCGGTTCGCGGCTCGGCGACGGGGCTGAAAGTACTTTCTCCACCGCCCTGATTCCCGGCGTGGCCCTGGCCGCGGCGATAGCCGCAGCCGCGGTGCTCGCCGAGGCGGGCATGCGGCGGATCACCGGGGGATTCTCGCTCCCTGCCCTCGTCATCGCCTTGCTGATCGGCATGGCCCTGAGCGGGCCGGCGCGCCGCGTCGCGTTTTCACCCGGGCTGGTGTGGTGTGTGAAGACATTGCTCCGGGTCGCGATCGCCATCCTCGGCTTGCGGATTTCGCTGGCAGATATCGTCGGGCTCGGGCCGGGCACCGTCGTGATCGTCATCTTCGCCATGACGGTGACGATCGCGTCGAGCATGTGGCTGGCGGGCCGCGTCGGTCTCGGCGTGTCCTACGGCGCGCTCGCGGGCGCCGCCAATGCGGTGTGCGGCGCCTCGGCGGCACTCGCGACATCGACGGTGGTGCCGTCCTATGAACGCAAGGGCGCCGATGTCGCCTTCGCGGTGATCGCGGCGAACGCGGTGTCCACCCTCGCGATGCTGATCTATCCCCTGCTCGCGGTGGCGCTCGGCTACGACCCCAAGACCACCGGCATCTTCCTCGGCGCCACCATCCATGACGTCGCCCAGGTGGTCGGCGCCGGCTATGCGGTGTCGGAGCCGGTCGGCAACGCCGCCGTAATCGTCAAGCTGTTCCGGGTGTTCCTGCTGCTGCCGGTGGTGCTCGGCATCGGCTGGTGGGTGGCGGGCGGCGGGCGCGCCAGCGCAGCCAAGGTGCCGGTGCCGGTCTTCGCGATCATGTTCCTGGTGCTATGCCTGGTGAACACGCTGGCGACCTCGACGCCCGCGCTGACGCCGGTCTATGTCCCGGTGAAAGCCGTGTTCGACCTCGCCGCCAACTGGGGTCTCCTGCTCGCCATCGCGGCCCTCGGCGCCGGCACCACCGTGACGGAGCTGCGCTATATCAACTGGCGGCATGGCGCGGTGTTTTTCGCCGCGACGGCGGTGATTCTGCTGGCGGTGGTGCTGGGGCTGCGGGTGCTGGGGTAGCTGGCGAGGCGATCTGAGCCAGCGAATTTGCAAGGCGTCGCGGGACGAGCTGGCACCTACCGTATATCCGCTCGTTTATGCCGCAATTCTTGCCGGTCTCCGTGCGGATACCTTTTCCAGCAAAATCAAATCAGCCCCAGATACAGGCCAAGGCATTTCAATCAAGTGTCTGTAAGATAATCATATTTTCAAACAATCCTGCCCCTGCCGCTCTCCCCGGAGCAGGAGCAGTCCCTCCCTGAGGCGTCAGGATTTCCCAATTGCGCGGCAGTAAATTTCGGATATCATGTTTATGTGATTTTAATGCAATCGACACAGACAATATGCAATCATAGGTTGAACAAGCGGCACGCCAAGAAATATTCAATGCGGAGTGAACGGCATCACAGTCGATCCCGGTACCCGGACCTAGTGTTCGCGGCAGACAGCGCAGGGCTTGCGCACAACAATTCGCTGAGGGGCTGACCATGACTGTGGTCGCAATGACGAGAGAGATCGGGTCTGGCGGGACCGAAATCGCGGCCAGGGTGGCCAAGCGATTGGGCCTCGAGATCGTTCGTTCCGAGGTCGCAGCCAATAACGTGGCGCGGCGGCTCGGGGTCTCGGAGAGCGCCGTCACGCGTTACCTCGACGGCTCGGCGTCCCTGCTGGAGCGATGGCAGATCGACCGCAGGAAGCTGTTTCACTACGCCTCGGAGGAAATCCTCAGCCTGGCCCAGCGGGGCAACGTCCTGATCAAGGGCTGGGGCGCCGCCACGCTGCTGCGCGACGTGCCGCAAGTGATCAGCGTGCGCGTGTGCGCACCCATGGACTTCCGCGTCCGCGTCATGATGGAGCGGCTCGGCCGCAAGGACGCCAAAACGGTGCAAGAGGAAATCGAGCGCTTCGACGCCGCCCGCACCCGCACGCTGCGCGCCTATTTCAACGTGGAGCAGGAGGACGCGCGGCTCTACCACATCGTGCTGAACACCGAACGGCTGTCGGTCGAGGCCTGCGTGAACGCGGTTTGCGAGCTGGCCGAAAGCCCGCGGTTCCGCGACACCTTCAAGTCGCGCTCCGCGCTCGCCAACAAGCTTCTGGAGGCAAAGATCAGCTCGGCGCTCGTCGAGCACATCAGCGTCGCCATGGCGCCGTTGGGCGTGTCCGTGTCGGTCGCCAACGGCAAGGTGACGCTGGCCGGAACGACGTGCAGCGGCAGCCTGCGGGCGCGGGCCGAGAAGATCGCGCACGCCAGCGCCGGCATGGTCCAGATCGACAACCGCATCGTCAGCGTGCCGACCCGCGGCAGCACGTTCTGAGCTGGCGTTCCTTCGAGGCCAACGCATGAGCGCGGCCGGATCATCAATTCATACGCTCCAACCGAGAATGATTTGACGCTCGCCGCATCAATCCAGATCGAGCGCTGCAAGCGAAACTGCGAGCGCTGGCGCCAGGGCGGGTGATATGAGCCGAGCCCGGCGCAACTTCGCCAATGACCGCGTAGGCCGCCCCCGACGGCTGGCTGTGTACCGTGGTTACCAGCGTCGCGGCATTGATCACCCAGTACTCGCGCACACCGTGCGAGGCATAGAGCCGCGGTTTGATCTGGAGATCATAAGCAAGGCTCGTGTCCGCGATCTCGACCACGAGCAGCGCATCGCCGCCTCGGATATCCGGCGTCTTGATGGCGGAGGGATGAACGAGGATGTCGGGAACCGCGTAGGTATCATCCGACAGGTTGAACTGCGGTTCCGACGCCACGAAGACACCCTCCGGCGCCGCCCGGGAGAAGCGGAAGGCGAGCGCGACGCGGACGATCTCGTGGCGTCGCCCCTTTGGTGACATCGGCACGATCTCCCCGCCCACCAGCTCGAACCGGTCTTCGTCGCGGAAATATCCGCCTGCCGCCATGCGCTCGATCTCGGCCACGGTCCAGCTCCACCGCGGCAACCCATCGGCCGCGCGGGTGGTCGGACGGGATATCTGAGCAAGACGACTATTCATACGCAAAACGATATCACGCCGCCGTCGCGATGTCTCCGCGCGGTCCGCAAGCCACGACTTTCGCGATGATATCGTCGCCCGACAGGCGGGCACCGCACCCCTTTCGGGTGCGAGGGTAGGTAGTGTAGCCTTCCGTGCAAAGCCGCCGGAACGGCGTACACATCATCGGGGAGGCTGCGTCATGGAAATCGAGCGCCGCCGGTTTCTGCGGCTGGCCGCCGCGGGCGCCATGGCGCCGGCGCTGCCGCGATCCGCGATGGCGCTCGACTATCCTGCGCGTCCCCTGCGTTTCATCGTCGGCTATACGCCGGGCGGCGCGGGCGACATCGTGTCCCGCATCATCGGACAGTGGCTCTCGGAGCGGCTCGGCCAGCCCGTGATCATCGAGAACAAGCCGGGCGCCGGCAGCAACATCTCGGTTCAGGCCGCCTTCAACGCGCCGGCGGACGGTTACACGCTGCTCTACGTCGCGACCGTCCAGGCGATCAACGCATCGCTCTACGAAACGCTGCCGTTCAACGTGCTGCGCGATTTCACGCCGGTGGCCGGCATTGCCGAGATTCCCCTCGTCATGGTGGTGAACCCGTCGGTTCCCGCCAGGAACGTCGTCGAATTCATCGCCTACGCCAAGGCCAACCCCGGCAGGATCAGCATGGCCTCGTTCGGCACCGGAAGCTCGTCTCATCTCGCCGGCGAGCTCTTCAAGTCGATCGCCGGCGTCGACATGACCCACATCCCCTATCGCGGCTCCGCGCCCGCACTGGCGGACGTAATCGGCGGCCGCGTGGAGGTGATGTTCGATACGCTCCTGGCATCGCTCCCGCACATCAGGTCGGGGGCGCTGCGCGGGCTCGGACTGACCGGGAAGGACCGGTCCGCGCTGGTGCCGGATATTCCCACCGTCGGCGAAACGGTTCCTGGATATCGGGCGGACGCCTGGAACGGAGTTGCCGTGCTCAGGGGCACGCCGCCGGAGATCGTTGACAGGCTGAGCCGCGAGATCGTTGCGGGCGTCGCCGATCCGACGATCCGGACGCGCCTCGCCGAGCTCGCGACAACGCCGCGCCCCCTCGGCTCGGCCGAGTTCGCCGCCTTCATGGCGCAGGAAACCGACAAGTGGGCCAAGCTGGTCAAACTGTCCGGCGCCAAGCCGGAGTGACGGAGACATTATGAAATCAATCGACTTGGTCGCTGCCTGCGCGTTCGCCGCCCTCAGTATCGCCGGCGCCGACGCCCAGACCTACCCCACCCGTCCGATCACCATGATCGGTCCCTATGCCGCGGGAGGTCCGACGGACACCATCGCCCGCATCATGGCGGAGGGCATGCGCGCCTCGCTGGGGCAGGCCGTCGTCGTCGAAACCGTGACCGGCGCCGCCGGCAGCCTCGGCGCCGCCCGCGTCGTTCGCGCGGCGCCGGACGGCTACACCATCAGCATGGGACAGTGGGGCTCCCATGTGGTGACCGGCGCGATCTACGCGCTTCCCTTCGATATCTTCGGCGATTTCGAGCCGATCGCGCTCATCACCGACATTCCCTATGGCATCGTCGCCCGCGGCGGGATGCCGCAACCCGACCTCAAAAGCCTGATCGCGTGGCTCAAGGCCAATCCCGGCCAGGCTTCCGTTGGGACCGGCGGCGTCGGCAGCCCGCCGCAGGTCGGCGCCATCTTCTTCCAGAACGCCACCGGCGTCCGCTTCCAGTTCGTGCCCTATCGCGGCTCCGGCCCGGCGATGCAGGATCTGGTGGCGGGTCAGATCGACATGATGTTCGACAGCCCCACCAATTCGCTTCCCCAGGTACGCGAGGGGCGGATCAAGGCCTATGCGATCATGGCCAAGGAACGCCTGGCGGCCGCGCCGGAAATCCCGACCGTGGACGAAGCGGGATTGCCGGGCTTCTACTTTTCGGTCTGGCATGCGCTATGGGCCCCCAAGGGCACGCCGAAGGAGGTCATCGCCAAGCTCAACGCCGCCGTGGTGGCCGCGCTTGCCGACCCGCTGACACGCAAGCGCCTGACCGATCTCGGCCAGGAGATCATGCCGCGGGACCGGCAGACGCCGGAAGCGCTACGCGCTTTCCACAAGGCCGAAATCGACAAATGGTGGCCAATCATCAAAGCGGCGGGAATCAAGGGAGAGTAGACGGGCCGGCGCTTGCAGGATTTGCAAGCGGCGCCCTATTGCAGCGAAGGGAGAATGCCCATGCGGTACCGAAGCTCGATCGGCATCGTCGCACGCATCGTCACGCTGTTGGCGGCGCTGTGCGTGACTTTTGCAAGCGCACTCGCATTCGACCAGACGAAATATCCGGACTGGGCCGGCCAGTGGTCGCGTTTCAAAGGCACCCCCGGCAATTTTGACCCGTCGAAGCCGCGCCGCGGCCAGCAGGCGCCGCTGACACCGGAGTATCAGGCGATCTTCGAGGCCAATCTGCGGGACCAGGACGAAGGCAAGCAGGGCATCGACCCGACCTATACCTGCCTCTCGCCAGGCATGCCGCGGATCATGAACATCTACGAACCCATGGAGATCGTGATCACGCCCGACACCACCCACATCCTGACGCAGCATATCCACGACGCCCGCCGCATCTTCACCGACGGACGCGATTGGCCGACGGACGAAAATCCAACCTTTGCCGGCTATAGCATCGGCAAATGGATCGATGAGGATGGCGACGGCCGCTACGACGTGCTCGAGGTCGAGACCCGCAACCTGAAGGGACCGCGCACTTACGACGCCAGCGGCATTCCCTTCCACGCCGACGGCCAGACCATCATCAAGGAGCGGATTTACGCCGACAAGGCCGATCCAAATCTCCTGTACGACCAGATCACCTCCATCGACCATGCGCTGACCCGCCCATGGACCGTGCTCCACAAGTACAGTCGCAGCCGCGATCCAAGGCCGGTGTGGCGCGAGAGCGTCTGCGCCGACGACAACAATCATGTGGAGATCGCCAAGGAGGGCTACATGCGAAGCGCCGAGGGCCTCCTGATGCCGACCCGGAAAGGCCAACCGCCACCCGATCTGAAGTACTTCAATCGAGCTCCGAAATAACTGCGAGGCAACGCATCATTTCAATTCGAGGGAGGCAATCATGATTGACCGCATCGCCACCGGCGCCTTGGCGCGAACCTTCACACTTTTGGCGGCTCTGACGATGACGACCGCCGGCGCGCGAGCGTTCGACGACGCCAAGTACCCGGACCTGAAGGGACAGTGGACCCGGGCCCCCGTTCCCGGTTCCTCCGGCCAGCCCAACTATGACCCGAGCAAGCCAGGGGGCCGCGGCCAGCAGGCGCCGCTGACGCCGGAGTATCAGGCCATTTTCGAGGCGAACCTCGCCGACCAGGAGGCCGGCGGCTTCGGCACCACGCTGGGCTGGCGCTGCAAAGCGTGGGGGATGCCGGCGATGATGAACGTCTATCAGCCCATGGAGATCGTCGTCCTGCCGGACACCACCTACATCCTGACCAACGATGTCCACCTGTCGCAGCGGCGCATCTTCACCGACGGACGCGGCTGGCCGGAGGAATTCGAGCCCGCCTACCAGGGCGGAATGTCGCTCGGCAAATGGATCGACGAGGACGGCGACGGCCGCTACGACGTGCTCGAAGTCGAGACCCGCGGCTTCAAGGGCCCCCGCGTCTACGACACCAGCGGCATCCCCCTGCACCACGACAACCAGAGCATCGTCACCGAGCGCATCTATCTCGACAAGACCAATCCCAACATCCTCCATGACGAGATCACGGTGGTCGACCATGCCTTGACCCGTCCGTGGACGGTGACCAAGAGCTATCGCCGCAGCCCGAACCCGAGGGTGTCCTGGCCCGAATACGTCTGCGCCGACGGCCAAGGCCACGTGGAGATCGCCGACCAGAACTATTTCCTGAGCAGCGATGGCCTTCTGATGCCCGCCAAGAAGGGCCAGGCGCCGCCTGACTTGAGATATTTCAAGCAGACGCAGAAGTGAGCGACGTCGGGCTTGGCGGCGGCGAAGATCGCTTGACCCGCAGCCGCCGGGACTTTTTGAGGACGGTGGGATTGTTGACGGCCGCCGACTTGTTCGGCGCCGCCGGCGACGCGCTCGCGCGCGGCGAAGAAATCAAGCAATCCATCGCGCCGTCCTTGGCCCAACTCGACACGTCATTGCGTGATGCAACGCGGGCCAGGCAAGTGCCAGGGATCGTCGCAATGGCCGCGACGGACGACGGCGTCATTTACGAGGGCGTTTTCGGCTCCCGGCATCTCGGCCAGGAGCCGACCATGAGTCGGGATACCGTCTTTCGCGTCGCTTCGATGATCAAGCTGATCACCTCGGTGGCCGCGATGCAGCTCGTCGAGCAGGACAAGCTCAAGCTCGACGAGCCGGTGCCCGACATCGACCCCGCACTCTCTGCGCCGCAAGTCCTCGCCGGCTTCGATGCCGCCGGTGCGCCGCAGTTGCGGCCAGCGACACAGGCGATCACGCTGCGCCATCTGCTCACCCACACGGCCGGGTTCACCTATCGTATCTGGGACACCGACGCGCTGCGTTACCGGCAGGCGATTGATCGTCTATCGGCGCGCAAACGAGCCGACTTTCCGCCTACGCCGCTGATGTTCGATCCCGGCACACGCTGGCAATATGGCACCAATATCGATTGGGTCGGCCGCATCGTCGAAGCGATCAGCGGCGAACGCCTGGATGTATATTTTCGCAATCACATTCTGGGCCCGCTGGGCATGGCGGATACGGGCTTCGTCGTTTCGCCCGCGCAACGCGCAAGGCAGGCGAGCGTGCATCGACGCAAGCCGGATGGATCGCTGGTGCCGCAGCCGCTGGAGAAGCAGACCACCCCCACGGTTTTCGGCGGCGGCGGCGGCATCTATTCGACCGCCCCCGACTATCTGACCCTCATTCGGATGCTGCTGCACGAGGGCAGCCTCGACGGTACGCGCATCCTGCGGCCGGAGACGGTTGCCGTGATGGGCCAAAACCATATCGGCGACATCCAAGCCGGGATTCTGAAGACGACGAATCCCGCGCTGTCGAACGACGTCGATTTCTTTCCGGGCGTTCCCCTGCGATGGGGTCTCGGCCACATGATCAACCTGGGGCCGGGGCCGAACGGCCGCAGCGCCGGGAGCTTGACCTGGGCAGGCCTCCTCAACACCTATTACTGGATCGATCCGACCAAGCGCATCGCCGCCGTGTTCATGACGCAGGTCCTGCCCTTTGCGGACAGGCCCGCCCTTTCGCTCTACCGCCGGTTCGAGCGGGGCATCTACGGTGCGGTAAAGGCGGGCTGACTGTCGTTGAAGGCTTTGGCCCGGCCGGCGGAATGATTCAGCGCTCCACGTCCGAAGTGGCACGTTGCGGCCCGCCCTTCCCTCCCCGCCGCGGCGCGCCTAATCTGCGCCCCCACCCAGCCGAGCGAGGTCATGGCAGGAGTTCCAACCGAGGTGCAATCCGAACTGAAGGTATCGCTGTGGCGCGGTGCCGCGCAGGGGCGCTACCAGGACTATGCGGTGCCGCAGCGGCAGAACCAGACCGTGCTCGATGTCGTCACCTATGTGCAGCGCCATCTCGATCCGACGCTTGCCTACCGCTTTGCCTGCCGGGTCGGCATGTGCGGATCGTGCGCCATGACGGTCAACGGCCGGCCGCGCTGGACCTGCCGCACCCATGTGGCGAAGGTCGCCGAGGACGGCCGGCTCGAGATCGGCCCGCTGGAGAACCTGCCGGTCATCAAGGATCTCGCCACCGACATGACCCGGTTCTTCGAGCGCTGGCGCGAGGCCAAGGGCGCGTTCGCGCCGACCAAGACGCGCGACGATCCCATCGAGCCGATCCGCCCCGACAGCGCCATGCGCGTCGCCGCCAATGCCGCGATCGAATGCATCAATTGCGGTGTCTGCTACGCCGCCTGCGACACCGTGCGCTGGAACCCGGACTATCTCGGCCCGGCCGCGCTCAACCGCGCCTGGACGCTGGTCAACGATTCCCGCGACGGCGCGATGCCGGAGCGGCTGCAGGCGGTGGCCGCGCGCGGCGGCTGCCATGCCTGCCACACTCACCAGTCCTGCCAGGCGCACTGCCCGACCGCGCTCAATCCGACCGCGTCGATCGCCGGGCTCAAGCGGCGCACCGTGCAGGCGTGGCTCGCAGGCGAGATCGAGCGATGAACCTCTCGCTCTACATCTGGCAGCGCGCCACCGCCGCGCTGATGGCGCCGATGGTCCTCGTGCATCTCGCGGTGATCTTCTACGCGACGCGCCACGGGCTCACCGCGGCGGACATTCTCGGCGCGCGTGCGCGGCAGCTTCGGCTGGGGCGGCTTCTACGCCCTGTTCGTGGTCGCGGCATCGATCCATGCCGGGATCGGCATCCGCAACATTCTCGCGAATGGTCGCCGCTCGCGGATCGCGCCGCCGGCATCGCCGCGGCACTCTTCGGCCTCGTACTGTTCGGCCTCGGCCTGCGCGCGGTCGCGGCGGTGGCGCTGCCATGACCGTGCCGGTCGCCCGCACCGCCCGCCGGCCTCGACCACCGCAAGGACCCGCTGTGGCTCGCGGCGCTGGTGCATCGTCTCTCCGGCCTTGCGCTGGCGGTGTTCCTGCCGCTGCATTTTCTCACGCTCGGTCTCGCCATCGACGGCGAGGCGCGGCTCGAAGGCTTCCTGCGCTGGAGCGATGCGCCCCTCGTCAAGCTCGCCGAAGGCGTGCTGGTGTTCCTGCTGGCGGTGCACCTCCTCGGCGGCCTGCGGCTCCTCGCGATGGAGAACCTCGCCTGGCATGACGGGCAGAAGCGCCTCGCCGTCATCGCCGCGCGCGGCCGCGGTGCTCGCCGCGCTCGCCTACCTCGCCATGGTGCTGTGATGCAGTGGCACCGTGGCTCGATCGCCTGGGGTCGGCTCCCTCCCCCTTCTTCAGGGGGAGGGTTGGGGTGGGGGTCCGCTGACTCTCCACAAGCGCCGCGTCTGCGGCCCGCGACCCCCTCCCCGACCCTCCGCCTTTCAGGGAGAGGGAGAAGAGTGGTGCTCCGATGAGTGCAGCGATCGAGCGCACCACGACCGACATCCTGATCCTCGGCTCCGGCGGCGCCGGCCTGTTCGCGGCCCTGCACGCGCACCGCGCCGACCCCGGCCTCGACGTGACCATCGCGACCAAGGGACTGCTCGGCAAATGCGGCTGCACCCGCATGGTCCAGGGCGGCTACAACGTGGCGCTGCACAAGGGCAACTCCATCGAGCGCCATTTCATGGACACCATCGAGGGCGGCAAATGGCTGCCGCACCAGGAACTCGCCTGGACGCTGGTGACCCGCGCGGTCGAGCGGGTGCGCGAGCTCGAGAACGAGATCGGCTGCTTCTTCGACCGCAATCCCGACGGCAGCCTGCACGGCAAGGCGTTCGCCGGCCAGACCTTCGACCGCACCGTGCACAAGGGCGACCTCACCGGCATCGAGATCATCAACCGGCTGATGGAGCAGGTGTGGGCGCGGCCCGGCGATCAGCCGCCTGGAGGAGCATCGCGCGCTTGCGCTCATCCCGGCCGCCGACGGCGCCTCGCTCGCCGGCGTGCTGATGGCCGACATCCGCACCGGCGCGCTGCGCTTCATCGCGCCCGCGCGGTGCTGCTCGCCACCGGCGGCGGCCCCACCATGTACCGCTACCACACGCCCTCCGGCGACAAGAGCATGGACGGCATCGCCATGGCGCTGCGCGCCGGCCTGCCCTGCGCGACATGGAGATGGTGCAGTTCCACCCGACCGGCCTGCTCGCCGGCCCCGACACCCGCATGACCGGCACCGTGCTGGAGGAAGGCCTGCGCGGCTCCGGCGGCCATCTGCTCGACGGCGCGATGCGGCGCTTCATGGCCGACTACGACCGGACCTCGAGCGCGCCACCCGCGACGTGGTGAGCCGCGCCATCTATGCGGAGATGCGGGCCGGGCGCACCTCGCCCCATGGCGGCGTCTACATCAAGATGGGCCACCTCGGCGCCGCAGCGCGTCGCGCGGGAGTTCAAGGGCATGGTGGAGCGCTGCCGCGACTGCGGCTTCGATCTCGCCGGCGGCCTCGTCGAGGTGGTGCCGACCGCGCATTATTTCATGGGCGGCGTCGTCTGCGAGCCGGACACCGCGACGGAGCTGGCCGGGCCTGTTCGTCGCCGGCGAGGACGCCAGCGGCATGCATGGCGCCAACCGGCTCGGCGGCAACGGCGTCGCCAATTCCACCGTGTTCGGCGGCATCGCCGGCGACACCATGCCGAAATGGATCGCGCGCAATCCCGGCGTCGCGCGCGCCGGACGAGCATGTGCTGGACGCCGAGGTCGTCCGCGCGCTCCATCCCGTTCGGCCAGAAGCCGGGCGACCTCAACCGCTTGCGCGAACGGCTGATGGACACCATGTGGGACGATATCGGCGTGATCCGCGATGCCGCCGGGATCGACCGCGGCATCGCTGCGCTCGCCGACATCGAGGCGGAGCTGCTCGCGACCGGCGTCCCCGCGGGCGACCGCCGCTTCGACCTGACGTGGCACGACTGGCTCAACCTGCGCTCGCTGGTCGAGGTGAGCCAGGTGATCGCCCGCGCGGCGAAGGCGCGGGAGAATTCGCGCGGCGCCCATTTCCGCGCCGACTTCCCGGCGCCGGGCGACTTGGCGACGTCGCGTTTCACGGTGGCGCGGCAAGCCGCCGGCAAGCTTGCGATCACCGACGAGCCGGTCCGCTTCACCCATGTGCGGCCGGCGAGACGCTGCTCGGACACGGCCTGCCTCCGAAGCGGAAGAGCGGGCGAAAGCGACTGCATGCCCCGACGCGCGCTCCGCTTGCGGGGGAGGGTAGGCTGCGATCCGCGTGGCACAAAGGTGCTATGCGCGGCCGGAATGAGGAGAGACGAGATGATCCCGATCGCAGCGCTGCAACGCACGGCCGAAGCCCTGATGGCGAAGGCCGCGATCGAGATTCCCGACGATTATCTCGACGGGCTGCGCCGCGCCGCCGACACCGAGAAGGGCGATCTCTCCGCCTTCGTCATCCAGGCGATGCTGGAGAACTACGAAGCCGCGAAGGACGACCGCCGCGCCATGTGCGGCGACACCGGCGTGCCGCGCTGGTACGTCAAGATCGGCAACGACGCCCGCATCGAGGGCGGCCCGGTCGCGCTCGAAGCGGCGCTGCGCCGCGCCACCGCCAACGCCACCCACGACGTGCCGCTGCGCCCCAACCGCGTCCACCCGCTGTGGCGCACCGACCACAACAACAATTGCGGCATCGGCGCGCCGGAGATCGAATACGCCTTCCATCCCGACGCCGACTGGATCGAGCTGACCACCGTGCACAAGGGCGGGCTGTTCGGCACGCGATTACCGCATGCTGTTCCCGGCCGACGGCCTCGACGGCATCAAGCGGTTCTACCTCGACACGCTGATCCAGTTCGGCAAGCGCGGGCTCGCCTGCCAGCCGGCCATCGTCGGCATCGGGCTCGGCGGCTCCAAGGACATCTGCATGGTGCTGGGCAAGCAGGCGGCGTGCCTGCGCGTGGTCGGCGACCGCAATCCCGACCCGCGCATCGCCGCCATCGAGATGGAGCTCAAGGAGCTCGGCAACAACATCGGCATGGGCGCCATGGGATTCATGGGCAGCTCCATGGTGGTCGATTGCCACATCGAGGTCGGCTATTGCCACACCGGCGGCATGCCCATGAGCGTGCACATGTTCTGCCTGTCCTCGCGGCGCGCCTGCGCGCGCATCGCGCGACGGCGGCGCCAGCGCATTCCGCACCGACCCCATGTGGTTCACCGACTACATGCGCCGCGAGGGCGTCGAATGGGGCGCGCTCGCCACCGCGGCGGAGTGAGCGGGAGCCAAGGGAGCAAGTCATGGCATCGATCAAGACCGCGCATCTCAAGCTGCCGGCCACCGACCGAGGACCTGCGCAACGCTCGAGATCGGCACCGTCGTCTACCTCACCGGCCGCGTCTTCACCGCGCGCGAAGGCGTCTACAAGCGCGCCATCGAGGACGGCGTCGGCATGCCGGCGTCGCAGGCCGAGCTCGGCGCCGTCAATTTCCACTGCTCGCCGGCGGCCGCGGTCAATGCCGACGGCAGCTACACCGTCGGCGCCGTCACCGCGACCGCCTCGTTCCGATTCGGCAAATGGCTGGAAGGCTGGTTCAAGCTGTCCGGCTGCAACATCATCATCGGCAAGGGCGGCATGACGTCGGAGGTCTACCGCACCCATTTCGTGCCGAACCACGCGATCTATCTCACCACCGTCGGCTACGGCACCGGCGCCCTGCTGGGCCGCGGCATCAAGCGCGTCGCCCATGTCTACTGGCTGGAAGAACTCGGCCTCGCCCAGGCGGTGTGGGTGCTCGACGTCGAGAATTTCGGCCCATTCCTGGTCGAGAGCGACCTTGCCGGCGCCAGCCTGTTCGAGCGCGAGAACGCCAAGATCGACGCCGGCCTCGCCAAGCTCTACGAGGGCACGAAGTCGCCGACCATGCGGCGGCTCGGCGACGCGGATGACAAGACGCAGGAAGTGATTTAGGGGGGCTTCAGTTCAGGCGCGATCCTGCCGCTTCAGCTTCTTGATTCGACGTTTCTGATACTCGGCAACGGCCGCTGCAAAGGGCATGGACCGCGGCACACGGACTTGTGTGAGTGAGACGACGAGTGCTCCTCCTTTTTCCAGCGCAGCGATATGGCACATAATGCCGCCTTCATTGCCGGCATACGACACGTTCGTGACGCAGCGGCGTGTCTGACCTACAGCGGCAACATTCTGCACTTGCAGAAGTTTGACCAGCCGCTCCGTTAACTCGACTTCGAAGGGCAGAGCAGCTTTCAATGCGGTGAGCAGTTGGGTGGTCTTCTCCGGGTTATCAAGCATCGGTCACCCCTAAATTGGCAGTTTCTTCGGGGAACATTGTGTAATCCACTACATCCCGTGTCCATCAGCGCTCGGATTTCCCGCGCCCTTGCGCTAACGCACACTGGAGCCTGCTCACTTGACGCGGTCGCACTTGCTCCATCTTCTTGTGGTCCGCTGCTCCGGGCGGCCCTATGCCGCGCCCACCGATGAGGATTTCCGCCCATGAAGAAGGTTGCCCTGCTTGTCTTTGTGCTGGTCGCGAACCAGGCCGCAGCCGCGTCCATGACCATCAACGGCCCGAGCGCGCTCGCGCTCGCCGCCGTCGTCGCGTCCCATTCGCGGGCGCTGGGCGTGTTCGACAGGGCTGCGTTATCGCGCCTGTTCGCCGGCCGCACCAATTTCGGCTATCCCGCAAACCGGAGGATCACCGTCAGCGCCGAATTCGATCGACTGCAAGGTGAGCAACGTCGACATCACCGAACGCTCTTGCGCGCTCGTTTTCGGCGCGAGCAATCGCACGCTCAAGGGCCGCGAAGCCCACGAGCTCTATGCCACCCTGATCGAAGCCGGCGTTGCCTCCGACGGCGCCGCCGGCACGATCCATGAGAGCGTGACGCACCTCCTGTGCACGATCGATCCGAACGCTATCAAGCAGAAGGACGGCAGCGGCGCGGAGTGCAAGTTCGACACGGGCGCGTAGGCATGATTTCCCTCCCCGACTTCGGGGAGGGTGGCCGAGCGCAAGCGAGGTCGGGTGGGGGCCACGGGCACGGCCGATCTAAGCAAGCAAGAACCCCACCCTGCCCTCCCCGAAGTCGGGGAGGGAAAGGAGAAGCAATGAAACTCAAAGAAATTCTTTTCGCACTCGCCATCGCAGTCGCACTCGGAGCTGCGTCCGCGCCGGCATGCGCGCAGGCCGCGGGCGGCGACGTCCTCTCCCGGGAAGCCGTCCTGCGCGATCGCGACATCCCGGATCTGGGAAATCCCCAGGGCGACCTGACCATCGTCGAATATTTCGATTACCAGTGTCCTTACTGCAAGAAGACCGCGCCGGAGCTGGCGCAGGTCGCGCGGGAGGACGGCAAGGTCAGGATCGTGCTCAAGGACTGGCCGATCTTCGGCCCCGCCTCGGCGTATGCCGCCAAGATGGCGCTGGCATCGAAGTTCCAGAACAAATATGAGGACGCTCACGACGCCCTGATCGCGGCGAAGACGAAGCTCACCGAGGCCGCCGTCGACGATCTCCTCGCCAAGGCCGGCGTCGATGTCGCGCAAGCGACGCGCGGACCGCGATGCGCATGCGCAGGAAATCGATGCGCTGCTGGCCCGCAACGATGCGCAAGCCCGGGCTTTCGGCTTTCGGGGAACGCCGGCATTCATCATCGGGACATTCCGGGTGCCCGGCTCGCTGAACACGGCCGGGTTCAAGCGCGCCATCAGCGACGCGAGGAAAGCGGCCGCGGCGTCGAAGTAAACGCAGGGCAAATACCCCTGACTCCATCATCACCGGGCTCGTCCCGGTGATCTCGATTGTTGGGGCACAGCGCCATCGTCAACGCGGAACGCGCGAGACAACTGCGCTGCTTTGGAAATGTCGTGCCTGTTCATCGAGATCGCCGGGACAAGCACGGCGATGACTGAGTGGCGCAGGTGGCCGACGGCCCCTACGCCTTCGTCTGCGACCGCGCCACCCGCAGCGGGGTCACCTTGAGGGCGTCGAGATGCTCGCCGATGGCGCCGGCGATGTAGCGCGCGGTGATCGGCGTGCCGTCATAGTGCAGAATCGGCACCAGGCGCACGGGGTCGATGCCGCATTCGTTCACGATCAGCGAGCGCAACTGGGCGTCGCGGTTCTGCTCGACCAGGAACACGAAGTCGTGCTCGACGATGAACTCGGTGACGTCCTGGTGGAACGGGAACGCCCGCACCCGCAGCATGTCGACGCGGTTGCCGCGGCCTTGCAGCATCTCGATCGCCTCGTCCATCGCCGGCGCGGTGGAGCCGTAATAGATGACGCCGTACTTGGTCGGCTTCTCGGCGTTGCGGCGGACCGGGCGCGGCACGAGACCCTTGGCGGTCTCGAACTTGCGCAGCAGGCGCTGCATATTGTCGACATAGGCACCGCCATCCTCGGTGTAGCGGGCGTAGCGGTCGCGCGAGGTGCCGCGGGTGAAGTAGGCGCCCTTGGTCGGGTGGACGCCCGGCAGGGTGCGGAACGGAATCCCGTCACCATCGACATCGAGATAGCGGCCGAAATCCTTGCCGGCGTCGAGGTCGGCCGCGGTCATCACCTTGCCGCGGTCGTACTTGCGCTTGTCGTCCCATTTGAGCGGCGCGCACAAGTGCTGGTTCATGCCGATCTCGAGATCGAGCAGCACGAACACCGGCGTCTGCAGCCGGTCGGCGAGGTCGAAGGCCTGGGCCGCGAACTCGAAGGTCTCGCCGGGATTCTCCGGGAACAGCACCACGTGCTTGGTGTCGCCGTGGGAGGCATAGGCGCAGTTGAGCACGTCGGACTGCTGGTTGCGGGTCGGCATGCCGGTGGAAGGGCCGGCCCGCTGCACGTCGAAGATGACGGCGGGAATCTCGGCGAAATAGCCGAGCCCGAAGAATTCCTGCATCAGCGAGATGCCGGGGCCGGAGGTCGCGGTGAAGGCGCGGGCGCCGTTCCAGCCGGCGCCGATGACGATGCCGATCGAGGCGATCTCGTCCTCGCCCTGGATGATGGCGTATTTCTTCTTCTTGTCGTCGGGGTCGGTGCGCAGCTTGGCACAATAGCTGGTGAAGGCGTCGGCGAGCGAGGACGACGGCGTCAGCGGATACCACGCGCACACCGTCGCGCCGCCATAGACGGCGCCGAGCGCCGCCGCCGCATTGCCGTCGATATAGATGCGGTCACCCACCTTGTCGGATCGCCTCACCTTGAGGCCGCACGGGTTTTCCATGTTCATGGTCACCCAGTCGCGGCCGAGGTGAAGGGCGTGCACGTTGGCGCCGATCAGCTTTTCCTTGCCCTTGAACTGCTCGCCGAACAGCTTGACGATCACCTGCGGTGTCGATGTCGAGCAGGGCCGACAAGGCGCCGAGATAGATGATGTTCTTGAACAGCTGGCGCTGGCGCGGATCGGTGTATTCGCGATTGCAGATCGCGGTCAGCGGCACGCCGAGCACGGTGATGTCGTCGCGGAACTTCGACGCCGGCATCGGCTTGGTCGAATCGTAGAACAGGTAGCCGCCGGGATCGATGCCGGCGACGTCCTTGTCCCAGGTCTGCGGGTTCATCGCCACCATGAGATCGAGGCCGCCGCGGGCGCCGAGATGGCCGGCTTCGGAGATGCGCACCTCGTACCAGGTCGGCAGGCCCTGGATGTTGGACGGGAAGATGTTGCGCGCCGACACCGGCACGCCCATGCGCAGCACCGAGCGGGCGAACAGCTCGTTGGCGCTCGCCGAACCGGAGCCGTTGACGTTGGCGAACCGGACGACGAAGTCGTTTACGCTGCCGATTGGGCTTCGTGCTGGCATGTCGTTCCTGCGTGAGTCATTTCGATGAGATATTTCTTCATGTCCCAGGCGCCGGTGGGGCACCGCTCGGCGCACAGCCCGCAATGCAGGCAGACGTCCTCGTCCTTGGCCATGATGCGGCCGGTCTTGAGGCCGTCGGCGACATAGATGTCCTGGGTCAGGTTGGCGGCCGGCGCCTTGAGGCGATGGCGCAGATCGGATTCCTCGCCGTCGGCCGTGAAGGTGATGCAGTCCATCGGGCAGATGTCGACGCAGGCATCGCATTCGATGCACAGCGACGGCGTGAACACCGTCTGGATATCGCAGTTGAGGCAGCGATGGGCCTCCTTCAAGGCGAGGCGGTCGTCGAAGCCGAGCTCGACCTCCGCCTTGATGTCGGCGAGCGCCACCACCTTGTCGCGCAGCGGCACGCGGAAGCGGCGGTCGGCGGAGATGTCGTTGTCGTAGCTCCACTCGTGGATGCCCATCTTCTGGCTGACCACCTCGACCGCCGGCAGCGGGCGGTCGTTGACATCCTCGCCGGAGAGGAACTTGTCGATCGACACCGCGGCCTCGTGGCCGTGGGCCACCGCCCAGATGATGTTCTTCGGCCCGAACGCGGCGTCGCCGCCGAAGAAGACCTTCGGGTTGGTGGAGGCCATGGTCTTCGGGATCGACCTTGGGCATGTCCCACTTGTCGAAGGCGATGCCGATGTCGCGCTCGATCCAGGGGAACGAGTTCTCCTGGCCGACGGCGACGAGCACGTCGTCGCAGGGAATGTGCTGGTCGGGCTCGCCGGAGGGAACGAGCTTGCGGCGCCCCTTGGCGTCGTACTCGGCCTTGACCTTCTCGAACACCACGCCGGTGAGGCGGCCGTTGTCGTGGGTGAATTCCTTCGGCACCAGGAAATTGAGGATCGGGATGCCCTCGTGCATGGCATCCTCCTTCTCCCACGGCGAGGCCTTCATTTCCTCGAAGCCGGAGCGGACCACGACCGTGACCTCCTCGCCGCCGAGGCGGCGCGAGGAACGGCAGCAATCCATGGCGGTGTTGCCGCCGCCGAGCACGATGACGCGCTTGCCGATCTTGTTGATGTGGCCGAACGACACGCTGGAGAGCCAGTCGATGCCGATATGGATGTTGGCGGCGGCCTCGTTGCGGCCGGGGATGTCGAGGTCGCGGCCGCGCGGGGCGCCGGAGCCGACGAAGATCGCGTCCCAGCCTTCGGCCAGGAGCGCCTTGAGGCTGTCGATGCGCTGGCCGGGGCGGAAATCGACGCCGAGATCGAGGATGTAGTCGCATTCCTCGTCGATCACCGATTCCGGCAGGCGGAAGCGCGGAATCTGGGTGCGGATCATGCCGCCCGCCTTGGGGTCGGCATCGAACACGACGCAGTCGTAGCCGAGCGGCGCGAGATCGCGCGCGACGGTGAGCGAGGCGGGGCCGCCGCCCACCAGCGCGATCCGCTTGCCGTTCTTGTGCTGGGCCGGGCGCGGCAGGCGCGCCTTGATGTCGCCCTTGTAGTCCGCGGCGACGCGCTTGAGCCGGCAGATCGCCACCGGCTCGTTCTCGACGCGGCCGCGCCGGCAGGCGGGCTCGCACGGCCGGTCGCAGGTGCGGCCGAGAATGCCGGGGAATACGTTGGACTTCCAATTGATCATGTAGGCGTCGCTGTAACGCCCTGCTGCGATCAATCGGATGTATTCCGGAACGGGGGTATGCGCCGGACAGGCCCACTGGCAATCAACGACCTTGTGGAAATAGTCCGGGGCCGCAATGTTGGTGGGTTCCATTCACTCCTCGTGCTGCAAACACGCAGGCCACGCTTCGCCCGGCAGCGGAAGCAAAGCCGTTCCCTCCGGTCGGTTTTCTACCTCAGCCGATCCGCTTTCATCCTATTCCGCATAGACGATGAAGGCTACTGCCGCAACAGGCATGGCGGAATTGTGGTGAAGGGTTGGGATGCGAAATTAACATGCAGTGGTAAATGTTTTTGCACCGCGATATCGGCCGATTCCGGGGCCAAACGACCGCTGGGTCACCATGGCTTCTGTTCGGTCCCGCCTCCGCTTAACCAGAGGCGGCGGACGCCCCATATAACACCCGTTCCACAGGTGCTACAGCATGATACGGAAGGCTGCAGACGTTCCGGGCTCCTGCGCCAGGCAAGCCAATCCCATGCGCGACATCTTCGAGTCCATCGCTTCCGAACAGCCGCTCGATCCGACTGAATCTGCGCGCCGCAACATGCGCGCGCTGCGACGACGCTTCTACACCGCCGCAGGTGTGCTCGAGAGCCCGGCCGGGTTCGAAATCGCCCTCGACGGCCGT
The DNA here is from genome assembly GCA_963791375.1 of uncultured Alphaproteobacteria bacterium. Taxonomy (GTDB): domain Bacteria; phylum Pseudomonadota; class Alphaproteobacteria; order Rhizobiales; family Xanthobacteraceae; genus JAJPKK01. Next base: position 277,530 of record CAWBSI010000023.1, read on the forward strand.
CCGATCCGGACCCCGGCGCGGCATCCCCTCGCCTTTCCGAATCGCGCACTGGCCGAAGTCGCGGCCGCGGAGTGGGACGCGCAGGGAGAGTTCATCGAGCCCGCCCGAATGCCGCTGACCCGGCTTGCCAACACCATCATCGACGGAGTTGCCGCAACGCCGGACGCCGTCGCCGCCGAGGTCGAAAAATATCTCGGCTCCGACCTCTTGTTCTACCGCGCCGAGGGCCCCGAGCGCCTGGTCGCGCGCCAGAAGGAGCATTGGGACCCCGTCCTCGAATGGGCGGACCACGCGCTCGGCGCGCGCTTCCTCACCGGCGTCGGCGTGATGCCCCTGCTGGAGCCGCAATCGGCCCTTGCCGCGGCGCGCGCGGCGATCCCGCGGGAACCCTGGCGGCTGGGCGCCGTCCACGCCGTGACGACGCTGACGGGATCGGCGCTGCTCGCGCTCGCCCTCGCCCACGGCGCCATCGGTTGCGATGCCGCCTGGGCGGCCGCCCATGTGGACGAGGACTGGAACGCGGAGTTCTGGGGCGAGGATGCGCTCGCGCTCGAGCGCCGCGCCTTCCGCTTCGCGGAGATGCAGGCGGCGGCGAGGGTATTGGGGGACGTCGCGGAAGTAGGCACGACTCGGGGCGCGGTCCTGGATGCCCGAGCGGAGCCGAGCGCTCGCGAATGCTCCCGAAGCTCAGATAGAATTGCCATGACGCCGCGCGATCGGCCGCCGCTCGCCCAGCGGCGGATCAAGGCACAAACGGGGCCGCCATGAAAGTCGTGCTCGACCTCACCCGCCTGCTGCAGGACGGCAAGATCACCCGGGAAGAGCATGACAGGCTGCTGGGGTTCGCCGCCCGCGAAACCGGCTCGCTCGCCATCAACATCCTGATCGGGCTCGGCGTCATCGCGGTGAGCGCCGGCGTGCTGGCGCTGCTCATGAACGCGATCGCCGTGATTGTGTTGGGCGCCGTCATTCTCGCCGCCGGGCTTGGCATCACCTATTCCGCCGCCCGGCAATGGAGCGTGCTGGCGACGATCTTCACCCTGGTCGGGGCGCTCATGGTCGCCGGCGGCATCGTCGTGCTCGGCGAAGGCAATCTGGGCTCCCTGCTGCTGGGGACGCTGGTGCTCGACCGCCTGCGGCATAGCGGGCCGGTCGAGCCTCCTCATCGGCCTCGCCGTGCTCGGGCTCGCCGCCTGCATCGGCGCCAGCACCGGTCCTATTGGCATGCGAGCTACGAGCTCACGATCACCGAGCCCACCGTGACCATCGTCCTGTTCGGCGCGCTGGCGCTCGCCGACCTATCTGGCCTCGCATCGGGTCGGCAGCGCCTACGAGCCCCTCGCCCTGATGGCGGCGCGGGTTTCGGTCTTCCTGGTCAATTTCGGCTTCTGGGTGGGCTCGCTGTGGGGCGACAGCCTGGCGCTGCCGCGGGCGCTCCTGCATCTCGATCCCGGCGCCTGCCGCCGCCGCCGAACGATCCGTGATCGTGCCGCCGATGGTATTCATCGTCGGATGGGCGGTGGCGCTCCTGGCAACCGGCACCTGGGCAGTCAAGGCGAACCGGCGTTGGGTGGTGAATGTGGTAGCGGTGTTCGCCGCCATCCACTTCTACACACAGTGGTTCGAGCGGCTGGGCGCAGACCCGCTGTCAGTGGTCGCGGGCGGCCTCCTGATGCTCGTTTTTGCCACGGTCGCGTGGAAGCTCAATCAGCGATTCACCGCCGACACGCCGGCGCGCGCGTAGAGCGCTTTCGTCCTGAGCATGATCTTGTCCGAAAAGTCTGCAACTTTTCGGGATCACGCTCCAGTTCTACCAAAAGGTTAGACACGGGACTTCGCGCGGCGGTTCCGCGGCGTGCGGCGTCATGCTATGGCGGAGTGGCCGGGCGGAGCGAACATCATGAAAGACATCAGGGAAAAGCTCGAAACCCGTCGCGCCAGCGCGCGGATCGGCGGCGGCCAGGCGCGCATCGACGCCCAGCACAAGCGCGGCAAGCTCACCGCGCGCGAGCGGCTCGAGCTTTTGATGGACAAGGGCTCGTTCGAAGAATTCGACATGTTCGTCGAGCACCGCGCCACCGATTTCGGCATGGACAAGTCCAAGATCTCCGGCGACGGCGTCGTCACGGGATGGGGCACCGTGAACGGGCGGACCGTGTTCGCCTTCGCCAAGGACTTCACCGTGTTCGGCGGCTCGCTGTCGGAGACCCACGCCCAGAAGATCATCAAGATCCAGGACATGGCCATGAAGGCGCGGGCGCCGATCATCGGCCTGTTCGATGCCGGCGGCGCGCGCATCCAGGAAGGCGTCGCCGCGCTGGGCGGTTACGGCGAAGTGTTCAAGCGCAACGTGATCGCGTCCGGGGTGATTCCGCAGATTTCCGTGATCATGGGGCCGTGCGCCGGCGGCGATGTCTATTCGCCGGCCATGACCGACTTCATCTTCATGGTGAAGGACACGAGCTACATGTTCGTCACCGGGCCCGACGTGGTGAAGACCGTCACCAACGAGGTGGTGACGGCGGAGGAGTTGGGCGGCGCCTCCGTCCACACCACCAAGTCATCGGTCGCCGACGGCGCCTATGAAAACGACGTCGAGTGCCTCTTGCAGATGCGCCGGCTGATCGACTTCCTGCCGTCGAACGCCGGAGTGGGCGCACCGGAATGGCCGTCGTTCGACGACATCGAGCGCGAGGACCCCTCGCTCGACACGCTGGTGCCGGAGAATCCCAACAAGCCCTACGACATCAAGGAATTGATCCTCAAGGTCGTGGACGAGGCCGATTTCTTCGAGATCAGCGCGGCGTTCGCGCGCAACATGGTCACCGGCTTCGGCCGGCTGTCCGGCCGCACCGTCGGCTTCGTCGCCAACCAGCCGATGGTACTGGCGGGCGTGCTCGATTCCGACGCCAGCCGCAAGGCGGCGCGGTTCGTGCGGTTCTGCGACGCCTTCGACATCCCGATCGTGACCTTCGTCGACGTGCCCGGCTTCCTGCCCGGCACCGCGCAGGAATATGGCGGCCTGATCAAGCACGGGGCGAAGCTGTTGTTCGCCTACAGCCAGTGCACGGTGCCGCTCGTCACCGTGATCACCCGCAAGGCGTTCGGCGGCGCCTATGACGTGATGGCCTCCAAGCATGTGGGCGCCGACGTGAACTATGCCTGGCCGACCGCCCAGATCGCGGTGATGGGCGCCAAGGGCGCCGTCGAGATCATCTTCCGCGCCGACATCGGCGACGCCGAGAAGATCGCCGCGCGTACCCGGGAATACGAGGACCGGTTCCTGTCGCCGTTCGTCGCCGCCGAGCGCGGCTATATCGACGAGGTGATCATGCCGCGCGCCACAAGACGGCGGCTGGCGCGCGCGCTGGGGATGCTGCGGGGGAAGAAGGTGGAGATGCCGGCGAAGAAGCACGATAATCTGCCGGTGTGACGACGCTCAGTATAGCCCTTGCATCTCCGCATCTGATGCATTAGCATCTGATGCATGCGCACCACCCTGGATATCGATGATGACGTTCTTGCCGCGGCCAAGGAGCTGGCTTCGGGGCAAAAAACGACAGCTGGAAAGGTAATTTCCGACCTTGTTCGGAAGGCGCTCACCGAGCCTTCGTCCGAAAAGCTAAGGTATCGTGACGGCTTTCCAGTCATTCCGAAACGTGGCGGTGGCGTGGTGACGCCCGAGCACATAGATCGGCTGGCCGAAGAAGAACCGTGACGCGTGCGCGCCCTGCTCGATCTGAACGTACTTATTTCAATGCTCGATGAGCACCACATGCATTACTTCAAGGCGCATGATTGGTGGAAACGAAACAGCGCGCACGGGTGGGCCTCTTGCCCGCTCACGCAAAACGGCTTTCTGCGAATCCTATCTCAGCCGCGCTACAATGCTCCCGTTCCCCTCTCGGAAGCCTTCCGATTTCTGTGTGAAGCAACCGAAAGCGATGACCATAAGTTCTGGCCGGATGATATTTCACTGATCGACAAGCAGCGAATCAACCACGTGCATGTCCTCGGCCCGAATCAGCTCACCGACATTTACCTCCTTGCGCTCGCGGTGGAACATGGTGGGCGGCTCGTGACGTTCGACCGGGCGATTCCGATTGCAGCGGTGCGAGGGGCCAAGCCGCATCATCTCATCGTGATTTGAGCCGCGAAAATTCGCGCTACTTCCTCCCGTTCCTCCCGCACCCGAACTTGTTGCCCGCTCGCGTAGGTGCCGCCGACCTCCACGCCCGCGTCCTCCCGATCTCCACACGGTGAAAGCCGGTTCGACGGCCCAGCCTTGATTTCACGCCTTCGATCCCATACATCCGGCCACACCATGAACAAACCTGTTGGCGCCATCGCGGCCGAGCCCCGCTCACCGCTTGCGGCGGAAGTCGAGCGTCGGCGCACCTTCGCCATCATCTCCCATCCCGACGCCGGGAAGACGACGCTCACCGAAAAGCTCCTGCTGTTCGGCGGCGCGATCAACCTCGCCGGCCAGGTCAAGGCCAAGGGCGAGCGGCGCAATACCCGTTCCGACTGGATGAAGATCGAGCGCGAGCGCGGCATCTCGGTCGTGACCTCGGTGATGACGTTCGAATACGACGGCGTCGTGTTCAACCTCCTGGACACGCCGGGCCACGAGGACTTTTCCGAGGATACTTACCGCACCCTGACGGCGGTCGATTCCGCAGTGATGGTGATCGACGCGGCCAAGGGCATCGAGGCGCGCACCCGCAAGCTGTTCGAGGTGTGTCGGCTGCGCGACATCCCCATCATCACTTTCATCAACAAGATGGACCGCGAGAGCCGCGATCCCTTCGACCTCCTCGACGAGATCGAGAAGACGCTCGCCCTCGACACCACGCCGATGACCTGGCCGATCGGCCGCGGCCGCGACTTCGTCGGCACCCTCGATGTCGCCACCGGGGCGGTGCGCCTGATGGACGGGACCAATCGCGGCACGCCGCAGCAGATGGACGTCGCGGCGCTGGCCGCGCTCAATCCCAATCTGGATGCCGCCGCGCTGGCGGAGGAATTCGCGCTGGTGCGCCAGGCGTGCCGCCCGTTCGACCTCGCGGCCTTCCGCGAGGGGCATTTGACTCCGGTGTTCTTCGGCAGCGCGCTCAAGAATTTCGGCGTCGGCGACCTGCTCGACGGCTTCGCCGCCTATGCGCCGCCGCCGCGTGACCAGGCAGCCGACGTCCGCCGCGTCGCCGCCCAAGAGCCGCACATGACCGCCTTCGTGTTCAAGATCCAGGCCAACATGGATCCCAACCACCGCGACCGCATCGCCTTCGCCCGCCTGTGCTCCGGCAAGCTTGTCCGCGGCATGAAAGCCAGGCACGTGCGCACCGGCAAGGCGATCGGCCTGCACGCCCCGCACTTCTTCTTCGCCCAGGACCGCGCCATCGCCGACGAGGCCTATGCCGGCGACGTCGTCGGCATTCCCAACCACGGCAATCTGCGCATCGGGGATACGCTGACTGAGGGCGAGACCCTCAATTTCGTCGGCGTGCCGAGCTTCGCGCCGGAAATCCTGCGCCGGGTCCGGCTCACCGACGCCATGAAGGCGAAGAAGCTAAAGCAGGCACTGCAGGAAATGGCGGAGGAAGGCGTGGTCCAGGTGTTCCGCCCCAGCGACGGCTCGCCGGCGCTGATCGGTGTGGTCGGCCCGCTGCAGCTCGACGTGCTGCGCGACCGCCTCGCCACCGAATACGGACTGCCGGTGGAGTTCGACGTCAGCGAGTTCCAGCTCGCGCGCTGGATTTCGGCGGACGACCGCAAGAAGTACGACGATTTCATCGATGCCAACCGGTCCGGCATCGCCGAAGACCTCGACGGCGATCCCGTCTACCTCGCACGCAGCCAGTTCTATCTCGACTACACCCGCGAGCGGGCGCCGGGCATCGTTTTCACCGATGTGAAAGACGTCAAGGCAGCAAAGGCGGCTTAGAGTTGGATTTACATCGCCGCAGCCAAGCACCTCTCCCCGCACGCGGGGAGAGGGAGAAGTCGCCTCACTGGCACTCGCCTAAATGCTCGCCCACGATCGCCACGCTGGTGTTGACGAACTCCCGGCCGGCCATCGAGCCCTTGGACTGGATCGTCGCGGTGTAGTGCTTCGGGGTGTCGAAGGTGAAGTCGCCGGACACATCCATGTCCAGTTGCCCCTTGCACATCATGCGCCACTTCAACTTCGACGCGGTCGACTCGAATTCGGTGCGGTCGCAGTCCGAATTCACGGTGCGATATTCGGGGCTGAAGGTCGCGGCGGTGTCGCCGGCCTGTTCCGCCGACAGGCACCGCGTCCTGACCTGGGGCGTCGACGCGTTGCCGTTCATGACAACGGTCTCGGTGACCTGCCACAAGCCCGGCGAAATGCCGTCCGCCATGGCCGGCGAGCCCGCCGTGGCGCCGAGCAGAGCCATTGCGAGAATTCTCGGGGAAGCGTTCAATCGACATGCTTTCATCATCGGGCGAACTTAACGTGCCCGATTGCATAAAGCCAGTAGCGCAGGCTCGGCCTTGCACGATCGCAAACGCCTCCTGCGGAAACGGCCCCTGCATCTGATGCCCTGCCTCGGAGAACGGCCATGCGCGGTTTGATCTTTCGTGCGACTCTCGTCCCTCGCGTCCACGTTTGCGGTTATCGCCACCACGCTTCCAGCCGACGCAGGCCGCGCCACCCTCAACATCGTCCTCGTGCTCGACGGCCTGCGCCCGGACGCCATCACCGCGGAAGAGACGCCGAACCTGTGGAAGCTGCGCCGCGAGGGCGTCGACTTCCTCAACAGCCATTCGGTGTTTCCGACCGTCACCAGGGTCAACGCGACCGCGATCGCGACCGGCACCTGGCCGGGCCATAACGGCATGGTCGGCAACAGCATCTATGTGCGCGCCTTCGATCCCCGGCACGCCTTCGTCAACGACGACCACAGGAAGCTGCTCCGCCTCGACGAGGTGACCGGCGGCGGCATGGTGCTCACCAGGAGCCTCGGCGAAATTCTCCAGGAACACGGCAAGAAGCTCGCCGCGGTGTCGTCGGGCTCGACTGGCTCGGCGCTCCTCACCAATCCCCGTGCACCGCGGGGGATCGGCGTCTTGATCGACGGCTATTGGGAGCCGGGCGTCGCCCTGCCCCAGGCCGTCAGCGACGAAGTGCTGCGGCGCTTCGGGCCGCCGCCGACCCGCGGCGGCGCCAGCGAGCCGCAGGACTTTTCCGTCGCCTGGACCCAGCGCGTGCTGCGCGACTACGTGCTGCCCGACCTCAAGCCCGACGTGGTCATCAACTGGATGACCGAGCCCGACCATATCCAGCACGCCACCGGCCCGGGCTCGCCGCCGTCCCGTGCGAGCATCCGCGCCGACGACGCCGAGGTCGGGCTGCTGCTGCGCAAGCTCGAAGCGCTCGGGCTGGCGGACCAGACCAACATCATCGCGGTGTCCGATCACGGATTCAGCCACTCGGGCTTCGGCGTCAACGTCACCGCCGAGCTGATCAAGGCCGGCCTCAAGGCGGGCCCGGATTCCGACGACGTCGTGATCGCGTCGAGCGGCCAAACGCTGCTCCTTCACGTCCGGGATCGCGACGCCGCGCTGATCCACCGGGTGACGGAATTCCTGCGCGCCCAGGATTGGGCCGGCGTGCTGTTCACCGCAGGGCGTCCAGGCGCCGCAGATACGCCGATCGAAGGCGTCGAGCCCGGCACATTCTCCCTCGAATTGATCCACCTCGCCCACACCGAGCGCGGCCCGGACATCGTCGTGACTTTCCCCTGGAGCTCGGCGGTGAGCCCGTTCGGCGTGCCCGGTACCGATATGACCTACACCGGAGGCACCACCGGGCCGCTCAAGGGCAACAGCGGCAATCACGGCAGCATGAGCCCGTGGACCGTGCGCAATACCTTCATCGCCTGGGGCGCCGACTTCAAGCACGGCGCCACCGTGCGCACGCCTGTGAGCAACGTGGACGTGACGCCGACGCTCCTCGCGCTGCTCGGGCTCGACCGCGATCCCGCGCTGCCGCGGTTCGACGGCCGCGCAATCCTCGAGGCGCTGGCCGACGGCCCCGATCCCGAACAGATCCCGGTGCGCACCACGACCCATTTCACGGCGACGCCCGACGGCACCTACCGCGCCGCGATCGAAGTGAGCGAGGTGGGCGGCGAGCGCTATATCGACAAGAGCTGGCGGGTGCGGTGAATACGCAGAACGCCCGTCGTTCGATACCACGACAAGAACCGGAGTTATTTGCACGCTCGCGCGGACTACTCGTCGATCAGGCTCGACCTCACGAAGAGGCGGCCGCTTTCCATAGTCAGAAAAACGGAAGTGATCGATCATGTCCAAAGAGAGCGATAACAAGGCCATCGTCGGCCGTTGGTTCACGGACTTCTGGGGCGAGAAGTGCAACCTGGGAATCGTCGATGAACTGGCGGCGCCCGACATGCTCTTGCAATATTCGTTGCACGAGCCGCGCCGCGGTCGCGACGACATCAAGGCCTTCATGGCCGATTTCCGCGCGGCGTTCCCGGACCTCAATTTCTGGGGTGCAGCCGACCTGATCGCCGAAGGCGATTACGTCGTCGGTCGTTGGGAGGGCGGCGGAACGCATACCGGTCCTGCCTTCGGCGACTTCCTAATCGGGTCGCTTCCGGCGGCAACGGGCCGCAAGATGCGATTCACTGGAACGACCGTTCTCAGACTTGAAGGCGGGAGGATCGTTTCGGAGGTCGGTCTCGACGATGGCGTGACCGCCCTTACGCAGCTCGGCCTGATTCGGGCAAGGTAACGACCTGACCGTCGCCGGCAAGCCTGCGGCGGTCACGTTAATCCCTGAAAAATCAGGCATTTGCTGCCTGCGGGCTCTTGCCTTTGAAAGTCGTCTTGGCTGGCGGGAAATTCGGATTTGAAAGCAAGAGCCGGAGTGTCGGGTGAGAGCGGATGACCCATAGTGGATCGCCCATAGTCGGGCGAAGATCGGCAATTCGGAGATTTGGTTATGATCGCGACATCAGAGCGTCAAAAGGTCGATGCGGCATCAGCAACGGTAAACGACCCGCGATGGGCCCGCGTTGTCGCGCGCGACCAATCCGCCGATGGCGAGTTCTGGTATTCGGTGGCGACCACGGGCGTCTATTGTCGTCCGTCCTGCCCTTCCAGAGGCGCAAATCCGAAGAACGTCGCTTTCCATGACACGCTGGAAGCGGCGAAGGCGGCGGGCTTTCGGGCCTGCAAGCGATGCAATCCGGACGGAGCCTCGCTGGACGCCGAGAACGCAATTCTGGTCGAGAAGGCCTGTCGCCTGATCGAGCAGAGTGAAGAGACGCTTCCGCTTGAAAAGCTGGCCGACGCGGTGGGACTGAGCGCCGGCTACTTCCATCGTCTGTTCAAAGCGACGACGGGCCTCACGCCCAAGGACTACGCCGTCGCTCACCGGGCATCGCGCGTTCGCGAGGAGCTGACGAAACGACATACGGTGACAGAGGCAATCTACGATGCCGGCTTCAATTCCAGCGGGCGGTTCTACGAGAAGAGCACCGAAATGCTCGGCATGACGCCAACGCGTTATCGTCAGGGCGGAGCGGACGAAGAGATACGCTTTGCCATCGGTCAATCCTCACTCGGCGCGATTCTCGTTGCATCGAGTGAAAAGGGTGTCGTGGCGATCTTCATCGCCGACGATCCCGACAAGCTCGCGCGAGATCTGCAGGACCGCTTTCCGAAAGCGCGCCTGGTCGGAGCCGACAGGGAGTATGAGGCCCTTGTCGCGCGGGTGGTCGGCCTGGTGGAAGCGCCGGCTCTCGGTGTCGATCTGCCCCTCGACATCCGGGGAACGGCCTTCCAGCGGCGCGTCTGGAAGGCATTGCAGGAAATACCTGCCGGCAAGACCGCGTCCTACGCCGACATTGCCGCCCGGATCGGCCTGCCCAAGGCGGTGCGGGCGGTCGCCTCCGCCTGCGCGGCGAACAACCTTGCCGTCGCGATTCCCTGTCATCGGGTCGTGCGCAGCGACGGTTCGCTCTCGGGCTATGCCTGGGGCGTCGAGCGCAAGCGGAAGCTGCTCCGGGCGGAGGCTGCCGCTTGACCGTGCCTGTCACCCGACGGATCGGCGCGGTCGATTGGGCAGCGGTCGCGACCGATCTCAATTCACAGGGCTGGGCGGCTATTCCAGCGCTCCTGGCCGGCTCGGAATGCGACGCGATCGCCGGCATGTATGCGAGCGGCGACGAAGCCTTCCGCAGCCGCGTCATAATGGGACGGCACGGTTTCGGGCAAGGCGAATACCGCTATTTCGCCTATCCTCTGCCGCCACTGATTCAGGACTTGCGCACCACGATCTATCCGCAGCTTGCTCCGATCGCCAATCAGTGGAACGAGCGCATGGGCATCGATGTGCGCTTCCCCAAGACGCACGCCGAATTTCTCGAACGCTGCCATGCCGCCGGCCAGAAGAGGCCGACTCCCCTTCTGCTGCAATACGGACCGGGCGACTACAACTGTCTGCACCAGGACCTCTATGGGGAGCATGTGTTCCCGTTACAGCTGACGGCGCTTCTTTCGAAGCCTGGCGAGGACTTTCAGGGCGGCGAGTTTGTGCTGACCGAGCAACGGCCGCGAATGCAAAGTCGGGCAGCGGTCGTGCCGCTGAGCAAGGGCGACGTTGTCGTGTTCGCGGTCAACCGTCGTCCCCACAAGGGCACGCGCGGCGATTATCGCGTCGTGCTTCGCCATGGGGTCAGCAAGGTTCGAGAGGGGCGCCGGCACACCGTCGGGATAATTTTTCACGACGCCGCATAGCGTTGCCGCGCGCGAGGTGAGCGACGGATGCGGTGAACCAAACACGACCGCCCCATCACCAATGAGGAGGAAATCAGGCGCTCCGGCGGCCGTGCGCCCGGAGTGACCAAACACCTATGAGGGACACCATGCGCCAACTTTGTTCGATGCTGTTGTTTTCGTTCCTCTGCGCCCCACCGTCGGTGGCCCAGGAGGGAGCGGCCGATGCCATCACCATGCCGAAGCCTGTCAATATCAGCCGCTTCGTCCCCGCTGGCGAAGGGCGAACGGTGAATTTCGTCGCGTCGCTGTATCCCGATTGCGCTTCGCGCGGACCGATCGTCGCCCGCATCACCAGGCCGCCAGCGCACGGTGCCTTGACCTTCGTCGACGCCAATTCCTTCCCCAACTTCCTCGCCACCAATCGATTGTCGTCGTGCAACGACAAGAAAACGGCCGGCCTCAACGTCGTCTACAAAGCCGAAGACGGATACCTCGGCGATGACGGGGCAGACGTCTTCCTGATGTTTCCCGACGGCAGCGCGGCCGAATGGCACTATTTCATTCTGGTAAAGTAGCTTTTCGTTCGGGCTGATATTCCCCACAAACTCCGCTGTCATCGCCCGGCTTGACCAGGCGATCCAGTAAACAGCGGCCGTGAGTACTGGATTGCCCGGTCAAGCCGGGCAATGACATGAACAGGGTCGCGTTTTCACTTCGAACCCGGTTTCGCCGGCGCCGGCTCCGGCTTGGCCTTCTGCGTCTGATCCATGCGCGCCTTCAGCTCGGCCAGCGCGTCGCGAAGCGCGGCGATCTCCTTGGTGGCCGCGGCGGCGGCCGGCGTCAGCTCGGGCCTCCGCTGCGTCTGATCCATGCGCGCCTTCAGTTCGGCGAGCGCATCCCGAAGCGTCGTGATCTCCCTGGCGGCCGCGGCGGCGGCATCCTTCTGCGCGGCGATTTCACGATTGGCGGCGGCGAGCTTCTGCTGGGCGTCGAGCGCATTCTTGGCGATCAACTGCTGCAGGTACTCGATATTGCTCTGCAGGCAGCCGGTGCGCCGGTCCATCCGGGTTTCGCGGGTGCAGAGCTCGATGCCCTGCACGTCCTGGGCCGCAGCCGGCGGCGCCGCGGCCGGCACGGCCGCGGCGAGAGCGAGCGCGAGGATGCAGGTCCGACGCATGGCGATGCGGTCTACTGCTCGAAGATCTCGTTGACCGGGACCACCGACAGGGTGCCGGCGCCGCCGGCATTGTTGACACCGGAGACCGCGTAGATGGACTTGCCGATGCTCGGCCGCCGCAAAGCCGTGCCGCGGCGTGATCATGCGCGGGTAGCGCGCCCAGGTGTTGGTCTTGGGATCATAGACCTCGTGGGCGCGGAACACGCCGCCGAAATCCTCGATCCAGCCTTCGCCGCCGAGCACATGGATCTTGCCGTCCACCACGGCGATGCCGGTGCCCGAGCGCGCGGTCGGCATCGGGGCGCGGGGCGTCCAGGTGTTGGTGGCGATGTCATAGGCGTCGTTCATCCAGATGTTCGAGGACCATCCGGCGGAAAAGCACGAGCCGACCCGGCCGCCGATGGCATAGATCTTCCCGTCCGCATAGGCGACGCTGTGATGATTGCGCGGCGTCGGCATCGGCGCGAGCGCTCGACCAGGTGTTGGTGTCGGTGTCGAACACCTCGTGGTGCCGAGCAGTTCGACCGGGCCGCCGCCGAAGAGCCCGTCGGGCATTTGCGTGCCGGTGGGAATGCTGGCGCCGCCGACCACGTAGATCTTCTTGCCGACCGCGACCGCGGCGAGCGCGCCTCGGGCGGTCGGCATGTTCGGCAGGGCCGACCATTTCTGGGTGTCGAGGTCGAACACCCAGGCCTTGTTTTCCGGGTACCAGGCCGAGCTTGCCGGTGTCGGGCAGGCGGAATCCGCCGAACACGTAGAACTTGCGGCCGACGGTGGCGGCGGCGCCATGGTGCACCGGCACCGGGTTCGACGGCAGGCTCGACCATTCGTTCTTGGCAGGGTCGTAGCGGTAGAAGATGCCCATCGGCTTGTTCGCGGAATCCGACCGCCATAGACGAACATCTGCCCGTCGATCGCCCCGCCAAGGACTTCGTTGGCGCCTTGCGGGATCGGTGCGCCGGCGCGCCACTTGCCCTGGGCATGCGCGGGCGCGGCCGCGGCGAGCGAGACCGCAAAGAGCAATGCACCGGCGCGCAGATGATGGCTGATCATGTTTGTCCTCCTCCGGATAACAGGGATGTCGTGGCCGATTTTCTCAGGCTTGATCGGCTGTTTCTTATTTCCGGGCGAATTCACTTCGCGCGGCATGCGGATAGACGCTTTCAGAGGTGACTATAGCGTGCCGAAGCGAAAAAGCGCCAGCCAATCCTCCCGCCTGCCTCCGTCATGGTGCCGCACTTTCGCAGGCACGCATGAGAGCGTCGACGACGACGCCGGGATCGTCCGCGCGCATGACCTCGCCCATCACCGCAATGCCTTGGGCGCCTGCGGCGAGGCAGCCGCCGGCGGTGTCGGCCGTCACGCCGCCCAGCGCCAATACCGCGATATCGTACGCCGCGGCAGCGCGCAGAGCGGCAACGCCGAGGGCCGGGCCATAGCCGGGCTTGCTGCTGGTGAGGAAGATCGGGCTCAGCGTCACATAGTCCGCATCGGCCGCGGCCGCGGCCGCGACATCTGCGAGGGCATGGGCGGACACTCCTATGACGGCGGTGCTGCCGAGGCGTTGCCGCGCCGGCGCGACGGCAGCGGCGGCCTGGAGATGGATCCCGGCGGCGCCGACCGCGGCGGCGAGCTCGACGTCGGTGCTGACCGACAGCGCAATGCCGTGCTCCGACGCGATCCGCGTCAGCCGCACGGCGAGATCCCGTCGCTCGGTGGGCGCGAGATCCCTGTCGCGCAGCAGCAGCCAGCGCCCGCCGCCGCGGCCGACGGCCTCGGCGATGGTCTCGATGGGATGGCGGGCTTGATGGCGATCGGTGATGACGAGAAGCGGGCCCGGCAGCGGCCTCATGAACCGACCAGCCCGAGCTGCGGGCTCGACGGCTCGGCACGGCCGCGGCGCGGAATCCGCCCGGCGAGATGGGCGTTGCGGCCGGCCTCGACCGCGTGCCGCATCGCCGTCGCCATCCGCACGGGATCGTCGGCCTTGGCGACCGCGGTGTTGAGCAGGATCGCGGACGCGCCCAGCTCCATGGCGATCACCGCGTCCGACGCGGTGCCGATACCGGCATCGACGATCACCGGCACCGGCGAGCGCCGGCAGATCAGCTCGAGGGTCGCGGGATTGGCGACGCCCATGCCCGAGCCGATCAGCGAGCCCATGGGCATCACTGCGGCCGCGCCGACGTCGGCCAGGCGCTGGCACACCACGGGATCGTCGGTGCAATAGGGCAGCACCACGAAGCCGTCGTCCACCAGGCGGCGCGTTGCCTCCAAGAGCTCCGCGACATCGGGGTAGAGCGTCTCGCGGTCGCCGATCACCTCGAGCTTGACCCAATTGGTGTCGAGCGCCTCGCGCGCCAGCTCCGCGGTCTTGATGGCGTCGCGCGCGGTCTCGCAGCCCGCCGTGTTCGGCAGGAAGCGGTATTTCGACAACAAGCTGACGGTATCGAAGCCGTGGCCCTTGAGGGAAATGCGGCGGATCGAGACGGTCACGATCTCGCAGCCGCTGGCGGCGGCGGCATCGACCAGGATGCGCTGGGTCGGATAGCCGGCGGTGCCGAGCAGGAGCCGCGAGGTGAAGGTCTCGCCGGCGAGCTTGAAGGGATCGGCGGTCATGTCATCCTCCCGACATCGCACGAATGATCTCGACGGCGTCGCCGTCCCGCACCGGGGTCGCGGTCCAGGCGGCGCGCCGCACGACCTCGCCGTTGAGCGAGATGGCAAAGCCGCGCGGCTCCGCGAGTTCGAGTGCGGCGGTTTCGGCGCGCCAGAGGTCGGCGAGGTTCGCCGCCTCGCAGTCGCGCGGCGTTCCGTTGATCGTTAGCTTCATCGACTTAATCCAGTTTCGACATATTCCAGTTCGCGGGTGCGGGGGGCCGGCCCGCCAAATCGGTCGAGCCCGAAGGCGTGCGCCACCGCCGGCATCTTGCCGTCCGTGACCAGCGCCTCGATCGCGAGCGCTGTCACCGGCGCCAGCAGATAGCCGTTGCGGTGATGGCCGGTGGCGATCGCGAGCCCATCGATTCCGGTCGCACCGAGTATCGGCGCATCGTCGATCGAGCTCGGCCGGAACCCGGTCCAGATCGCCTCGACCGCCATTTCCTCGATCGCCGGGAAGGCGCGCCTCGCCCCTTCGAGAAGGGCGTAGAGGCCGCCCGCGGTGACCGCGGAATCGAAGTCGCGTTCCTCCACGGTCGCCCCGACGATCAATCGGCCGTCGCCCTTGGGGGCCATGTGCACCTGCTCCGTCCATACGATATGGGTGAGCGTCCCCGTTTCCGCAGTGGCCGTCAGCGCCAGCGCCTGGCCCTTGAGCGGGCGCACCGGAACCACCAGCCCGGCCGGCAGCAGGCCGCCCGCGGTCCAGGCGCCGGCTGCGAGCACGACGGTTTTGGCGCGGCAGCGACCAGCCATGGTTTCGACGCCGCAGACCCGCCCGCCGGCGAGGTCGAGCGCCTCCACTGCACAATGCTCGAAGAGGTTCACGCCGCTCTTCAGCGCGGCACCGCGCAGCGCCGCCATCACCAGCCGCGGATCGACCTGGTGGTCGTCCGGACAGAACAGGCCGGCGGCGACCGACGGCCGCAGCGCCGGCTCCATGGCCCGCACCTCCGGGCCGCCGAGCCAGCGGGTCGAAAGACCGCAGCGCCTGTGCAGGTCATGGCGGAACCGCAGCCGTTCGACCTCGTCGCGGCCGAGCGCCACCACCAGCGTGCCGCTCTCACGGAAATCGATGGCGACCCCGGATTGCGCCTCCAGGGCGCTGCCAAATTCCGGCCACATGCGCTGGCTTTCCAACGCCAATGCCAGCAGCTCCGGATCGCCCGGCTCATGCTCCGCGGCCGCGGCGAGCATGCCGGTGGCGGCGAGGCTCGCCCCGGCGCCGACGCCGGCACGGTCGAACACCGCAACGGACAGTCCGCGCTGCGCTAGCCGCCACGCGATCGAGAGCCCGATCACGCCGGCGCCGACCACGGCGACATCGACCGCAGCCGGGACCGCGGCCGGCCGGCTCGCGGCCGCCGGGGCGGGCGTAGCGAGCGTGCGCATGGCAGATGCCGGCAAAACGGATGCCAGCGCTGCCGCCGCGGACGCATCTGGTGAGGTCGGGAAGCCCTTCATCGAAATCTCCGCTCACGCAGGGCTGGAGATGTTCGGCTCCAATCCCTACGCCGGTGCGAACCGGTTCAGGTTCAAAGGATTTCCGCGCTGCCATACGGCCAGCGGTTTCTCAGCCCCTTGTCGGGGATCTCCCTTGGAACGTGCGCAAATTAGCGCCAAGCCTCGCAGGGGGTCAAGCGCCGCGGAGACGCAGTCTGGGTTGCAGGAATCGCCTGGAATCCGCTTCGTGCTGCAATGCAGCGGCGCGGTTCCGTAAACGGGGCGTGCCCAGAAAGCACGAAATCGTGCCCCCAGGGATATTCAAATCCTCACCGAATTTGTGTAAACCGCTCGCCTGCCACAGCCGCGTGGCCGCCCGAGGGGAATGAAGCAGACAGATGACCTATCTCGCCAAACCCAAGTTCCATCACCCTGGCTTGCCCAAGAACGCGCTCGGCTACACTCACCGCGACTACGAGGGAAAGATCTCGACCCTGTGCGCGGGCTGCGGGCATGATTCGATCACGGCATCGATCATCGAAGCCTGTTTCGAGCTCTCCATCGAGCCGCACCGGGTCGCCAAGATTTCCGGCATCGGCTGCTCGTCGAAGACGCCTGATTATTTCCTCGGCAATTCCCACGGCTTCAATTCGGTTCACGGCCGCATGCCGTCGGTGCTGACGGGGGCGAACCTCGCCAATCGCGATCTCATCTATCTCGGCGTCTCCGGCGACGGCAATTCCGCCTCGATCGGCGTCGGCCAGTTCGTCCATTCGATCCGGCGCGGCGTGAACATGGTCTACATCGTCGAGAACAACGGCGTGTACGGCCTCACCAAGGGCCAGTTCTCCGCCACCGCCGACCGCGGCTCGAAGTCGAAGAAGGGCGTCGTCAATTCCGACAGCGCGATCGACATGGTGGCGATGGCATTGCAGCTCGGCGCCACCTTCGTGGCGCGTTCGTTTTCAGGCGACAAGACCCAGCTCGTCCCCATCATCAAGGCGGCGATCGAACACAAGGGTGCTGCCTTCATCGACGTGATCAGCCCCTGCGTGGCGTTCAACAATCACGCCGGCTCGACCAAGAGCTTCGACTATGTGCGCGAGCACAACGAGGCCGTGAACCGACTCGACTTCATGACCGGGCGCGACCCCATCACGGTCGACTATGCGCCGGGCACGGTGCAGACGGTGGAGCAGCATGACGGCACCAAGCTCGTGCTGCGCAAGCTCAATGCCGACTACGACGTCCACGACCGGCTGGCGGCGATGAACTTCCTCCAGCAACACACCGCCAAGGGCCAGGTCGTCACCGGCGTTCTCTTTATTGCCGATGAGCCCGAGGACCTGCACTCCCATCTCAACACCTGCGACGCGCCCCTCAACACGCTGGCGGAGAAGGACCTCTGCCCGGGCTCGGCGGTGCTCGACAAGATCAATGCGGGGCTGCGCTAAGCGGAGCGAGCCGTAACGGTGCGAAGCGCTGCGCTGTTGCACCCCGCGGGCTGCGGCAAGGCAGCGTGCACTGGTCCTTTCTTCGCGCGCAGCGCGGAATAGCGAACCGCATCCCGCCGGCTGGAACCCGACGCGGCGCTGCGCTATTTACACCCTGCGTGCTCACGGACGGGCGAAAGCTCATGGGACAGATGCACTATCTGCCGCTCTCGCTCCCGTTCTTCGCCTTGCTGGTGGGGGCGTTCCTCATCGTCCTCGCGCTCATCCAGATCGGCATTTTGCGTTACGCCTATATGCGATTGGGCGTCAGCCCGGGCGCCGCGATGTTCCTGCTGCTGGCCTCGCTGATCGGCAGCTACATCAATATTCCGATCGTGGAGCTGCCGGAACGGGACGTGCAGTCCGGCGTCGAGGTCAGCTTCTTCGGCATGCAGTATGTGGTGCCGACAGTGGTCGAATGGCCCGGCACCGTGATCGCCGTGAACGTCGGCGGCGCGGTGATTCCGGGACTGCTGTCCATCTATCTCCTGTTCAGGAATCGGATGTGGCTCAACGGGCTGATCGCGACCGCCGTGATCACCGCGATCGTTCACATGCTCGCCTACCCCGTTCCCGGCGTGGGCATCGCGGTGCCGGTGTTCGTTCCGCCCCTCGCAACCGCGCTGGTCGCGCTGCTGCTCGCGCGCGAGAACGCCGCGGCGCTTGCCTACGTGAGCGGCAGCCTCGGCACGTTGATCGGCGCCGATCTTCTCAATCTCGACGCCGTCCGCGGGCTCGGGGCGCCGGTGGCGTCGATCGGCGGCGCCGGGACCTTCGATGGCATTTTCCTCACCGGCATCATGGCGGTGCTGCTCGCCGGCATCTCCCGGCGGGCGTGAGGGCGCGCAACCCGGTCATCCGCGTTCCTCGCCGGCGGCGAATTCAGTTGGCGCAATTGACCGTGTAGATCGCAATCCGTGAGGATAAGTTCATACAAATCAAATGCTTATTTGCAAATCATCGACAAAAATGATTCCCGAATTGCATCGCTTGGGGAAGCGGAGGGAAAGCGCAGACCTGCCATCCTCTCCCTGCAACGCGGCTTTGAGAACCTAAAAGCCCCTGAGATCACTTATCCATTGATACCCCCTTGATCAGGGGGGCGCGCGCTTGACCCGAGAGGAGTACACATCGAGTCGGCGCGTCAGCGAATGAGGGCTAGAGAGGAAAAACGTCATGAGTGCCGTGATTATCCTGCTGGCACTGAGCGCGGTCACAGGCCTTGCTTTTGGGTGTTCGTTCTCCTGGTTTGCGATCCTGATATCCAGCGTGGTGCTCGCAGTACTTTCATCGGCTGTACTTCAAATCCAGGGATTTGGCGCCCTACCGGGAGTCGCGATCGTCGCCGCTTGCCTGACCGTGAATCAATTCGCGTATCTAGCTGGAGTATTCCTTGCGCGCCATCGTTCGGAAACGCTACTGCGTAAGCGAGCCGACAGCCAACCACAGCGTCGGGCTGGCCTAACTTGACCCGGCCGTGTTTCGCGGCTTGTTGTTGCAGGTAGGCGAATGACCGGGAGCACCGTCGCCCGGTGTGCTCGGCGAAGCCGATCCGGGCGGCCCCCTCGCACGATTCCTGGTGCTGGCTCTGCGTTGGGCCGTTCGCGATCCCTGACGGCATCCTGGCGCGAGCCGGCGTCTCGCCGATCCGGCCGCCGAAGGGGCCGTCAGCTTGCCATGATCAGCCCCACAATAATCCAAGCGAGAATAGCGACAACGACATTTGCCGCGAAAGAAAGTGGCAGGAAGACACCCCAGCTCAGATCGCGCCAAGGAGCGGGTGTCGAAAGCGACCACAAGCCCTGGCTGTCCAAGAGGGCCTGTTCAAAAATGCAGAGAAATACGGTCATAAGGGCACCTCTGGACACGAGCAGATTCATCCGCCGGCCATCGCAAACCCATCCACTGACGACCACATACAACGGGCCACCGAGCGACGCCAAGCGAAAAAAGCGTCCCGTTGCCAAAGGTTTATTTTGAGCCTCTCCAAACCTTTGGAGAGCGTAGCCTGACATTGGTGAGCGCCCGCAAATTAACGGTTAACTCAGCTTCACAGTGCGCAGCTTGCCGAGGTCGACTAGCCTCGATGGGCTCAACCGAGCCGAGGCCTTCCAGCCCGCGCATCCCCCCATCCGTGCCGCGCGGCCTGGGGGCCTCCCTAAGCAGGCAATGTTCGCAATCGCCTGCCGTCACAAATTTGGAGCGTGCCATGCCCGACGCATCAACTCCAGCTGGGCGCTATCGACGCGACGCGGCGAAATTCTCTGAGTTGGCCCAAAGCGCGGCCCACCCTTTTATGCGCCAGTATTTTGAGCGCGTCGCCCAGCGGTATCTGCTGCATGCTAAAAATCAGGAGAAGCTCGCGAAAATATCCGATGCGTTTGGAGCCGGCCAAGACGATCCAGTCGCGGACAGCCCCGGTGTTCCAATCGTTCCAGAAGTCGCTACACCTGAGGAAGCATCAACATCCGACCAACCTCCTTCGCCAGTATCTTTGCAGCCCGCTCAGGGCCCAGCCGCTGCGCCTCGGCGAAGTCGGCGTCGCGGTCCGACCCCTTGACCCCCGCGACCGAGCGCGAAGACCGCCTATTGGCGAAGGCCAAACTTTCACCTGTGGTTGGGTCAGGATTCGCCGGCATCTCCGCGCGGACGTGAGAGCGCGCAGCCCGGTCATCGCCATTTCTGGCCGGCGGCGAATTCAGTTCGCGCAACTGCGAGTGAACGCGCCGAGCTTGCCGGACCGCAGGCCGCTGGCCGCGCCGTACTGGGTGCAGGCGGCGACGCGATCCTGGAAAGTGTTGAACGGTGTCCCGGCAGGAATGTGCACGGTCCTGTGGCTGTGCGGCACGTGAACCGAAATCGACCCATCGAGTGCCTGGCCCGTCGGTCCGGCAGATGATTGCATCCTCGGTATCGACGGCGCCGGCGGCGCCAATCCGGCGCGGCCGCCGGCCGGGGCGAGAAGCACAGGATTGGGAGATTGCGCGCTGGCTTGCGTCATCGCCAGCAGCGCGACGCTGCAGATCAGCAGGAAAGATGCAACCAGGAGACGGATCATGGGCGGCCTCTATGTCCCCCCGCTCCAGATGGTGTCGTCAGGCGGTCCAGCCAAGGGATCGGCCGGAGCTAATTGCCTGCGAAAAGATACCGTCGAAAGATATGCGGAGCAATTTCGATCAAGTCGACGCTTTCCTTATTTTCCGTCGGCGACCAAAGCGCGCACGCCGTCCTCCTGCAGCAGCGCCTCGAAATAGGCGATGGTACGCACCAGCCCCTCCTTGAGCGGCGTGCGCGGCGTCCATCCCAGCACGTGGCGCGCCTTGCGCGATGTCGGGCTGGCGCTGGCGCGGATCGTCGGCCGGCAGCGGCCGGCTCACGATCTTGGAGCGCGATCCGGTGACGTCGATCACGATCTCGGCGAGTTCGCGGATCGAGAATTCGGCGGGATTGCCGATATTGATCGGGCCGGTGACGTCGTCGGCGGTCTCCATCAGGCGGACCATGCCGTCGACGAGATCGTCGACATAGCAGAACGAACGGGTCTGCCGGCCGTCGCCATAGACCGTGATGTCGCGCCCGAGCAGCGCCTGGATGATGAAATTCGAGACCACGCGGCCGTCATTGGGATGCATGCGCGGACCATAGGTGTTGAAGATGCGCGCCACCTTGATGCGCAGCTGGTGCTGGCGCCAATAGTCGAAGAACAGGGTTTCGGCGCAGCGCTTGCCTTCGTCGTAGCAGGAGCGGGGGCCGATCGGATTGACGTGGCCCCAATACTCCTCCGGCTGCGGGTGGACGTTGGGGTCGCCATAGACCTCGGAGGTCGAGGCCTGGAGAATCTTGGCGCGCAGCCGCTTGGCGAGCCCGAGCATGTTGATGGCGCCGTGCACGCTCGTCTTCGTGGTCTGCACGGGGTCGTGCTGGTAGTGCACGGGCGACGCCGGGCAGGCGAGATTGTAGATCTCGTCGACCTCGACATAGAGCGGAAACGTCACGTCGTGACGCACCAGCTCGAAATGCTTGTGGCCGAGCAGATGCGCGATGTTGCGCTTGGCGCCGGTGAAGAAATTGTCGACGCAGACGAGATCGGCGCCGCGCTCGAGCAGCCGCTCGCACAGATGCGAGCCGAGAAAGCCGGCACCGCCGGTCACCAGAATGCGCTTTTCGAGATGCATGCAAGGTCCGTTCATCGCTCGCGCGGTGCAGAAAGTGCCGCTAGTGGCGCGATCCAACCAGATGATTTCCATCTGGTTGGATAAATCGCCCCACTACTTCTATAAGTGAGTGGGCTGACTTGTCCCAACATTTGGGAACCAAATGTTGGGGTCAGACCACTAGCGCCTTCTTACCTCAAAATCCTTACCCCATAGTCGGCCCGAATGGGACAACGCCCCGGCAATCCGGCCCGCACCCACGCCGCTCTACCCACCGAGCAGGTCCGCAAGTTCGGGGAGGCCGGAGACCGCAAGGTCCATCGGCTTGCCCGGCTCCGCTTCACCGCGGCCCTCGCCGTGCTCGTTCGGCCGCGCCACATGGGCGGTGCGCAGGCCGCAGGCCGCCGCGTGGGTGAGGTCGTTGGTATGCGCGGCGACCATCATGCAGGCGCCGGGCGGCAGGTCGAACGCTTCGGCGGCCGCGAGATAGACGCGCGGCTTGGGCTTGTAGTCGCCGGCGATCTCGGCGCCGAGGATCGCGTCCCAGGGCAGGCCGTTGCGGCGGGCGAGATCGACCATGATGGAGATGTTGCCGTTCGACACCGGCGCCAGCAGGAAGCGCCGCTTGAGGAGATGCAGCCCGCGGGCGACGTCGGGCCACGCATCGAGCCGGTGCCAGGCGCGGTTGAGATAGGACTTCACCTCTTCCGGCAGGTCCGCCATTCCGAACCGCGGCAGGATGCGATCGAGATTGCGCCGGTGCAGTACGTCGAGCTTGGAAAACGGGATGCGTCCGGCGCGTACGTCCTCCATTCCCGGCTGGTACTCGGCTCGCCACGCATCGGCGAAGGCATGCCAGTCCGCGGTGTGGCCGAGCGGCTCGAGCACCGCCCTCGCCTCCCTGGCGATGCTGTTGCGCCAATCGACCAGCGTGCCGAACACGTCGAAGAACAGCGCCTTCACTTCGCTTGCCACGAATGGGGTCATCATCGGTACCCGGTCTGTGATTGGACTTTCAGTATTCGGTTTCAGTGTCATGCCACGCGAAAGCGGGGCATCCAGTAACCCCTGTGCCATAAGGGGAACTCATGCTGTGCCCAATCGCAGCCCGGTGGTTACTGCATCGCCCGGTCAAGCCGGGCGATGACAACACTGACTGGCTCGGTCACGGCTTGGGCGCGGGCTGAATTTTGACGAACTCCTCCACCTGCTCTTTGGTGAGCGGCTGGAGGATGAATCTCTGCCTGGTCGCGTCGGAGACGATCTGGTCCATGCCCATGACGCGATCCGGCAGCATGGTCTCCTTCGGGATAAACTCGCGCACCCGCTTCACCACGGCCTCGGGAAAACCGGAATATTCGGCATAATGCTTGAGCACGGCCGGATCGTCCGAATACATCCAGTCGACGGTCTCGCGGTAGGCCTGCATGTAGCGTTCGAGGGCCGCCTTGCGCTTTTCCAGCATGTCGAGGCTGGTGACGTTGACACGGGTGGTGCGGCCCCGCAGCGCGTCCACATCGAAGCCGCGCGCGATCAGCCGGATTTTGCCGTCCTCGAGCGCATCGACGCCGAACGGCACCGACGCCCAGCCGACGTCGATCTGGCCGGTCATGGTCTGAGTGAAGGTCGACGGCATGTTGCCGGTCGACACTGCCTTGACCTCGAGGTGGTTCTGGCGCGCGAATTCCAAGAGGCCCGCATGGCTGGAGGAGCCGGTGACCGAGAATCCGACCGTCTTGCCGTTGATGTCGGCCACGGTCTTGATCGGGGAATTGGGCACGACATACCAATATAGATCCGGCGCGCCGATCATCTCGCTGCCGATCACGCGCAGCGGCGCGCCCTTGGAAAAGGCGCCGATAGCCCCAGAGACGCCGACGCCGGCGGCGATGTCCATGCTGCCGGCGATTACCGCCTGCTGGGATTCCGCGCCGCCCGAGGTGAAGAGGATTTCGAGCTCGAGGCCATGCTTTTTGAATATGCCGGCGCGCTGGCCGAGCTCGGAGACACCGGTGTCCCACAGGCCGCGCTGGGGCACCGAGACCTTGAGCGTCTCGACCTTGAGCTTCTCTTGCGCGGCCACGGAATGGCCGGCGCCGACGGCCACCAGGACGGTGAGAGTAAGGACTTGAAACATGCGCATGAGCCACTCTTTGTTCGCACTCATCTTGATTGCACTCATTTCACGGGCGCCGGAATCTGGATCATGTCCTTGACCTGCTCCGCGGTCAGGGGCTTGGCGATGAACTTGTTCTTGAGGCTGTCGGCCAGCACGAGATCGAGGCCGCGGATTTCGTCCGGCCATAGGGTCGATTTGGGAAAATACTGGTCGCGGGCCCTCGCCATCAGCTCATGGCGCACATGGGAAAATTCCTCATAGAGGGTCAAGGCCGCGGGATCGGAATACATCCAGTCGATCGTGTCGCGATAGCCCTGCATGAAGCGCGCCACGGCGTCGCCGCGCTTTTCCAGCACCTGGGCGTTCGCCATGCACACCCGCACGGACTGATCGGAGCGCGCCTTGATCTCGCTGCCGCGGGCGATGACGCGGATCTTGCCCTCGTCGACGAGTTCCAGCCCGAACGGCGCGGCGCCGCGGCCGATGTCGATCTGGCCGGTCATGGCCATGGTCAGCGTCGCCGGGTGGCCGCCGGTCGAGACCGGCTTGGCGTCGACCTTGTATTGCTCGAGCAGGGCCAGCAGCGCGGTATGGCTCGACGAGCCGTTCTGGGAAAAGCTGATGGTCTTGCCGGCGGCGTCGTTGAGCGACTTGATCGGCGAATTCGCTACAACGAACCAATAGGTGTCCGGTGAGCCGATCATGGCGCTGCCGATGATCCGCACCGGCGCACCCTTGGAATACCCACCGATGGCCGACTCGATGCCTCCTCCGCAGGCAATGTCCATGCTGCCTGAAATTACGGCTTGGTGGGCCTCCGGACCGCCCTGGGTATACAGGATTTCGACCGTAATGCCGCGCTTGGCGAAAATGCCGGACCGCTGGCCGAGTTCGGTAATCGCCGTATCCCATTGACCTCGTTGAGCTACTGCGACTTTCAGTGCATCGGCGGCGGCGGCCGGAGCGAGCGGCGAGAGCATGGCCGCGGCAATGAGCAATGCGACGTTACGCGCCTGCATGGCTGTCCTCCCTGGTTTTGGCGGGCATCCTAGAGCATTTTTCCAGAAAGTATGCAGCAGCCGGTTGGGGCCAATGGCGCGTTTTTCCTGTGGGCGAGCCCCGGCACCGGGCCCGAGTTGGGCCGTTAGTGGCTTGCTTTTGCACCCAAATTTCCTTTACATGGCCTCATTCTAGGCATCACATTGTGGGAACGATTCGCGGCGGCGGGAGGCGGCTCGGCTGATCGTAGACGGGGTGGGATCACGATGGTTCGTAACGGCCCGACCAGGCGCAAGCGCGGTGACATCTGGGCCCAGCTTGGGGTGAGTGCTTGCGTGCTTTTGCTGCCGCCGTTCGTAATGGCTGCGGGCGTGATGTATTTGGGCTCGTCCCCATCGCAGGACGCCCCGCAAAGCGCCACACAACAAGCCGCGACACCCGACGCGTCCGTCACCAAGTCGATCTCCATGGCAGAACGATCGGATATGCGGCCGGACGCCGGCACGAGCTTTGCGCTTGCAAGCGCCGACCAGCACCCTGCCATCGCCGAGCAGCGGCCGGACGCCGCCCAACCTCCTGTGGCCGCCGCCCGGCCACCCGCGGCCAGTACGCAGTCTGCGGCCAGCGCCCAGCGGCAGGCCACTGCACAAGCTGCGGCCGCAAAGGATCCCGCGCGGTATTCCGGGTTGGCCCCGGTCACCTTGGTAAATGTCGAGAAGGCCAACGAGCAATCGGCAGCAGCCGATGTCGAGGCCTCCCCTTCGACCGCCAAGGCTGCGGACGCACCTGCCGCGGTCCCGGAACACTCGCCGGCCGCCACGCGCATCCACGCCTCTCGACGGTTGGGACGGCATGAGCCACGCGCCGCCTATCGGGTGAAGCAGCAGCCCACCCGATCGCTGAGCGACATATTCCTGCGGCCGACCACCCGCACGCGCACGCCCCGCGGCTGAAGCCTGATCCTCTTTCAGTTTGAATCCGCTCGCGCCAGGTGGGCTGATGCCGCTCGGCAGTCTGCGCGTTCTGACCATCGTGCGGCATTTGATTTTGCGCGTGATCTTGCCTAGAAGTCGGCGACTTCACGGCTTGCCCGCCCCCGCGCGTCCGCGCACTCCCCGACAGTACCGCTCCGCGGCAGAGGAACCATGGCTGCAAAGAAATTGAACTACCGGCTGCCGGTCATGACCGAAGAGACGCTCGATGCGGACCAGCGCGCGCTCCTCGAATCCATGCGCTCCGGCCCGCGCGGCGGGCGCGTTCAGCTCCGCGGCCCGTTCGGCGTCTACATGCTCGCGCCGAAATACGGCGAGCTGACTCAGCAGCTCGGCGCCCATGTGCGGTTCAACACCACGGTCGAGCCGCGGCTGTCGGAATTTGCCATTCTCTGCACTGCACGGATGTGGCGCGCGCAATACGAATGGCACGCCCACGCGCCGATCGCCGAAAAGGCGGGGGTGAAGGCGCAGACCATCCGCGACATCAAGGCCGGCCGCACTCCCAAGACGGCCGCCAAGGACGAGCGTGCGATCTTCGATTTCGTCCAGGAGCTCTACAAGAAACGGCGGGTCAGCGAGCGCACCTACAAGCGCGTCCACGCCGTCCTCGGCGACCGCGGCCTGGTCGAGATGGTCGGCATTCTCGGCTATTACACCGGCGTCTCGATGATCCTCAACGTCTTCAACGTGCCGCTCCCCGAGGGCGCCCCGCCCTACTTTTCCGAGCCGAAGTAGTTTTTTCCTTGGTAGCTCGCTTTTCCCTCCCCGTCTTCGGGGAGGGCCAGGGTGGGGTCTTCCTTTCACAGGCAGTGCGCGTCGCCGCCACCCGACCTCGCTTTCGCTCGGCCACCCCGAAGTCGGGGAGGGATTCGTAGGCATCAGTGGTGGTGCATGCCGGGCATTCCGGGCATCCCTGCCGGGGCAGCGGCCGCCGGCGTCGCGCCCGGCGCAACGACAGTGAACTCGACCTCGACCGGCCCCGCCTTCTCGAACGTCAGCGACGCCTTGAACGGCTTGCCGCGCTCGATCGGCTGCTTGAGGTCCATCATCATGATGTGGAATGAGCCGGGCTTGAGCTCGACCGTCTCGCCCGGCTTGATCTCGACCCCATCCGGCACCGGGCGCATTTTCATCACGCCCTTCTCCATGCTCATTTCATGGATTTCGAATTTGCCGGCGACGGGCGAAGTCCCGCTCACCAGCCGGTCCGGGGCGGTGCCGGTGTTCTTGATGGTGAGATAGCCGGCGGCCACCTTGGCGCCCTTGGGGATGGCGCGCGACCACGGATGGTCGATCGCGAGCGGGCCGGCCTTGAACTCCTGGGCGGCAGCGGCGCCGGCCGCGAGCGAAAGGATGCAGGCGAAGAGGATGCTGGTTTTCATGGAACGCCTCGATAACGGGGAATGATGCCGGCATTCTGGCCGGCCTGGTTCGGGTGCAACGGAAGCTGCGATCAGGCCGCCGGTGGCGCGCGCGACGGCGGCAGATTGCGCGGCGCCGATCGCTCGGCGAGGTGCCGCATTCCGTGCTCGACCTGAATAGCGGCCGCCTCTCGCGCCGGCACGCAAGCGCCGGCGGGCGCCACTCCGGGCAGGTGCGCCTTCGCCGCAAAACGCCGGACACGCGACGCAAGGCTGGGCATGCCGAGGAACGGACCCCGGCGTCTCGGGGGTGCCGGACGTGCACAGGCCGGGCACGGCGCCGGCCGCCGAAAGCACGGCAAAGCTGGCCAACACCGCCTGCAGCGCAATGGCGTAGGCGGCGGCCAGGGCGATCAATCGGCGGCGCATGATGCTCGTCACGTCCGCACAATACGGCCTCGGAGGCGGCTAGGTCCATGCGGTCCGGGCCCGCGTCGATTGAATTCTCCGCGGCGTCGAGCCTCCACCTTCGACCAGCTCCGCCGTATAACCAGGGTTACGCAGGTCGGCGCCATGAAAGGATGTGCCATGCCGAACGACCCCCTGAGCGCAAAGCCGGCGCCCGTCACCATCCGGGCGCGCGAGCCCGGCGACTGGCAGGAGTATGCCGACCTCATGGCGCTCCCGAAGGTGCGCTGGGGCACCCTGCGGCTGCCCTTCACCAGCCGGGAGCAATGGCGCAAGGTGATGGAGACCCCGATCGAGGGAAGGACCGACATCGTCGCGGTACTCGACGGGCATATCGTCGGCAATGCCGGCCTGGTCCAGGGCAAGGGCCGCCGCAGCCATGTGGGCGACCTCTTCATGTCGGTTCACGACGATCTCTGCGGGCGCGGCATCGGCACCGCGCTGCTGGCGGCGCTCATCGACGTGGCCGACAACTGGCTCAACCTGAAGCGCCTCGAATTGACGGTCTATGTCGACAACGAACCGGCGATCCGGCTCTACAAGAAGTTCGGCTTCGAGGTGGAAGGCACGCGCCGCGCCGACGCATTCCGTGACGGCAAGTTCGTTGACTGCCTGATGATGGCGCGCGTGCGGGGTGGCTAGAGCGCGGCGCGGTGAAACCACGTAGAATAGGCGTCGCCATTCCAAGGGCCGGACGGAGCAACCGATCCAATCCCGATGTGGCGGGAGGACAGTCATGATTTTGCGATATGCCATCGCATCGATCGCGCTCGCGGCGCTGTGTGCCCCGATCGGCAGCGCGTCCGCGTTCGATGACTCCAGATATCCGGAGTGGACGGGCCAATGGCTCCGGGCGGTCGTCCCCGGCGCCCGCGGCAATCCGACTTTCGATCCGAGCAAGCCTCCGGGCCGCGGACAAGAGGCGCCGCTGACAGCGGAGTATCAGGCCATTTTCGAGGCGAACCTCGCCGATCAGGCCGCCGGCGGCCAGGGCATCGACGCGACGGCGTCATGCCTCGCACCGGGCATGCCGCGCACGATGATGGGCTACGGGCCGATGGAAATCGTCATTACGCCCGACACCACCCACATCCTGATCGAGTACATCCGCGACAATCGCCGCGTCTTCACCGACGGCCGCGACTGGCCGGAAGATCTCGAGCCGTCGTTCGTCGGCTATTCCATCGGTAGATGGATCGACGAGGACGGCGACGGTCGCTACGACGCCCTCGAAATCGAAACCCGCGGCTTCAAAGGCCCGCGCGTCTACGACGCCAGCGGCCTTCCGTTGCACGCGGACAATCAGACCGTGGTCAAGGAGCGGATCTTCCTCGACAAGGCCGACCGCAATCTCCTCCACGACGAGATCACCACCATCGACCATGCGCTGACGCGGCCCTGGACGGTGATGAAGAACTATCGCCGCAATCCCAAGCCGCAGCCGTTCTGGCGCGAATACGTCTGCGCCGAGAACAACCAGCACGTCTTCATCGGCAAGGAGGCCTATTACCTCAGCGACGATGGCCGCCTGATGCCCGCCAAGAAGGATCAGCCGCCACCGGATTTGAGCTTTTTCCATCGGCCACGGAAATGATGAACGCGCTTACCGCCAGCGCCGGTGCAGCCACAGCCATTGCTCGGGGTGCTCGCGCACCCAGGACTCCACCACGGAGGTGATCGCCTGCATGGTGCCGGCGACGTCGATGCGGCCTTCGGCGTCGCGCACTGGGGCAACTTCCGGACTGATTTCTCCGGCGAAGCGGTTGCCGGGCAGCCGGATCACGCGGGTGCCGTGGATCGGGCATTCGATCTCGCGGGCGAGCATGGCGATCAGCGGGTTCGCCAGGCACTTGCGGCCGAAGAACGTCACCTCGACGCCGCGGCCGTAATGCTGATCGACCAGCATCGCGACGTGGCGGCCCTGCTCCAGCGCGCGGGCGAGCGTCACCGGCGCGCCCATGCTGGAGGCAACGAGATCGCCCATGAAGCCGCGGCGCAGCGCGATCACGGCGTCGGCGATGGCGCCGAGATTGGGCCGGCGATAGAGCACGACGGTATCGAGCCCGTCGCTCGCCGCGATCACCGCCGGCAATTCCCAATTGGCGAGGTGAGCGGCGAAGATCACCGCCGGCTTGCCGTCGTCCTTCACCCGCAGGAAACGCTCGATATTGTCGGGACCGTAGTCGATGTAAGGTGCGCTTGTAGCGGTCGCCGGAGCAGATGTGGTCGAGATGGGCGATCTCGGCGCCGACGCGGCCGAGATTGTCCCATACGCCGCGCAGAATTGTGTTCGATCTCGGCGTCGGTCTTTTCGGGAAAGGCAGCGCGCAGATTGGCGCGGCCGGTGCGATGTTCCGGCAGCCAAGGCCCGATGGTGCGCATGATCGCGCCGCCGACATTGCTGATCCAGACGCGGTCGCAGCGGTGAGACAGCGCGAGAAGGAACGTCGCGACGCGCCCGGCCACGACATTGGCCGCCGACTTCAGCGTGTTGCCGATCCGCAATCGAACGCTTTGCCAGCTCTTGTTCATGGCGCCGGGTTCAGAGGCTCAGGATCACTTTGCCGAACACCTGGCGTCCTTCGATCCGCGCGAGGCCGCGTTCGAAGTCGGCGAGCTCCACCTCGGTGTCGATCACCGGCAACATGCCGCCGGCCATCTTGGCGAGCCCGTCGCGAATGTTGCGCATCGACGCACCGAACGAGCCGATGATCCGGTATTGCTGCTGAAACAGCTGCATCAGGTTGAAGGTCACGGTCGGCCCCGAGGTCGCGCCGCAGGTGACGAGCCGGCCGCCGCGCTTGAGCGAGAGCAGCGAGCCGTTGAAGGTCTCCGCCCCGACATGCTCGAACACGACGTCGACGCCCTTCTTGGCGGTGATCTTGCGCACGATGTGCTCGAACCGGTCCTGCCGGTAGTTGATGATGTGATCGGCGCCGAGCGCCCTCACCTTCTCCGCCTTGGCGTCGTCGCCGATGGTGGTGATCACCGTGCAGCCGATCGCCTTCGCCATCTTGATGGCGACGGTGCCGATGCCGGAACCGCCGGCATGGACGAGGATCGTTTCGCCGGGTTGGAGCTTGGCGTTGTCGAACAGCATGTGCTCGACGGTCGAAAACGCGATCGGCGCGCAGGCGGCGTCGCGCATCGCGACGTTGGCCGGCGCCTTGATGACCAGACGCTCAGGCATGTTGACGAGCTCGCGGGAAAAGCCGTCGACGTGAAAGCCCATGATGCCGTGCACGTCCTCGCAGAGATTATCGCGGCCCTCGCGGCAGGCCTTGCAGACGCCGCAGGTTTGCGCGCCATACATCACGACGGGATCGCCGGGCTCGAGAGCGGTGACGCCCGGTCCCACCGCGGTGATCTCGCCGGCGGCCTCGGCGCCGACCACGAGCGGCATCTTGCGCTTGGCGAAGGCCATGCCGCGGTAGCCCCAGAGGTCGATGTGGTTGAGGGCGACCGCCCGGACGCGGATCTGCACCTCGCCCACGACCGGCGCCGGCGGGGGATCGAGTTCGACCAACTCGACCTTGCGGTCGGCGACGAGGGTGAGCGCGCGCATCCGATCTCCAGATCTTCGGGCCGTCAGAGCGCGCTCGTTTCGAGTTGAAACGAATAGCGCTCTAAAGTCTTTGATTTTGAGCATGATCTTGTCCGAAAGGTCTGCAACTTTTCGGGATCATGCTCTAGCGGTGGATGCCTATCGCCGCGGAAAGCCCGCCGTCAACCGGCAGCACCGCGCCGGTGAGATAGGACGCTCCGGGCGACAGCAGGAAGGCGACGACGGCGGCGACCTCATCCGGCCGCGCGAACCGGCGCGCCGGGATCTGGCCCTCCATCTGCTCGCGGTATTTCGCATAGGACGCGAGCATGGCGGTATCGATGAACCCGGGCGCGACGTAGTTCACCGTCACTCCGGTGCGCGCGACCTCGATGGCGAGGGTGCGGACATAGCCGAGCAAGGCGGCCTTCGACGCCGCATAGGCGGCGTTGCCCTGGTTCGCCTGCAGCGCGGTCACCGAGCCGATCACGACGAGCCTTCCGTCGCGCGCCCGCATCATCGGGCGCACCAGCGTGTTCACGAGACGGGTGAACGACCAGTAGTTCACCTGCATCGCCACTTCGGCCTTGGCCTGCTCCATCATCACCGCAAGGGTGTCGTAGGTGTGCCCGGCATTGTGCACGAAGCCGCCATAGGGCGGCCCTTCCGCGATCTCGAGGGCGAACGCCTCGACAGCGTCCTTGTCGGCGAGGTCGACCTGCCGGGCGGCGAAACTCTGACCGGGATGAGCCGCGGCCAGCGCGTGGAGCGCCTGTTCCGCCTCGGACTGGGCGGAGCGGTAAGTGAAGGTCACGTCGTGCCCGGCGGCCGCGAGCGCCTCGACGATCGCCGCGCCCAGACCGCGTCCCCCTCCGGTCACGAGGACGCGCCGCTTGGCGGCGACAGATGTCATCACGCCGGCTCCCGCGCCATCACCAGGGACACGTTCTGGCCGCCGAACCCGAACGAATTGGAGATGGCGTAGCGCATGCGCGCATCGCGCGCCGTATTGGGCACCACGTCGAGCGGGATCGATGGATCGGGCACATTGTAGTTGATGGTGGGCGGAATGCGCTGATGCTCCAGGGTCATCAGCGTGATCACCGCCTCCACCGCGCCGGCGGCGGACAGCGTGTGCCCGATCATCGACTTGTTGGACGAGATCGGCACGTCCTTGATGCGCTCGCCGAGCACGGCGGACACCGCCAGGCATTCCATCTTGTCGTTCTCCGGCGTCCCGGTGCCGTGGGCGTTGATGTAGTCGATGTCGTGCGGCGTCAGCCCGGCGTCGGCGATGGCATTGCGGATGCAGCCGATGATGGGCTTGCCGTCCGGGCTCGACCGGGTGCGGTGAAAGGAATTGGCGAGCTCCCCGCAGCCGGCGACGACGCCGAGAATATGCGCCCCGCGGGCGACCGCCGACTGGTAGCTCTCGAGCACCAAGGCGCCGGCGCCCTCGGCCATGACGAAGCCGTCGCGGTTCTTGGCGAACGGCTTCGCCGCGGCGCCGGGCGGATCGTTCTGCACCGACAGGGCGGACAGCAGCGAGAACCGGACCAGGCTCTCCGGGTTGATCGAGCCGTCGGTGGCGACGCACAGCGCTGCGTCGGTCTCGCCGCGCCGGATCGCCTCGAGGCCGAGCTGGATCGCGCTCGCGCCGGAAGCGCAGGCGGTCGACAGCGAGATCGGGGAGCCTTCGGTGCCGAAGGTGGCGGCAAGCGCTTCGCCGACCGATCCGAACAGGAAGCGCTCGTGATAGGAACGGAAGCGCCCGCTCGCGGCGGCGCGCAGCAGGTCATCATAGCCCACGGCCTCGTTGGCGCCGGAGGCCTTGGCGAGCTCCTCGCGCTGCGGCCACTCGAGCTCGTTCGGGGCCACCGCCAAAAACAGCGGGCCGGGGAAATGACGGCGCGACCCGAGCCCCGATTGGGCGATCGCCTCCTCGATGGCGAGCTCGGCGAGGCGCTCCGCCATGGTGGGCGCCGACAGCGGCTCCACGGTGAGGTAATCGATGGTGCCTGCGATCTTGGTCTTGAGGCAATCGGTGGCAAAGCGGGTGATGGTGTGGATGCCGGACTCGCCCGCGGTGAGCCGCTTCCAGTTGTCGGCCTTCCCCGCACCGAGCGGCGTGACGAGGCCGCTCCCGGTGACGACGACCACCGGCCGTCCGGCCTTGTCGTGCATGGCTGCCATCCCAACCTCCCCGGTATTCTCCACCGCTGCTTCGAACGCTATCGTTTCACGCTGAATCCGACAGCGCCCTCAAGTCATTGATTTTGAGCACGATCATGTCCGAAAAGTGTGCAACTTCCCGGGATCATGCTCTTACCCTAGTCGATCTTCTCGACCAGCGCCAAGCCCTCGCCGCGCCAGTGCCCGACGCCGGTCACGACCGCCTGCGCGAGTGGGTCACCAGGCGCGCGCTCGAACCCTGTCGCGTCCTGCGAAGCAAACAACGCGCCCCGCTGCACTGCAATGGCCGCCAGCGCGATGTTCATCGCAAATTGCGGCTCCACCCCGTGGCCGATATGGGTGCCGGTGGCGCGCACCGCGAATTCGGGATGGCTGCTCAGAAAGGCGCGTTCCTCTGCGGTCGCGGGTTCGACGCCGGTCGCCCCGGAAATGAAGGCGCCGCCTTTGCCCCGCCGCGGTGCGATCTTGTCCCACAAGCGTCCGAGCGTCGCGGTGACGTCGCCGGGCTTGCGGTCGGACCGGGCATTGACCACGCTGGTGAGCCGCGCCATCGGCTTGGCGCCGCGGGCGCGCGCGCTGTCGCTGCTTTCCAGCACCAGGAAGGCGCCCATCGAGCCCAGCGCAAAGCCCGGATGGGCGTGGCGCGCCCATACCGGCTGGAATTCCCCGGTGAGATTGAACTGGGCGAACTCGTAGAGCAGCAGCATTTCCTTGCGTTCGCTGTTCTGGGCGCCGCCGACCAGCGCGATCTCGCTCTGGCCGGACTGGATGCGCGCGAAGGCGATTCGGACCGCATCGACCCCGGCCGCTTCTTCGCCCATGAAGGTGCGCGACGAGCCGGTGACGCCGTGGACGATCGAGATGTTGCCGGCGAGCAGATTGGAGAGCTGCGCCAGAAACAGCGTCGGGCGCAGGTCGCTCATCAGCCTCTCGTTGAGGAAAGGTTCCTGCTTGGGCGCCTTCGGCAGGCCGCTGAGAATGGCGCTGTCGGCGGCGAGATCGCGCTCGCCGCCGCCCGCGGCCACGATCATGTCCATGCGGCCGAGCAGCTCTGCATTGCCCTTGGCCCCGGCGCTGTCGAGCGCGAGGCCGGCGGCATAGGTGCCGATCCGCTGCCACGGCTCCATTTGCCGCTGGTCGCCCTTTTTCGGGATCTGGGCGTCGAAGTTCACCGGCGCCAGCGGATGGACGATGTACGGCGCGAAGGCCGTGCTCTCGACATTGATCTTGCCGGCGTTGAGCGCGTGCCAATGGGCGTCGGGCCCCTCGCCGAGGCAGGACAGGATGCCGACCCCGGTGATCCAGGTCTCACGGGGCAACGTCTCGCGCGGCGTTTCAGCCATTCGCGGACGCCTCCACCGGGAATCCGATGCGCTGCGCCACTTCGCCCATGCTGGTGCGGAATTTCGGGTCCGGAAAGGCCATGACTCGGAAGGTGATCTCGCTCGTCGGCCACGGTCTTGCCGTCCACGTCGATGGCCGCCTTGGTTATCGCATAGCCGGAACCATCATGCAGCAGGCTTGCCCGCATCGACAGCATTTGTCCGGGAGCGACGAATGTCCGCAATTTTGCTTCCTTCACCGCCGCCAGGAACGGCATGCGCGCAAATCCGGTGATGCCGATGATCAGCCAGCCCGAGGTCTGCGCCATCGATTCGATCAGGAGGACGCCGGGCATCAGCGGATGGCCGGGGAAATGCCCCTCGAAGATGGTGCTGGTGTCGGGAACCTGCGCCTGCGCCTTGATGGTGCGGCCCACCAGATCGAGCTCGACGATCCGATCGATGAGCTGAAAATACTCGAGCCGCATGGCGGGCGGGCTATGCCCCCTTCGCCGCGACCAGACCGTCTATGCTGGCGCAGAGATTGTTGAGGACGAAATACTGCTCGGTCGTGGCCTTGCCGTCATTGACCTCCTGGGTCCATTGCTCGAGCGGCAGCTTGATTCCGAAAGCCTTGTCGATGGCGAAGGCAATATCGAGAAAATCGAGGCTGTCGATCCCAAGATCGTTAATGGCATGGCTTTCCGGCTTGATCTTGTCGCGCGGTATATCGCACGTCTCGGCGATGATATTGGCTACCGTATCGAAGGTTGAGGACATCGCTAACTTCCTGGAAATCCGCTGCTTTCGACGGGCGCACCGGACGGCGCATCAAGCCCTGAAGCGGGCCGCATGGCCCGCACCCCCATCGCGGTTCCTATACCGAAGAGGGCTCTGGAGCGCAATGCCATGCCCCGCATTAATGCCGGCCATGCCCGGTGTTGCCCTATTCAGGACACAGTTGGTGCCCAGAAGCCCCGCCCCTCGGGTGGGGTATCACCGGCCAGTGCAGCGGCGGCATGCCTGACAACGAACAAAACGTTGCAGACGGGGATGCTGGGCTGGCTAGACGAGAAACAAGGCGCCACCAAAAAAGCGCCGAGTGAAAGGAACTCGTATTGAAACATAACCGCGTAACGTGTCATCGCCGTGTCCTTCGAAACGCACTCATGGCAAGCGCCCTGACCGCCGTGCTGGCGGCAGGGAGTGGCATCCGCCCCGCTTCCGCGCATGCCCACCATGGGGCGACCAGGACCGATGGCAGCCACGCCCACCACCCACGTGTCGGCGATGCCGGCGCCCGGCGCCGGGATCACAACCGGCGGCGGGACGTGCGTGAGAAGCTGCTGACGTCATCGAGTCCGTCCGGACACTCAAGCGAGCATTCGGCGGGATGGAGTCGTTCGTTCGAGGGTTCGGGCCTTGCGTCGGTGTACAGCGACCACAACACCGCGAGCGGAGAGACGATGAACCCGGGGGCCATGACTGCGGCACACCGCACGCTGCCGTTCGGGACGAGAGTGACCGTCGTCAATCGGCACAACGGCCGCTCGGCGGTCGTTCGCATCAACGATCGCGGTCCGTTCGTGCACGGACGGGTGATCGACCTCAGCCCGGCGGCGGCGCGTGCCCTGGGGGTCGACGGGTTGGCGCCGGTGTCGCTGATCGTCGGCAGCATCGGCGAGATCGGCGACCACGAGTCGCGTCCGATCCTGCTGTGAACTGAGCTTGTACTCCTCGCCTGCGATGCGCAGGCGGGGGGTGCGCGACGTTATTTTGGATCGCTGGGCACGCGGATCGGCGCACAATTGGTTCGGCCGCTCAGCACGCAATCCTGGTCCTTGCGCAATTGCGACATGGAGTTGGCGAGCCAGATGCCGCAATAAACGATCAGCGCCAGCACCAGGAAGGCGAGCAGGTTCATCACCATCCGGTGCCGGTAATTGTCCTCCTCGGGCCCGCGGGAGTATTTGCTGAGGTCATCGACCGGGGGGCGCGGCTGGTCGCGCAGGCGCAGTTTCTCGTTCCAGGAACGCGACGCGCGAGGCCTGAACGGAAGAACGCGGCCTTTTTCCTCGTCGTTCGACGGCTCTTGCGATGTCATTTCGATCTCGCGAAGCAATCCTAGCACGTTTCGACGCATATGCACGGAGACGCTGCCATGCGCAGCGCCAACGGGAGTAATGTTGTCGCGCATGACCGCCGGCCACGCGGTCATTTCGGCCGGCCAGCGCAGCGCCTCAATGCCCGAATCGAACAGCGCTCAAATCTCTTCGATTTTGAAGTATTATCTCGTCTGAAGTCTGCAACTGTTCGGGATCATGCTCTTTTTTGTCTTGAGCAAGATGTGATCCGAAAAGTCATGCTCAGCGCCCGGTCTTGATCCGGGTCCAGAGCCGGTTCATCAGCCGTGTCGTCTTGGCGTCATGGGCGTTGATGGTGTAGAGGCGCGCCATCGTCGCCTCATCCGGATAAATGGTGCGGTCGGACAGGATCGCCGGATCGATCAGTTTCTGGCTCGCGAGATTGCCGTTGGCATAGGAAAGAAAATTGGTGTTCTTGGCGGCCACATCCGCTCGCAGGAGATAGTCGATGAAGGCATGAGCCTCCCTGACATTGCGGGCATCTTTCGGGATGGCGAGATTATCGAAGAACATCTGGGCGCCCTCCTTGGGCACCGCATAGCCGATGTCGACGCCGTTCTTGGCCTCGGCGGCACGCTTCTGGGCCTGCTTGATGTCGCCGGACCAGCCGACCACGAGGCAAATCTCGCCGCTCGCGAGGGCATTGAGGTATTCCGAGGAGTGAAACTTGCGCACGAAGGGCCGCACTTTCGTCACGGCCTGGGCCGCCGCTTCGAGGTCCGCGGGATCGACGGAGTTCGGGTTGCGCCCGAGATAGTGCAGTGCGGTCGGCAGGATGTCGTCCGGAGAATCCAGCATGTGGACGCCGCAATCCTTGAATTTGGCGAGCCGTGCCGGGTCGAAAACCAAGTCCCAGCTGTCGATTGCGGCGTCGGCCCCGAGAATCTCGCGGACCTTTTTCACGTTGAAGCCGATGCCGACCGTACCCCACATGTAGTTGACGGCGTATTGGTTGCCTGGATCATGGGCGGCCAGTCGCTCGGCGATCGCCGGCCAGACATTGACGAGGTTCGGAAGCTTCGCCTTGTCGAGCCTCTGGAACACGCCGGCCTTGATCTGCCGCTCGAGGAAATAGGCGGTAGGCACCACCACGTCGTAGCCGGATTTGCCGGCCAGCAGTTTGGTCTCCAGCGTGTCGTTGGAATCGAAGGTGTCGTAG
This sequence comes from uncultured Alphaproteobacteria bacterium, assembly GCA_963791375.1. Lineage (GTDB taxonomy): Bacteria > Pseudomonadota > Alphaproteobacteria > Rhizobiales > Xanthobacteraceae > JAJPKK01. The sequence continues at coordinate 315,535 of CAWBSI010000023.1, forward strand.
CGAACCCGGATTCCCGTTTGCTTGGTGAAATCCTCAAGTACGGTCGGAGCGATGTAATCGGACCAGTTGTAAACGTTCACAAAGCGCTCGGTCTGCGCCACCGTGGCCCGGCCGCCGGCAAGGGCGGCCATCGCTGCGATTCCCAGCACCGCCAGCACGCGGGGGTTGCGCATCGTTCTCCCCTCGGGCCTGTGTCGGCTCAATAGGGCCGCCGGTAGCGGCGCGGCGGTGCGATTGGCGGCGGGGCCGGATTCTGCGTGCAAAAGCCGCTGACACCGCTGACGGTCCGCATGCACTGGTCGTGGCTGACATAGCTGCAATCGATATCCACGCCGGCGACCCAACGGGCGCACCACGGAAACCAGGCGCGCGCCTCGCCCGTCCGCATCCCGCCGAGCCAGCCGGCCAGCGCCACCACGATGAACATCACCCGCATATCAACCTCCGCTGGAACCGTAACCGACGCCTGGGACTTCAAGCATGACCTTTTCCGAAAAGTCTGCAACTTTTCGGGATCATGCTTGGAATCACCGCCGCAGTGCGGGTCCGTTCTATCGGCGCCCGCACCCGGACGCATCATTTTTCAGTGGGGAGGCCCGCCGCCTTCCAGGCCTTGAGGCCGCCGGCGAGGTGAGCGTCATAGGCGAGCCCCGCGGCCTGAGCGATCTCCGCGGCCTTGATCGAGCGCACGCCCGAGCCGCAGGTGAACACGACGGTGCGCCCCTGCGGGTCCGGCAGATTGACGGGATCGAATTGCGACAGCGGCGCGAGCACTGCGCCAAGTATGCGCTCCTGCTCGGTCTCCTTCGGCTCGCGCACGTCGATCAGGAGGATTTCGTCGGCGGTCAAACCGGCCGCGACCTCTTCCGGCGTCAAATCCCGCACGCCGCCGCGACCGAACAATCCGTACATCGTCGAACCGAGCCCCATTTTTCCGCCGCAGTTAAACCATGATGCAAAACCGGGAATAATCAAGGGCCGGATTGCGGCGCGGTTTGGCCGGACCGGCCGCACCGCAATAATGGAGCGCTTCGGTTGCTGTTCGAATTGCGGATCGTTGGACTAAATCGCTAATTCGATCCTGAATCAGTTTAGATCGTGAACTCAGATTGTAACCTGGGTGCCCACTTCGACCACGCGGCCGGTCGGAATCTGGAAATAGTCGGTGGCGTCGTTCGCGGCGCGCGCGAGCTTGATGAACAGCCGGTCCTGCCAGCGCGGCATGCCCGAACGCGCCGCCGGACGCAGCGACCGGCGCGACAGGAAGAACGATGTGGACATGATGTCGAACTGCCAGCCGAGCTTTCGCGCGATCGCGAGCCCTTGCGGCACGTTCGGCGTTTCCATGTAACCGAACCGCAGCGTCACCCGCGAGAAGGTCTGCCCGACCGGCTCGATGCGCACGCGTTCCTCGACGGGCACCCGCGGCGTGTGCGCGGTCTCGATCGAGAGGATGACATTCTTCTCATGCAGCACTTTGTAGTGCTTGAGGCTGTGCAGCAACGCGGTCGGTGCGCTGCCGGGATCGCTGGTGAGGAACACCGCGGTGCCGGGCACGCGCTGCGGCGGCTTCTTCTCCAGCATGGCGACCAGGGAAACGAGCGGCGTTTCCAGGCGGCGGGTCTTGTCGGCCAACAGGCGGGTGCCGCGCCGCCACGTGTACATCACCACCATCACGCCGCTGGCCAGCGCGAGCGGAACCCAGCCGCCCTCGACCACTTTCAGGAGATTGGCCGCGAGAAAGGTGGTGTCGACGACGATGAAGGGCGCGATCAAGGCGATGGTGGCCGGGAGCGACCACTGCCAGACCTTGCGGATGACGATGAACGCCAAGATCGCCGTGACCACCATGGTCCCGGTGACGGCGATGCCATAGGCCGAAGCCAATGCGCTCGACGAGCGGAACAGCGCGACCAGCAGCAGCACCCCGATCAGGAGGCCGGAATTGACGCGGGGAATGTAGATCTGGCCCTCATGCACATCCGAGGTGTGGCGGACCTCCAGGCGTGGCATCAGCCCGAGCTGGATCGCCTGCCGGGTCAGCGAATAGGCGCCGGTGATGACCGCCTGGCTGGCGATCACGGTGGCGACCGTCGCCATCACCACCATCGGGAATTGCGCCCATTCGGGATAGAGCAAAAAGAACGGGTTCTCGATGGCCGCCGGATCGGCGAGGATCAGCACGCCCTGCCCGAGATAGTTCAACGTCAGGGCCGGGAACACCAGCACCAGCCACGCGAGTTGGATCGGCGTGCGGCCGAAATGGCCGAGGTCGGCATAGAGCGCCTCCGCACCGGTCACTGCCAGGAACACCGCCCCCAGGGTCACGAGTCCGATGACGCCGTGGCCGAACAGGAAGGAGAGCCCGTAATACGGGTTGAACGCCACCAGCACGCCGGGATCCTTGGCGATCCACAGCATGCCCGGCACCGCGATGACGACGAACCACACCGTCATGACCGGGCCGAAGAAATTGGCGACGCTTGCGGTTCCCCGCGATTGCACCATGAACAGGACGACCAGGATCGCGACGGTCAGGGGCACGATGTAGGGATCGAACCAGGGTGCCACGATCTTCAAGCCTTCGATTGCGGACAGCACCGAAATCGCCGGCGTGATGAGCGCGTCGCCGAAGAACAGCGCCGCTCCGATGATGCCGAGCATCACCACTACGGGGGCGTGGTCGCCGGTGGCCTGGCGGGCGAGCGCCATCAGGGTCAGCGTGCCGCCCTCGCCGTTGTTGTCGGCGCGCAGCAGCACGATCACATATTTGAAGGTGACGATGAAGATGAGCGCCCACAGGATCAGCGAGAGCACGCCGAGCACCGCACCGGGGGTCGCCGCGCCGTTGGGTCCGACCGCCGCATTAACCGCTTCGCGAAGGGCATAAAGCGGGCTCGTGCCGATGTCGCCGTAAACGACGCCGATGCTGCCGATGGCGAGGCCCAGCAAACGTACCCGGGCATCGCTGGTATCGCTGGCGGTCGCGGGCACGCCCCCGGGCTTGGTAGCTTCAACGCCGTGGGGGGCGGCGATACCGTCACTCATGGGTCGGTCAACCGATGTTGCGCCGCACAATTTCTGGGGCCGCGGCTTATACCACCCTCGCCTCCGCGCCGTCTATCGTCCAAATGGTCAATCGATGGACAACGGGGGGGCCGCCACCAAGCGTTCACGCAGAAGGAAGCTCTCAATGAGATCAGCTGCTTGGCCACAACCCGGCGAAAACGGGGCATCATGGGCTTTGTGATCATTCCGCCTTGATGCCGTGGTCGGCGACGAATTTGCTCCACCGCGCCCGTTCGCTGTCGAGATAGGCGCCCCAGGCTTGCGGCGTACCGCCAACCGGCGCAACGCCCTGGGATTCCAGTTGGGCGAGCAGGTCGGGGCGCGTCAGCGCCTTCGCCATGGCGTCGTGGATCGGCATGATGATTGCGGCCGGCGTCTTTGGAGGGGCGAGGAAGCCGAACCAGCCCGCCACGTCCAAATCCGACACTCCCGCTTCAGGGGCCGAGGGCACCTGCGGCAGCGAAGCGACGCGGGTCGGGCCGGTCACCATGAACCCCAGCACGTTGCCGGCCTGGACCTGGCCGACTTCCACCGGCATCGCATCGAACATCAGGTCGACATGCCCGCCGAGGAGATCGTTGAGCGCAGGCGCCGCCGATTTGTACGGCACATTGAGGGCCTCGATGCCGGTGCTGCTCATGAGCAGCATGGCGGCGAGCGAGAACGCCGAGCCGTTGCCGCCCGGCGAGGCGAACACCAGCTTGCCCGCGTTCTTCTTCGCATGAGCGACGAGCCCGGCGACGGTGCGGAACGGCAGATCCTTGCGCCCCACCAGGATCAGCGGTCCCGTCGCGACCTCGATGATCGGTGTGTAGTCCCGCGTCAGGTCGTAGGGGATCTCCGGGTGCAGGACTTGCGACATCAGCACGCTGGTGGTGACCATGAAAATGGTCGAGCCGTCGGGCGGCGAATTGACGACGTCCCGCATCGCCGGCGCGAACAGGCCGCCGGCCTTGTTCTCGATGAGCACGGTGACCCCGGTGTCTTCCTGCAGGCGCTGGCCCATCAGGCGCGCGACCGCATCCGCGGCGCCGCCGGCGACGGTCGGAACGACGATACGCACCGGCTGGCCGCGCTGTTGAGCCGACGCCGGCACCGCCATTGCGAGCGACGCCACGACCATCGAAGCTCCGAGCAGCAATCCGCGCCGCGACTTCACCACCATCGCATCCTCCCATTTCCCGGCGCATGCGCGCCTTTTCATGCAGCCGTGTGCATAGCTTCGCACACTATCCGGTTCCGATATATTCCCGCCGCCGCAGCTCGAGCTCGGCCAGATAGCGGCGCAGCGTATGCGCCTCGCTCAGCGTCCCCAATACCCGGCGCGACGACGGCGCGTCGACCACCGCAAGCACCTCGGATTCGGTCCGGTCGAACGCCGATACCGCCTCCAGTACGGTCAGGCTCGGCAGCAGGATATCATCCGCATGGCGCAGGATTTCAAAAATGAAGGCGCTTTCTGCGAGTTCGGGGGCGTGGGCTTCCGCAACCATGACCAGGCCGGCGTAGCGGCCCTTGTTGTCGACCGCCACGACCTGGCCGGTCGAGCCCGGCGGGAACGCCTCCCGGAACGCCGGTACCGTCATCTCGGAAGAGACGGTCTTCACGTCCTGGCGCATCATGCGGCCGACGGTAAGATCGCGCAGCCAGCCGATATCGGCGGCGCTGCGGATGGTCTCGCCGCGCAGATGAAACCGCCACGTCGCGAACGAGTAGCCGAACAGCTCGCGCGTCACCTGCGCCGAGATGATGACGGCGATGAGCACGGCGGCCGTGAGCCACAGATTTCCGGTCGATTCCAACGCAACGAAGATCATGGTCAAGGGGCCGCCGATCACCGAGGCGGAGAGCGCGCTCATGCCGACCACGGCATAGGCGTTGGAGTCCACATAAAGCGCCGGGTCGATCGCGTTCATCGCGGTGGCGAACAACTGTCCGCCCAGCGCGCCCATCAGTAGCGAAGCGAAAAACAGCCCGCCGCGAAAACCGGAGCCGAGCGAGACGATCGATGCGAGCATTTTGAGCGCGAGAATGGTCGCAATCGCCTTCAGCGGCAGATCGAGCAATCCCGACAGGCGCAATGCGCCGTGACCCGACGACATGACTTGCGGGGTGACGATGGCGAACAGACCGACGATGACCCCGCCGACAGCCGGCCGAACCATGTCCGGCAGCTTGAGGCGCTCGAGCAAGGTTTCGAACAGGTAGACGCCCCGCATCAGCGCAATGCCGAACAGGGCCATCACCAAGCCGAGCAGCGCGGCGAAGACGAGATCCTGATTGGTGACGACGGCCGCCTGCGGCGCGACGATGCCGAGGCGGGTGGAGGTCAGGCTGCCGGCGACGAGATAGCCGAGCAGCGAGGCGATCCCGACCGGCGCGAGGCTCGTCACCGAGTAGTTTCCGATCACGAGCTCGAAGCCGTAGAAGGCGCCGGCGAGCGGCGCGCCGAATGCGCCGGCAATGCCGCCGGCGGCGCCGCAGCCGACCAGGATGCGCAGGTCCGCCCGCCGCAGCCGGAACGCGCGGCCGATTCGCGACGCGATGCCGCTGGCGAGCTGGGTATAGCCCGCCTCCATGCCCACCGAGGCCCCGACGCCGCTCGACCACACCGTCTGCAGGGCCACGATCAAGCTGCCGTTGAGCGACATGCGGCCGCCATGAAGCGCGTTGGCCTCGATCGGGTCGATCTCGCGATTGGGACGCCATTTCGAGATGAAGTTGTAGGCGACGCCCAGCAGCACGCCGCCGAGCGTCGGCACCACCACCGCCAGCACGGGGTCGAGGCGCGCGAGCGCGGACAGGCGCTGGCCCAGCGGCAGCCCGAAAAAAAGGCTGTGCAGCAGGTCGACGCCGCTGCCCATCAGCGCGACGACGACGCCCGCCAGCGAACCCGCCACCGCCGCAAGCAGGACGAGGCTGGATTCCCGGGCGCGGAAGAATGCGCGCAGCCGATGCGGTACTTCGAACTCGGTCAACGACTTGCGCAGGCTGCACCTCGCTCGGAGTTAAGCGCCGTCCGGAACGTCTCTTACTTCGGGACCGCCGACGATGCTACCCCGGCCGTGCCGTCAAAGAATCTGGCTGAGGAACTGCCGCGTGCGTTCGTCGCGGCATCTGGTGAAGAACTCCGCCGGCGGCCCATGCTCGACCACCACGCCGCGGTCGGTGAAATAGATTTCATCGGCGACCTCGCGGGCAAATCCCATTTCATGGGTGACGATGACGCAGGTCATCCCTTCCTCGGCAAGCTCGCGGATGGTGACCAGGACCTCCTTCACGGTTTCCGGATCGAGCGCCGCCGTCACCTCGTCGAACAGCATGACGTCGGGCTGCATGGCGAGGCTGCGCGCGATGGCGACGCGTTGCTGCTGGCCGCCGGACAGTTCGCCCGGATAGAAATCCTCCTTGCCGTCGAGCCGCACCTTGCGCATCAAGGCGCGCGCCTGTGCCTCGACTTCGGCGCGCTTGCGCTTGAGCACGTGGACGGGCGCCATCATGATGTTGGCGAGCGCGGTGCGGTGCGGGAACAGGTTGTACTGCTGGAACACCATGCCGACCTTGCGGCGCAACGCGAGCTTGTCGAGCTTTGCGTCATTGACCTCCTGGCCTTCCACCAGGATCGAGCCGCTGTCGATCGGCACCAGGGCATTGATGCAGCGAAGCAGGGTCGACTTCCCGGCGCCGGACGGGCCGATGATGCAGATCACCTGCCCCTTCATCACGTCGAACGAGATGCCGTCGAGGATGGTCGCGGCGCCGAATTTCTTGAAGACGTCGCGCATCCGTATCAGCGGCAGATCGGGGCTCCAGGCGGCGGGCGAGGCCATCACCGCACCGCAAAGCGCCGTTCCACCGCAACCGTCGCGCGGGCGATCGGATAGCAGTAGAGGAAGAACCAGGTGAGCAGGTAAAGGTACATGGGCACCAGGAGTTCGGTGCGGCCCTCGGACGACAAGACGTCGCCGGTGAGGGTCATCGCCTCGCTGACGCCGACGATGGAGGTGAGCGGCGTCGCCACGACGACGATGGCGTAGAGATTCATCCAGGGCGGCGTCATGCGCTTCACGCACTGCGGCAGGATGACCAGCCGCAGCGTCTGCAGGCGGGTGAAGGCCAATGCTTCCGACGCCTCCCACTGGCCGGACGGGATCGATTGCACCGCCCCGCGCACGAGTTCCGCAACGTTCGCCATGACGGGCAGCGCGAGGCCGGCCGTCGCCTTGGCCCAGCCGGGCAACGGCACGATCACGCCGCCGATGCGCACCTCAAACGGCATCAGCAGGATGCAGTAGAACAACAGCACCAGCCACGGCGCATTGCGGAAGAACTGGGTGACGAGCCACGACGAAGCCCGCACCGGCCGCGCCAGCGAAATCAGTCCTAGCCCCAGCGCTACCCCGAGCACGGTGCCGATCGTCATCGCAAGCACGCTCATGGCGATGTTGAGGGCGAAGCCCTGGGCGAGCAGCGGCGTCCATTTGAGGATGGTGGCGGGGATCGAAGGCGCGCCCGGACCGGCCTGGGCATCACCGACAAAGACCGCCAGCATGAGGGCGCCGATCGAGGACGACGCCCTTGGCGCGCGGTGAAGGGCAACGCCGGAATTCTGCGCCGCCGCGAACGGGCGGAACGGTTTGAGGACCGCAAGATCCGTGTATCCAGCGCCGATCATGGCGTGTAGCCGGGAATGCGCATCGCCCGCTCCCAACGGCCCATGACATAGACCACGACGCCGACCAGGGTCGACGTAGATGATCAGCAGCACATTCATCATTTCGGTGACGTTCAATTCGTCCGACCATATCTGGTTGGCGACATAGAGCATCTCCGGGACCGCGATGGCGTAAGCGATCGTGGTGGTCTTCACGAGGTTGACGAGGTTGTTGTTCAAGCGCCGGCAGGCTGATGCGGAAGGCGAGCGGCAGGATCACGTGGAGATAGGCCCGCAGCCGGCTGTAGCCGAGCGCTTCGGCGGCCTCGACGGTCTCCTTCGGAACCGCCTCGATGCCGGCGCGAAAAATTTCCACGTTGAACGCGCCGGCGTAGAGCGACAGGCAGATGGCGGCCCAGGTGAAGTTGGAGACGATCGGAACCTCGAGCCCCGAAGCATTGGTCATCCGCAGGTATGACCCCAGCGCGAAATAGAAGAAGTAGAGCTGGACCAGCGGCGGCGTGTTGCGGAAGAACTGGATATAGCCGGAGGTGACGGCGCGAAGGAGCCGCAGCCGCGACCCCTGCGCCCAGGCGCCCAAGACCCCGATGAGCGACACTGCACACGATGCACAGCGACATCAGCCGCACCGATGTCAGGAACCCGTTGAAGAAGCGCGCCCGATCGAACGCATCATAGAAAATGGTGAGCTTGATGCCGGTGGTCGCGTGGAGCTCGCGGAACCAGTCCCAGAGCGGCTGAAAATCCGTCATGGATACGGTGAGCTCACGGGCGGCGCCCGACTTGCAGGAACTGCCTCACGCGCGGCTGCGCTCACTTGGTCTCCGCTTGCGCCTTCTTGAGGAAGGCGGAGGGCGCGATGTTCCACTTCTTCTCGAGCTCGATGAGCTTGCCGCTGCGGTGCCAGTCGGCGATGGTCTTCGCCATGAACTGCCCCCACGGCCCGTCGCGCTCCTCCAGCTTCACGGCGGCGCCCCACGGCTCGGACAGGATGGTCTCCAGCGGCATTTCGAACCCGGCCCATTTGGGGTCCGCGAGCCGCTCCGCGAAAGCGGTGTCGTCGTAGAGCCAGGCGATGCAATTGCCCTGCGCAAGGGCGGTCTCGGCTTCGTTCTGTCCGCGGAATGCGACGATGTCGGCGCCGTATTTCTCCGCCACATACTTGTTGTAAAATGCGCCCTGGATGCCGCAGATCTTCTGGTCCTTGAGCGCCTCCCACCGCTTGAGAGCGACCTTGCGGTTGGCGAACACATTGACGCCCGAGGCGTAGTAGCTCGGCTCGATGATGCCGACCGTCTTGCGCCGCTCGTCCGTCACGTTCATGGTGGCGAGCATGAGGTCGATCTTGCCCTGCTGCAGGAACTGCATGCGGTTCGCCGAGACCACCGGCTCCACTTCGAGCCTGACGCCGAGCCGGTCGGCCACGTCCTTGGCGAGATCGGGCTCGAAGCCGACGATGGCGCCGTGGGGTCGCGGAAGCCGAACGGCTTGTAGTCGGCCTTGGTGCCGACCACCAGGACGCCGCGCTGCTTGATCTTGTCGAGCGTCTGCGCGTGGAGCGGACCGCTCGAAATCGCAATTCCAGCGGCGATGACCATGGCGGCGATGAAAAGACGTTGCAGCATGGATCGCTCCCTCTCGGACGTCGGCCCGGCCAACCGGAGCCGGCTTGAACGATAGCAACTTTCTGGATTGCCTGGAACCGCCTGCGTGTCCCCTGCTTCAGAGCCCAAGACAACGGCTATGCGGAAGACGCTATGAGGACGACGCCACCCGGCTGTGCCACCTGCCATAGCCGAAATAGATCACGAGCCCGACCACCAGCCACCCCACCAGGCGGATCCAGCTGTCCGCCGGCAGCCCCAGCATCAGGAACACTGCCGAAGCCGCGCCGGCCGGCGCGACCAGATGGACGGCCGGCGTGCGAAACGGTCGCGGGAGCCCGGGATCGAGCGACGCGCAGGGCAAGCACGCCGACACAGACGATGGCGAATGCCAACAGGGTGCCGATGCTCACGAGTTCGCCGACGAGACCGATCGGCAGCAGGCCGGCGAGCACCATGACGGTGGTCGCCGATGACGACCGTCGACACGTAGGGAGTGCGGAATCGCGGATGCACCGTCGCCGCTGCGCGCGGCAGCAGCCCGTCGCGCGCCATGGAGTAGAGGATCCTGGTCTGCCCCAGCAGCAGGACCAGGATGACGGAACTGAGCCCGATGATGATGCCGACGCTTCACGATCGGCGCGAGCCATTTGACGCCGATGGCGTTGACGCCGACCGCGATGGGATCGGGCACATCGAGCCGGTCGTAGGGAACGATACCGGTGAGCACCAGGGCGACGGCTACGTAGAGCACCGTGCAGACGACGAGCGAACTGAGAATGCCGATCGGCATGTCGCGCTGCGGGTTGATGGCCTCCTGCGCCGCGGTCGAAACCGCGTCGAAGCCGATATAGGCGAAGAACACCACCGCGGCGCCGCGAACAATGCCGCTCCAGCCGAACCGGCCCAAACCCAGATTGGGCGGAATGAACTCGCCGCTCGGATTGGCGGACGTCACCCAGTTGCCAGGGCTGAAATACCACACGCCGACCAGGATGAATGTGAGCACGATGACGAGCTTGATCGCGACGAAAGACGTGTTCAGGCGCGCGGATTCGCGGACGCCGACCAGCAGTACCGCCGTGATGACGGCGACCACGGCCATCGCAGGAACGTTGAGGACTGCGCCGGTCGCCTGCCAGACGCCCCGAGTGGCGTTGTAGGCGAACGGCGAAGCCCCGTAGCCGGCGGGGACCGCGACGCCGAAGTCGCGCAGGAGGCTCTCGACGTAGCCGGACCAGCCGATCGCGACCGTGGTGGCGCCGAGCGAATATTCCAGGATCAGATCCCAGCCGATGATCCATGCGACGATTTCGCCGAGCGTCGCATAGGCATAGGTGTAGGCGCTGCCGGCGACCGGAACGCTCGACGCCATTTCGGCATAGCACAGGCCCGCCAGGCTGCACGCGATCCCGCTGAGCACGAAGGAGATGCTGATGGCGGGTCCGGCGTTTTCAGCGGCGGCATGTCCGGTCAGGACGAAGATGCCGGCGCCGATGATGGCGCCGATGCCCAGCGCGACGAGGTTCGTGGCCGTAAGGCTGCGCTTGAGCGGCACGCCGTCATGGGCAAGGACGCCCTGGGCCTCGGATTCCTTGGCACGCGACAGCAGAGACGCAACGGACTGCTTCGCCCAAAGATCAGCCATCCCGGCCTCCGAGACTTTGAATGCGTCGGAGCGGCTTGAGCCGACGCGGTTCGAGACAGTTGTGTCAACGTGGCAGCAGCCCGAACGAATCGATCAGCCAGTCGGCGATATAGTCCATGCCCATGGGGCGGTTGTCGACTTGGCAGTGCTCGGTGCCGCCCTCCTCCGCGGTGAAGATCTTGAGATGCTTGCGGGTGGTGAGCTTTGCATAGAGCGTGCGGGCCTCCTCGACCGGAACGATGCGGTCGTTCTCGCCGTGGAGCACCAGCACCGGGCATTTGATGTCGTCGATGCAGCCGGCGAGCGTGAAGCGCTTGGCCCCTTCCAGCGCGGTCGGGTTGTCGGGCGCGCCGATCACCCAGCGGAACTGGAAGTTCGACGAGAAGCTCGACTTGGGATCGGCGGCGAGCCGCTCCTTGATTTCCTTCTGCCAGCCGTGGAGATCCCAGTGCATGGCGCCGAACGCGACGCAGGCGGCATAGCGGTGATCGAACGCCACGATGCGCGGCGCGAGATAGCCGCCGAAGCTGTAGCCCATCACCGCGACCTTGCCGGCGTCCACATCGGGCCGCGCGGCGGCGTAATCATAGGCCGCGGCGCCGGCGACCTCGTAGTCGGGCCGGCTGTGAATCTTGCGCAGCCGTAACGACTCGCCCTGCCCCGGCCCGTCGATCGCGAGCGTGTTGATGCCGCGCTTGGCGAATTCGAGGCCGGCGAAGATGACGCTCATCTCCTTGCAGTTGTCCATGCCGTTGAACAGCACCACCGTCGGCGCGCGGCCTGCGTTTCCCGGCGCCTTCATGAAATAGGCGGCGAGCGCGGTGCCCTCATAGGGCACGTCGACGCGCTCGATCTGCGGATAGAGGCGGTCGAAGGCGGCGTGCCAGCAGCGCAGCGCCTGGTGATAGATGGCGAGCTTGTCCTCAGAGGGCGGCACGAAGCGCTCGCCGGAATAGTAGTAGTTGCCGGCGCGGATGTAATTGTGCCCGGCAGTGACGGCGAAGCCCCTGGCGGCGGCTAGATCGCCGCGCTTGGCGATACGGTCGGCCATGGCGACCCACTCTTCCCGCCAGACGCGGTCGGGATCGCTCTCGCCGGCCCGCGCGGCAAGGCGCGCGCCCACGCGGTCGACCTCCTCCATGGCGACCGCGCCATAGGCCGCCATGCCCTTGACGATCTGCATCGCATTGCTCCACCGCAGATTGCCGGGGAAATGCTCGACCCAGGTTCCGCATCGCATGTCGCTGCTCACCGATTTTCCTCCCTGTGTTCCGGGCCGCCCGGGCGGAGATATCACCTCTGCGGCGCCAGCGGGAGTGAGCCCGTGACTGCGGTGGAAAGCGCGCTTCCCGTCGGCCTGTAGCTGCGCTATGCCATCCGCACGCGTGCCACCGGCGCTGGCGCCGGGAGCCACAACAGGAGACGACGATGCGGGAGATCGGCCACTTCGTCGGCGGCAAGGACGGTCAAGGGCGGTTCGGGCCGGTTCGCCGACGTGTTCAATCCCAATACCGGCGAGGTCCAGGCCAAGGTGGCGCTCGCCAAGCACTCCGAGGTCGAGCATGCCATTGCGCTGGCGCAGGCGGCGCAGCCGGCCTGGGCGGCCACCAATCCGCAGCGGCGCGCCCGCGTCATGTTCAAGTTCCTCGACCTCGTGCAGAAGGAATTCGACAGCCTCGCGGCGCTGCTATCCTCCGAGCACGGCAAGACCGTGCCGGACTCCAAGGGCGACATCCAGCGCGGCCTCGAAGTGGTCGAGTTCGCCTGCGGCATCCCGAACCTGATGAAGGGCGAATACTCCACCGCCGCCGGTCCCGGGATCGATCTCTATTCGCTGCGCCAGCCCCTGGGCGTGGTCGCCGGCATCACGCCGTTCAACTTCCCGGCCATGATCCCGATGTGGAAATTCGCCCCGGCGATCGCCTGCGGCAATGCCTTCATCCTCAAGCCGTCGGAGCGCGACCCGTCGGTGCCGATGCGGCTCGGCGAACTGATGATCGAGGCCGGGCTGCCGCCGGGCATCCTCAACGTCGTCAACGGCGACAAGGAAGCGGTCGACACGCTGCTCAACGATCCGCGCGTCATGGCGATCGGATTCGTCGGCTCGTCGGCGATCGCCGAATACGTCTATTCGACCGGCTGCGCCAACGGCAAGCGCGTGCAGTGCTTCGGCGGCGCCAAGAACCACATGATCGTGATGCCCGACGCCGACATGGACCAGGCGGTCGACGCCCTGATCGGCGCCGGCTACGGCTCCGCCGGCGAGCGCTGCATGGCGGTTTCGGTAGCGGTGCCGGTCGGCGCCAAGACCGCCGATCTCCTGATGAAGAAGCTGGTCCCGCGGGTGGAGAACCTCAAGATCGGGCCCTCCAGCGATCCCCAGGCCGATTACGGCCCGCTGGTGACGCGCGCCCATCTCGACAAGGTGAGGCAGCTACGTCGACATCGGCGTCAAGGAAGGCGCCAAGCTCGTGGTCGACGGCCGCGGCTTCAAGCTGCAGGGCTACGAGAACGGCAACTTCATCGGCGGCTGCCTGTTCGACGAGGTGACGCCGGACATGCGCATCTACAAGGAAGAGATCTTCGGCCCGGTGCTCTCGGTGGTCCGCGCCAAAGACTACGAGGAAGCGGTGCGGCTGCCGTCCGAGCACGACTACGGCAACGGCGTCGCCATCTTCACCCGCGACGGCGACACCGCGCGGGATTTCACCGAGCGGGTCAATGTCGGCATGGTCGGCGTGAACTTCGCGATCCCGGTGCCGTTGTCCTACTACACCTTCGGCGGCTGGAAGCGCTCCGGCTTCGGCGACCTCAACCAGCACGGCCCGGATTCGATAAGGTTCTACACCAAGACCAAGACCGTGACCTCGCGCTGGCCGTCCGGCACCAAGGAAGGCGCGGAGTTCGTCATTCCGACGATGAGGTAGGCATTGTTGTTTGCCCTACTCCCTCGTACTTCTTCTTCAGGGGCGGCGATCCGCTGACTCTCCACGCGCGCCGCGCCTGCGGCGCGTCCCGCCGTCCTGCCCGCGCTTTCCACGACGAGGCTCCGATGTCCGACAACCCCGAATACCGGCTCTACTGCTTCGCCCAGTCCGGCAACGCCTATCGCGTCGCGCTGATGCTCAATCTGATCGGCGCGGACTGGAAACCGGTGTTCGTCGACTTCTTCGTCGGCGGAGAGACCCGCACGGCGAAGTACCGCACCGAGATCAACGAAATGGGCGAAGTCCCCGTCCTCGCCCACGGCGAGAGGAAGCTCAGCCAGTCGGCGGTGTGCCTGACCTATCTCGCCGAGCGCTCCGGCAAGTTCCTTCCGCAAGGCGAGGATGAGCGTCTGGAATGCCTGCGCTGGATCGTGTTCGACAACCAGAAGGTCAACGGCTTTCTCGGGCCCTATCGTTTCCTCAGGAATTTCGCGCCTGCACCCAATCCCGGCGGCGAAGCCTTCCTGCTGGGACGGATCGGCGGCAACCTCGCGATCGTCGACACGCGGCTGGCGAAGGCGCCTTATCTCCTGGGCGCGAGACCGACCATCGCCGACGTCTCGCTCGCCGGATATTTCTTCTATCCGGCGGACGAATTCGGCTTCGACATCGGCAAGGATCATCCCGCCATCGGCGCCTGGATGGAACGCATCAAGGCGATGCCGGGGTGGAAGCACCCCTATGAGCTGATGCCGGGGTATCCGCTGAAGCGGGGATGAGCGCGGCACGTCTGCATTTGAGGGCCTTGGCCGCCGTCAAATGCTGCTGGTGGCACTTCCGAGATGGGCCAGGAGCTGCCGTCGGCCCTGCCGTATACAGATTCCAATGCAGCCCGGACCGCGATAGGCTGCCGGCATTCACCACAAGGGACCGAGGATGCGACGGCGGGAGTTCATCGCAGCGCTGGTTGGAGCGACCTGTCCGTTCTCCGTCAGCGCGCAGCAATCCGGTAAAGTACCTCTGGTCGTCTATCTCGCGCAGGGGCCCGAAGACGATTCCGATGAGCGCGCTCGCGCGGCTGCGTTTCGCACCGGATTCGAAAGACTGGGGTGGATGGCCGGTCGCAACGTTTCCATCGAATATCGCTGGGGAAAGATCGAGTGGGGAAAAGAGCGGGCTGTTGCGTCCGAAATCGTGAGCACGGGCCCCAGCGTCATTCTGGCCTCCGGCTCCACCATGACCGAGGCACTCCGAAATGCAACCAAATCCGTTCCAGTCGTATTCGTGAACGTTACCGACCCACTTGCCCTAGGTCTCGTGAATACCATGTCGCGCCCCGAGGGCAATCTGACCGGGTTTGCCGATTATCAATTTTCCATGGGCGGATACTGGATGGCGGTCCTTAAAGAGGCGGCGCCCCGCGTAAAGCGCGTTCTTGTCATTTCCGCCCCAGGAGATTTTGGGCAGGAGGGTCTCTTGCGCGCTGCCAGCGACGTCGCCGCCCGTGTAGGAGTAAAGGTCGTTCCAGCAGCAGTCCTGACCGCTTCGGAACTGGAGAAGGAAATCAATGCCTTTGCGCGGGAGCCGAACGGCGGCATCATTGCATTGCCGGGTGATCCGAGCCGTGTTCACCGCGACGCCATCACCACGTTGGCGGCTCGCCACCGCCTACCAGCAATCTATGGCGACCGCTATGCAATCGCGCGCGGCGGCTTGATGTCCTATGACGCCGACACGGTCGACCTGCACAGGCGAGCGGCCTTCTACGTCGATCGCCTTCTCAAGGGTGTAAAGCCAAGCGAGCTTCCCGTGCAATTGCCGACCAGATACGACTTGGTCGTCAACCTCAAAGCCGCAAAGGCTCTTGGTCTCACCATTCCGCTCTGGTTTCTTACAACTGCCGACGAAGTCATCGAATGATACGCAGGTAGTCGCTTCAGGAATCATTGCGTTTCGTGCTTGCGCTCTAAATTCCCGGCTCAGGTCTTGCCGTGCCGGTGGCCATGATCATGGTCGTGATGATCATGCGCGTGACCGTGGTCATGGGCGTGGTCATGGGCGTGGTCGTGACCATGATCATGCCCATGGTGTTCATGGCCGTGGCGATGGCCATGATCGTGCCCGTGATCATGATGATGGTGGGCGTGATCATGCCCATGGGCGCTGCCGTCGTCGGGTTCGAACGGGGCCATCACCATCGCCGGCGCAAAGCCGCGGTCCCTCAGCAGCTCCGCGAGCTCGGGATGCGGCAGCATGCGCAGGCGGTTGGCGAGGATCTGGACGGGAACGTGACGGTTACCCAACGCCAGCAGGAGGCTCCCGGCTTTGGCAAAATCCTTCTCGCGCACCTCCAGCACCGGCTCGACGTCGGCCACGACTTCGACGAGATTTCCGTCGTCGAGCACCAGGCGATCGTCGGTGCGCAGCAGCGGCGGGGCCGGGAAATCGAATTCGATACAGGTCCCCTTGCCGCCGAACACGAAGCCCTGCTGCTTTACGCGGTCCTCGAACTTGAGCAGCACCGTGTCGATGACTTCGCCGGCGCTGCTGTCGCCGGAGCGGAGAACCTTCTGGGTGCGTGGCATGAGGCGATCCGGATTCAGTGGCGGGTCGGCCGTTCGCTGTCGCCGGCCCCGGGCTCGATCGGCACGACCGACGATGGCCGGTCGGGGTTCGTCCCAGCCTCGATCTTGCCGGCCTCGACCTTGCCGGCCTCGACCTTGCTTGCCGCCAGCGCGCGCGCGTCGCGGCGGACGTAATCGCGATAGGACAGCACCCCGAACGGCAGGCTCGCGAGGTAAAGCAGCGTGGCGATGGTCAGGACTTCCCAGGGGTAGCTGATCAGCAGCGCGACCAGCAGCACGACGCCGACGAATACGAGCAGCACGAGGTCCGGCGGTACCCGGGTGCCGAGCTTCTTGCCGGAATAGACCGGCAGACGCGACACCATCAGGAACGCGATGGCGAGGGTGTAGACGAACGTAACCCACGGAATGATGGCGAGCTGCGGCACGCCGAGGAATTGCATATAGACCGGCAGCAGCACGGTGATGGCGCCGGCCGGCGCCGGCATGCCGACGAAGAAATTGCCCGCCCAGGCCGGCCGATTGGGATCGTCGATCATGACGTTGAAGCGGGCGAGGCGCAGCCCGGCGGCGATCGCGAATACCATGGCCGCGATCCAGCCCGCCGACTTGAGCTCGTGGAGGCTCCAGAAATACAGCGTCAGGCCCGGCGCGACGCCGAAATTGACGAAGTCGGCGAGGCTGTCGAGCTCGGCGCCGAACCGCGACGTGCCCTTGAGCAGCCGCGCCACCCGGCCGTCGACGCCGTCCAGCACCGCAGCAAACACGATGGCGCCGAGCGCCCATTCGAGCTTGCCTTCAGCGGCGAGCGGGATCGCGGTGAGCCCGAAGCACAGCGCCAGCAGCGTGATGAGGTTCGGCACCAGGATACGCACGGGAATGGCGCGAAACCGGCGCCGACGGGGCGGACCCTCGCGCCGCCTGAAGGGATGGAACGGTGAATTCGTCATGGCGTTTATATATACGTCGGCGCGGCGCGGCGCCATGCATCTTCTCCCTCTTCCCGCGTGCGGGGAGAGGTAATTCCATCTGCGTCGCGATGTGTGAATCCGATGGCCGCACGCGGGGAGAGGTGCCCCAGTGCAACTCGTCGATTGAAGACCCTACCCTACCCGGTAGCTGCGTCCGGGGTCGCCGCCGTGCAGGTCCGCGATGATGGTTTCCCCGGCGACGGCGACCTGGCCTTCCGCAACGAGCGGCCGCCCGCCGTCGGGGAGATAGACGTCCACCCGAGAGCCGAACCGGATCATACCGATCCGCTCGCCGGCGCCGATGGCGGTGCCTTCCCGCACGAACGGCACGATGCGCCGCGCGACGAGGCCGGCGATCTGCACGACCCCGATGCGCGCCCCGCTCGCGGTCCTTATCAGAAAGCAGTTGCGTTCGTTGTCTTCGCTCGCCTTGTCGAGATCGGCATTGAGGAACAGGCCCGCCCGATAGGCGATGCGCTCGATCCGGCCGGTCACGGGACTGCGGTTCACGTGGCAATCGAACACGCTCATGAAGATCGAGATGCGCGCCACCGCCCGGTCGCCGAGCGCAAGCTCAGCCGGCGGGACCGCATTGACGACCCGGCTCACCCGCCCGTCCGCCGGCGCGATCACGAGCCCTTCGCGCAGCGGTGTCACCCGTGGCGGATCGCGGAAGAAATAGACGCACCAGAGGGTGGCGATGACGCCGAGCCAGCCGAGGGGCGACCACAGCCACATCAGGATGAGGCTCGCAATCCCGAAGGCCGCGATGAAGGGATAGCCCTCGTGGTTGATCGGGACCAGCTGGGAACGGATCGAGGCGACGATCGACATGTTCACTCCGCGGCGTCGGCGGCAACGATCTCCGGCGTAACGATCTCTTCGCCGATCGACGGCGGCACCCGATTCGGCGCGACGTCGTCGTCGCCCACCCGGGCGAGCGTCTCGCGCGCCTTCTCGGCTTCGCGCTGCCGGTTCCACATGCTGGCATAGAGCCCGCCTTGCGCCAACAGCTGCTGGTGGGTGCCGCGCTCGACGATGATGCCCTTGTCGAGCACGAGAATCTCGTCGGCGTCGATGATGGTCGAGAGGCGGTGGGCGATCACCAGGGTGGTGCGGTTCTTGGAGACGCGGTCGAGCGCGTCCTGGATGTCCTTTTCGGTGTGGCTGTCGAGCGCCGAGGTCGCCTCGTCCAGCAGCAGGATCGGCGGTCCTTTCAGGATGGTGCGGGCGATGGCGACGCGCTGCTTCTCGCCGCCGGACAGCTTGAGGCCGCGTTCGCCGACCTCGGTGTCGTAGCCCTTCGGCGTCGATTGGATGAAGGCATCGATCTGGGCGTGCGCCGCGGCCGCTTCGACCTCGGCGTCGCTCGCGTCCCAGCGGCCGTAGCGGATGTTGTAGCGCACGGTGTCGTTGAACAGCACGGTGTCCTGCGGGACCATGCCGATGGCGTCGCGCAGCGAGGTCTGGGTGACGTCCCTGATGTCCTGTCCGTCGATGGTGATGCGGCCGCCCGTCACTTCGTAGAACCGGAACAGCAGCCGCGAGATGGTCGATTTGCCGGCGCCGGACGGGCCGACGATCGCCACCGTGCGCCCGGCCGGAACCTCGAACGAGATCCCCTGCAGGATCGGCCGCTCTGGCTCATAGGCGAAGCGCACGTCCTCGAAACGGATCAAGCCGCTCGGTGACCACCAGCGCCGGCGCGCCCGGGCGGTCCTTGATCTCGGGGTCGCGGCCGATGATCGCGAACATGGATTCGATGTCGATCACGGCCTGCTTGATCTCGCGATAGACCATGCCCATGAAGTTCAGCGGCTGGTAGAGCTGGATCATCATGGCGTTGATCATGACGAAATCGCCGATCGTGTGGGTCCCGGCCTTGATGCCGTAGACGCACAACCCCATCGTGACGGCGAGGCCCACGGTGAAGATCACGGCCTGGCCGGCATTGAGGACGGCGAGCGAGACATAGGCCTGGACGCTGGCCTGCTCGTAGCGTGCCATCGAGCGGTCGTAGCGCGCGGTCTCGCGCTGCTCGGCGCTGAAATACTTGACGGTCTCGTAGTTGAGGAGGGAGTCGATCGCCTTGGTGTTGGCGTCGCTGTCGCTCTCGTTCATCTTGCGGCGGATGCCGATCCGCCACTCGGTCGCGAGATAGGTGTACCACATGTACAGCGCGACGGTGATGACGATGACCACCACGTAGCGCCAGTCGAACATGTAGAGCAGCACGCCGGAGATCATCAGCACTTCGACGATGGTCGGGACGAGCTGCAGGATCACCATCCGCACGATGGTCTCGATGCCGTTGCGTCCGCGCTCGAGAACGCGGGTGAGCCCGCCGGTCTTGCGTTCGAGATGAAAGCGCAGCGACAGCTGGTGCATGTGCTCGAAGGTGAGGATCGCGAGCCGGCGCACCGCATTCATGGCGACCTTGGCGAACACCCCGTCGCGGGCCTGCGTCAGAACCGCCATCAGGATGCGCGTGCCGCCATAGGCCGCGGTCATCATGAGCGGCACCGCGAGCACGATGGTGGCCAGCTTGCGCGCCGCTGGCGTCCTGCACCAGGGCGTCGGTCGCCCATTTGAAGGTGAAGGGCACCGCGATGGTGGCGAGCTTCGCCGCCAGCAGCAGCCCCAGCGCCAACAGCACCCGCGCCTTGAGGTCGGGCCGGTCCGCCGGCCACATATAGGGCCACAGATGATAGAGCGTGCGCCACAGCGCTCCGCCTTCGGCGGAGACCTCGCGTTTCATCATCTGGGGGGTTCGCACGAAATCGCTCATGGCCGGTCCGTATCTGACGGACCGCACGGCCGTCAACAGCTTCTCATATAGGCAGTTTTGCCGGCGCATTCATCCTTTGCGCGACAAATCCTCATGTTTTCAGCGCATGGGACAGCCCCGGATGCGCCGGGCGGCCGCCTCCTTGACGCCAGGGCGCGTGCAGTGCCAAATGATTCGAATGAGCAAAATCAAGCGAATCTGCGTCTATTGCGGATCGGGTTCAGGCAATGATCCGGCCTACGCCGCCGCCGCCAGACAATTCGGCGAAATCCTCGCACGCAACAAGATCCGGCTGATCTACGGCTGCGGCTCCACCGGGCTGATGGGGACCCTCGCCCGCGCGGTCCACGACCATGGCGGCGAGATCACCGGTATCATCCCGGAGTTCCTGAAGGCGCAGGAGCGCCTGTTTCGGGACGCCGACGAGATCATCGTCACCGCCGACATGCACGAGCGCAAGCGGCTGATGTTCGAGCGCGCCGATGCCTTCGTCGCGCTGCCCGGCGGCGTCGGCACCCTGGAAGAGCTCGTCGAGCAGCTCACCTGGGCGCAGCTCGGCCGCCATAAGAAGCCGATCCTGCTGGCCAATGTCCGGGGATTCTGGGATCCGCTGATCACGGTGTTCGACCACCTGCGCAACTCCGCGTTCCTGCCGGCCGGACGGCAGCTCGCCTACATCGCCGTCGATGCCGTCGAGAAGATCGTGCCGACGCTCGCCGCCGCCCTCGCCCAGGTCGAGGAGACCGAGCTGCAGGGCGAGCCGGAGCGCGTGCGGCGGCTGTAGGCCACGGGCAACACTTGACCGGTCATTCCGGGGCGGTGCCACCGGGTCCGGCCTTTGGCCGGCCCGATGACAGGCTCCGCACCGAACCCGGAATCCAGATGGCCTCACCACTTGCACCACAGCCTGGATTCCGGGTTCGCGCGAGAGCGCGCCCCGGAATGACGGTTTCTATTTTCGTGGATCAGGCTCTTGGTTCAACACCTCGGCGATGTTCGCCTCGAGGATGCGCGCGACGTTGAGCCGGAAATGCTGGGAATCCATGAAGCTTTCGGCATCGTGGCTGATCGGCCCCTCGACAAGGTAGTCGAGGAAAGCGGTGCGGGGACGGCTTGCGGCGCGACGCGCGAACTCCGCCTTGCAGCGCGGAAGGTCTGCGGCCATCTGCGGATCGAGGTCGTCGAGCCAGTCCTGGTAGACCGGCGACATCAGGAACACGACGCCCGTCTCTGCGGGCAATTCCGCCAGCACGGGATCGAGGACATCGAATGCCGGAAACGGCTTATCCAGCGGAGCGACGGCGGGCTTGGGCGCCGGCCGCTGCTTGCGCGGGCGGAAGTTGCGCACATGCCCGGTCTCGTAATCCTGGTAGCCGCGCGGGTCGTCCGGTTCGACAAGGCCGAGCGCCATCTTGATGCGCCTCGCACTGAAGGTGATGGCGCGCGTGCTCAGGAGGTTGGCGAGGTATTCCAGGTCGCCGCGATAGAGCCAGAACGGAAACGGCAGGATGATCGGCAGCGACGGATCATGCGTGCACCAGCGCTCGTCGACATCGAAAACCACCGCGTCGATCTTACGGTGTTGGGCCATGAAATAGCGCAGCATCGTCATCTGCTCCCGCGGCCCCGCGGCGGGCGTGGTGAGCTGGACGAAGCTCAGCCCGGTCAGCTCGGAGAGCTTGGCGGGGTCGAGCATCTGGCCGCGTGAATTGCCGATCACTGCGGCGTTGAACCGGGGATCGCGGGCGTGGCTCGCATTGGAGGTGCGCTGGCCGCTGTCGACGACGCCCGGCTTCATGAAGGTGGGAAACCGTCCGGTGTCGTAGGGATCGATCAACAGGAGCGCAACGTAGATCAGGCCCACGCCGCCGCCGAAGAAGGCGAGGAACATCACGGCGAAACGCCGCCACGCGTGGGGGTGCGCCGGCTTTACCTCAATCATGGCCGCCCTCGGAAGCGGTGCGGCGGCCCTTGAGCGCGGCGGCGATGTCGGCCTCGATCATCTGCGCGATATTGGAGCGGTAGTGCTCCTCATCCATGAAGTTCTCGGGCTTCCGCGTGATGTCGGAATCGACCAGGAAATCGATGAACGCACTGCCGGCGCCGCGCTCGGCGCGTAGCGCCATCTGCCACTTGCAGTAATCGCGAAACCGCGCGCCGCCGGTGCCCGCCGGCGGAAGCTGGGTATAGAACTGCGGCGGCAGCACGATCACGACGGGCGTGTTCACGGGGATTTCGCCGAGCAGCGCGTCAAGCAGGATCAGTCCGGGAAAGTCGGGTTCGCGCCGATACGGCCGGTCGTCGCGCGCGGGAAACCCTTCCGCCGGCGCCGGCTTGCCGGGCTTGAAGTTCCAGGCCTTGCCCGCCTCGTAGTCGAAATACCCGGTGGGGTCGACTGGGGCCGGGCGCCCGAAAGCAGAGGCAACACGGCGGAAGCCGTCGCGCAGCGTCCGTGTGCTCAAGACGTTGGCGAGGTAGACAAGATTGCTGTCACTGTAGAGCCAGAACGGAAACGGCGAGCGCAGCGGCAAGGCGGGGTCGGTGACGCACCACCGCTCGTCGAGCGTCAGAACCAGCGCGCCGATCTCGGCGTGATGGCGGATGAACCAATGCATCATCGCGATCTGCTCGCGCACATTGGCGCCGGGCACCGTGAGCTGGACGAAATTCAGGCCGGTCGCCTGCGACAGCCGCTGCGGGCTGAGCAACTGGCCGTGGGAATTGCCGAAGATCGCCGCGTTGAACCGCGCCGAGCGGCCGAGCGCGACATTGCCGGTGCGCTGGGACTTGTCGGTGTTGCCGAACGCCGCCGCGTTGGACGACCCCGGGGCGCCGGGCCGGACATCGCCGCTGACTTTGTCCCCACCCTGGGGCCCGTCATAGAGGCCGCGCAGGCCGAGCGAGAAAAGCCGTCCGCTGTCATAAGGGTCGACCAGAATGATGAAGACATAGACGACGACCACCACACCGGCGAACACGGCGAGAAAGGCGAGCGCGAACCGACGCCACACGCGATCGTGCGGTTTCGTCTCGTTCAAACCTGACTCGTTCGGACTGGTCTGGCTCGATTTGACCCCGGTCGGTGCGACGTCGACGGCTTGCCGCTTCATCGCGCGCTCAGAACTGGAAATAGATGAAGCTGAGCGGCGGGCCGTTGCCGACCTCGAGCACGCAGAAGCCCGCGAGCGCCGCCGCCGTCACCGCGATGGCCGGCCACGGCAGCGGACGCATGTCCTTGATCTCGTAGGCCGAGGGCACCAGCACCGAGACGAGCGCCGCGACCGTGAGGAGCCCCACATACTGGATGCTGCCCTTGAAGCCGCCGCCACCGACCAGCGAATAGAGGACCGACGCCGCCGTTTGGAAATCGGCGGCGCGGAACAGCACCCAGCCCACCATCACGAACAGCATCGTGATCGCCCAGCCCGCCAGCGCCGGCATCGGCCGCTTCAGGCTCTGCCAGGCGTGGCACACCAAGAGGCCGACGCCGTGCCACAGGCCCCACACCACATAGGTCCAGCCGGCGCCGTGCCACAGTCCGCAGATGCCCATGGCGGCCATGGTGGCGAACACATAGCGCGGAACCCCGTTACGGCTGCCGCCGAGCGGGATGTAGAGATAGTCGCGGACGAAGTTCGACAGCGAAATGTGCCAGCGGCGCCAGAAGTCGCGCACGCTGGTGGAGACATAGGGCCGCCGGAAGTTTTCCGGCAGCAGCAGGCCGAACAGCAGGGCGATCCCGATCGCCATTTCGGTGTAGGCGGAAAAATCGCAGAACAGCTGGAACGTGAAGGCGAGCGTCGCGGTCCAGGCTTCGCCGAGATCGAGCACGTGGCGCGAAACCCGGTTGAACAGGGGATCAGCGACTTCGGAGAGGCGATCGGCCAGGAGAACCTTCTTGGCAAAGCCCAGCGTGAACAGGAACAGGCCGAGGCTGATGCGCGCCCACACGCCTTCGCGGCGGGGGTCGAGATCGAACTGCGGCACCAGCTCGTTGTGGCGCACGATCGGCCCGGCGATCAGGTGCGGGAACAGCAGCACGAACAGCGCAAACGGCCGCAACGGATAAAGCGGCGCGTCCTTGCGCATGCGGTCGACGAGATAGGAGATGAGCTGGAACGAGAAGAAGCTGATGCCGATCGGCAGCACGAGATGCGCCCGCGGCAGGTCGATGCCGATCACGGACTGCACGATCCCGATGAGGAAATCGAGGTACTTGAAGGTCGCGAGCGACGCCAGATTGAGGATCACGCCGAGATAGAGCGGAAACATCCGGCCGCTGCGCTCGTACCACAGCGACATCAGCCAGGACGCGCCGATCTGGCCGAGCAGCAGCGGGATGAAACGGACATCCCACCACCCGTAGAACACGAGCGAGGCGATGATGAGCACCGTCTGCCGCGCCACGACCCATTGCGCCACCGCGTAATAGGCGGCGACCACGACCGGCAGGAACAGCAGAATGAAACCCTGCGATTGGAACAGCATTTCCCGAAGCACTCTGCGGGCCACCGGGGACCCACTCCCGCGCCCGGTTTAGCGCGGCCGTGCGGCAATGCCAATATTCAATCCGGGGTTGGAACATGTTCCCATCGGACCGACGCACCCACACACGTCATCGCCGGGCTTATATGAGGCGTGTCAAGTGGTGGTTTGCTTGTTGTCGTGGCACGGTAGGGGCATATCGAACATGATTAGCCGTGCTCCGGGATGGGGAGGTTGGTCAAGCCCCGAAGCCGCTTGCGGTGCGCCGTAGGCGCAGGGCTTTACCAACCTCCCCATCCCGGAGACCATGGTGATGTGGTCGTGAGGTCTGCTGGTGATCCAAGGCTGGAGCCCATTGCATGCGTGCAGCTCACGCTGCACCAACTTATATCCGGTCGGGACTTGATCCCGTACCAAGGTCCCTCATGCGTCGGCGCGAGGGCAAGGGCTCCAAGGGGGATGGGACCCATCTTGATCCGAGGCGTGTCTCAGCCATGCCCGGCTACGGTCACGCATCCACCTTGGAATTGGCACGTCCTCCTGGTTGTTGACGAGGTGCTGGCGCTGCCGGTCGATCAGCGCGTCTTGAACACGGCACCGGCCGGCACCAGGCCGGTTTCGAGATAGCGCCACAGCGCCACCAGGAGCTTGCGTGCGAACGCCACGATGGCGATGCGCCGCGGTCGCCCCTTGAGGTCGCCGACGCGCTCACGGAACCAGATGCTCAAGGTGCTGTCGGGCTGATGGCGCAGCCACATCCAGGACAGTTCGATCATGGTCGAACGGGCTTTCGGATTGCCGGCCTTGCTGATGCCCTGGTCGCGATCGGTCGACCCGCTGGAATACGGGCTCGGCGTCAGCCCGACATAGCTGCCGAGTTGGCGGCGGTTGTCGAAGGATCGGTACAGCACCTCGCCGACCAGCGTGGTGGCGAACTCCATCCCGATCGACTTCAACCGGACCAGGGCTTTGATCCTGTCGGCATGGAGATGCTGCGGGGCTGCCTCCTTGACGATGGCGTCGCGCTCCGCTTCGATCCCCACGATCATCTCCAGCACCAGTTCCAGGCGCTGCAATTCGCGCGTGATCTCGGCCTCGAGCCGCGCCGGCAGGGCGCGTCCATCTCCAGTGCGCAGGTTCTCGAGCTGCGCCTCCCGGTCGGATCGTAAGGGCTCATAATCGTAGATGCCCTGGGTCGCACACAGGCCCTTGATGCGGTTGATGTGCTGGACCCGCTCTTGGATCAGCCGGTGGCGCTCGCGATGCAGCCGCCTGGCGTCTTCCTGCTCGACGCTCGGAACCCGCACCACGCTGCAGGCATCCGGCTCCCCGCGCAGATGACGGTTCAACGCCCGCAGCATCCGCTCGACGTCGATCCGATCGGTCTTGGCTCGCCGTGCCCGCCGATTCACCAGAAGGCTTGCCGGATCGAGAACATGATTGTGCACCCCAGCAGCCGTGAGCAGGCGGTGCAGCCAGAACCCGTCATAGCCGGCCTCGTAGCACGAGATCATTTCGACCGGCCGGCTCAGCTCCCGGCCAACCTGCCGGCGAACCCGTTCGATCAGCTTGAGCAAGCCTTCCCAATCCCCGCCCGTCAATCGGTACTGGCTCGTCTTGCCGCTCAACGGGGTCTGCACACCCACGACCCAACTCATCTTGCTCAATTCAATTGCAATCAGGCAGTAGGCGCGGGCATCATCACGTGCGGTCGACGCGGTGTCTACCAAACGGACTTCCATCGGTCTCTCCTATGCGGCTGGTGGTGGTTTGCACACCGTGCTGGTACCACCACGTTGGCCGTGCCTGCATAGGATCTTGTCCCGGCGATCTCGATCGCGAGGGCACGGTGCCTCAATAATCGAGATGGCCGGGACAAGGCCGGCCATGACAAATCCGTGCGAGTGGGGCGCTGTCACGCGTCAGGAAACGTCACCGCTTCGATGCGGTTGCCGTCGGGGTCGCGGATAAAGGCGGCGTAGTAGCTCTCTCCGTGCTGCGGCCGCAACCCCGGAGGACCGTCGCAGGTCCCGCCTGCCGCCAACGCCGCGGCGTGGAACTCGTCCACCGCGGCCGTGCTCACCGCACGTAGCGCGACGTGCGCGCCCGACGACGGAGCGAGCGGGAACGATGACGGCCGAAGATTGATCCAGAACTCGGCGTAGCGCTTGCCGAAGCCGACCGTCGCGGGGCGGTCTTCCAGCTTGGCGTAGCCGAGCGGCGCCAAGGTCGTTTCATAGAAACGGGCCGCCGCGGCGAGATCGGACACGGCGACGGAAACGTGGTCGATCATCCCCTGCCCTCATCGGACGCGGATCACGCCGGCGCGCCGGACTTCACCAGCTTGTAGACGATGGAATCCATCAGCGCCTGGAACGAGGCGTCGATGATGTTGGGCGACACCCCGATGGTGGTCCAGCGCTCGCCGTTCTCGTCTTCGCTCTCGATCAGGACGCGCGTCACCGCCTCGGTGCCGGCGTTGAGGATACGCACGCGGTAGTCGGTGAGCTCGAGGCCGCTGATGTAGGTCTGGTACTTGCCGAGGTCCTTGCGCAGGGCGAGATCGAGCGCGTTGACGGGGCCGTTGCCTTCCGCCGCCGATATCAGCTTGTCGTCGCCGACCGTCACCTTGACGACCGCGAGGCTCACGCTGACGCGCTCGCCCATGGCGTTGATGCGCTGCTCCACATTGACGTCGAACTGGGTGACGTCGAAATATTGCGGCACCCGCCCGAGCATGCGCCGCGCCAGCAGCTCGAACGAGGCGTCGGCCGCCTCATAGGCATAGCCCACCGCCTCGCGCTCCTTGACGACGTCGAGCAGGCGGGAGATGCGCGGATCGTCCTTCTCCACCGAGATGCCGATGCGGTCGAGCTCGGCGAGCACGTTGGAGCGTCCCGCCTGGTCCGACACCAGGAGCTTGCGCCGGTTGCCCACCGCCTCCGGCCGCACATGCTCGTAGGTTGCGGGATCCTTCACGATGGCCGAGGCGTGGATGCCGGCCTTGGTCGCGAACGCGCTCTCGCCCACATAGGGCGCATGGCGGTTGGACGCGCGGTTGAGGATCTCATCGAGCGCTGCGGGCCACGTGGGTAAGGCTCTCGAGCTTGTCGTCGGCGACGCCGATCTCGAAGCGCTCGGAATATCCGGGCTTGAGCTTGAGGTTGCCGATCAGCGACACGAGATTGGCATTGCCGCAGCGTTCGCCGATGCCGTTGAGCGTGCCCTGGATCTGGCGCGCGCCGGCGCACACCGCGGCGAGCGAATTCGCCACCGCCTGCTCGGTGTCGTTATGGGCGTGGATGCCGACGTTCCCGCCGGGCACCGCTTTCACCACCGCAGCGACGATCGCCTCGACCTCATGAGGCAGCGTGCCGCCATTGGTGTCGCACAGCACCACCCAGCGCGCGCCTGCCTCATGGGCGGCCTTGGCGCAGGCGAGCGCATAATCGGGATTGGCCTTGTAGCCGTCGAAGAAATGCTCGCAGTCGAGCAGGACCTCGCGGCCCTTGGCGTTGGCGGCGCGCACGCTGTCGCGGATCGAGGCGAGATTGTCCTCGAGCGTCGTCTCCAGCGCGACGCGCACGTGATAGTCCGACGACTTCGCCACGAAGCAGATCGCGTCGGCGTGGGCATCGAGCAGCCCGGCGAGCCCGGGATCGTTCGACGCCGAGCGGCCCGGCCGCCGCGTCATGCCGAAGGCGGTGAAGGTCGCGCGCAGCGGACGGTCCTGCGCAAACAGCTCGGTGTCGGTCGGATTGGCGCCGGGATAGCCGCCCTCGATATAGTCGATGCCGAGGTCGTCGAGCAGCGCCGCGATGGCGAGCTTGTCATGCAGCGTGAAATCGACGCCGTTGGTCTGCGCGCCGTCGCGCAGCGTGGTGTCGAAGAGATAGATGCGTTCGCGCGTCGACATCGGATTTCACCAACTGCCCTTCACCAATCGTCAGGTTTCACCAATAGCCCAGGAACTTCAGCGCAACGGCCACCGCGATCGCGATGACGACGACCTTGAGCACGATGTAGTAGAGCCAATGGCGGGGAAACGGGGTTTCCGGCTGGGTCATGGGGCCACCTTTGTGTCGTTCTCGAGCTTCTTCTCGACTGTCGTGTTGGCGAGCCATTCGCCGTTGCGGCGCACGGTGTTGCGTTGCAGGGCGGTGAAACCGCGATGCTCGAAGAAGCCCACCGCGGTGTCGCTGGCGTCGGCCTCGAGGCGCTTGGCGCCGCGGCCGGCGGCGAGCTTTTCGAGCGCGTCGACGAGCAGAGCCGCCACGCCCTGGCGGGTCGCGGCGGGATGCACGTAGAGCATGTCGATCTCGTCGACGCCGGCGAGCGAGGCGAAGCCGACCGGCGCGCCTTGCATGGTGGCGACAAGGGTGAGCGCGCCGGCAAGCTTGGCGCCAAAGGCGCCCTCGTCATCGGCCAGCGCCACCCACGCCGCCTGCTGCCCCGGATCATAGTCGTCGCCGGTGAGCTCCTCGACGCTGGCGCGAAAGATTTCCGCCAGCAGCGGCGCATCCGCCGGCAGATACGGCCGCAGCCCCAGCTTGGTTTGCGCGGGCGCCGTCATGACGCGAGGCCCTCTGTCCCCTCTCCCGCTTGCGGGGGAGGGTTAGGGAGGGGGCCCTTCGACTTTCCAAGTGCAGCGGCAATCGTCTCCAATACTCCGGACTTGTTCTTCATCACGTCGAGATTGCTGAACCGAAGGACGCGATAGCCTTGAGCCGCGAGATAGGCGCGCCGCCGCATGTCATACGCAATCTGTTTGGGTTCGAAATGCTGGCCGCCATCCACCTCGATGGCCAACTTGGCCGCATGGCAAACAAAATCGACGACGTAGGGACCAATGGGCGTTTGCCGTCGGAAACTGGCGCCGTGAAGTCGATGCGCTCGCAGCGCCGTACCAGACGATGCGCTCGGCTTCGGTGAAGTCACGGCGCAACACCTTGGCACGACCGCGCAGGGTCCTCGAAACGTGCCAATTCGGCTTTTCGGGGTGATCAACCATCGGACGAGCCTTGCTGTGCATTGTGCCGAAGAGGGCCCGTTCCATAGCTCTGCGCGAGCGGCACGCGCCCCCTCCCCACCCCTCCCCCGCAAGCGGGAGAGGGAGCCGGGCGGAGCGAGCCGAGTGTTGCGGATGTTGTTGGCAGCGCCGTCATCGCGCGCGGCCGCTGCTGCCCCCTCTCCCGCTTGCGGGGGAGGGTTGGGGAGGGGGCATATGCCGAGACCGTCATCGCGCGAGCTCCCAGGTGGTGCCGTCCTTGGAGTCCTTGAGCACCACGCCCATGGCGAGGAGTTCGTCGCGGATGCGATCGGACTCGGCGAAGTTCTTCGATTTGCGCGCGGCGGCACGGGCCGCGATCAAGGTCTCGACACTGGAGGCGTCGATGCCTTGCGCCTTGTGCTTGCGCTCCATCCACTGCCTCGCGGCGTCACTGAGAAAGCCGAGAAACCGCAGCGACGCCGCCAGTTCTTCGGACGCGAGGCGGTCCTGCGCCTGGGCGCGCTGGCGCAGGCCGTGCAACTCAGTGATTGCCCGCGGCGTGTTGAGATCGTCGAGCAGGGCTTCAAGCACGGCACCGCTCACGGCATCGCCCGGCCGGTCGCCGACCAGCGCGTACCAGTCGTCGAGCGTCTTGCCGCTCTCCTCCAGCCCCTTCAGGGTCCAGTCGATCGGCTGGCGGTAATGCGTCCGCAGCATGTTGAGGCGCAGCACTTCGCCAGGCCAGTCCGCCAACAGCTCCCGCATCGTGACGAAGTTGCCGAGCGACTTCGACATCTTCTCGCCTTCGACCTGCAGGAAGCCGTTATGCATCCAGTAGTTCGCCATCACGCCGGTATGAAAGGCGCAGCGCGACTGCGCGATTTCGTTCTCGTGGTGGGGAAACACGAGATCGATGCCGCCGCCATGGATGTCGAAGGTCTCGCCGAGATGCTTCCATGACATTGCCGAGCATTCGATGTGCCAGCCCGGCCGGCCCGGCGCCACGATCCCGCACGGCGACGGCCACGCCGGCTCGCCGGGCTTGGACGGCTTCCACAGGACGAAGTCCATGGGATCGCGCTTGTAGGGCGCGACGTCGACCCGGGCGCCGGCGATCATCTCGTCGAGCGGGCGTCGCGCCAGGCTGCCGTAATCCGGCATCGAGGGCACGTCGAACAGCACGTGATCGTCGGCGACATAGGCATGGCCCGATTCGACCAGCCGCTCGATCAGCGTCTTCATCTCGTCGATGTGCTCGGTCGCGCGCGGCTCGACGGTCGGCGGCAGGCAGCCGAGCGCCGCGACGTCGGCCTTGAAGTTGGCGTAGGTCTCCTCGGTCAGCTCGCGGATCGGGATGCCGCGTTCGGCGGCGCGCGCATTGATCTTGTCGTCGACGTCGGTGATGTTGCGGACATAGGTGACGTGGTCCGCCCCGTAGAGGTGGCGCAGCAGGCGGAACAGCACGTCGAACACGATCACCGGCCGCGCGTTGCCGATATGGGCGAGGTCGTAGACGGTCGGCCCGCACACGTACATGCGTACGTTTTGCGGATCGATCGGCACGAACGCCCGCTTCTCGCGGGCCAGCGTATCGTAAAGCTTGAGTTCCATAGTCTTCCCGTCGACGAACGGCGCGGACGCGCCAGCCACCGGCTCCGTTGGCCGGGGCGTCCATTCATCTCGGGCGAGAAAAGACGGCCACAGCCAGCTGACGCTAGCCGATAATCTCCCGGCAAATGCCGCAAATTGCAAAAAGGCCGTTCATGGCGGCGCACAATGGGCATGTGCGCATGTCCAGTCAAGAGCGTGCGCAAAAATGCGTGCGCCGCCAGCCCGGGAAGCCGTTCGGTTAACGGGACTTTCAGGAATTTAGGCCAATTTGCCGGCCGGCTTAAACCTTGCGTAAACCGGCGGTTCGATGCGTATCCTCCTGGCCGCTGCGGCCCTTGCCTGTATCGGGGCCGTCCCGGCCGGCGCGGAAACCCGCATCTTCATCATCGAAAACCACAGCGATTACGGCGTCGACGAGTGCCTGACGAGCGGGGCGCGGTGCGGCAAGGTGGTGGCGAGCGCCTACTGCCAATCCCGCAATTTCACCCAGGCGGTGTCGTTCCGCAAAGTAGAGCCGAGCGAGATCACCGGCGGCACCGCCCAGGCGAACTGCCACACCGCCATCTGCGGCGAATGGGTCGCCATCGAATGCACGCGCTGACCCCTATTTCAGCACCTCCGTTGCGCGCCGCCTGAACTTCGGCCATCCTCGCGAGTTAAGCGCTATCCCGGCAGAAGGGGCGGCCAGCGATGACGGGCGCAATCACGGCCAAGAAGGAAGCGGCGGGCGGCCACGATCCGCAAGCAGCGCCGTTGAAGCTGGAGGAGTTCCTCCCCTACCAGCTCAACGTGGTGGCGAGCCTCGTTTCCCAGGCGCTGTCGCGCATCTATGTGGACCGCTACGGCATCGATGTGCCGGAGTGGCGCATCCTCGTCACGCTAGGCCAGTTCGAGACCATGACCGCGAAGGCAATCGGCGCCCACAGCCACATGCACAAGACCAAGGTGTCCCGCGCCGTGAGCGAACTCGAGCGCCGCAAGCTGCTGGTGCGGCGCGAGAACCGTGCCGACCGGCGCGAAGCCTTCCTGACGCTCACCCCCGCGGGGCGCGCGATCTACAATGATCTCGCGCCAGGGGCGCTTGATTTTGCCCGCCGATTGTTCGAAACGGTCGATCCTGCCGACCGGGCCGCTTTCGAGCGGGCGGTCACCCGCCTGACCGAGCGATCGAGAATGTTGACCGCCGAATCGACGGCGAAAGACGCGAAATAGAGGCTACCTGCGCTAACCCCATTGTTGTCATCGCCCGGCTTGACCGGGCGATCCAGTAACCACCGGACTGCGATTTGGGCACAACATGAGCTTCACCGATGGCACAGGGGTTACTGGATGCCCGCTTTCGCGGGCATGACACTGAAACTGAATGAACCATCAAGATAACACCAGCGTTCCCGTCCGCACTTCCTGCGGCGGGTGGGAGGAACCGTGCAGCTCTATTCGTTTTTCCGCTCCTCCGCCGCCTATCGCGTGCGGATCGCGCTCAACCTCAAGGGCTTGCCTTTCGAAACGGTGTCGATCCACCTCACCAAGGACGGCGGCCGCCAGCACTCCCCGGAGTTTCATGCCGTCAATCCGCAGGAGCGCGTGCCGGCGCTTAGGCTCTCCGAGGATGTGCTGCTGCAATCCCTCGCCATCATCGAGTATCTCGACGAGGTCTATCCCGACCCTGCCCTGCTGCCGGCGGATGCCATCGAGCGGGCGAAGGTGCGCGCGGTCGCCCAGATCATCGCCTGCGACATCCACCCCCTCAACAATACCGGCCCGCTCAACTACCTCCGCCATGTGCTCAAGGCCGACAAGGCTGCCGTCGAAGCCTGGTACCATCACTGGGTGCTCACCGGCTTCGAGGCTGTCGAAGCTCTGATCCGGCCCGGCCCCTATGCCTTCGGCGCGCATGTGACGCTCGCCGACATCTGCCTCGTACCGCAGGTCTACAACGCCCGCCGCCTCAAGGTGCCGCTCGATCGCTTCCCCAAGATAACAGCGGTGGATGCCGCCTTGATGAAGCTCCCCGCCTTCGACGCCGCACGCCCGGAACTCCAGCCGGACGCCGAATAGGTGAGCCATCGCGACCTCCTGCGCGTCGTCCTCTGGATGACCGGCGCGCTGCTGTCGTTTTCCACGATGGCGGTGTCGATCCGCGCGCTCTACGGCACCCTTGAGATCATCGAGATCCTGGCGATCCGCAACGCGTCCGGGCTCGCCATCCTCCTCGCGCTCGGGCTGGCGCAGCCGCATCTCCTGCGTTCGCTCACGCTGCGCCGCGCCGGCCTGCAGCTCACGCGCAACACCATCCATTTCGGCGCGCAGTATCTGTGGGCGCTCAGCCTGACGCTGCTGCCGCTTGCGACCGTGTTCGCGCTCGAGTTCACCATGCCGGCCTATGCCGCGATCCTCGCGGTGATTTTTCTCGGCGAGCGCCTGACCGCGGGCCGCATCGGCGTGGTCGTGTTCGGCTTTCTCGGCGTGCTGGTGATCCTGCGTCCGGGGCTGGAGAGCTTCAGGCCCGCGTCCCTGCTGGTGCTCACCGCCGCCTTCGGCTTCGCGGTGGCGCTGATCCAGACGAAGGCGCTGACCTCGACCGAAACCACCTATGCGATCGTGTTCTGGATGAACGCGGTGCAACTGCCGCTGGCCCTGATTGGGAGCGACCCGCACGCCTTCCTCAAGCTCGGCCTCGCCAACGCGGTGCCGGTGTGCGGGGTCGCGGTGTCGGGGCTGACCTCGCATTTCTGCCTGACCCAGGCCTTCCGGTCCGGAGATGCGAGCCTCGTGGTCCCGCTCGACTTCATGCGCATTCCTCTGATCGCTTTTGTCGGCTGGTGGTTGTACGGTGAAGCGTTGGACGCGTATGTGTTTGCCGGCGCGGGCTTGATCGTGCTCGGCGTTTCGTGGAATTTGCGGGCTGAAGCAATTCCTGCCGGCAAGACCGCTTCGTAACGGTGCGTGATCGATCCCTTAGGGGACGTCGTGATTCGGGTTGGGTAGCGCTCTCAAACCTCTGATTTTATTGATGATCTCGTCCGGAAAGCCGGGCCGCTTCCCGGGGGTCATGCAGAAGCTACCTAATTTCGTCACCTTTTCGCGGCTTAAGGGGTGCCGGGGGGAGGAGCAGCGAACGGCCTGGATGAGGCGAAATTAACATGATTTCAAGCTGCTACCGGTTGGCTTGGGTTGCGTTGACGCTGCTCGGGCTGCCGGCCGCGGCGGCGGCACAAGCCATGCCGCAGCCGCCGTCGCAGTCGGGGAATCCCGTCTGCGTGCGGCTCGAAGGCCAGCTCGCCGCCATCGATCGTGCCGGCGCCGATCCTGCGCGCGCCGAGCAGGGCCGTCGGATCGAGGAGTCGCTCAGCAAGCAGCAGTCCGACCTCGATCGCGTCCAGGCGCAATACCAGCGGCTCGGCTGCCAGCCCGCCACCCTGTTCTCCATTTTCGTGCAACAGGCGCCGCAATGCGGCGGGCTCAACGGCCAGATCCAGCAGATGCGCGGCAATATCGACCGCACGCTCGCCGACCTGCAGCGCACCCGCCGGGGCGGCGAGGACGACATGCAGCGCCAGGCGGTGATCAATGCGCTGGCCCAGAACAGCTGCGGCCCGCAGTACCGCGCCGCCGCTGCCGCAGCGGCACCCCAGCAGCGCGGCTTCTTCGAAACCCTGTTCGGCGGCCCCAACACCAACATCCCGCCGCCGGCTCCTGGCGATTATCCCCAGGTCGGCGCCGGCGGATACCGCACCCTGTGTGTGCGCACTTGCGACGGCTACTATTTCCCGATCTCCAATTCGACCTCGTCGACCCGGTTCGCGGAGGACGAGCAGACCTGCCAGAAGCTGTGCCCGGCCACCGAGGTGACGCTGTACTCCCACCGCAATCCCGGCGAGGACGTGGCCCAGGCGGTCTCCAACAGCGGTCGCGTCTACAAGGACCTCCCCAACGCCTTCCGCTACCGGCGCGAATTCATCGCCACCTGCGGCTGCCGCCTGCCCGGCCAGAGCTGGGCCGACGCGCTCGGGCAGATCAGGGATTCCACGGTGGAGCGCGGCGATATCGTCGTGACCGAGGAGAAATCCAAGGCGATGAACCAGCCGACGCCGCCCGGCAAGACGCCGCCGACACCGGCGCGAACCGACGCCCGCCGCGCCGCCCCGGCAACGCCGGCGCCGCCGGCCGCCGATCCCGTCGACACCGCGGCGGTGCCCGCGGCCGATCCGAGCAAGCGCAGCGTCAGGGCGGTCGGACCGACCTTCATTCCGCCGCGGTAGCAAAGGCGAGAGCCCACCCGCCCTAAAAATCGATTGATTCGCTCTTCGCTGCGACGCCCCTGGCCGTCGTCGCGGCGGCGGATACGGCGACGCCGGGATCGCGAAACCGGTTGGTGATGGGATAGCGGCGGTCGCGGCCGAAATTCTTCAGCGTCACCTTGACGCCCGGGCACGCCTGGCGGCGCTTGTATTCGGCGATGTTGAGCATGCGCTCGATCCGCTGGACGAGATCGCGGTCGAACCCGGCGGCGACGATGGCCGAGATCGGCTCCTCGCGCTCCACCAGCCGCTCGAGAATCTGCGTCGAGCACGTCGTAGGGCGGCAGCGAATCCTGGTCGGTCTGGTTCTCGCGCAGTTCCGCGGTCGGCGCGCGGACGATCACGTTTTCCGGGATCACCCGGCCGGACGGACCGAGCGCGCCTTCGGGCTTCCAGCTGTTGCGCAGGCGGGACAGGCGGTAGACCTCGGTCTTGTAGAGGTCCTTGACCGGGTTGAAGCCGCCATTCATGTCGCCGTAGAGCGTCGCGTAGCCCGCCGACATTTCCGACTTGTTGCCGGTGGTCACCACCATCAGGCCGAACTTGTTGGAGATCGCCATCAGCATGGTGCCGCGCGCCCGGGCCTGGAGATTTTCCTCGGTGACGTCGCGCTTGAGGCCGGCCATGAGCGGCGCCAGCGCCTTCTCCAGCCCCTCGACCGCGCTCGCGATGGGAACGATGTCGTAATGGACGCCGAGCGCGGTCGCGATCTCTGCGGCATCGTCGAGCGATTCCTGCGAGGTGAAGCGGTACGGCAGCATCACGCAGCGCACCCGCTCGGCGCCCAGCGCATCGACGGCCATCGCCGCGCACAGCGCGGAGTCGACGCCGCCGGACAGGCCGATGACGACGCCGGGAAAGCCGTTCTTGTCCACATAGTCGCGCACGCCCAGCACGCAGGCCGCATAGTCGGCCTCGTCGCCGGTCTCCAGCCGGCGCATTGGGGCCGCCGGCTGCAGCGCCAGCCGTCGGCGGTGCGCTCGAACACCACCGTCGCGACCGCCTCGCGGAACGCCGGCAGCTGGGCGCCGAAGGTCAAATCCGTGTTGAGCACGAACGAGGCGCCCTCGAACACCAGTTCGTCCTGGCCGCCGACCTGGTTGACGTAGACCAGCGGCAGGCCGGCATCCTTGACCCGCGCCACCGCCACGTTGAGCCGCTCGTCGATCACGCTGCGCCGGTACGGCGAGCCGTTCGGCACCAGCAGGATCTCGCCGCCGGTCTCGCTGATGCATTCGACCGGCTCGGGGCCCCAGATGTCCTCGCAGATCGGCACGCCCAGGCGCACGCCCGCGGAAATTGACCGGACCCGGCATCGGCCCCGGCGCGAACACCCGCTTTTCGTCGAACACGCCGTAGTTCGGCAGGTCGACCTTGAAGCGCAGGCCGGCGACGCGGCCGCCGTCGAGCAGGGCCACGGCATTGTAGAGCTTGCCGTCCTCGACCCAGGGCGTGCCGATCAGCATGGCGGGCCCGCCATCCGCCGTCTCGGCGGCGAGCGCCTCGACCGCGCTGCGGCACGCCTCCTGTAGCGCCGGCTTGAGCACGAGGTCCTCGGGCGGATAGCCGCAGATGAACAGCTCGGAAAACACGATGAGATCGGCGCCGTCGCCGGCCGCCTTGGCGCGGGCGCGCCGCGCCTTGTCGGCATTGCCGGCGATGTCGCCGACGACGGGGTCGAGCTGGGCGATGGTGATCGCGAGGCGATCGAGGGGGCTGGGGCTCATGGCTCTGATCTAACCGCTGCCCCGCCGCCCGGCAATCGGGTTTGGGGCCGTCCGTAAGACAGATCGGCCCACACACCGTCACCGCCGGGCCTTATATGAGGCGTGTCAAGTGGTGGTTTGCTTGTTGTCGTGGCACGGTAGGGGCATATCGAACATGATTAGCCGTGCTCCGGGATGGGGAGGTTGGTCAAGCCCCGAAGCCGCTTGCGGTGCGCCGTAGGCGCAGGGCTTTACCAACCTCCCCATCCCGGAGACCATGGTGATGTGGTCGTGAGGTCTGCTGGTGATCCAAGGCTGGAGCCCATTGCATGCGTGCAGCTCACGCTGCACCAACTTATATCCGGTCGGGACTTGATCCCGTACCAAGGTCCCTCATGCGTCGGCGCGAGGGCAAGGGCTCCAAGGGGGATGGGACCCATCTTGATCCGAGGCGTGTCTCAGCCATGCCCGGCTACGGTCACGCATCCACCTTGGAATTGGCACGTCCTCCTGGTTGTTGACGAGGTGCTGGCGCTGCCGGTCGATCAGCGCGTCTTGAACACGGCACCGGCCGGCACCAGGCCGGTTTCGAGATAGCGCCACAGCGCCACCAGGAGCTTGCGTGCGAACGCCACGATGGCGATGCGCCGCGGTCGCCCCTTGAGGTCGCCGACGCGCTCACGGAACCAGATGCTCAAGGTGCTGTCGGGCTGATGGCGCAGCCACATCCAGGACAGTTCGATCATGGTCGAACGGGCTTTCGGATTGCCGGCCTTGCTGATGCCCTGGTCGCGATCGGTCGACCCGCTGGAATACGGGCTCGGCGTCAGCCCGACATAGCTGCCGAGTTGGCGGCGGTTGTCGAAGGATCGGTACAGCACCTCGCCGACCAGCGTGGTGGCGAACTCCATCCCGATCGACTTCAACCGGACCAGGGCTTTGATCCTGTCGGCATGGAGATGCTGCGGGGCTGCCTCCTTGACGATGGCGTCGCGCTCCGCTTCGATCCCCACGATCATCTCCAGCACCAGTTCCAGGCGCTGCAATTCGCGCGTGATCTCGGCCTCGAGCCGCGCCGGCAGGGCGCGTCCATCTCCAGTGCGCAGGTTCTCGAGCTGCGCCTCCCGGTCGGATCGTAAGGGCTCATAATCGTAGATGCCCTGGGTCGCACACAGGCCCTTGATGCGGTTGATGTGCTGGACCCGCTCTTGGATCAGCCGGTGGCGCTCGCGATGCAGCCGCCTGGCGTCTTCCTGCTCGACGCTCGGAACCCGCACCACGCTGCAGGCATCCGGCTCCCCGCGCAGATGACGGTTCAACGCCCGCAGCATCCGCTCGACGTCGATCCGATCGGTCTTGGCTCGCCGTGCCCGCCAATTCACCAGAAGGCTTGCCGGATCGAGAACATGATTGTGCACCCCAGCAGCCGTGAGCAGGCGGTGCAGCCAGAACCCGTCATAGCCGGCCTCGTAGCACGAGATCATTTCGACCGGCCGGCTCAGCTCCCGGCCAACCTGCCGGCGAACCCGTTCGATCAGCTTGAGCAAGCCTTCCCAATCCCCGCCCGTCAATCGGTACTGGCTCGTCTTGCCGCTCAACGGGGTCTGCACACCCACGACCCAACTCATCTTGCTCAATTCAATTGCAATCAGGCAGTAGGCGCGGGCATCATCACGTGCGGTCGACGCGGTGTCTACCAAACGGACTTCCATCGGTCTCTCCTATGCGGCTGGTGGTGGTTTGCACACCGTGCTGGTACCACCACGTTGGCCGTGCCTGCATAGGATCTTGTCCCGGCGATCTCGATGAGCAGGGCACCGCGTTCTCAGACCCGCGCGTGGATGGCGTCGTGCCTCTCGAATCGAGATGGCCGGGACAAGCCCGGCCATGACTGTTGAGGGGGGAAAGGCGCTGCGAGGCAGCAAGCCCCGGCGTTAAAGTCCCGCCGCAGCCGGCAGCGGCATCGCCCTGCCGAGGCGCTCCTTTTTCAGGAGCTCCGCGAGCAGAAAGGCGAGCTCGATCGACTGCTCGGCATTGAGCCGCGGATCGCAGAAGGTGTGGTAGCGGTCGTTCAGATCCTCGTCGCTGATGGCGCGGGCGCCGCCGGTGCATTCGGTCACGTCCTGGCCGGTCATCTCCAGGTGGACGCCGCCGGCATAGGTGCCTTCGGCGGCATGGATGGCGAAGAAGCTCTTGACCTCGGAGAGGATGCGGTCGAACGGCCGGGTCTTGTAGCCCGACGCCGACGTGATGGTGTTGCCGTGCATCGGATCGCACGACCACACCACCTCGCGCTTCTCGCGCTGCACCGCGCGGATCAGCGGCGGCAGGAGGTCGCCGACCTTGTCGGAGCCCATGCGGCAGATCAGCGTCAGCCGGCCCGGCTCGTTGTCGGGGTTGAGGACGTCGATCAGCCGCAACAGGTCGTCCGCCTTCGAGGACGGGCCGCATTTGAGGCCGAGCGGGTTCTTGATGCCGCGGCAGATACTCCACATGGGCGTGGTCGAGCTGGCGGGTGCGATCGCCGATCCAGACCATGTGGCCGGAGGTGGCGTACCAGTCGCCGCTGGTGGAATCGACGCGCGTCATCGCCTGCTCGAAGCCGAGCAGCAGCGCCTCGTGGCTGGTGTAGATGTCGGTGGTGCGCAGCTCCGGATGGTCTTCGAGATCGAGGCCGATCGCCCGCATGAAGCCGAGCGTCTCCGAGATGCGGTCGGCGAGCTCGGTGTAGCGCCGCGACTGCGGGCTGTCCTTGACGAAGCCGAGCATCCAGCTGTGCACGCTGGCGAGGTTGGCATAGCCGCCCTGGGCGAAGGCGCGCAGCAGGTTCAGCGTCGCCGCCGACTGGCGATAGGCCTCGATCTGGCGGCGCGGATCGGGCGTGCGCGCGGCCGCGGTGAACTCGTTGCCGTTGACGATGTCGCCGCGATAGCTCGGCAGCTCGATGCCGTCGCGCTTCTCGGTCGGCGAGGTGCGGGGCTTGGCGAACTGGCCGGCGATGCGGCCGATCTTGACCACCGGCAGCGCCGCCGCGAAGGTCATCACCACCGCCATCTGCAGGAAGACGCGGAAGAAGTCGCGGATGTTGTTGGCGCCGTGCTCGGCGAAGCTTTCGGCGCAGTCGCCGCCATGGAGCAGGAACGCCTCGCCCGGCCGCCACCCGCGACAGATGCTTCTTCAGGCGGCGCGCCTCACCTGCAAAAACCAGCGGCGGAAAGGTCGCGAGCTGCTTTTCGACCTCGGCCAGCGCGGCCTCGTCCGGATAAACCGGAACCTGCTGGATCGGCTTGCTGCGCCAGCTGTCAGGCGTCCAACGCTCGGCCATGACGCGATACTCCTCGTTCCGCAAATGAAGTCGGGCGAAATTGCTGTTGCGCGGCCTTATACACGAGACCCGCGGCCGCACACCACGGGAAACGCGCTCCAAAGCGCGATCGGAACGCACTTTGAAGCCTCTCGCTTGGAGCATCATCTTGGCCGAAAAGTCTGCAACTTTTCGGGATCATGCTCTATTCGGCGGCCTCGCGGCAATGGCGAGTGACCGGCTGCCGCATGGTGACGAGTTCCTCGGCGGCCGTCGGATGCACCGCCATGGTGGCGTCGAAGTCGGCCTTGGTCGCGCCCATCTTCACGGCGATGCCGATGAGCTGGATCATCTCGCCGGCGCCCTCGCCCGACGATGTGGCAGCCCACCACGCGGTCGGTCGCGGCGTCGACCACGAGCTTCATCAGCACGCGGCTCGGATTTCCCGACAACGTCGCCTTCAGCGGCCGGAAGTTCGATTTGTAGATGTCGACCCGGGCGAGGCGTTCGCGCGCCTGGGTCTCGGTGAGCCCGATGACGCCGATCTCCGGCTCGGAGAACACCGCGGTCGGGACATTGGACGTGGTCGACCATGGTCGGCCGCCCGCCGAACACCGTGTCGGCCACCGCATGGCCCTCGCGAATGGCGACCGGGGTCAGGTTGACCCGGTTGGTGACGTCGCCGACCGCGAAGATGTTCGGGACGACGGTGCGCGAATAGCGGTCGACGGCGATGCCGCCATTGTCGCGCGATGGTGACGCCGGCTCGCTCGATGCCGAGATTGGCGATGTTGGGCTTGCGGCCGACCGCGAACATGACGCGATCGGCGTCGATCCGGCGGCCGTCGGTCAGCGTCGCGGCATAGCGGTCTCCCCGCTTCTCGATCGCCTTGACGAGCTGTCCGGTGATCACCTTGATGCCGCGCGCCTCCATCTCGCCGCGCAGGTGCGAGCGCACGTCGTCGTCGAAGCCGCGCAGGATGTTCTCGCCGCGATAGACGAGCGCTCACCCGCGAGCCGAGCCCGGCGAAGATGCAGGCGAACTCGACCGCGATGTAGCCGCCGCCCTGGATCGACGATGCTCGGCCGGCAGCGCCGGCAGATGGAACGCCTCGTTCGACGTGATCGCGTGCTCGATACCGGGAATCGGGTGGCCGGGATGCGGCGTGCCGCCGGTCGCGATGAGGATGTTGGCGGCGCGCACCCGCGCCCCGGAGGCGAGGAGGCGGATCGTGTCGCCATCCTCGATCACGGCGCGGCTCTTGACGATCTCGACGCCGGCCTTCTCCAGATTGCTGCGGTAGGCGCCTCGAGCCGCGCGATCTCCTTGTCCTTGTTGGCGATCAGCGTCGGCCAGTCGAACGAAGTCGTGCGGCACCGTCCAGCCGAAGCCGGCCGCGTCCGCGAATTCGTGGGAAAAGCGCGAGGCATAGACGAGAAGCTTCTTCGGCACGCAGCCGCGGATCACGCAGGTGCCGCCGATGCGGATACTCCTCGGCGATCATCACCCGCGCGCCGTGCCCCGCGGCGATCCGCGCCGCCCGCACGCC
Source organism: uncultured Alphaproteobacteria bacterium (assembly GCA_963791375.1). Classification (GTDB taxonomy): domain Bacteria; phylum Pseudomonadota; class Alphaproteobacteria; order Rhizobiales; family Xanthobacteraceae; genus JAJPKK01. The sequence continues at coordinate 357,749 of CAWBSI010000023.1, forward strand.
GCCGGAGCCGGCGCCGATGACGAACAGGTCGACGTCGTGCGGACGCAGCCGTCACAACTGGTGACCCTTCTTCTTCATTTCGGCGCGGATCCGGCCCATCACCGCCTCGGAGAAGTCGACCGACCAGTCCTGTGCGCGCTTGCAGACTCTCGTCGATCGCGACCGGCTCCTCCTTGAGCATCTTCTGGCCGAGCGGGCTCTTGTAGAAGGTGACGAGGTCCTTGAGCTCCTGCTCGGTGAAATGCGTGGCGTAGACGATCGCCACTTCATAGACGAGCTCGGCCTTCTTGGACTCGTACTCCTTGCGCAGCTGCAGCGAGACCTCGTTGAGTCTTTCGCGCAGATTCGGATTGGTCGGCACGAAGCGGAATTCTTGGCGCTTTCGATCACGCCGGGAATGAGCGGCTCGAACATGCCGGCCGCCGCCCTTGGTGACGATCAGTTCGCGCGCCACGGCGACCGCCCCTGCGGTCGGCGCCTGGGCCTGCGCCTGCGGTGACCGCGAAACACACGCAGCGCGAGCGGCCAGATGGCGCCACGCGCGAGAGCGATTTCGGATCCATGGGATTCGCTCCTCGATGTTCGCTCTATCTTCATGCCTCGACGATCCGCACCCCGTCGGGGCCGGCAATGATCGCGATCCGCACCAGGCCGATGAACAGCCCATGCTCGACCACGCCGGGGATGGCGGCAAGACGCGACGCGAGCGCACCCGGGTCCGCGGATGCTCCCGAGCGAAGCGTCGAGAATGAAGTGCCCGCCATCGGTGACGAAAGGATGGCCCGCCTTGTCGTGCCGCAGGACCAGGGGACCCGGACAGCCGGCGGCGCGAGCGGCCGCCTCGATGCTGCGGCGGGTCGCCGCAAGGCCGAACGGCACCACCTCGATCGGCAGCGGAAAGCGGCCGAGCACCGGCACCCACTTGGTGTCGTCGGCAATGACGATCATGCGGGCCGAGGCCGCCGCCACGATCTTCTCCCGCAGCAGCGCCCCGCCGCCGCCTTTGATGACGGTGAGGTCGGGGGCGATCTCGTCGGCGCCGTCGACGGTCAGATCGAGCTCGGGGGTCTCCTCGAGCGTCGACAGCGGTACGCCGAGGCGCTCGGCATCGGCGCGGGTCGCCTCCGAGGTCGGCACGCCCACGATGGCGAGCCCGGCGCGCACCCGCGCTGCCAGGAGTTCGACGAAATGGCGCGCCGTCGAACCCGGTGCCGAGGCCCGAGCCGCATGCCCGGCTTGACGTAGTCGAGCGCGCGCGCCGCGGCGGCGCGCTTGAGGTCATCTGGGGATGTGACGGTGCTCATGGGATATCGCGAGATCTCGGGATTTGCGTTTGAAAGCCTCATAACGGCGTCGCCTGCGCGAGCATAGCCCAAAATGGCGGCCGGCGCGGCCACGCCCCCAAGGCGGCAGTCCGGCGGCAGCCCGGCGGTCACATCCGCTTGCATTGCCGCAGCCCGGACGCTAGCCATTTGGATGCATGCAGGTCGCGACCATCATCTTCGATCTCGACGGCACTCTGGTCGATACGGCGCCGGATCTCGTCGAGACCCTCAACGTCGTGCTCGGCCGCGAAGGCCTCCCTGCGATTGCTTACGATGAAGGCCGGCTGCTGGTCGGCGGCGGTGCCCGCCGCATGATCGAGCGCGGCCTCGCGAGCGAGGGCCGGACCCTCAGCGCCGCCGATCTCGATCGCATGTTCGACGATTTCATCGCCTATTACGCCGACCACGTGGCCGATCGTTCACGTGCGTTTCCCGGCGTCGAGGAGGCGCTCGACACGCTCGCCGCCCGCGGCTGCCGGCTCGCGGTCTGCACCAACAAGCTCGAATGGCTGTCGGTGCGGCTGCTCAAGGCGCTCGGCCTCGCCGACCGTTTCGTCGCGATCTGCGGCCAGGACACGTTCGCGGTGCGAAGCCTCATCCCGACGCACTGCACGGCACGCTGCGCAAGGCCGGCGGCACGATTCGTCGCGCCGTCATGGTCGGGGATTCCCAGACCGATATCGTGACCGCCCAGGCCGCGGGCCTGCCGGTCATCGCGGTTGATTTCGGCTACACGGAGATCCCTATCGCGCAACTGGCGCCCGACAGAATCATAAGTCATTTCAAAGCCCTGCCGGACTCGATCGCGGATGTGCTGGCGGCGCGCGGCGCGCCTGCAGGGGCCACACCGGCCGCACCCGGCAAGCCTTGAAGCGCCGCAATCCACCGCTTCGATGGCCTTGTGAAGATTTTGCGGATGCGGGAATTCGCGTATTGGGCTAATGCTTTATACGGTAGCTGCACACCGGACCGGGAAGATTCGGTCCATGAGGCTTCACTGGGGCTTGATCGATTGAACAGCACGGGATCGCGGCAGAGAGCCAACATGATGAGTCGCGCCATGGTTGTCGTGGCGGGCGGCCTCGGTCTCGCAGCCTGCTCGTTCGCCATGCCGAGCATGGATTTTTTTTCGTCCAAGCCGACGACGGCGTCGCTGGCCATCGAATCCAATCCGCCCGGCGCTGACGCGCGGCTCTCGACCGGGGGCACCTGCCGCACCCCCTGCTCGCAGAGCGTGGCACTGGGAGGCGAATTCACGGTCACCGTCTCGCTCAACGGCTACATGCCGGAAACCAGGACGGTGAAGCCGGTCTCGGCAGAGGCCAGCGCCGGCAGTTCCGGGGCGGCCGCGCTGCTCGACCCCAATCCGCTGTTCGTCGAGCTCAAGCCGAACGCCCCGCCGCCAAAGGCGCCGCCGAAGAAGAAGCGCAGGCGCCCGATCCAGGCCGCAGCGCCCGCGGCCGAAGCGCCACCGCCGCCACCGCCGACCGGTTTCGCCCCGGCCCCCGGCGGCTTCGGACCGCCCCCCGGGCAGATCAGGTAGGCGTCCTTCTCCCTCCCCGCCTTCGGGAGGGAAAGTTGACGCCAAGCGCCCAGCGCCACTGCCAAGCCCCGCGTCCTTGCTTGCCGGCGCATGATCGGCTAAATGCCGGTCCGCCGGAACGGGCGCGTAGCTCAGCGGGAGAGCACTCCCTTCACACGGGAGGGGTCACAGGTTCAATCCCTGTCGCGCCCACCATTAAATCAAACACTTATCCGATGTCCCCGTTTTCGGCCCCCGATTTGGTCCCCCGGTTACACCCCCCAAAAACCGGGGTGAGGAGAGCGCCCGATGCCGGAATATCCGCATGAGATCGAGCACCTGATCGAGCGCCTCGAGGCGGTCGCCCGCGAAGGCCGCGACCTCGGGCGAGGCGAGGTCGCGGCGTCGCGTCAATTGATGCGCACGGCGGCGCGCACGCTCAGGGCGATGCTCGACCCGCATTTCGAGCGCCTGTGGGCCGAGGAGCAGGCACGCCGCCGGGCGTCGCTCACCGCTTCCGAAAAGTGAGGACACCGCGACATCGGCACCCGCAATCTTGCGGAGGGTGCCGAGTGTTTCCCAAAGGCGGCGCCATAGCTCAGCCTCTGTCAGCCCGGCCGCCGGCTTGCTCCGGCTCGGGCGCGGCGGCGGACGGCCGCGCCGATTGAACATCGGAATCGCAGCGAAAATCTTTTCTCCTGAAAGGGGTTCAACTCCAGGTCAGGTCGTGGTTGCGGAAGCGGCAGGTCCCGATAGCGCTTTCCGGTGATCTGGAAGACGGCATCGGCAATGCCGGATTGAACCGAGGTGCCGCGGTCGTGACCCATGCCGTTGCAGCCAATGCCCGGTCTTGAAGAAGGTGATGTTGATTTCCGGCGGGTCCTCCTTGATGCGCGACAGCAGGAATGTGTCGAAGTTGTTCTCCGCAATGCGGCCTTCTGTGACGTTGCACTCTTGATGCATCGCGTCGTTGTAGAACCAGGTAATCTGGCCTTCGATCTGTTTCCTGACCGATAGCGGATTGACCAAACCGAACCCTTCTTCATGCGCAACGTCGACGCGCACCAGACGCACTTCGCCTTGCTTGCTGATCGAGACGGTGTGGACCTGGGCACTGATGGTGGCATGGCCGCCGGCCTCAGCCCCGCGCTCCTCGAGGGCGATGGCCCGCGCCATGCCTTGCGGCAGCGGCGTGCCCCAGCCCGACATCTCGGCGGCGGTGTCCAGCGCCTTGATCATGTCGGCCTTGTAGGGAAGGTTGGTGCGCGAGATCAGCTCGCGGCGATAGAGGTACGGGTCCTTGCCGGCCGCGTGGGCAAGCTCATCCATGAAGCTCTCGCGATAAAAATCGTGGGCCGGCTGGCCGACGCCGCGCCGCGTGCCCACGGGAATGTGGAAGGCCTCGGTGTGGGTCGAGAAGCGGTAATTGGGCACGTAGTAACGCGAGACTTTGTCGAAGGAGGCGGTGGCACCAGGGGCCTTCTCGTCCATGGCTGTCCTGACTTCGAGCGCGATCGGCCAGCCATCGGCATCGAGAGCGGCGCGCAAGCGAGCGACGCCCATGGCCCGATAGGTGGTGCTGATGAAGTCTTCCTCGCGCGTCCACAGCAGGTGGATGGGAGTGCCGCGGTTCTGGTTGGCGATGTAGATCGCCTGTTCGGCTTGCGGGCCGTTGCCATTGCGGCCGTAGCCGCCGCCGAGGTGGCACATGTGGAGATAGACGTTCTGCTTCCGGAATGCCGGTGATCTGCGAGGCCGAGTAGCGCGTCTCCTGCGGGCTCTGGTCGCCGATCCAGATGTCGACCCGGTCGTCGGTGACGAGCACCGTCGCGTTTCCGGGCTCCATCCGGGCACGCGGGAGGTAGGGCGTCGAGTAAGTCGCTTCGACGATTCTGGCGCCGCCGGCGAAGGCGCGGTCGCAGTCTCCGAGATTGACGCGTACCTTGCCGGGCTTGTCCATGGCCGCCATCAGCGCTGCCCGCATGTTGGCAGTATTGAGTGCAGCGTTCTTGGGCGGCACATCCCATTCGATCGGCATCTTGTCGAGTGCCGTCTTGGCCTGGTACCAGCTGTCGGCGATGACGGCGACGCCGCCACTGAAAACGCGGTCCCGAATCAAGGCCGGATCGGGGATCGGGAACTCGATCGCCGAGATGACGCCGGGCTGGTTGCGGATCCGCTCGAAATCGTAACTCTTCACCGTGCCGCCATAGACCGGGCAGGACTTGACGGCCGCCCATTTCATGCCGGGCAGCTTGACGTCGATGCCGTAGACGGTCTTGCCGGTGACTTTCAAAGGGACATCGAGATTCTTCTGCTCGGTGCCCATCAGGGTCCATTCCGAGGGAGGCTTGATGCGGATCCGCTCGGGATTTGGATGGGGCGTCTGGGCAGCAAGCGCGGCAACCTGGCCGTAGGTGGTGGTGCGCCCGGTCGGGAGGTGGGTGATGACGCTGTTGGCCGAACTCACCTCTTCGACCGGCACGCCCCAGGCCTTGGCGGCCGCCAACAGCAGTCGCTCGCGCGCTTCCGCGCCGGCAAGCTGAAGATAATAGCGGCCGTCCCTCACGGACGCAGCGGCGTTGGTCCGCATGCGCCGGTAAAGGCTGTTCGGGATACCGGTGGTGCCGGTCCGGTCGCGCCCGCCGAACTCGGGCTCGCCGCCGCCAAAGGGGTCAGTGGCGCCCTTGCCCATGACGTTGAGCGTCCATTCCGGCGCCATTTCCCGGCCGTCGCGATTGGCGGAAGCATATTGCGGCCGGACCTTGCTCCAGTCGCATTGCAGCTCCTCGCACACCATCATGGCATTGGAGGTCCACACACCCTGGCCGAGCTCGGTCTGGGCGATGCGGATCGTCACGGTATCGTCGGGCGCGACGACGACCCAGGCGTTGATCTCGTCGACGGCGGGCTCGTCGGCCCAAGTGGCGCCTGCTGATCGGCACCCGCCGGATTTATGATCTGGGCCGGAGCGCGCTGCGGCATCCAGAAGCCGACAACGAGCGCGCCGGTTGCAGCAGCGGCGGTGGACAGAAGATCACGGCGAGACAGGCCCGGGTTACGGAGATCGTTGTTGCTCATCACAGATCCCTCCCTGCCGCCGACATCCTGGAGGCGGCCAGTCGGATCGCCTTGCGGACGCGGTGGTAAGTGCTGCAGCGGCACGCATTGGTGATCTCGGCGTCGATCTCCGCATCGGTCGGATTTGGGCGTTTGTTGAGCAGCGCCACGACGCTCATGATCATGCCTGACTGGCAATAGCCGCATTGCGGTACGTCGAGATCGATCCAGGCGAGCTGCACGGGATGCGTCCCATCCGGCGACAGGCCTTCGATGGTGGTCACCGCCTTGCCGACCGCGGCCGAGACCGGAACGCTGCAGGAGCGAACCGGTCGACCGTCGATGTGCAGCGTGCAGGCCCCGCATTGAGCAATGCCGCAGCTGAATTTGGTGCCGGTGAGCCCAAGGTGATCGCGGATCACCCAGAGCAGCGGAGTTTCAGGCGCTACGTCGACTGAATGCCGAACTCCATTCACTGTAAGGTCTATTGCCATAGCGTTCCCTCGCTAATCGACCGTTTCCCTCATGCCCGCTATTGCGGGGCAGGCTTCATTCCCTTGGCCTCGATCATTCTTCTCGCGTCGGGCGAGCGGAGAAAATCGAGGAACGCCTTCGCGGTCTCGGGATCCTTCGCGCCCGACACCAAAAAGGCGTGCATGACGGTCGGCGGCATGATGTTCGACGGCAGTTCGCCGGCGAGCTCGGCGCCGGCCACCGGCAATATTTCGCTGATCAGGGTCACGCCGAGGTCGGCCTCGCCTTTCGCCACCGCCGCGGCCACGTCCGATCCGGGGCCGAGGATGAATTTGGTGCGCGATCGAAGCTCGGCGCCGAAGCCGAGGCGATCGGCGGCGCCGATAAATGTGGCGCCGAGCTGCGTGCCGGCCTTCGGGTCCGACAGCACGATCGTCTTGGCCGCGAGCACGGCCTGCTTGACGCCGTCGGCGTGCTCACGTCGGGCTTTGGGCGCCGGCGCGGATCACGACGCCGACGTAGCTCGCGGCAAACTCCATGCGCGTGCCGGGCGCGATCTTGCCGGCCTTTTCGAGATCGGGCAGGATCGCCGCGATCGCGACCGCCACATCGGCGGCTTCGCCCTGAACCAGCCGGTCGCGCATGTTTCCCGGCGTTCCGAAGTCGATGTGCACCTTGTGGCCCGACTTGCGCTCGAATTCAGGGACGAGGCTCGTCATCACCGCCCGCGCTCCGCCGGTGGAGATGACCTTTATTTCCGCTGCCTCGACGTCGGTCGCCAGAGCAAAAGCCAATCCAACGATAACGCCCGCGCATTTCATACCCGCACTCCTATGACGCAGGCCCGCCCCCGGGGCCGCTGTTCGCCTCGACGAGAGACTATGCTGCTTCAAGGCCGTGGACTAGGGCGCGGACTCATTAACGCGCAACCATACCTTAATCGACGCAAGCTGGATGAAGGCGAGGTAGTTGGCCGCAAGCCTGTCGTAGCGTGTCGCAACGCGACGATAATGCTTGATCTTGTTGAAGAACCGCTCGACCAATTTGCGGGCACGATAGAGATAAGGGCTGAAGCAGATCGGCTCCGTGCGATTGCATCGCGGAGGGATATTGGCCCACGCGCCCCGCCTGAGGCAGGTCGCGCCATGGGGCCCCGGATCAAAAGACCCAGAAGATGCCATTGAGGACACGGCGGTCATTCACCCGTGGAACACCTCGGCTTATTCGGCAGGAACGGCTTGATGGCCGACCACTCAAGATCCGTGAGTTCGTAGCGCATGATGCGAGGCTCCATTGGGAGCTTGAATCACGCGCCGGGCACTATCATCAACCCGCCACGTCCGTCATGATCGACACCAATAGCCTGACCTTACTTCCGCTTTCGCGGAGCTACAGCCGACATAGCCGCATATGCTGTTGGACGCCTCTCGGTCGAAAACGACCCAAAGCGGACAATTATATGCTAGTCTCGCGAGCCATCAAACGGACGGCGTGTGATAGCAATGTTGGAAACGGACAAGGTGTTCGCTGGCTCGATTCCGGAAAACTACGACCGCTATATGGTGCCGTTGATTTTCGAGCCGTTCGCCGCAGATCTTGCACAACGAGCAGCGTCCGTCTCGCCAAGCGCCGTTTTGGAAACCGCCGCGGGCACCGGGGTTGTCACCCGCGCATTGGCGCCAAAACTGTCCCCCGGCGCAAGCTATATCGTAACCGACCTCAACCAGCCGATGCTCGACTGCGCCGCTTCGCGACAAGCTCCAGACAGTCGCATCAAATGGCGACAAGCGGATGCTCTGGCGCTACCGTTTGAAAATGCGGCCTTCGATCTCGTTTGTTGTCAGTTCGGCGCGATGTTCTTTCCCGACCGCTCATCTGCCTACCGCGAAGCAAAGCGAGTCCTGAAGCCCGGAGGACATCTTTTGTTCAACGTATGGGATCGCATCGAGGAGAATGTATTTGCGGATGATGTGACGAACGCTCTCGCAAAGATTTTTCCGAACGATCCGCCGCGCTTTCTGGCACGCACGCCGCACGGCTACCACGATACGGCACTGATCCGTAGCGAGCTGGAGGACGCAGGTTTCTCCCGCGTGGTGATCGAGACGAGAGCCGAACAAAGCCGTGCATCCTCGCCGCGCCTTCCGGCCGTTGCTTATTGTCAGGGAACTCTTCTTCGCAACGAAATCGAGGCCAGAGACGCGGGAAAACTGGAAGCTGCAACCGACTACGCCGCATCCGCGATTGCACACAGACATGGCAGCGGCGAGGTTGCTGCCAAAATTCAAGCACACGTGATCCTGGCTGTGGTCTAAGTGTTGGAATATCCCGTTCCGGCACTTCGCGACATTCCGCTGCTACGCAGCAATTGTGTCGGGGCAAAATCCTGCTGCGCTCATCGGCAAAAACATGGCAACCTACGCGCCCATTCGATAGCGCACGACCAATCGAATCGACGGCAGAGCCGATGACATCGCAATCAACCGCGTTCCGCCCTCCCGCCCCGCTGCGGATCGATATCAAATGGCCCGTGATCGGCGCAGGCGTTGCGCTCGCCGCGTGGCTGTCGCTGGTGCCGGTCACGTTTCTCGTCTGGCAAAGCTTCCTCACGCCTGAGACGGCAACGGCGCCGGCGCGGTTCACATGGGAGAATTACGGCACCGCGTATTTCAGCACCGAGACCATCCGCCTGTTTGGCAACTCCGTAACGTTCGGACTCGGATCGTCGGCCGTCGCCTTCATGAGCGGCACCTTCTTCGCCTGGGTCAACGAGCGCACCAATACTCCCTTCAAGTCGCTGTTTTTTTCGCTGTCGCTCATCCCACTGATCATTCCGGCGATTCTCTTCACCGTGTCTTGGATATTGCTGGCGAGCCCGAAGATCGGCATCATCAACTTCGCGCTGCGGGAATTGTTCGCCACCGATTTCGTCTTCGTCGACATCTATTCCCTGGGCGGCATGATCTTTGTCGACGGCATGCATCAATCGCCGCTCGCGTTCCTGTTGATGACGGCGGCTTTCCGCGCGATGGATCCCGCGCTCGAGGAATCCGCCCTGATGAGCGGCGCGACGGTGCCGCAGATCGCCCGCCGCGTGACGCTCAGGCTCGCCTGGCCCGCGGCGTTGGCGGCTTCGCTCATCCTCTTCGTGCGCGCAGTGGAATCCTTCGAGGTGCCGGCATTGCTGGGGCTTCCGGTCGGGATCGAAGTCTATACGTCGTCCATCTACCAGGCGATCCAGAGATACCCGAGCGAGGTCGGCCTCGCTTCCGCCTACGCCGTCAGTTTGCTGCTGATCACGTCCCTGTGCATCTATGCGCAGTCGCGCGTTGCCGCCGAGGTCGGGAAATTCTCCACCGTGACCGGCAAAGGCTACCGGCCGCGCATGATGAACATCGGCCGATGGCGCTATCTCACCGTGGCGATCTTCGCCGCTTATTTCATGATCATCGTGGTTCTGCCATTCTTCGTATTGGTCTGGTGCTCCCTGCAAAAGTTCTACAGCGCCCCGTCGCTCGCGGCGATGACGAACCTGACTTTCGACGCCTATCGCGCCGTGTTCGACTATCCCGATATCGGCGCGGTGATCTGGAACACCGCGGTGCTCGCGGTGTCGACCGCCACCATCATCATGCTGATGACGTCGGTCCTCGCCTGGATCGTCGTGCGAACGAGGCTGCCCGGACGGTGGGTGCTCGACTCGCTTGCGTCGCTGCCGCTGGTGTTTCCCGGCCTCGTGCTCGGTCTCGCCATCATGATCTGCTATCTTCACGTCGGCATCGGCGTCTACGGCACGCTCTGGATCATGCTCATCGCCTACGTTACCCGCTTCATGCCCTACGGCATGCGTTACAGCACGACTTCCATGCTTGCGCTCCACAAGGAGCTCGAAGAATCTGCCGCTATGAGCGGCGCCTCGTGGCGAATGACGTTCCAGCGGATCATCCTGCCGCTGCTCAAGCCAGGTCTGATAGCCGGCTGGATCTATATTGTGATCGTCTCGGTGCGGGAGCTGTCGGGGTCGATCCTCCTCTACAGCCCGGGATCGGAAGTGGTGTCGATCATGATCTGGGAGTACTGGCAGAACGGCCAATATGTAGAGCTTTCCGCCCTTGGAGTGATGTTGATCGTTGCGCTGTTCTGTTTCGTCCTGATGGCCCAGGTCGCCAGCCGGCGATTTGGAGTAGCAGACGCCGGGAGTTGACGGCCGCGCGGAGCGAAACGTGCTGAGCGTCAAGTCGCTATGTACCGAATATCCGGGTGAGCGCGGCCAACCGATCCGCGCCACGCAGGACGTCTCGTTCGAGGTCCCGGACGGTAAGCTGTTCACCCTGCTCGGCCCGAGCGGTTGCGGCAAGACCACGACGCTGCGTTCCATCGCCGGCCTCGAAAGACCGAAATCCGGTGAGATCGCGGTGCGCGGGCGGCTGGTATACTCCTCGGAGCAAGGGGTCTTCGTGGCTCCGAACCGACGCGATTTCGGAATGGTGTTTCAGTCCTACGCCATCTGGCCGCACATGAACGTCTACCAGAACGCGGCATTTCCGCTGGAGGTGCGCGGCGGCAAATTGAGCCGCAAGGAGATCGCCGCAAAGGTCATGCGCGTGCTGCGCGCGGTCGCGCTCGATGAACTCGCCGACCGCCCGGCGACCAAGCTCTCGGGCGGCCAACAGCAACGCCTGGCCCTGGCGCGCGCGCTGGTCATGGAGCCGCAGCTCCTCCTGCTCGACGAGCCGCTTTCGAACCTCGACGCCAAGCTGCGCGAGCGGATGCGCTTCGAACTCAAACGCATCCAACGTGAGCTCGAGATCACGACGGTCTACGTCACGCATGACCAAAGCGAGGCGCTCGCCTTGTCTCACATGATAGCCGTCATGAACGAAGGGCGAATCGTGCAGATCGGCACGCCGCGCGATATCTATGAGCGGCCGAGCGCCCGGTTTGTCGCCGATTTCGTCGGAACGACGAATTTTCTCGACGCGGTCGTGGTTGCGACGCACGGCGCAGGCCGCTGCCGGGTTCGCAGCGCGCTGGGCGAACTCAACGTCGATTGCGTCGAGCGCCTGACAGCAAACGAAGCGGTGGTGGTGTCGGTGCGGCCGGAGGACGTCGAGCTGTCGGAACAGCCCCAGGAACGCACCGAAGGCGATAATTTTTGCTTCGGGGTGGTGCATGCCAAGGCGTTCCTCGGCGACTGCCTGGATTTCCAGGTCAAAATCGGTGATTTTATCCTGCTTGCCCGGGTGCATCCCTCGCTCAGAACGCCGGTCGGCGACAGGGTCCATGTCCGGATGCGAGCCGAGAAGTGTGTCGCGGTTTCGGATCAGAACGGCCGCCCGGATGGAATTTGATCCGGGTCGGTCGCGGTCGAGAAGATTTGGTCGCAGGAGCATCAAATGGCCAAGAACGCCGTCGCCTCGGAAGAATTGGCGAACAAATTCGCCACCGAAAAGGATACGCCGTACCTGCGCTGGGTGCGCAATGAAGGCCTGGACATCATCAGCGCGCATCATGTTCCGAACCTGCGCACCGTCGAATTGAAGCCATGGGCGCGGCGCGGCGGCCGCGGTGTGTTCATCAACCACGAGGCATCGCGCACCTCCAACGACTGCTATGTCTGCGAAATTTCCCCGCGGGGAAAGCTCGAGCCGCAGCGCCAACTGTACGAGGAGATGATTTTGGCGCTCGACGGCCGCGGGTCGACGACGGTGTGGAATGACGCCGGCGATCGGATCTCGTTCGAGTGGAAAGCCGGCGCCATGTTCGCCATCCCGCTCAATACCTGGCATCAGCATTTCAACGGCTCCGGCACCGCGCCGGCGCGCTACGTTGCGGTGACCAATTGTCCATCGGTGCTCAATCTCTACGACGACCTCCAATTCGTCTTCAACACGGCATACGACTTCAAGAACCGCTTCGCAGGCGAACCGGACTATTTCAGCGCCAAGGGCGAGCAGAAGGGTTTTATGCTGACGACGAATTTCGTCGCCGATGCGGTCAATCTGCCGCTGATCTCGGCCAGGGAACGTGGCGCCGGCGGTGGGCACATCCGCTTCAACATGGCGAGGGGCACCATCGCGAGCCACATTTCGCAATTCCCGATCGGCACCTACAAGAAGGCGCACGCCCACGGACCGGGCGCGCATGTCATCGTGCTCAGCGGCGAGGGCTACTCCCTGATGTGGCCGGAAGGTGACGCGCCGCGCCGCTATGACTGGCAGATCGGAACCATGATCGTTCCCCCCAATGCCTGGTTTCACCAGCACTTCAACACCGGTCCGACGCCGGCGCGCTATCTCGCCTTCAAGTATGCCACCCCGCGCAACGCCCAGGGCGTTCCGATGTCGTGGATCAGCCGAAGGCTGGGCGGAATGCAGATCGACTACGCCGACGAGGACGCGGAAGTGCGTCGGATGTTCGCTGAAGCGCTCGCCAAGCACGGGCTCAAGCCGCGCATGGACGAGGTGTACCAGGCAGAACTCCCCAATTTGCCGCCGAAGGCGGCGTGATGCGAAGCTGCGGGCGCAGTGAGGCCGAGGCTTTCATCTTTCCGGTCGCGCGACAGGTTGATACTATTTCACCGGTTCCATGACGTCCGGGAGGCCTCGATGGGATATCGGCGGGTCTTGATGGAGGCGAGGTGGGTTCTCGCTCTGGCGGGCCTGCTGGCGCTGCCGCCCTGCGGGTTCGCATCGGCGCAGGGGGGCGCCTCGAGCACGGCTGACATCGCAGCCTATGCAGGCCCGGATCGGGCCGAAAGGCTGATTGCCGGCGCGAAGAAGGAAGGGACGGTCACGGTCTATACGTCGGCGAATGTCGACGACATGGCGGTCGTGACCTCCGCTTTCGAGAAGAAATACGGCGTCAAGGTTCGGGTGTGGCGCGGCAGCTCCGAAAATGTCGTCCAGCGCGGCGTGACGGAGGCCCGCGGCGGCCGGTTCGACGCGGATGTGTTCGAGACCGGCGGTGCGGCGATGGAATCCTTGCACCGGGAAAAGCTGCTGCAGGAAGTGAAATCGCCGAGCTTCGCCGACCTCGAGCCCGCGGCCCTTACGGCGCATGGGGAATGGACGGGAACGCGGTACAACGTCTTCGTTGCCGCCTACAACACCAAGCTCATCAAGAAGGACGAACTGCCGCAAAGCTACGACGACCTGCTCGATCCCAAATGGAAGGGCAAGCTCGGCATCGAAGTCGACGACAGCGACTGGTTTGGCGCCGTGATCGACCAACTGGGAGAAGAGCCGGGCCTCAAGCTGTTCCGCAACATCGTAGCGACCAACGGCATATCTGTGCGCAAAGGCCACACCCTGTTGGCGAACCTCATCATATCGGGGGAAGTGCCGCTCGCGCTCACGACCTACGCCTATCGGGCCGTGCAATTGAAAAACAGCGGCGCGCCGGTCGATTGGTTCGCCATCCCGCCCACCATCGCGCGCTTCGAAGGTGCAGGCGTCGCCCGCCGCGCCGCGCACCCGAACGCCGCCCTCCTGTTTTTTGATTTCATGCTGACAGATGCGCAGGAACTCCTGCGCAATCGCGCGTATTTTCCAGCGAGCCGGAAGGTCAAGCCGCTGACGGAGGGGATTTCGGTCACGTTTCTCGACGCCGCAAGGAACCTGGACGAAAACCAGAAGTGGAGTAAATTCTACCGCGACACGATCATCAAAAATTCACGCTGAGAAGGCCGCCCCCGAGAGGCCGCATCGAGGAGTCCAAAATGGGCAACAAGCAGCACGATCCGGACAAGGAGCGGGTTTTCGTCCGCGCCCTGGAAGGCGCCTACAGTCTCAAGGACGAGCTTGGCCGGCTGCGGGCGATGCCGCGGGTCATCAAGGGCAAGGACCTCAAGCTCGACGGCGGCCCGCAGCATTTCAGCCGCCACTATGTGGAGCCGGAAGACGGGCGCACCCAGACGCTTCACATTCACCTCGAGGAATATGCCCCCGGCGGGAAGACGCAGAAGCACGGGCATGTCAATGAGGCGGCATTCTACATTCTCGATGGCGCCGGCTACGAGGTCCACGACGGCATTCGTTATGACTGGAAGGCCGGCGATGTCGCGATCGTACATAACAACTGCGTGCACCAGCATTTCAACGCAAGCGAGAAGGAGCCCGCACGAGCCTTGGTGATCAAGACCAAGCCGATGTACCTGTTCATGAACATGCTGTTCCAGCACACGGTCGAAAAGCGTCCGAAGACGCCCTCGCCCACCCAAGGCAATTTCGTGCCGCGGGACGAGGAAGACGACCATAACCATCCGGGCGACTGACGCAGCGGAACGCAGGACGCGCGCGACAAAGAAAGGTCCACAATGGCTTGGGATGAAGCAAAGGCCTGGATGAGCGGTACGCTGAACGAGAAGCTCTATCAGAGCCTTCTCGACAACGCGGCGACGGCACCAGTGCGCAACGCCCGGCGCAAGAAGGTCGTTCGACCCGAAGACATGCCCTGGGAGATGTCGCGGCAGGGCCTGCTCAAGCATCTGCTGAACGAACAGATGAACACGCGGATGGAGACGGTGGACGCCTATATGCAGGTGATCCCGCCGGGCAGCCGGTCCGGCAAGCACCGCCATCTCGCCGAGGAGTGCCTCTACGTGCTGGAGGGCTACGGCTACGACCTGCATCAGGACTGCGACGTCGAGATCACCGATACCTATCAGTGGAAGCCGCAGGCCGAAATCAAGCGCTACGAATGGGAAGCGGGCGACGTCATCTACGTTCCGCCAAGCACCATCCATCAGCACTTCAATGGTGATCCACGGCGGCCGGCACGGCTGATCTCCTGCGCCAACCGCATCTACAAGAATTGCGGGCTGAACGATCTCGAACAGGTCGAGGACGCGCCGGAATACGATCCGAATATCGTGCTCACGGCCGAGCTGGTGAAAAGATATCTCATGGTCCGGGTCGAACAGCCGGCGTGAGACGGCGGGTCAAACGCGTTCGGGGCTAGCTTCTTCTCCCTCGCCCGTCCTTGCAGGGAGGCGCGGCTTTGCGGCCCGACTGCAAAGGAGCGAGAGATGTGGAGGCGGTCGGCCGCGATTCTCGCTTTCCTCGCCATCGTCATGTCGCAGGCGCGCGCCGACGCGGTCGCGGACTTCTACAGGGGCAAGCTGATCAAGGTGGTGGTCGGCTTCGGGTCGGGCGGCGGCTATGACGTCTATGCGCGGCTGCTGGCGCGGCACTTCGGCAAACACATTCCCGGCAATCCGACATTTGTGGTGCAGAACATGCCGGGCGCCGGCGGGCTGCGGGCCGCCAATTACATCTACGCGGCAGCCCCGAAGGACGGCACCACCATCGGCACGTTTTCGCGCGACATACCGCTTCTCGCCGTGATGGGCACCAACTCCGGCGCCCAGTTCGATCCGCGCCGCTTCTCGTGGCTCGGCTCGTCGTCGAGCTTCCGCGACGATGCCTACCTCCTGATGGTAAGGACCGACGCACCGGCGACGACGATTGAAGAGGCGCGTCGACCCGGCGGTCCAACGCTCGTGCTGGGCGGCAGCGGCGAGGGGGCGCCAGGCAACGATGTCCCCATGATCCTGCGCGACACCATCGGGCTCAACGTCAAGGTCGTCGGCGGCTATCCGGACACCGCCGCGATCCTTCTGGCCATGGAGCGCGGCGAGGTGAACGGGCGAACCGTAGATCTTTCCACCTTGAGGACCTTTCGGCCGCACTGGCTGATGCCGGGCGGTGGTATGCGTGTGCTCCTGCAGTTCGCGCGCTCATCCCGTCACCCGGATTTCGTCGACGTCCCGACCGCACGAGAGCTCGCAGCCACCGACGCCGCCCGGGCGCTCATCGAGCTGACGGAACTTCCCTACATGATGGCGCGCCCGTTCATGGCACCGCCGGATGTGCCGCCGGACCGGGTGCAGGCGCTGCAGGCGGCGTTCATCGCCACCCACGAGGATCCGCAATATCTCGAGGAGGCGGCGAAGCTCCGGCTCGACGTGAGCCCGGTCGACGGCGCCGACGTCCTGCGCACGATCGAGCGCATCGCCGCCGCGCCCCCTGATGTCATCAATCATTTGAGGAGGCTGCTCGCCGAAAGCAAAGGCGGCGGCTGATTCGATCCTGCGGCTGGCATAGGAATTGCGCAATGCTGACACGATCGGCGGCCGTGATGCTGATGCTCGTCTCCATGCCGCTCGCGGGCGCGCATGCGGACGCGGTCGCCGACTTCTATCGCGGCAGGACCGTCAACCTGGTCGTCGGCTATGGACCCGGCGGCGGCTATGATCTCTGCGCGCGCCTCGTGGCACGGCATATCGGCCGGTACATTCCCGGCAATCCGGCCGTCGTGGTGCAGAACATGCCGGGGGCCGGCAGCCTGCGCGCGGCCAACTATCTCTACACCGTCGCGCCCAATGACGGCGCTACGATCGGCACTATTGCCCGCGACATGCCGCTCTTGGCCATCCTCGGCAATATTTCAGGGGTGCGCTTCGACCCGCGCAAATTCACCTGGCTCGGCTCCTCTTCGAACTTCGCCGATGACGCGCACATCCTGATGGTGCGCAGCGACGCACCGGTGAAGTCGATCGAGGATGCGCGCCGGCCGGGCGGTCCGCCTCTCGTGCTCGGCAGCACCGCGGAGGGGACCTCGGGCAACGACGTTCCGACGCTGCTGCGCGATACGCTCGGGCTCAACATCAAGCTCGTGGCCGGTTATCCCGACAATGGCGCCATCTTCCTGGCGGTGGACCGCGGCGAGGTGAACGGGCGCACCGTCGACCTCACCACGATGAAGGCGCTGCACCCGGACTGGCTGAAGCCGAACGGCGGCATGCGCGGGCTCGTCCAATTCGCACGCGTCACCCGTCACCCCGATTTCCCCGACGTGCCGACCGCGCGAGAGCTGGCGAACAGCCAGGCATCGCAGGCGTTGATCGAGCTCGCGGAGTTGCCCTATATGATGGCGCGCCCCTTCGTCGCGCCGCCCGGCGTCCCGGCGGACCGCGCGGCAGCGCTGCAGGCGGCCTTTCTCGCGGTGCATCGCGATCCGCAATTCCTGGCCGATGCGGCGCGGCTCAAGATCGAAGTGGACGCGGTCGGAGCGGAAGCGGTTCTATCGGCCATCGACAGGATCGCCGACGCTCCTCGCGATCTCCTTGATCAGCTGCGCAGGCTGCTGACCAAGCAACAAGGCCGCGACGCCGCGCGGTGACGTCGATTTTGCCGCCTTTCGCATGCTGTGAGGAACCCCATGCACGACACTCCGGACCAAGTCCATTGGCACGAACCCAAAGCCGGCGAGAACGCCGGCCTCGGCAAGTTCAAGCGCGCTCCCATGCCCTACGACCGCTTCATGGAGGCGGAAGGCGTCCCGGTCTATCGTGGCATCGGCGTGCGGCGGGTACAGGATCTGCCGCTGGCGTCCTGGCCTCGCCTCGGCGGGCGCGGCAGCTACATCCAGCTCTATGGCACCGAAGGGCTGTGGGGCTGCTATGTGGTCGAGGTGCCGGGCGCCGGCGCGCTCAACGTCGAGCGGCACCTCTATGAAAAGGTCATTTTCGTCGTCGAGGGGCGCGGCACCACCGAGGTCTGGCAGGAAGGCCAGACCAAGCGGCATGCGTTCGAGTGGCAGGCCGGTTCACTGTTCACGATACCGCTGAACTCATGGCATCGCATCGTGAATGCGGCCAGTCATCCGGCTCTGCTGCTGTGCGGGACCACTGCGCCCAACGTCATGAACCTGTTCGACAACCCTGAATTCATTTTCAATTGCCCGCGTACGTTCAGCGAACGCTTCTCGGGCGCGGAGGACTACTTCAAGCCGCGCGATGACGTCGAGCCGGACCCGGTGCGCGGTCTCGCGATGCGGCGCACCAATCTGATCCCGGATATCGTCAATTGCGATCTGCCGCTCGACAATCGCCGTTCGCCGGGCTACCGGCGGGTCGAGCCGGCCATGGGCGGCAACCGGTTCTACCTGTGGATCGGGCAGCATGAAACCGGGCGCTATTCGAAGGCGCACAAGCACGCGTCCGCAGCGGTGCTGATCTGCGTCAAGGGCAAGGGCTATACCTATACCTGGCCGGAAACGCTCGGCATGACGCCGTGGCAGGACGGCAAGGCCGATCAGGTGCTACGCCAGGATTACGAGCCGGTCGGTCTCGTTTCCGCCGCGCCCATGAGCGGCGATTGGTTCCACCAGCATTTCGGCGTGAGCAAGGACGGCTTGCGCATCACCGCCTGGCATGGCCCGAACAATCAACGTTCACGCAAGCCGGGGCGCCCCGGCGAGCAGTTGATGGACTATGGCGCGATCGACCTCAAGAAGGGCGGCAGCGCGATCCCCTATCACGAGGAGGACAGATCGATCCGCCGCGAATTCGAAGAGACGCTCAAGCGTGAAGGTGTCGCCAGCCGGATGGATGATCGGTTCTATCAACCGACATCCGACGCGGCCTCGGAGCCGGCGCAATTGATGTAAGCCCTGCGTGGGCTCCGTCCCAGGCAGCTGTGCAGGATGGAAGCCGATTGGCCCGGTCACTGGGGCCAAGCAGACGTGGCGACAGACTACGGTTCCTGTGGACGCAGCCGTGGCCTCGCATCTTTGTCGTGGCGTGTGTCTTTTCGGCAACCACGGCGGGCCTTTACTCGTGTAGGAGTCCGCGCGTGATGGTAACTACTGCTTGGCCCCGCGAAAGCGGGGCCTTTTTCTTTTGCGACGCGGGCTTCGACAGGGATCGCCGCGATCAGAGGACGACGCAGCGGCGGAAGCGCGGGTGCCAGCGGAATCCGACCCCGCAGACGACGGCTGGCGCCACGACCACGGGCGGCGCCACCACTACGGGCGGGGCCACGACCAGAGGAGCAACGACGACACCATTCGGCCTGCAGCCGCCATACGGACCGCGGTGAAAGCCAATCCCGCATCCGCCCGCGACGAGCGTCACGTCCGACCCGACTTGCGAACCGAGCGACGAGACTGGGAAGGCCTGGGCGCCGAACGATGCCAAGGAAGCTCCCAACACGGCACAGGCAAACGAAAATTTGAAGATCCTCGACATCGGCTTGTTTCCTCTCTGCTGGCTGACACTCGCCCCACGAACTCCCAAGCGGCGCGGACGATAGCAGACGGCAGAATGGCCTGGAAGGCATTGGGTCCGGAGCCTTGGGCCCGGAAGCCTTGGGCCCGGTTCCCTTCTCGCCATCCGTTACGGAACACAATCGTTGCCAAACGGCCGCCGCGATGACGGCGACGCAATCACCGGCGCTGCATCGGTGGGCCAAGTGGGCGGACCAAGCAGATGGAACGGGTCAGCAGGCCCAGGCTCTCGCCCAGCCACGGCCGACACGAAACCAGTGCCAGCAGTACATGGAGCCCGGGGCAAAGAGCGGCGTGTAGAATTCAGGGTAATAGACGTCGGCCCCGTGAAAGCCGCCGCGTGCGCCGCGCCACTTGCGGTGAGTTGCGGACGCGTCGGCAGGCGCGAGCGCGGCAGCGCCGAGGACAGCGGCGGCAGCAGTTACGACGATCATCTTGCGTAGCATTGGGGTGTCTCCTCGAGCCGAGATCTCAAGATGACTTTTTCGGTCAGCCGGCTGCCTCGTCCTTACCACGGCTCCGCGCGACTGCCACACTGCGCAGGCGGAGGAAGAGGCGGAGGCAAAGTCCGGAGCCAGTGAATTATCCGGTATGCACGGGACGGTTTAGCTTGACGGCACGCACACCGGTCCGACAATGGCGCCATGCGTTTGGTCTCGACCCTCAGTTTGGTTCTGGCGCTGTACATCGTTGACCGCATGTTCCTGGGCGGTCAAATCGCTGATCATGTGTGGTCCTTGTTGCATTCGGTCGGCGCGTGGATCACTCAGCACGTGGACGACCTGTTGCGGCCTCTGCGGAGATAGCCGCGGGGCCTCTCGCCTCAGCCTCCGGCGGTAAATTTCGAGCCGGCGGATGTGAACCCGTTCATACGCCGGGACACGAACGCATTGCATCTTCGAATGGCATGAACCGCGCGCCGGCTCGGCTCGGGCGGCGTCGCAAGCCGGGAGAAATGTCATGGAACATTCGATGAAAAAGCTTCTCGTCCTCGTCGCCCTCGGCGCCGTCCTCGCAGCGCCGGCATTCGCCCAGCAGGCTCCGAACGCCCGCCACAGCGCCGGCGCGTCGCAGCATCAATGGTCGAACAACAATACCAACCCCGACTTCCAGTTGGGCGGCGAACGCTAGGCCGTCGGTGCGGCCGGGTCGCCGGCCCATCGGCTCAGGTTTCGGTTGCCGGACGGCCGGAAGCCGCATGCGCAACCCTTGGATTTGCAACCGTTGGATTTGGAGGAGATCATGGCTAATCCGGGACAGCCTACAATCACTTTGGGCGCCACGGGCGATGCGGTCAGGCGGCTGGAGCGCGCGTTGCGCCGAACGCCCGACCTGGGGTTGACCGTCGACGGGATCTTCGACGCCCAGCTCGAGACGGCGGTGAAGGACTTCCAGCAGGGAGCCGGCCTCGTGGTCGACGGAATAGTCGGGCCGCTGACCTGGGCAGCCCTGCCCGATGGCGGGCCGATGCCGACCCTTCAGGAGGGTTCCACCGGAGCGGCGGTGAAGAGCCTGCAGACATTGCTCACCAATGGCGCGCCCGGCGCGTGGAACATCACGCCGATGGGGATCGACGGCGATTTCGGCCCCCACACCAAGGCGTCCGTCGAGGCCTTCCAGGCCTGGGGCGGAGTGACCGCGGATGGAATCGTCGGGGACCAGACCTGGTCGGTGTCGCTGCACGCCATGAGCGCCACGCTGGAGACGAAGGTGGGGTTGAACTTCGTCATCGGGTGATTGGCGGGGGCGGCGCGCGCGGCATAAAGCTGAGCGGCCCCCTACTCCGGCTGCAACCCCGCCAGCTTCACCAGCACCGCCCACTTGGCGATCTCGCTCTGGATGAACGCGCTGAACTCCACCGGGTTCATCGGCGAGATGACGTTGCCGGTGTTGGCGAAGGCAGCCTTGACCTCGGGCCTCGTGAGCGCGGTCATGGCGGCGTCGTTCAGCTTGGCGATGATTTCGGGCGGCGTGCCCGCCGGCGCGACGAGGCCGAACCACGCCATCACGGCGTAACCGGGCAAGGTTTCCGCCACCGTCGGCACGCCCGGCGCGAGCGGCGTCGGCGCGTCGAGGGTCACGGCGAGGGGCAACAGCTTGCCGCCATTCATCTGCACGATGGCGTTGCCGAGATCGACGAAGGCGAAGCTGAGGTTGCCGCCGAGCACGTCGGTCACGACCTGCGGCACGCCCTTGTAGGGGACGTCGATGACGTCGAGCTTCGCCATCGACTTGAAGAGCGCGGTGGAAACCTGCGCGCCGGCGCCGCCGGTGCCCGCGGACAGCATGCCCGGCCGCGACCGCGCGAGCGCGATGAGATCGGAGAGGGTCTTCACTTGCGAGTCGGGCCTCACCATGGCCACGAAACCGGTGACGCCGAGGCGGGTGATCGGCGCGAAATCCTTCACCGGGTCGTAGGAGAGCTTCTTGAACAGGCTCCCGTTCACGGCCAGCGGCGAGTTGGTGGTGAGAAACAGGGTGTAGCCGTCCGGCGCGCTCTTGGCGACGAAATCGGCGGCGATCGAGCCCGTCGCGCCGGGCCGGTTTTCGACGATGAAGGGCTGGCCCAACGCTTTCTGCAGGGGGTCGCCGATCACCCGCGCCACCGAATCCGCGTTGCTGCCGGGCGGGAACGGCGCGATCAGCCGCACCGGACGCGAGGGATAGGACCGCGCGGCATCGGAAGGCGCGGCCTGGCCGAACGCGCCCGCGGCGAGCACCGCGCTGCAGATCAAACCGGCCGTCAGAGACAAGAGGCGATGCATGGCGAACCACTTTCGATGGTGTGGCGGATTCCGAACCGAGGTCACGCCAGACTGATGTCGCGCGTCCTCACCTGATGATGTTCGCCAGCACATCGGAAAACTCGGCGAACATCTGCGTCCTCAGTTCCTTGCTGTACTCTACCACCGGGTAGGCGCGCTGGCGCCATTCAAAGGGCCAGCAGGCATCGATGATCGCCTTGGAGGTGTAGAAGCCCGCGCCATGAGAGCCTTGGTCCTTGAGATAGGGCGACACCGCCGGGTCCGCGGAGCTGCTCCGGGTCCAGCGCGTGATTTCGATGGCGCGCTCGGGATTGGAGCGGGTGGCAGATCGCCCAGATCACGTCGGCGAGGTTCGAGGGGTCGATGTCGTCGTCCAGCACCACGGTGTAGCGGCCGATGTAGACGCCGGACCGGCATTGCGACGCGATCATGCCGGCCTGGCGCGAATGGCCGGCAAATTGCTGCTTGATGGTGATGACGTTGAAGAGCCGCGCCCCGCCCATCTCGTGACACCAGACGCCGCGAATGCCGGGGACGCCGGCTTTCTCCATCTCGTCCCACATGGTGGCGGAACGGAACGAGGATTCCGAAAAGGAAGAATCGTTCTTCGGCTTGGCCGGATGGGCGCAGGTCAGGATCGGCGCATCGCGATGCATCACGCCGAGAACGCGGATGACGGGCTCGGGCACCTGCTCGAGACCGTGATTGGCATAGTATCCCGCCCATTCCCCGAACGGGCCTTCCGGCGCGAGCTCGCCGGGATGGCACAAGCCCTCGATGACGATTTCGGCGCGCGCTGGTATAGGGAGCCCCGTCTTCGGGCCGCGCATGACCTCGATGGGCTCGCCCTTGAGCCCGCCGGCGTAGTCGTATTCCGAAGTTCCAGAGCGCACCTCCGCATTGCTGGCGAGCCACAGCGCCGGATCGACGCCGATGGCCAGCGCAACCGGCATCGGCTCGTTGCGGGCATGGTACTTGGCGCGCATGACGTTGCCGTCGCGCCCAGGGCTCATGTGCACGGCGAACCTGTCGGGCCCGAGCACCATGCAGCGGTAGGTGCCGAGGTTGACCCAGCCGTCGTCGGGATCGCGCGTGATCACGCAATTCGCGGTGCCGATGTAGCGCCCGCCGTCGAGCTCGTGGTGGCGCGGCACCGGGAAGCTGAGCAGATCGACATCGGAACCTTCCAGCACGTTTTCGGCCACCGGCCCGGTCTCCACCATGACCGGCGGAACCAGCTTGACCGTCGCCAGCTTTTTCCGGCAGGCCGCCACCATGTCCTGCCTGGTCGAGATCTCGCTTTCATCGAGCCCGAGCGTGAGCGCAAGCCGCTTCGGCGACGAGAACAAAGCGCCGAGCACACGGTGGTCACGGGGGTAGCCGGGAATGTCGCGGAACAGGAGCGCGGGGGGATAGCCGGTGCTTTCACGGCAGGCGATCTCGATCAGCGTGCCGATCTGCAGATCCCAGCTGGCGCCGCGGATCTCTGCGACTTCGTCCTGCTGGTGCAGGATTTCGATCCAATCGCGTAGGTCTCGGTAGGAAGCCACTGTTTCCGTCCCTGTTTCACGGGCGCCTCCGACCAAACGTTTCGGAGACGCCTCGTATTCCGCATCGACGACGCCGCTGCACGGACTTGGGAAACGCCGTGTTTTCGACGTCAGACCGCCCAGCCCAGCCATTCGCACACGCCGCGCCCCATGATCCACACCTGGTCGGATGGCGTCAGCCAGGGCAGCTCTTCCGTAAAGAGCGTCACCCCCTGCCGGTACGAGCATGGCAGCCGCGACAGGTCGGTCCCCCAGAACAAGCGCCTGGGACCGAACGCATCATAGGCCTTTCGAATGTATGGATGGAGGTTTTGGAACGGGTAAGGCAGGGTCGTGTAGAACGGCAGGCAACTCGCCTTCACCGCGACGTTGGGATATTTGCTCAGTGCGAGCAGGTTCCCGAAATCGGTGAAGGCGTCGTCGTCGCGCCGGCTGCCGGCCAGCCCGAAATGGTTGATGACGATGCTCAATCCCGGATGCGTCGCGGCGATGCGATCGATGACCGGCATGAGGGCGTTGGGCAGATAGATGGTGAGCGGCAAGCCCGCGCGTTCGGCCGCCGACCACAGCCATTCGAGCTCGCCATCGACCAGTGGTTTCTGGAACAGCGGCGTCTGGAAGGTCAGCTGCAGCGCCAGCATCCCGGATTGACGGCGCCATGCCGCGATCCAGTCCGGCGCGGAAGGGTCCGCGAGATCGTAGCGCGCGGCGAACCGGTAACGATCCGGATAGGTCTTCGCCGCGTCGAGAACGAGGTCGTTGCGCTCGCCCTCCCATGACGGCGGAACCACGATGGCGCGATCGACGCCCGCGGACCGCATGTCCTGCAGCAGCGCCGCGGCGGAGATCGGCACTTCGCGGTGGGGAGTAGGCTTGAGGCCATGGGCGGGCGGAGGCCATCGCCGGTCCGGCGCGTCGGCGCCCCAAATGTGCACCTGGGAATCCACGATCAACAAGGCTGCATCCTTGATCCCGGCGGGGTCATCGATTGCTTGGCAGCGTTCAGGATGGGTTGAGCGAAGCGATGCCGATTATCGGCCCTCGATGCGACCCATGATGGGTTTCGCAGAAGCCCCATCCTACGCATGTCTGCCAGTACGGGCGGGTGCGTCCGTCACCTGGGCGCATAACCGGTGGTCGAGGGAGCGCGCTTGTGGTGGTGCTGCACACGCGGCCGCACGACGACGACTTCGCTGCGGGGCGGCCCCCCCCAGAAGGGGCGGCAGGTGTCGCAAGCGGGCGGATAAGGGTAGCTCGGCCCGTATGTGCTCGGCGCTGGCGACGCCCCCGCCGGCGCCGCGAACAGGATGCAGGCTGCCAGCGTCGAAAGCAGCAGGGTCGTCTTCATAGGAACTCCATCATTTGCGCGAAACGGAATCATTGGCGTGATCGGACCACTAGCATAACCGCAGATCGTTTCGGCAGCCACCGCTCCCTCGTTGTGAGTCCCGAACTCGGCCCGTTCGGCCCGTTCGGGTCAGGACACCTGACCCCATGGCCGCCAGTGCGTGGGGCGCACGTCGACCAGCCTCATGCTTTCCGCGTTGACCCACCCGTTGAGAACCCGCCGGCAAGGAAACGCGAGCGCATGCGGAACATCCCTGTCGATGACGCAGAGCTCGAGATCGCGGCCGAAGGGTGCGGTGGATATGGGCTGCCACATGAACATCTTGTAATGCTGCCGGGATAGCCCGCACCTTGATCTAGGTCAGGATCGATCGCGCGCACCTCCGGTTTGATGGGGATCAATGCCCGCGCGCGCCGGTCCCGACATAAGGCTAAAATGTGTGCGCGGGCCGCATGGCCCCAGGAGGTCGCTGATGAAACGAATCGCTTTCGGCTGCTGTCTCGGCCTGTCGGTCGCGGCCTCGGGTGCGCTCGCCGCCGACGTCGAGAGCGGCAAACGGCTGGCCCAGCAGCGTTGCGCAGCCTGCCACATCGTAACGGGCAGCCCGCGCAACGACCTGATCGCGGACGCGCCGCCTTTCCTGGCAATCGGGAGAAAGTACGGCTTCGACGCCGAGGCGCTGGTTTTCAACCTGGTGGGACCGCACGCCAAGATGAATTTCGCGCTGAGCCGACCCGAGGCCAATGATGTCGCGGCCTATATCCAGAGCTTGGCGAGGTAACGTGCCGCGGCGATGATTCGACCCGTCGAGGTCGGGCAGCGCAGGATGGTCTCGCATCCGGGCGAGGCGACTTGATGTGCCTCAACAGGCTCACCCAAGCCGATGATATTTTGGCTTTTGGATGATCGTGAAAGTGACAGCCATGCCCTATGCGACGGTGATGGTCTATGTCGACGCCGACGAGGCGCCGGAACAGCGGGTTCGGCTCGCTGCTGGTCTTGCCGACAAGTTCAATGCGATGCTCATCGGAATGTCGGCGTTCGCGATCAGGCCGGCTTTCATGGCCGAAGGCGCGGTGGTCCAGGACCTGATGCAAACCGACATCAAGGAGTTGAGGGGCAAGCTGGCGGGCAGGGGCAGCTGGTTTCGCACCACAGCAGGCGCGGATCACCGCAAGCTCGAGTGGCGGGCGGTGCTCGACTTTCCGAACGAGGCGCTCGCCTGTGAGGCGCGAAGTGCCGATCTCGTCGTGATCGGCCAGACCCGCGGCCCCGGCGATGCCTACAGCGCACTCGATCCCGGCGGGGCCGTTCTCAAGATCGGCCGCCCGACGCTGATCGTGCCCAACGGCGTAGAGGCGTTGCGCGCGGACCATGTCGTGATCGGCTGGAAGGATTCGCGCGAGGCGCGCCGCGCGGTGCAGGACGCGATTCCATTCCTTCACGAGGCGACCCGCGTCACGGTCCTCGAAATCTGCGAATCCGGCGAGGAAGGTGCGGCGCAGGAACACATCGACGACGTCGCCCGTTATCTGACGCGGCACCGCATAAGCGGTGGACCCCGCGTCATAATACATCAGGAGGGAACAGGCGCGGCCCAGCTGATCCGGCTTGCACAGGACGAAGGGGCTGATTTAATCGTCGCTGGAGCCTACGGACACAGCCGGCTCGGCGAGTGGATGTTCGGCGGCATGACGCGCGATCTGCTGGCGACGAGCCCGATCTGCTGTCTGATGTCGCATTGACGGTCATTTCGAACACATATCGGAGATGGATGATGCAAACGCCACTCGAAGTCGATTTTCAGGGCATGGCCCGGACGCAGCAGATTCACGACGCCATCGCAAAGCACGTCGCCCAGCTCGAACAGCGTTACGGTCGGGTGACGAGCTGCCGGGTCGCGCTGAAGGGACCGGGCGGCCATCACCAGAACGGCGGACTTTATGAGGTGAACATCCGCTTAGCGCTCCCGAACGGCCGCGAGGTCAATGTCGGCCGCACCGCGACGGCGGACGAGCGGCATTCCGATCTGACGTTTGCAATCAACGACGCCTTCAAGCGGGCGCGGCGTGGGCTGCAAGACCGCGTTCGCAGGCTCCAGGGCGCGGTGAAGCAGCATAACGGCCCGCCGATCGGAACGGTCACGCGGCTCGACGCGTCCGGCGAGTTCGGGTTCCTCGAAACAGGCGACGGCCGCGAGATCTATTTTCATCGCAACAGCGTGCTCGACGGCGGCTTTTCTCGTCTGGCCGCGGGTTCCCGCGTGACATTCGCCGAGGAAGCCGGCGAGAAGGGACCGCAGGCGAGCACGGTGAAGCTGCTCGGCAAGCACGGGTTGCGAGCCTGAGAACACCGATCGACGGCGAACGCGAGAATCGGGATAGAAGCACGGACTTCACGACGCCGATGTGACGACGCGCCGGTCTTCCTTCCCCCGCGGCGGCGCCGCCGCGTTCGACGCGCAGGCGGCATTGCTTTCGTGATGCCCGCACCTATTTGACCTGCGTCACGGCACTGCACGACACGACGCGATATTTTGCGCGCATCAGGATGAGCGGAGTCGATCCCATGAACGTCCCCCGGCCGGCAGCGCAGACGCAAGCAATCTCGCCTGGCGAAGATGCGCGCGTATTATCGATTTCGAAACCATCGCCAAAGATTGTCGCAGACTTCACGAGGGAGGCCGCCCTCGCGGCACCCCCATCCAAGGACCGTGACTCCTTCGCGATGACGGCGATCGCGGACCTCACCGATCGTTCCCTGCACGCGGCCGCCGCCCGCTTCACCGGCGGGCTTTCGCCGGCGGCGTTGGCCCAGGCGTATCTGGATTGGGCGACGCATCTTGCCAACGCGCCAGGCAAGCGGATGCAGCTCGTCGACAAGGCGGTGCGCAAGGCGGTCCGCTTCGCCAATTACGCCAGCCGCTGTGCTGCGCATGGCGGCAAGGCCGAGTGCTGCATCGAGCCGTTGCCGCAGGACCGGCGCTTCGCCGGCGACGACTGGCACCAGTGGCCCTACAACTTCATCCACCAGGCATTTCTGCTCAATCAGCAATGGTGGCACAACGCGACCACCGGGATTCGCGGGATCTCCCGGCAGCACGAGGCCCTGGTCGAATTCATGTCGCGCCAGATCCTCGACATGGTGTCGCCGTCGAACTTCTTGCCGACAAATCCCGAAGTGCTTCGGATCACCGCCGCAAAGGGCGGCATGAACCTGGTGAACGGCCTGAAAAATTTCGCCGAGGACTGGGAACGTGACATCGGCGGCAAAAAACCGGTCGGCGCCGAAAAGTTCATGGTCGGCCGCGACGTCGCCGTCACCCCCGGCAAGGTGATCTATCGCAACCGCCTCATCGAGCTCATCCAGTACGCGCCTGCGACCGACAAGGTCCGGCCTGAGCCTGTCCTCATCGCTCCCGCCTGGATCATGAAATATTACATCCTCGACCTGTCGCCGCAGAACTCGCTGGTGAAATATCTTACCGAGCAGGGCTTCACGGTGTTCATGATCTCCTGGCGGAATCCGGGACCGGAGGATCGCGACCTCGGCATGGACGATTACCGGACCCGCGGCGTGATGGCCGCGCTCGACGTGGTGAGCGCCGTCGTCCCGGATCGGAAGGTGCATGCGGTCGGCTATTGTCTCGGCGGAACGCTCTTGTCGATTGCCGCGGCGGCGATGGCGCGCGACGGCGACGAGCGGCTGCGATCCATGACCCTGTTCGCCGCCCAGACCGATTTCACCGAGGCCGGCGAACTGATGCTCTTCATCAACGAGAGCCAGCTCGCCTTCCTCGAGGACATGATGTGGGAGCAGGGATTCCTCGACAGCCGGCAGATGGCGGGCACGTTCCGGATGCTGCACTCCAACGACCTCGTGTGGTCGCGCATGGTCCGCGAATATATGATGGGCGAGCGTGAGCCGATGACCGACCTGATGGCGTGGAATGCCGATGCCACGCGCATGCCCTACCGCATGCATTCGGAATATCTGCGCAAGCTCTTCCTCGACAACGACCTCGCGGAAGACCGCTTCACGGTCGACGGCAAGCCGGTCGCCCTCACCGACATCCGCGTTCCGATCTTTTGCGTGGGCACCGTGAGCGACCACGTCGCGCCGTGGCACTCGACCTACAAGATCAACTATCAGACCGATACCGAGGTGACCTATCTGCTCACGACCGGCGGCCACAATGCCGGCATCGTCTCGGAGCCCGGCCATGCCCGGCGCAGCTTCCAGGTGATGACCAGGGAGCACGACGATCATTATCGCGACCCCGAGGCCTTCCTGGCGCAGGCTCCACGCAAGGATGGCTCGTGGTGGCCGGAATGGGTGGCGTGGCTCGATGCCCGTTCCGGCGCAGCCGCCGCCCCGCCCCCGGTCGGCGCGCCCCTCGCGGGCTGCATGCCGCTCGGCGACGCGCCCGGGACTTACGTGCTCGAGGAGTGAAAG
The DNA here is from genome assembly GCA_963791375.1 of uncultured Alphaproteobacteria bacterium. Classification (GTDB taxonomy): domain Bacteria; phylum Pseudomonadota; class Alphaproteobacteria; order Rhizobiales; family Xanthobacteraceae; genus JAJPKK01. The sequence continues at coordinate 387,319 of CAWBSI010000023.1, forward strand.
TCGGCCAGCCGGAGCGCGCTGCCACTCGCCAACGCCGACGCCGGGGACGCCACAATATTTGAACCGATAGCCGCAGCCCCGTTCGGTTGATCGAATGGCGCAACCCGTCCTTTGCCACCGCCGGGTGCCACCCGTTTCCCGGGGGAAAGTTTGAGCGGCTTCGCAAGGGCTTAGGCGGCCCGAAGCCGGCCTGGTGCTGCGCCGGCAGCCGGCCATCGCTGCCTCCGGCCAAGGAGCCCCCACCGGCCTACCGCCCAACCGGCCCCCAATTCGACCCCGCACTGTCAAAAATTGCGGTTGAGTGGAGGCCCCCAAATGCTTTATTGCTGTTGTGCGGCGCGCCTGTTGGGGGCGCGTTCGTCGCCGGTAGTCATTCTGGGGCCAGTTTGGGGGGTGCAGAGATGATTTCGCGCATCATTGCGGGGGTATTTGCGGCAATTCTCCTGGCGAGCATGCCCGGGACAGCGAACGCGCAGAGCCTATTCGGCTGGCTGTTCGCGCAGCGTATTCCACGCGAGGTGGTTCCGTATCCTGGGCAAAGCTATGCCCCCGGCACCATCGTCATCAGCACCAGCCAACGGCGGCTCTACCTGATATTGGCCAATCATCAGGCATTGCGCTACGGCATCGGGGTCGGGCGCGAAGGCTTCACCTGGTCCGGCACGTCGGAGATTTCGGCGAAGCGGGAGTGGCCGGATTGGACGCCGCCCGATGACATGCTCCGGCGCAAGCCCGAGTTGCCGCGCCACATGGCGGGTGGCCTCGCCAACCCGCTCGGCGCGCGCGCCATGTATCTCGGCGATACGCTCTACCGAATCCACGGCTCCAACGAGCCTGAGACCATCGGCACCGCGACGTCCTCCGGCTGCATACGCCTGACCAATGACGATGTGGTCGACCTCTACAATCGCGTCCATATCGGGACCAAGGTCGTAGTTCTGCGGTAGCGCCAAAAGCAGCACCAAGTCGTCGGGGGTCACCGCCGCGCGTTCATTTCCGCGGCGGCGGTTCGCGCGACATTCCCTTGGCGGCGAGTTCGTCGAGGTATTCGCGCCAGTAGCGGCCCTGGCCGCGGCCGAGCTTGAGGAAATAGTCCCAGCTGAATATCCCGGTGGAATGCATGTCGTCGAACCCCAAGCGAACGGCATAATTGCCGATGGGGTGGATCTCGATGATCTGGACGTTCCGCTTGCCACCGACGGTCTTGCGCTCCTCCGGCGAATGGCCCTGGACCTCGGCGCTCGGGCTGAGCACGCGCAGAAATTCGGCGGGGAACTCGTAGGCCTCGCCATTGTCGAACGTGACCGCGAGCGCGGCCTTGTCCTTGCGCAGGCGAATCTCGGTGGGCGCCACCGCCGCAAGGTCTGGTTCGGACGCCATCGGGGAACTCCATGATGTTGCGGTGCAATCGGCCGCGCCGCACCTGACCAGCGGGGCCGAAGGGCGACATGCTGCCCCCTCCCCTCGCCGAGGCCGATGATTATATCATTGCAATACAAGCGCTTCCCTGAGAAAACCAGCGCAGTCTCCGAATGAGTGCGGGCATGTCCGGTATCGACGAGCTGACGAGAACCGATTTCGAGCGCGCCACCACGGTGCCGCCGGCGCCGCTGGTCGATCCGTTCGCGCGCGCCATCACCTATTTGCGGGTGTCGGTCACCGATCGCTGCGACTTCCGCTGCGTGTACTGCATGTCCGAGAACATGACGTTCCTGCCAAAGGCCGACGTGCTCTCGCTTGAGGAACTCGACCGCCTGTGCTCCGCCTTCATCGCCAAGGGTGTGCGCAAGCTGCGCCTCACCGGCGGCGAGCCGCTGGTCCGGCGCGGCATCATGACACTCGTCTCCTCGCTCTCGCGCCACCTCGCCACCGGTGCCCTCGACGAGCTCACGCTCACCACCAACGGGTCCCAGCTCAAGAAATACGCGCCCGAGCTCGCCGCCCATGGCGTGAAGCGCATCAACGTCTCCCTCGACACCCTCGATGCCGCCAAGTTCCGGGCTGTCACGCGCTGGGGTGATCTCGACAAGGTATTGGAGGGCATCAAGGCCGCCCAGGACTCCGGCATCGCCGTCAAGATCAATGCGGTGGCCCTCAAGGGGGTCAACGAGGACGAATTCGTTTCGTTGGTCGAATGGGCCCATGGCGGCGGGATGGACCTCACCTTCATCGAGGTGATGCCGTTGGGCGATGTCGGCGAAGGCCGGCTCGACCAGTATCTGCCGCTGTCCATGGTGCGGGCGCGGATCGCGGAGCGTTTCACCGTCGAAGACATCGACTACCGTACCGGTGGGCCGGCCCGCTACGTCAGGGTCGCGGAAACCGGCGGGCGGCTCGGATTCATCACCCCTCTCACCCACAATTTCTGCGAATCCTGCAATCGCGTGCGCATCACCTGCACCGGCACGCTGTTCATGTGCCTCGGCCAGGAAGACGCTGCCGACCTGCGCAGCGTGCTGCGGGCGTCCGAGGCCAATGACCTGCTCTATGCAGCCATCGATGAAGCGATCTCGCGCAAGCCCAAGGGCCACGACTTCATCATCGACCGGCGCCATCAGCGCCCTGCCCTCTCCCGCCACATGAGCGTCACCGGCGGCTGAGTTCCGCGCCAAATAAGGCCGTCTCCATTGGCCTCGCGATTTTCGTCGGGCTGAGCCTGCGAACCCCTGCCGCCATGCGCCACGGCCGGTTGCGGCACGGAGGTCTGTGCGCTGGATCAATTTCCAATTGACGGACCCGACAATGTAGGCGTTAAAGGTATGACTGGGTTGCAGGAAACGCATTGTCGGCGCCTGCATGACGGAACTCGGCTGGAAGGCGCCCGCATCGCGGCAGCCCACCGGCCGCACCAGGGGGAAACGTGGGCGGACTGCTGAAACTCAGCCGCGGCATCGACTGGATGAACGCCCAATTCGGCGTCGTCGCCAATTGGCTCGTGCTTCTGGCATGCCTGATCAGCGCCGGTAACGCGGCGTCGCGCTATCTGTTCAGCGAAAGCTCGAACGGCTGGCTCGAGGTCCAGTGGTACATGTTCGCCGGCATGGTGCTGCTCGGCGGGCCCTATACTCTGTGCAAGAACGAGCATGTGCGGGTCGACCTCGTCTACGGCGCGGTTTCGGAACGCACCCGCATCTGGATCGACATCTTCGGCGGGTTGTTCTTCCTGCTGCCGATCTGCCTGATCCTCGTCTATTTCACCTGGCCCTGGTTCCTGGACTCCTGGCGGATCGGCGAGGGCTCCTCGAACGCGGGCGGCCTGGTGCGCTGGCCCGTCAAGCTGTTGCTGCCGGTCGGCTTCGCGCTGATGGCGCTGCAGGGCGTCTCCGAAATCATCAAACGCGTCGCCGCGCTCGAGCACCTGATCGACGCCGATTTCAAATACGAGAAGCCGCTGCAATGAATTTGATCCGCGACAACATGGCTCCCCTGATGTTCGTGGGGATGATCGTGTTCATGCTGATCGGCTATCCCGCCGCCTTTTCGCTGGCGGCGACCGGGCTGTTCTTCGGCTTCATCGGCATCGAATTCGGCCTGATCCGGCCCGACTTTCTCGGCAACCTCACCTATCAGCTGTTCGGCATCATCTCCAACGACCTGCTGCTGGCGATCCCGTTCTTCACCTTCATGGGCGCGATCCTGGAGCGGTGCGGGCTCGCGGAGGACCTCCTCAATTCCATCGGCCAGTTGTTCGGGCCGGTGCGCGGCGGCCTCTCCTATGCGGTGATTTTCGTCGGCGCCATTCTCGGCGCCATCACCGGCACGGTCGCCGCCTCGGTCATCGCCATGGGCGTGATCTCCGTCCCGGTGATGATGAAATACGGCTACTCGACCCGCCACACCATGGGCGTCATCGCGGCGTCGGGGACGATCACCCAGCTCATCCCGCCGTCGCTGGTGCTGATCGTGCTCGCCGACCAACTCGGGCGTTCGGTGGGCGATATGTATGCGGGCGCGATCGGCCCCAGCATTATCCAGGTGGCACTGTTCTGCATCTGGGTTTTCGTGGTCAGCATCGTGTGGCCCAAAGAAGTCCCGGCACTGCCGATCGAAGCGCGCACGCTCAAGGGCTGGGCGCTGTGGGCGAAATGCCTGCGCGGCATCATCCCCTCGCTCGGCCTCATCTTCCTCGTGCTCGGCACAATCTTCCTCGGGCTGGCGACGCCGACCGAGGCCGGCGCCATGGGCGCGGTGGGCGCGCTGGCGCTCGCCGCCTTCAACCGCACCCTGACCTGGCCGCTGGTCTATCAGGGCATGTCGACAACCATGCGCCTCACCGCGATGGTGGTCTACATCCTGATCGGCGCCCGCACTTTCAGCCTGGTGTTCCAGGGCGTCGGCGGCAAGGTGTGGATCGAGCAGATGCTGACCTCGCTCCCCGGCGGGGTGGTCGGCTTCCTGGTGTTCGTCAACATCTTCGTCTTCGTGATCGCGTTCTTCCTCGATTTTTTCGAGATCGCGTTCATCATCATCCCGCTGCTGGCGCCGGTGGCCGACAAGCTCGGCATCGACCTCATCTGGTTCGGCGTGCTGATCTGCGCCAACATCCAAACCAGCTTCATGCACCCGCCATTCGGCTTTGCGCTGTTCTACCTGCGCGGCATCACGCCGCCTTCGGTGAAGAGCTCGGACATCTACTGGGGCGCGATTCCCTGGGTGTTTCTGCAGGTGATCCTGGTGGCGATCCTGATTTTCTGGCCGGGATCCGTCACCTATTGGATCGATAAGCCGGTCGGCCTCGACCCCAACAAGATCAACATCGAGATCCAGCAGCCGGACATGCCGCCGCCGCTCGATTTCAGCGAGCCGCCCAAGCCGCCATGAGGCGGGGGCGGACCTCAGGCCTGCCAGGGGTCGATCACCGTCACCGACGGATCGTCGAAGTGTTTCACGTTTCGTGTCGCAACTGTGGCTCTCCGGGCGAGCGCGATCCCGGCGATTTGCGACCCGTCAATAAATCGGAGGATGGATCGCCGAAGCGTTGCCGTTCTGCGCCTGGACAGTTTTTGGGGAACGCAACACTGGAGTCGTTGACGGCGCTGATCGGCAATGGCGCCCTGGTTAGTTCAAGCCTGCGCGGCGAAACGCTTCCACATAGTGCTCGCGGTCGGCCTCCAGCTTGATCGGCATCTGGCTTGCGATCCAGGCCAGCGAAATATTGGGCTGCACGCGGCGAAGCTCCTGCAATGCGACCTTGGCGACGTCGTCCTGTCCGGCCATGCCCGCGGCGGCCGTCAGCACCCGATGGGCGCCGACGAAATCGCCGCGTTGCCGGATGCCCTCACGCGACAGCCGCATCGCCTCGTCGTAATTGCGACCGACGAATTGGGCGTAGGCGGCGATGCCGTAATAGATCGCCGAAAACGGATCGCGCGGGCTCAGCCGCAGCGCACGGCGCGCAGCGAGGTCGGCTTCCTGCCAGCGCCCACAGTACGACAGCGTCAGGCTGTAGTAACCCTGGGCCAGCGAGAAGTTCGGATTGAGCTGCAGCGCCAGCTCGAACTCGGCCAGCGAGTCGTCGAAGCGCCGCTCAAACAAATAAACGCAACCCAAGGCGTAGTGCGCCCAGGGGTCCTCGCTGTCGGCCAGGATCGCCGCCTGCGCCGCACGCTTGGCGATCGGCGCTACCGTCGCCATGTCCTCCCAACCCATGTGGGCGCTGAACGTATGGCTGGTGGCGAGCACGCCGAGCGCCTGGCCGTAGTTCGGGTCGATGGCGATTGCCTTCTCCAGCAGGGCTTGCGCCACGACGTTGTCCTGCCGCGTCACCCGCCAGTAGTGCGACAGCGCCCGCATCACCAGGTCCCAGGCGTCCATGCTGTCGGGCGGCTTGCGCTGGGCACGGAAGTTTTCCGCAGCGTAGAGCTGCGGCTCGATCGCGGCGACGATGGCCTCGGTAATCTCGTCCTGCACCGCGAACACGTCGGCAAGGTCGCGGTCGTAGCGCTCAGCCCAGACGTGGCTGCCGGTTGCGACGTCGTTGAGCTGCGCCGTGATGCGCACGCGGTCGCCGCCCTTGCGGACGCTGCCCTCGACCACGTAGCCGACGCCGAGTTCCTCGGCGACCTGCTTCATATGGACGGCCTTGCCCTTGTAGATGAACGAAGAGTTCCGCGCGATCACGAAGAACCAGCGCAGCTTGGACAACGCGGTGATGATGTCCTCGCTGATGCCGTCGGAGAAATATTCCTGCTCCGGATCGCCGCTCATGTTGATGAAGGGAAGCACGGCGATGGCGGGCCGGTCGGGCAGCGGCAAGGCCGGGCGCGGCTGCTCGTGGACTTCACCGGCCGGCGGATCGGCGGCATGGGCCGGTTCGAGGCCATTCGGTTGCGTGCTCACAGCAGCGACGAAGCGGAGGCCCTTGCGCGGGATGGTGCGGATCAGCTTCTGGTCCTCGCCGCTGTCGCCGACCGCCTTCCGCGCGGCGTTGATGCGGCTGGTCAGCGTCGAATCCGACACGATCCGGCCGCCCCAGACCGAAGCGATGAGATCGTCCTTGCTGACGACGTGGTCGCGGTTCTGCACCAGGTAAACCAGGAGGTCGAACACTTGAGGCTCGACGGCAATCGGATCGGCGCCACGGCGCAGCTCCCGCCGGTCGGTGTCAAGCGTATGATCGGCAAAGAGAAATTGCACGTCGGCGCCTCAAAACGGACGGTGAAGCCGCTTCTCAAGGAATAATCAAGCCCGTCTCGGGAACAAATCAAGCTCCGGGCAAAGCCTTTCGGACGCGCTCTCGGCATCCTGCGCACATCTGGCGTGCTCGTGCACGTTTTCCTCGTCGCGTCGACACGCCGTATCAAGCAAAGGATTTCGCAATGGGCCGGTTTATTGCGTTTCTCTACGGGCTCGCAGCCTACGTCGCCTTCTTCGTCACCTTCCTCTATGCCATCGGCTTCGTCTCCGGCCTGGCCGTGCCGAAGACCATCGACACCGGAACGGTGGTGCCGACGGCGGAAGCGATCATCGTCAACTTGCTTCTCATGTCCGTCTTCGCTCTTCAGCACAGCGTGATGGCACGCAAGCCATTCAAGCGATGGTGGACGCAATTCGTCCCCGCCTCGGTCGAGCGCAGCACCTATGTGCTGTTCTCGAGCCTCGCGCTTCTTCTCCTGTTCTGGCAATGGCGGCCGATGCCGGCGGTCGTGTGGCAGATCGCCGATCCGCAAGTCGCCATGGCGATGACGGGCCTGTCGCACGTCGGTTGGGTGATCGTGCTCACCAGCACGTTCCTGATCAACCATTTCGAGCTGTTCGGATTGCATCAGGTGACCAGCAATCTCGCCGGCCGCTCGATGCCCGCACCGCGCTTCCGCACGCCGCTGTACTACCGGTTCGTGCGGCACCCGATCTATCTCGGTTTCATCATCGCGTTCTGGGCGGCGCCGACGATGACCGTCGGCCACCTGCTGTTCGCGGCGGTGACCACCGCCTACATCATCGTCGGCATCATGCTGGAAGAGCGCGATCTGCTCGAACTCTTCGGCGACGAATACCGCCACTATAAGGGCCGTGTGTCGATGCTGGTGCCGTGGCGCAAATCGGCCTGACCAATCGTTTCGGTCCCGGATCGGGCGGCGGCACCGGAGCCTTACCGGCGCCGCCGTCGATTGTGATGAACAGTAATGTTGAATGATTCGCGCCCGCGCGGAGGCCCCGCCGGCTCGCGGACTGATGACGAACGAACGAGAAAGAGAAAGACCATGAGTTCACGTCGGAAGCTGCTTCTGCGGCGCAGTCAAACTCGAGGTCACCGGCTCGCCGGAGGCCATGGGCTACTGTCATTGTCGTTCCTGTCGTTCGTGGTCCGGCGGACCCGTGAACGCCTTCAGCCTCTGGAAGCCGGAGGCGGTGCGGGTCACTGCGGGCGCCGAACACGTCGCGACGTTTCAGAAGACCGCGTTCAGCCAGCGTCAGTATTGCGCGAAGTGCGGCGGCCACCTGATGGTCAATCATCCGACCATTGGCCTCGTGGACGTGTTCGCCGCCACGATCCCGACGCTTGCCTTCACCCCCGGCGTTCACATCAACTATGCCGAGACGGTGCTGCGCATGCGGGATGGCCTGCCCAAGCTCAAGGACTTCCCAGCCGAGTTTGGCGGATCCGGTGAGGCCATCGCGGAATGACCGCCGGCGCGTCCACTCCGCACCTGATCGGACCTGGAGACTTGTTGGTAGGGCATTGACCGCCCAAATGAAGACCCACAAAGGGCCCGCTTGATCAAGGTCCGCGTGTTCCGGATTCCCCAGGGCGCGGACACATTTTTGTGTGCACCAAGGCCGGTTGCCGCGCGGCCGGAATGTGAACTACCTCACATTCTCTGGCGCGGTGCAGCATTAGGTTCGGCACGTCTGTGATCAAGAGGAGCGTTTGCCATGCGGGGCCTGGGCCGTCTATTTCGCGAAGCTCATCGTGAGCACAATTGCTGCCGCCTCGCGGTGGTTCGAATTGAATTTCCGTGCGGGGTGCCGTTGGCGACCCTTGTGATTGTTGCACAGTGACGCTTCCTGAAGCCCGATTGGCACCGCCGGAGCGTTCTGTCGCACCATAGCGAACGACGGCCCCCGTCGGGAAAACCATTCGGCGCTCTCAATCGCACGCCGGCCACTTCGACAACACGAGTCAGTCCAGTCCACCGGAGACTCGCGCCCGAGGTCTCCCACCGCATGAAACCTGCGGTGCGACCCGCGCGACTAACATTAACCCGCGAACCCAAACCGGCGGAGGCCGGGTGCATGATACAATTGTACCGCGATCGGCGTGTCTTGTCGCCACGCCACGACATTCCCGGAATTCCTGGTCCGCCGAAATCGGGCGAGGGCAAACTGCGCGTCGGCGCAGCGAACATGAATGTCGTGACGGCCCCTATGCGAGAGCGACGACTGGCCGCCATCCTGGCGGCCGACGTCGCCGGCTATAGCCGTCTCGTGGGAGCAGACGAGGTAGGCACGCTGGCGCAATGGCAAGTGCATTTGGACACACTCTTCGAGCCCAAGATCAGAGATCACCACGGCCGGATCGTCAGGACTGCCGGCGATGGGATCCTGGGAGAGTTCGCGAGCGTCGTAAACGCGGTGCAGTGCGCTGTGGAGCTGCAGCGCGGCATGGTCGAGCGCAACGTCGACATCCCGAGCGAGAAGCGGATCGAGTTCCGCATCGGCATTAATGTCGGCGACATCATCATCGACCGTGGCGACATCTGGGGCGATGGCGTGAATGTGGCGGCACGCCTTGAGGCGCTGGCAGAGCCCGGGGGAATTTGTGTTTCAGGCCGCGTGCAGGAAGACGTGCAGGGCAAGCTCCGTCACATCTTCGAGGATGCCGGCGAGCATCGGCTGAAGAACATCGCGCGTCCGGTAAGGGTCTATCGGGTGCGACTCGATGAAGTTGCGCCGCGCCCAGATGGACCGTCGATTGGTCCTGAAGACGGCTCGCATCAATCGCGCCGCTCTCATGCGGCCGGCCTTCAGGCTGGGCGTGTTGATTCACCCACTGCCGCGCGACGGCGCTGGCCGACTAGAAACGTGCTCGCGGTGACCGCTGTTATTGCCCTGGGTGCCGCAACATCCGGCGGTTGGTGGTGGCTGGCCACGTCGCGCTCGACGCCAACTCCGTCTGGAGAGTACGTCGCTGCCACATCGAGTGCGACCCCGGCGCCGGCGGCGACGGACAAGAGCGCCGCCCCGATATTGTCGATCGTCGTCCTTCCGTTCTTGAACCTCAGCGCCGATGCGCGACAGGACTATCTCTCCGATGGCATCACCGACAGCCTGACCACCGATCTCCTGCGGGCGCTGCCCGGCAGCTTCGTCGTGTCGCGCGATACCGCGTACACGTACAAGGGCAAGGCCGCGGACGCGCGGCAGATCGGCCGCGAGCTCGATGTGCGCTATGTGCTCGAAGGCAGCGTGCTCCCCGATGATGATCTCGTTCGCGTGAATGCCCAGCTCATCGACGCGGAAACCGGTGGTCACCTCTGGGCCGAACGCTTCGATTTGAAGCGAAGAGACGTCCTGCAGGTCCAGGACGATATTGTCGGCCGCCTGTCGCGCGCGATCGGGTTGAAGATGATCGATACCGAGGCGCGGAGGAGCGAGCGGGAGAAGCCCAAGAGCCCCGAGGCCGTCGACCTCATCATGCGCGGCAAGGCGATCGCCAACCGGCCGACGTCGCGAGCGACGATGATCCAGGCGCGCGACCTGTTCGAGCAGGCGCTGAACGTCGAGCCGGACAATCCGGAAGCGGTTGCCGGCATTGCCACCACTTACGTCTTCGAGGCCCTGAATGGGTACCACGAAACCGGAAACGAACAGCGATTGCATCAGGCCGACTTGCTGCTGACCCGCGCTCTCGCAATAGATCCGCGGCAGCTCGTCGCGCTGAAGGCGAAGGCCGCTCTGCTGCGGGCGCAGGGACAATTCGAGGACGCGATCGCCGCCGCCGAGGCAGTGATCGCCGAGAACCCCGGTGAGCCATGGGCCTACAAGGAAATCGGCCTGTCCACGATGTACCTCGGCCGGGCGAAACAGGCGCTCGGTTGGTTTGCAAAGGCCGAGCGATTTGGCCCGCGCGACCCGGGGCGGTGGACCTGGCTGGATGGCCGGGGACACGCTCTCATCCTGCTCGGGCGCGACGAGGAGGCAATCCGGTATCTGCGCAGCGCGCTTGATGCAAATCCAAATGCAGTGAGCACGCACGCCTTTCTTGCGGCCGCCTATGCACTCACCGGCCGCGCCGAGGAAGCACGCGCTGCCCTTGCTCAACATGATCGATTGCGTCCGGGCGAGACGGTCATGAATTTTCGACGTGTCTCGCCGGTGCCCCTTCGGCTGACGAGCCCGGAGTATCAGCAGCAGCACGAGCGCCTGAAGGACGGCTTACGCAAAGCGGGCATGCCCGAATCGAATGAACCGTAGGTCCAGGCGCCCACCGGCGACCGCGAGTGTCGGCTGCTTGCGGCGCCTGAGCCACAACGGCCGCGCAGCCGTGAGCGTGATGCGTTCACGCCCCGGCCTGGCCAGCCTCATGGCTCAGAGATCGCCTCACACCTTGGTGCGATTGCGGATCAGGAAGGTGTCGTAGGTGTATTCGGCGACCTGCCACCACAGATACTGGTCGCCGCGGAAAGCGATCATCGCGTCATAGACCTTCTTGAAATCCGGATTGGTGGCGGACACCTCGTGGTAGAGTTCGAGGGACGCCTTCAGGCAGGCGTCCATGACCGGCGGCGAGAACGGCGTCAGCTTGGTGCCGGCAGCCACAAGGCGCTTCAATGCCGCCGGATTGACGGAATCGTATTTCGACTGCATCCAGGTGTTCGCCATCTCCGAGCAGGTGCGCACGACCGACTTGTAGGTCGGCGACAGCGAATTCCATTTCTCGATGTTGATGAAGTTGTGCAGCATCGCGCCGCCTTCCCACCAGCCCGGATAGTAGTAGAACTGGGCGACCTTCTGGAAGCCGAGCTTCTCGTCGTCATAGGGGCCGACCCATTCGGCCGCGTCGATGGTGCCCTTCTCGAGCGCGGGATAGATGTCGCCGCCGGCGATCTGCTGGGGCACGCAGCCGAGCTTCTGCAGCACGCGGCCGGCATAGCCGCCAATGCGGAATTTCAGCCCGTTGAAGTCTGAAGGGTCCTTGATCTCCTTGCGGAACCAGCCGCCCATCTGGCAGCCGGTGTTGCCGCAGGGAATCGCGTAGATGTTCGCCTTCTTGTAAAACTCGTTCATCAGATCCATGCCGCCGCCGAAGAACATCCAGGCGTTCTGCATGCGGCTGTTGAGCCCGAACGGCACGGCGGTCCCGAACGCATAGGTCGGGTCCTTGCCGACGTAATAGTAGGACGCCGTGTGGCACATCTCGACGGTGCCCGTGGTCACCGCATCGGCGGCATTCAGCCCGGGGACGATTTCGCCCGCGGCGAAGACCTGGATCTGGAATTTGTTGTCGGTGACTTCGGCCACCGCCTTGGCGAAAACTTCCGCCGCGCCGTAGATGGTGTCGAGCGATTTCGGAAAGCTCGACGTGCACCGCCATTTCAGTTCCGGCATCGACTGCGCGATAGCGGGCTTGGCAACTGCGGTCGCCGCCGCACCGACGCCGGCGACCTTGAGGAATTCACGACGCTTCATGGTTTTCTCCCCTGGGCATCTCGTCAGGGGCCTGCAACCCCCTTTGGTCGGGTTGTTAACATGACTGGAGACCCGCGGGAAACTCCAATATCGCCCCCGGCCACCCCGCAAGCTGCGATATTTTGGCCTGCCCGGTCAGATTTGAGCGTGATCTCGTCCGAAAAGTCTGCAACTTTTCGGGATCGTGCCTCAGGCCTCGATGACGATCTTCGGAGCCGCCTTGCCGGCCCGGCCAGCCATCTGGTCGCGCACCCGCGCGGCGATGTCGCGATAGATCTGGGCGTGCGGACCGTCCGGCGCCGTCGCGACCACCGGCAGGCCGGCATCGGATTTCTCCCGGATCTCCATGTGCAGCGGCACCTCGCCGAGGAACGGCACGCCGAGCCGCTCGGCCTCGCGGCGGGCGCCACCGTGGCCGAAAATGTCCGACCGCGTCCCGCATTCCGGGCACAGGAAATAGCTCATGTTCTCGACGATGCCGAGCACGGGGACATTGACCCGGTTGAACATGGCGATGCCGCGGCGCGCATCGATCAGAGCGAGATCCTGGGGCGTCGACACGATGACGGCGCCCTTGAGCGGCACCTGCTGCGCCATCGTGAGCTGTGCATCGCCGGTGCCGGGCGGCATGTCGACCACCATGATGTCGAGCTCGCCCCAGTCCACCTCGCGTAGCATCTGCGTCAATGCCGACATCACCATCGGCCCGCGCCAGATCATGGGGGTCTCTTCCTCGATCAGGAAGCCGATCGACATCACCTTGAGGCCGTAGCCGTCCATGGGGATCAACGTGGTGCCGCCGCGGGTCTGCGGACGCCCCTTGATCCCGAGCAGCTTCGGCGTCGACGGACCGTAGATATCGGCGTCGAGCACCCCGACCTTGAGGCCGAGATCGCGCAGGCCCAGCGCGAGATTGACCGCGGTCGTCGACTTGCCGACGCCGCCCTTGCCGGAGGCGACCGCGATGATGGCGCCTACCCCATGGACGCTGGTCGGGCCCTGCGCCCGGGCGGCCGCGGGACCGGCGCGGTGCTGGTGCGGCGGCGGCGCCGGTGCCGCGGCGCCCGCCTTGCGTTCTGCCGTCAGCGCCACCATGACGGAGGTCACGCCGGGGATCGCCTTGACGGCGGCTTCCGCCTGTTTGCGGACCGACTCCCAGGCCTGGACCACCGCCGCATTCACCGTGATCGAGAAGAACACTTTGCCGTCGGCGACGAGGATGTCGGAGAGGACGCCGGTCTTGGGCAGCGGCAGCCCTTCGGGACTGCTCACGCCGTCGAGGCTCGCGAGAACCTCGCTGCTGGTCAATGCCATTTTGCACTCCATGACCGCCGCGGGCCAAACTCCGCGGGGTCAGATATCACGCTACAACATAAGAACCACGGCCGATCGGTCAACCGAGGCCGGGGGATGGATCAGTCCTGTTCCCGGCCCGGTTGACGCGGGCAGCCTCGCCAGCGCATCAAGAGGCCGAAATCGCACGGAAAGCGGCCCGGCTGGGCGCTGCAGGGAGGCAAGGCATGGCGAAGGTGGCATTTCTCGGGCTCGGCGTGATGGGCTATCCCATGGCCGGTCATCTCAAGACCAAGGGCGGGCACGACGTCACGGTCTACAACCGCACCACCGCCAAGGCGCAGAAATGGGTCGCACAGTTCGGCGGGCGCCTCGCCGCGACGCCCAAGCAGGCCGCCGAGGGCCAGGACTTCGTCATGGCCTGTGTGGGCAACGACGCCGACCTGAGTGAAGTCACGCTCGGCGAGAGCGGCGCCTTTCACGGCCTGCGCAAGGGCGCGGTGTTTGTCGACCACACCACGGCGTCCGCCGAGATCGCCCGGGCGCTGCATGCCGCGGCGAAGCAGCGCGGCTTCGAGAGCATCGATGCGCCGGTGTCCGGCGGCCAGGCCGGCGCCGAGAACGGCGCCCTCACCGTCATGTGCGGCGGCGATGCCGAACCGTTCGCACGCGCAGAAAAAGTCATCGCCGCCTATGCCCGCGCCTGCAATCTGATGGGGGCGCCCGGCTCGGGCCAACTCGCCAAGATGGTCAACCAGATCTGCATCGCCGGACTGGTGCAGGGGCTCGCCGAGGGGCTGCATTTCGCCAAATGCGCCGGCCTCGATACCGAGAAGCTGATCGCGACCATCTCCAAGGGCGCGGCGCAGTCCTGGCAGATGGAGAACCGCTACAAGACGATGGTCGACGGCAAATTCGAATTCGGCTTTGCAGTCGACTGGATGCGCAAGGACCTCGGCATCTGCTTCGCCGAGGCGCGCCGCAACGGCGCCACCCTGCCGGTCACGGCAGTGGTGGACCAGTTCTATGCCGAAGTGCAGAGGATGGGCGGCCGCCGCTGGGACACCTCGAGCCTGATCGCCCGCCTGGAACGCTGAGCGATCCTTGCGACCGATCTCTAGGATGGGGCTGAGCGAAGCGATACCCATCCTCGGCCCATCGACGCGGCCCATGAAGGGTTTGGCAAGAGGCTCAACCCATCCTGCGCAAAACGATCGAAATCACCGTACTGAGATACCCTGAGCCTGGAGTGCCGACCGGCGTGGTCTTTCGCCGCCGCAATTGCGCGTTAACCATAACAAAATCTGGATTGCGCGACCGTCTAAGCACCCCCTTAAGGATTTTGGGCGAAATTGGGCGGATTCTTAACCACGTCCGCCGAACGAATGAACCTTGCGACTACCGATCCACTGGCGACGCCTGCGGGACCTGAAAGCGCGGCAGTCAGGCATCGGCGGCTCGCGGCCATGCGGGTGCGCGAGGCCCGCGATCGGCTGACCTCCACCTCAGGGACCCGGCCGGCGTTCGATTACGAGCTGTTGCGCCAATACGCGCAGAACCGCCTGTCGGGCTCGCTCGGAATCATCCTGCTGGCCACCGCGATCGGGCTCATCTCCACCTACTGGGCGAGCGTCGCCTGGGCTGGGCTGTGGATGGCCATGGTGCTCACCATCCAGCTCGCGAGCATGGTGAAGTGCCGCGAATTCCTGGCGCAGCCGGCGAGCGAAAAGACGATCAAGCGGGCCCGGCTCACCTTCATCATTCTCGATCTCCTGTTCGGCCTCGCCTGGGCGATCAACCTCGTCCATCCCTCCGACGAAAGGTCGAGCTCGGACATCATCAACGTGTTCGTGATGCTGCTGGTCGTCGCGGTGTCGAGCATGCTCGGTTCCAGCCTGCCAATCGCGGTGTTCGCGACCACCGCGCCGCTCACCATCGCCGTCGCCATCAACTACCTGCTGGCGGGCAGCGTGCATGGCTACGTGCTGGCGGGATTGGCGCTCACGGCGCTGTGCTATTTCGGGCTGCTCGCGAACCGGCTCTACGCCGCCAACCTCGCCACGCTCGAGGCGCGCGCGGAGAAGGATGCGCTGATCGGCGAGCTCGAGCAGGCCAAGGCGAAATCCGACGAGGCGCGCCGCCATGCGGAAGCCGCCAACATCGCGAAATCGCGGTTCCTCGCTCAGATGAGCCACGAGTTGCGCACGCCGCTCAACGCCATCCTCGGCTTTTCCGAAGTGATGAAGAACGAGCTGTTCGGCGCCCACGGTGTGCGGGCCTACAAGGACTATTCCAACGACATCCACAATTCCGGCGTTCACCTGCTCGGGCTCATCAACGAGATCCTCGACCTGTCGCGCATCGAGGCCGGCCGCTACGAGCTCAACGAGGAATCGGTCGCGCTGGTGCAGGTCGCCGAGGAATGCCGTCACCTCCTCAAGCTGCGGGCCAGCAACCGCGGCATCGTGATCCACGACATGTTCGAGCCGGACATGCCGCGGCTGTGGGCCGACGAGCGGGCGGTGCGCCAGATCTGTCTCAATCTCATGTCCAACGCCATCAAGTTCACGCCGCAGGCCGGCGAGGTCTGGCTGAAAGTGGGCTGGACCGCCGCGGGCGGCCAGTATCTCAGTGTCCGCGACAACGGCCCCGGGATTCCCGAGAGCGAGATACCGATCGTTCTCGACACCTTCGGACAGGGCTCGAACGCGATCAAATCGGCGGAGCAAGGCGCCGGGCTCGGATTGCCCATCGTCAAGAGCCTGATCGAGCTGCATGGCGGCACCTTCTCGCTCAAATCGAAGCTGCGCGAGGGCACCGAAGTGATCGTCACCTTCCCGCCGGAACGGGTCATGACCGCACTCGAGCCGGTGGTGGAAGCGCCGCCCCTCATCTTCGATCCGCCGCCGATGGATCCGTCGCAGGACGACAAGCGCCGATTCGATTCGACCGGGGGATTCCTGGCGTCGATGAAATTCCGCCGCGCCAACCGCTTTCGCGCCCGCAGGAAAGACCCGCAGGAATGACCTCCACCGCCGCGCCCTTGATGGACCCCGCGCGCCTGCATAACTGATATCATTGGACCACAACGATGCCGACCGAATCGCCTCTGCTGCTTCACCCCCGACCGGAGAGAATGACGTGCGCTCCCCGCTGACCACACTCATCCTGTTCGGCATCATCGGCGCGCTGGCCTTCCTTCTGGTGCGTGAGAACGTCGGCAGCGGAACGCTGAGCGACGGCGATGTCGCCTCGCTGATCGGCAAAATCGGATTCCTGATCCTCATCAGCGGCGCTGTGCTGCGGCTGTTCCGCGACCGTTTCAGCGAAGCGCTGCAGCAGGCGATGATGTGGGTGATCGTCGGGCTCGTCCTCGTCGCCGCCTACACCTTCCGCTTCGAGCTGCGCGACACCGGCGACCGCATCCTGGCCGAGCTCGTTCCAGGGCATGCCGCGACGCGCGGGCAGACCATCTCGGTCGCGCGCGGACGCGGCGGCGATTTCCAGATCGCAACCGAGGTCAACGGCGTCCGGGTGCCGATGGTGCTCGACACCGGCGCCACATCGGTCGTGCTGACCCATGACGCCGCGGTCGCCGCCGGGCTGCCGGTGGAGATGATCCACTACACCGTCAATGTGGACACCGCGAACGGCCGCGCCCAGGCCGCCCCCGTGACCATCGACCGCATCGCCGTCGGATCGATCGTGGAGCGCGCCGTGCCGGCCCTGATCGCGCCGCCCGGCCAGCTCAAGACCAGCCTGCTCGGTATGAGCTTCCTGTCCCGGCTGGAGGGCTGGGAGGTGCGGGGCGACAAGGTGACGATGCGGGGCACGCCGTAACCCAGCTCCCTCCCCTTTCTTCAGGGGGAGCGAGAAGACGGTGCTACATCAGGCTGACGATGAACCGCACCGACATCGCGGCGAGGAACAGCCCGAAGATCACTTCCAGCCGCCGGCGCGGAGTGGCATGGGCGAGCCGTGCGCCATAGCCAGCGACGAAGCTCGAGATCGGCGCCATCAGAACGAAGCCGAGCACCGACACGTATCCGATGGAGAACGGCGGCATCAGGTCCTGATGGGGCAACCCGGCCAGCATGAATCCGATGGTCCCGGCGAGCGCGATCGGCACGCCGAGCCCCGCCGAGGTCGCGACCGCGGCATGGATCGATGTGCCGTAGAGCGTCAGGATCATGTTCGAGACCGAGCCGCCGCTCACGCCCATCAGCGATGAGCAAAGCCCGACCAGGTAGCCGTAGAACAGCATCGGCCCGCGGCCGGGCAGGCTCTTGCCCAGCTGCCAGCGATCCCGGCCGAACAGGAGCTTGGTGGCGATAAGCGCGGCGATGACCGCGAACGCCACCTTGAACACCGCGCCCGGCGCGACCGCCGCGATGGCGGCGCCGGTGACGACGCCCACGATGGCGGGGATCGTCCACAGCCGCACCACGCCGTCGAGCCCGATGCCCTCGGCGCGATGGGTGAAGTAGGACCGGAACGTGGTGGGGACGATGATCGCCAGCGAAGTCCCGACGCAGAGCTGCATGCGGACGTCCTCGGAAACTCCGAGCGCGCGGAACACCTCGTAGAGCACGGGAACGATGATGCCGCCGCCGCCGATGCCGAACAATCCCGCGAGCAGCCCAGTGAGAACGCCGCCGCCGGCTATTGCCGCGGCGAGCACCGCGAGTTCGCCCGCGGGCACGCCGAACATCAGACCGCTCCGGAATGCGACAAGGACATTCAGGCCGCGGCGCTGCCGGCGAATGCGGCGCTGTCCGCGACGAGCGACAGCGCCTCGCGCAGAACCTCGACGCCGGCCCCAGGCCGCACGGCGGCGGTGGCGAGATGGCGGCGGAAGGCGCGCGCGCCGGGAACCCCCGTGAACAGCCCGAGCATGTGGCGGACGATGGAATTGAGCCGCACGTCGGCCGCGATCTCGCGTTCGATGTAGGGGATCATGGCGCAGGCCGCCTCGCGTGCCGAGGCGAGCGGCGCCGGTGCACCGTACAGCTCGGGATCGACCGTCAGCAGCCGCCACGGCTCCTTGTAGGCGGCACGCCCCATCATGACGCCGTCGACGCGGCCGAGATGCGCCGCCGCCTGCTCCACTGTGTCGATGCCGCCGTTGAGCACGACGGGAAGCGCGGGACGGCGCTGCTTGAGCCGGAACACGCGGGCATAGTCGAGCGGCGGGACGTCGCGGTTTTCCCGCGGCGACAGGCCCTGCAGCCAGGCCTTGCGGGCATGCACGATCAGGGCATCGACGCCGGCCGCGACCGCGGCGGAGGCGAGCGCGTCGAGCGCCTCTTCGGGGTCCTGGTCGTCGATGCCGATCCGGCATTTGACGGTGACGGGAACGGTGACGGCCGCCTTCATGGCGGCGACGCAATCCCCGACCAGCGCGGGTTCGGCCATCAGGCAGGCGCCGAACCGGCCGTCCTGCACCCGGTCCGAGGGGCAACCCACATTCAGGTTGATCTCGTCGAAGCCGGCATCGGCGCAGATCCGCGCGCAGGCCGCGAGTGCATCCGGATCGGAGCCGCCGAGCTGCACCGCGAGCGGATGCTCGCCGGCGTCATAGCGCAGCAGCCGCGCCCGATCGCCATGGAGCACCGCGCCGGTGGTGATCATCTCCGTGTAAAGCAGCGCGCGGCGCGTCAGCAGCCGGTGGAAATACCGGCAATGACGGTCGGTCCACTCCATCATGGGAGCGACGCAGAAGCGATGGGCGGAGGCGTTCAATCGAGGGCGACCCGGTTGTGGTGTTGTCAGCGCCGCCAGGGGCGCGGAACGGTCATTTCGCGTAGCCCTGCGATCTCAGCCAGTCTATGCGCAGGCTTCCCGCCAGCCACTCATCGATTTCGGCTTTGCTCTTAAAATTCCTGACGTACCGAATTTCGGCTCCAGGGTAGTGAGCCTCGATTTGCCAGTCGTCCTCTGCGACGCGGTTGTATTTGAAGATGACCCGAGGTGATTTGCTCATGGGTGCCATTATGGCGCTCTTCGGCATAGGCCGCTAGGGCGGGTCAGGTTTTAGAATTTCGCAATCTAGCACGGGCATAGGCGGGGACCTCGGCCGGCGAGTGTTTTCGAGGGCGCGAAAGATCAAGGCGCGGGCCCCAAGAGCGTGCCGACGCCTTGGCGTACCCGCGGTGGCGCGTGAATAACCCTCTCCGGCCGCTACCCTTTTTTTATTGCCACCGGGGGCTGAGGCCGCGCGCGATCATGCACTGGTCGGCGTAGTCGCCGCTTGCGAGTTCGGGTGAGCTTGCGCTCGCCTTGCCCTGCTGCTGGCAGAGCGCCTGGGCGTCGAGCCACTGGGGCGACGGCCCCGTAGCACAGCCGGCCAGCAGCGCCAATAGCAGCAGCAAGTTAGTCTGGGTGAAGGCTCTCATTGCCGCCGCTTCTAGCGGAGCGACGTGGCAGCATCGGGGCATCTCGGGGTATGGCCCGACCTGTTGAGGGCGCTGGCCCGACCCGGCCAGGGGTAGACCTAGCATCGTTCCAAGCCTACAAGCCGGCGGCGCGCCCAAGGGAACATGCCCAGCGCGCACATCCTGGAAAGCGGGCCGCATGAAGCAAATGATCCGAGAATTGAAGCGGCAGGTCGCCGGCGAGAAGCTGGAGCCGGAACAGCTCAAGGGGCTGATCCGCGCGGGCTATGTCTACCGGAATGGCGATGAGCACCTCCTCACCGGCATGGGCCACGTTGCTCTGGCGCAGCCAGGCGTCTACCCCCGGGGGGAGCCTGTGCCAGAAGCGGCAAAGAGAGCACCGTGAGCGGGGCAGATCGAGCGGAAGACCAGGGAAGGAACTAACTGTCCTCGCCACCGAGTCGCGGGTTCGCCGGCTATCGCCGCCGCGCCGGCGGTTTTGGCGTCGGCTTCTTGGTCCGCGCCCGCGGAGCCTTCTTGTGCTGCGCGATCGCGAAGGCGCGGCCGGCCCACACTGCGAGCTCGTCGGGATCGTCGTAAAGCCGCTCCGGCATGCGCCAATACGACAGCGAATGGCGGCCGACCCGGCCCGCGCTCTTGGCGCGGGTGTAGACGAACGGCTGGCATCCTTCGCGCTCGAAATCGGGAATGCTGCCGGCGTCGACCTTGAGATAGATCGCGCCGTCGAAGACGAGCCCGAACATCAGGCCTTCGGCAAAGATGCCGGCGCCGCCGAACATGCGCCGAATCGTCACCACCCGAAATTGCGCGAACAGCTCGCGGATGAACTCGGGATCCACGCAGGAGGCCTCCGTAATGTTCATTGCAGGCATCAATTTACCATCATCCAGTCGAACACCGGTACCGTAGGATGGAGCCCGCGACGCGCTCATCAACTTCGCGCTTCTTTGTTCGCGCGAAGAGCACGTATGGCCTCAGGAGCGACATCGGGTCGCCCAATTCCGTGTCCACACAATGTCGGCGGGGAGTGGATTGGGGGCGGGTTATGCAGGACCCATTGAGCAAAGCGAATCGCTATCGGCAGGAAGCGGCCAAGTGCTACGAACTGGCCAAGAGTTCCTCGCCGAGCTTCCTCAGCGACTGCTATCGGCGCGTTGCCGTGCAGTACCTCTTCATGGCGGAGGGTGAGTTGAAGCTGGCGGAGCAACAAGGCCATCTCGTTCCGGAGCAGAGCGGCGCGGCGGCCGTCGAACGCAGCGGAACGTGATCCGAACCTCAGGTTCCCAGATGTTCGGATGAGCCGGCCGTTGTTGGAGCCTTTTTTCAACATCGACGACCACGGTATCCTGCCTGCAACAGCCGGCCATATTCACACGAACGGCCAAAGTTGTGCCAGCAATCGCCACAATTGGCCTGAAAGTTGGTTTCACCCGGTCAATCGTTGGAGGGCTCGACAGTCCGATACGTCGCCCTCACGCGGATTGACGGGAGCGAACGAGGGAACTTGTATGTCGTACCCATCGAGCAGAGCAGACCGATATCGGAAAGCGGCGGCGGAATTCTCCGACTTGGCGAAGAGCGCCACTTCCGACTTCTCTCGCGGCTACTATCAGCGCACCGCCGAGCGCTGCCTGATGCTGGCAGAAGGCGAAACCAGCGTGCCGCAGGACGAGGCGATTCCAATTCAACCGGCGTCCTCGCCCCCGGCCGAAATGGAACCCAAGCCCGAAGCAGAGGCCGAAGTCGAGCCCGAAGTCGGGAACGGCAAAGGCGCGGCACACGTCGTACGTAAACTGGCGCGCCGGGTCCGCCGCCGCGCCTCCCGGTCGGTGAGTTGACCTCAGGTTAGCGGCGCCTCAGCCCCTGCGGTGCAGCCGCCGGTCGATCGCCAGCAATATCCCGCTCACCGTCGCGGCGAACACCGTGATCATGAAGGTCACGGACATGATGACGTCGACGTTGTGCAGCCCGATCGCGTTCATCAGCATGTAGCCGAGGCCGCGCTGGGAGGCGAACATTTCGCCCAGCAGCGTGCCGATGAGGGTGAGCGCAAAGCCGATCCTCAAGCCGGTGAAGATCTCCGGCAGCGCCGCCGGGAACAGCACATGCGCCACCATGTCGAAGGCGCCGAATCCCAGCACGCGTCCGGTCTTGATCAGCACCGGCTTGACGTTTCCGACCGCGCCGATGGTGAACAGCGCGATCGGCACGAAACCGTGGATCACGCCGAAGGCGATCTTGGCCGGCATGCCGAGACCGAAGGCGAGCAGAACGATCGGATAGAGCGTAAGCTTGGGAATCGAATAGAACGCGACCAGCATCGGCTCGAACACCTCTCCGGCCAGCCGGTGAAACCCCAATGCGAAGCCGATGGCGAGGCCGAGCGCGATCGAAATCGCGAGCGCGACGGCGAACGCCTTCGCGGTCTCGGCGAGATTCGGCCAGAAGGTTTCGCGGCCCAGGAGCTCGATGGTGAACCGCACCGTCTCCGCCGGCGAGCGCAGCGCCACGTCGCCGACCGTGAGGTAAAGCACCTGCCAAGCCGCGAACATGCCCGCCACCAGCAGGATCGGGCCGCGCCAGGCGGAAAGCCCGCTCATCGCAGCCCCCTGCGCACCAGGATCCGCTTTTCCCAGATGCCGAGAAGGGCATTAATGGAAACCGAGATCACCAGGATGAGAACGATCAGCGGATACATGATCGCGTTGTCGAAATTGGTGTAGGCAAAGGCGATCTCGAATCCCATGCCGCCGCGCGACATGATGAACTCGCTGCCGATGATGCCGATGAAGGCATAGGCGAGCGCGAGCTTCACCCCCGTGAGCAGGTGCGGCGCGGCGGACGGCAGGGTCATGCGGAGTGCGGTTTCGAGCGGCGACATCCGCGCCATGCGCGCGGTCTTGAGCAACACTGGCGGCACGCGGTCGAGCCCGTTGAGCACGTTCACGATCATCGCGATCACCGACATCATGAAGGCGATGACGATCTGGGGAATGTCGCCGAGCCCGAACATGATGATGAACAGCGGATAGAAGGCGAAGACGGGGATCGCGTAATAGGTCGCGAACAAAGGATCGAGGGTCTGTCGCAGCAGGCGCGACTTGTGGATGACCACGCCCGCCGCGGTTCCCACAATGACCGCGAGCGCGAAGGCGATGGCGCAGTTCGAAAGCGTCTTGGCGATGGCGCCGTAGAGCTTGCCGGTGACGAGCAGCCGCGCGAGGTCTTCGAGAATCCGCGACGGCGGCGGCATGGTGAAGCGGTCGATGACGCCGAGCCGGCACAGCGCTTCGAGCACGGCGGTGAAGGCCAGGAGCAGGATTAAGCGCAGCAGCAGCGGCCGGTTCATGGCAATTCGTTTCGTGCGCTTGGTTTCATGGCACTCTTCATGGTCCTTGCGCCCTGCCGATGGATTTCAGCGATTCACCGCGCAGCTTGTGCCAGAGCTGTGCGGTGATGGCGCCGAACGCGGCGTCTTCGACCACCCGGCTGTCGCGGTCGCGCGGCCATTCGGTCTCGATGATCGACAAGAGCCGGCCGGGGCGCGCGGACATGACGCCGATCCGGTCGGCCAGCATGGCGGCCTCGTCGAGCGCGTGGGTGATGAGGAAGACGGTGGCCCCGGTCTCGCGCCACAGCTTGAGGAGTTCCTCGCCCATCAGCAGGCGGGTCTGCTGGTCGAGTGCGCCGAACGGCTCGTCGAGCAGGATGAGGCGCGGCTGCATGACCAGCGTCCGCGCGATGCAGACGCGCTGGCGCATTCCGCCGGAGAGCTGGGCCGGATAGCTGTCGGCGAAGTCGCCGAGCCCCATCATCCGCAGCGCATCGCCAACGCGCTTGTTTCGTTCCTTGTCGCTGAGCTTGGTCTTGCGCAGGCCGAACGCGATATTGCCTGACACGGTGAGCCACGGGATCGAGGCGTCCTCCTGGAACACGACGCCGATGCCGTCGGGGACGCCGCCATGGACCGGCTTGTCCTCGAACACGACGGTTCCCTCGCTCGCGGTGGCGAGGCCCGCCATCAGCTCGAGCAGGGTCGACTTGCCGCAGCCGGACGGCCCGACCACCGCGAAGAACTCGCCCTTCCTCAAGTCCAGATCGAGCGGCCCGAGCGCATGCACGCCGTCCTCGCGGCCGGGCACCTGAAAGGTCTTTGCGACATCGCGAAGCATCGCGTGGACGCCGGGCGGCGTGCCCGGCGCCTCACTTGATGGCTTTGATGTCATCGGGAAGAAACTGGGTGTCGATGATCTTGTCATAGTCGACGGTGCCGTTGATCGCGCCGACCATGCGCTGGACCTCGATCATGCGCTTGAGGCCCTCCAGGTGGACCTGCCCGGTTCCCCAGTAGGGAATGCCCTCGGTCTTGCTGGTGGTGAGATTACGCACCGCGGCGCGGGCGACCGCGGGCGGGAGATTGTAGTCCTTGGCGACGATGTCGCCGGCCTCGTCGGGATTGGCGATCATGAATTCGACGGCGCGGCGGCGCGCCCGGATGACGGCGCGGATGAAATCGCCGCGCTGAGCCGCCATGTTAGCGGTGGTCACGCCCACGACATTGTCGAGCGGCGGCAGCAGGTCGCTCGCCCGCGCGACGGCGCGGTATTTGGATTGGAACTGCGACCACAGCGGCTCGGCGATGGGCGCAACGTCGATCTGCCCGGTTTCCAGCGCAGCAACGCCTTCGCCGAATCCGCCGGTGCGCACCAGCTCGGCATCCCCCGCCTTGAGGCCGGCCTTGGTGAGCAGCAGCATCGCAAGGCCCTGGCTGGTCGAGCGCGGATTGGTGTAGCCGATCTTGCGGCCCTTTAAGTCCTGGATCGACTTGATCGGGGAGTCCGGTTTGACCGCCCAGACGAACTCCGCGACGGTCAGCACATTGTCGGAGATCAGCTTGAGGTCGGCGCCCTGCTGGATCGCGGCCACCACCACGCCGGGATTGACTTCGCCGTAGGGGACGCCGCCCGCCAGCATGTTGCGCAGCGAGGTGCCGCCGCCGGCGGACGTGATGATGCCGGTGACATCAATGCCTTCCTGCTTGAAGAAGCCCTTGGCGCGGGCGACGCCGAAAGGCATTCCATTGGCGGCGACGCCGAAATTGCCGACCGCGATCTCCTCCGCCCCGGCCGGACCGCACAGCGCCGCGATGAGGACGAGAGCCGAGAGGCCGGCGAGTGCCGAGACGTGCGTGCCGCGCTTTGTCATGCGTTCCCCCGTGTGTCGTTTCTCTATCCCTCCCCGTTTTCGGGGAGGGTGGCCGAGCGAAGCGAGGTCGGGTGGGGTCCGCGCGGCCAATCGAAGAAGGAACCCCACCCTGCCCTCCCCGAAGTCGGGGAGGGAAAGAAACTCAGTGGTAGCCGATGTCCGCGCGCACCTTGCCGCGGAACACCCAATAGGACCAGGCAGTGTACATCAGGATGACCGGCAGCAGGAACAGCGTTCCGATCAGGAGGAACGCCTGGGTGCTCGGCGCGGATGCCGCCTCCCACAGCGTGTAGTGATGCGGCACGATCATCGGCCACAGGCTGATGGTGATGCCGACGAACGACATCAGGAACAACGCGATCGCGCTGAGGAACGGCAGCGCCTCGCTGCGGCTGCCGAGCGAATACCAGCACAACGCCGCGATCCCCGCGGTCACGACCGGCACCGGCGACAGCCAGAGGATGTTGGGCCAGGAGAACCAGCGCTGCGCGATCTCCGGATCGACGAGCGGGGTCCAGATGCTCACCGCGACCACCGCGATGCCGACGCCGACGAGGCAGATGCGGCCGGCGCGGCGGCTCCAGGCCTGCAGTTCCCCCTCGGTCTTCATGATGAGCCAGCCGGAGCCGAGCAAGGCATAGCCGAACATGAGGGCGAGCCCGGTCAGCAGCGCGAACGGCGTGACGAAATCGAACGAGGTGCCGACGAAGTGCCGGCCCTCGACCTTGAAGCCCTGGATGAACGCACCGAGGACGACGCCTTGCGCGAACGTCGCCACGGCCGAACCCGCGCAGAAGGCTTTGCCCCAGAACTCCTGCAGGGCACGTCCCTTGAAGCGGAACTCGAAGGCGACGCCGCGGAACACCAGCGCCAGCAGCATGATCACGATCGGAAAATACACCGCGGGAATAATGATCGCGAAAGCGAGCGGAAATGCCGCCAGCAGGCCGATGCTGCCGAGCACCAGCCAGGTCTCGTTGCCGTCCCACACCGGCGCGACTGAGTTCATCATGAGCCGGCGCCATTCCGGAGAGACGAATCCGGACAGGATGCCGACGCCGAGATCGAAGCCGTCGAACACGACGTAGTAGAACACGGCGAGGCCGAGGATCAGCGTCCAGATCGGAACCAGATCGATCAGCATGGTCATGCTCCCGCGGCTGGTGTCGTGGTCGGCGGCGGCGGCGGGCCCGGGGAAGCCGCGGCGAACGCCCGGATCGGCGCCGCACCTGCGATCTCACCGGCCTCGCCGGCGGCCTCGTCCACGCCGGCGCGAACAATGGTCGACATGAAGGCGAGGCCGGTGGGAAACATGATGAGGTAGACGACGACGTAGAACGCGAGCGAGAGGGCGACGTCGTTCCCCGTGAGCGAGGGCGAGACCGAATCCGCCGTGCGCAACAGGCCGTACACCGTCCACGGCTGGCGTCCGACCTCGGTCGTCACCCAGCCCGCAATGACCGCGATGAAGCCGAGCGGCGCCGCCGCCTGGCACAGCAGCAGGAACCAGCGCGAGCGATAGCGCCGCCCGCCGCGGCGCATGATCTGGCCGACGACGACGATCGCCAGCATGATCCCGCCGATCCCCACCATAATGCGAAAGCCGAAGAACGGCGCGGCCACCGAGGGTCGCTGGTCCGCGGGAAAGTCCTTGAGCCCTACAATCTTGCCGTCGAGGCCGTGAGTCAGGATGAGACTGCCGAGATACGGCACGTCGATGGCGTAATTCATCGTCTCGGTCGCATCGTCGGGGATGCCAAAAAGTGTGAGCGGTGCGGGGGCGGCGGTATCGTAACGGCCCTCGATCGCGGCAAGCTTGGCGGGCTGGTATTCGAGCGTGTTGAGGCCATGTTGATCGCCGAGGAAGAACTGCAGCGGCACGATGATGATCAGGAGATCGAGCGCCATGCTGATCATGATCTTCGCTTCGCCGACCGACCTCTCCCGGCGCAGCAGCCAGGCGCCCACTCCCATCACCACGAAGGCTGTGGTGATGTAGAACGCATTGACGTTGTGGGTGAGGCGGTACGGAAACGACGGATTGAAGACGATCGCCATCCAGTCGGTGGGAAAGAAGCGGCCGTCGACGAGCTCGTAGCCGGCCGGCGTCTGCATCCAGCTGTTGGTCGAGAGAATCCAGAACGAGGAAAACAACGTTCCCACCGCGACCATGATGGCGGCGAAGAAATGCAGCCACCGCGGCACCAAGTGCCGGCCGAACAGCAGCACGCCGAGAAAGGACGCCTCGAGGAAGAACGCCATCAGGCCTTCATAAGCCATCAACGGCGAGAGCACGTTGGCGGTGATGTCGGAGAAGCGGCTCCAATTGGTGCCGAACTGGAACGGCATGGTGATCCCGGACACCACGCCCATGCCGAACGAGACCGCGAACAGCTTGGTCCAGAATGCGGAGAGCCGGAACCAGACCGGGCGCTCCGTGAAGAAGTAGAGGCCCTCGAGCACGGCAATGTAGGAGGCGAGCCCGACCGTGAATGCCGGCAGCAGGATGTGCCAGGAAATGACCCACACCCATTGCAGGCGCGACAGCCATACCGGATCGAGTGTCATGGGCGCACACCTCGGCGATTCAACGCGCCAGCCGGGTTACGGTCTCATGGTAGCGAAAATTTCTCGGGCTGACCAATCAGGACCGCAGTCGTCCTCCAACGATGGCCTGCAGACTCGAACGACAACATTGCGCCCAATTTGGGCGCATGGTAGCAATCGTCGATGCGAATTATCGCCCGGCGCACCTTGCGAGCGTTTATCGAAGGTCGATCCGGACATAAGGACCACGCGGCCCTGAAGGCGGCGCTGGATGCCTGGTTCGACGAAGTCAAAAAGGCCAGTTGGACGAGTTCAGCGGACGTAAAGCGTCTGTACGCGACAGCCAGTATCGTTTCTGCGGATCGGATCGTATTCAACATCAAGGGAAACAACTACCGCTTGGTCGTCGCGGTCGACTTCGAGAAGGGAATCGTGTGGATCAAATGGATCGGCACGCACAAAGAATACGACAGGATCGATGTGAGACAGGTGAAACATGCGCGCTGAGGTAAAACCGATTCGTTCGAATGCCGACCACGAGGCGGCACTTAAGGACGTCGAGCGCCTCTGGGGCGCAAAGTCGGGGACGCGGAACGGCGACCGGCTGGACGTGCTGGCGACGTTGATCGATGCCTATGAGGCGGAGCATTTTCCGCTCGACCCGCCGGACCCGATCGAGGCCATTAAGTTCCGCATGGAGCAACAGAACCTGACTCGACGCGATCTCGAGGAGATCATCGGCACCAGAACCCGAATCGCCGAGGTGTTGAGCGGAAAGCGCGGGTTATCGATCGGCATGATCCGACGTCTTCACGAGCGCCTCGGCATTTCCGCGGACGTGCTGATCCGGCCCAGCCGGAAGCGCGCCGCCTAAGGATCACCCTCATGCACTTCGGTAGCGGCTGAAAAGCGCCTCGACTTCTTCGTCACTCGCCAATTCTTGTCGCTGTGCCCGCTCTTCAATGATCTTCCATTCGTCGTCGGTGATGTCATCACCACCTTTGACCTGATCTTTCGTCATGGCAGCACCTTGGAATGATGTAAGCACCTCTCCCACACACAACCGAATCGGCCCCCTACCCGCCCGCCACGGGGTCTTCGCTGAGCACGCGACCGAGCCAGCGGGGGTCGAGTCGGTCGAGGTCCTTCGACATGCGCACGATCTCGGCGCAGACTTTCGCCGAGACCCGGCGCGACAGTTCCTGGGCGAACCGCGCCTCGTGCTCGGCGCCCGTGAACGGATCGGAGGCGCTGCCTTTGGGTGCGCGCACCAGCAGCGACAGGCTGCGGCCGTCGCGCAACTGCACGCTCACCTTCGCCGCCGTCGACAGCGCGTTGCTCGCCGCCTCGACCTCTTCGTCGAGGTCGAGCGTCGTCCGCTCCTCGAGATCGTAAAGGCTCTTGTCGCGCAGCCCCGCCTCGTAGTCGGATACCCCCAGCGAAGGTATCCGTCCCGGCGGCAGCGCGACCTTGGCGGCCAGCGCGACGCTGAACGGCAGGCACATCTGCGCCGCCTGCAGGTCGGCCGGATGCTTGTTGGTCAGGCGACCCTGGATGATGCGGGGGTAGCCGAGATGCATGGTCGCGATGTCGGCGGCGGCGAACCGGTGCTGACGCCGCAACGCCAGCATGGCGTCGATGCCGGCGGCGACCCGCGCCGCCGCCGCATGAGACTTCACCAGCACGTCCATCAGGTGGAAGCGAGTTCCGAGCCCATCTTCGATGATCGCCGGATTCCAGCCGTCCGCATAGGCGCGGGCAAAGCCGCCCGTGCCTTCGAGGATATCGGGCGGGCCGGTGAAGCCGTGCTGGGCGAGCAGCGCAGCGGCGACCCCGCTCTGGGCCGCATGGGCGGCCTGGATGCGCTTTGCCGACGAGCCCGAATAGTAGAACTGCGCGATGCCGCTGGGGTAGCCGCCGGCAAGCCCGATCGCCTCGACGATGCGCTGCGCGGCGTCCGGCACCGCGGAACAAGAGCCGTCCAGCCGCCGCCGCGGTGCCGAACCCGTCGCAGGTGCCGGTGCTCTGAAAGCCGCGCTTGAAGTGGCTGGGCTGGACCGCAAGGCCGATCCGGATCGTCGTCTCATAGCCCGCGACCACCGCCGCCAGCACCTCCGGCCCGGACGCGCCCACATGCTCGGCGACCGCGAGCGCCGCCGCCCAGGAGGCGACGCCGGGATGCAGCATCGCCCCCACATGGGTATCGTCGCCATCGAAGCTGCTGCCGAAGGTGACGTTCATGAACGTCGCATGTTCAGGGTTAAGCGCATCGGGCGAAAACAGCACGCGCGATGCGCCCGGCAATGCCACCACGCTGATGTAGGCGCGCGCCCATTCGCTCCACGGCAGGCGCGCGCCGATCGATGCGACGCGCAGATAGTCCAGCAGGAGCCAGCCGAGTTTCTCTCGCACCTCGGCGGGCAATCGCCTGGGGTCGAGGCCGGCGGCAAACGCGGCAAGCGCTCTGGTGGGTTGACGTTCTTCCATTTTCTTCTGCTCAGTTGACGAAACCGAATTGTCCGTGACGATTTCACCCGGTGCCTTAACCCCGACGCTTGATTGCCTTGGCTCCCTCCCCCTTCTTCAAGGGGAGGGAGAAGATCGGCCGAAGCTCGGAACCAAATGCTGGAGTCACTGCGCAGCGCATTTCATTTGGCCTCATTATCTCACCGTGGCGAACAGGCCGGACAGCTTTGCGTATTTGGCGTCGTCCTCCTGGATCACGCGGCGGAATGCGTCGGGCGTGCTGACGACGATGTCGGAGCCGTCGCGCAGCAGGATGTCCTTCACCGCAGGCTCCTGCATGGAAGCACTGACGGCATCCCACAGCTTGGCGATGATCGGCTGCGGCGTCGCGGCCGGCGCCAACAGCCCGATCCACGACGACGCCTCGTAGCCGGGCACGCCGGCTTCGGCCACCGTCGGAATCTCCGGCAGCGCCGGCGAACGCTCTCGCGTTCCGATCGCGAGCGCCTTGAGGCTGCCGCTTCGGATGTGCGGGAGTAGCCCCGCCACGAAGCCCCACATCGCGCCGACCTGATTGGAGATGACCGCGGGGATCGCCGCGCCGGTGCCGGGATAGGGCACATGGACGATGTTGACGCCGGTCATCTGCTTGAAGATTTCGCCGGCCAGGTGGTTCGGCCCGCCGGCTCCCGATGAGGCATAGAACAACTCGCCCGGCCGCGCGCGGGCGAGCGCGATGTAGTCCTTGAGCGTATCGGCGGGCACCGAAGGATGCACCGCCAGCACGACCGGATTGCGGGTGAGCAGCGACACCGGTGCGAAATCCTTGAGCGGATCGTAGCTCATAGGCACGCCGATATGGGGCGCGATGACGATCGAGGATTCCGTGGTCATCAGCAGCGTATGCCCATCGGGATCCGCTTTCGCCACCGCCGCCGCCCCGATCCGTCCTGCCGCGCCGGCACGGTTGTCGACGAAAAAGGATTGCCCGAGATGCCGCTGAAGATGCGGCTCGAGCATGCGCGCGATCAGGTCGGCGCCGCCGCCCGGCGCAAACGGCACCACGATCCGCACGGGACGGACGGGATACGCGACCTGTGCCACGCCCGGCGTCGGGACCAGCGCCGCGAGCGCGGCCCAGGAACCGATGGCGCTGGCAATGGCGCCAGTCGCCGCGCGGCGGGTCGGTCCGGTCTTGCGTTCTTCGCGGTTGCGGCTGCTGGGAAAACGCGGATTGCGCATGATCAACTTCCGGCCTGCATTGCGACAGTTTTACGCGCAACGTGGCGGCCTTGCGACACCGCGTCGATGAACCGCAGGGCGTGCTGGGCGCAGACATCGGGCGCCGAGGCCGCGATGTGGAAGCTGTCGCCAGGAAGCACGACGACTTGCGCGTCGGGGATGCGCGCGGCATGGCGCTCGACGGTCGCGATCGACTGCAGGCCGCTTTCCTGCGTCGTCACCATCAGGGTGGGAACGCCGATCCGCGGCAGCATGGCGTCGAGGTCCATGTCGATGCGGGCCGACGCGGCGCCGTAGGCGGCGCGCACATTGGTCTTGCCCATGAGTTCATCGGTCCACCACCGCACCTGCGCCTCCGACGCGCCGCTGCCGAGCCGGGCCGGCTGCGTTTCCGCCGCCCACTGCCGCACGCCCTTGGTGCGGATGGCCTCGGCATTGCCGGTGCCGCTGCCGCGAAACGGCGAGCCGCAGAGGCAGAGCGACCGCAGGCGATCGGAGCTGTCGGCGGCGAACTGCATGCAGGCCGAGCCTCCATATTTGGCGCCGATGAGGTGGCACTTGTCGATGGCGAGGGCATCGAGAAACCGCCCGATATCTGCGGCGAGTTCGGCGGCGCTCCAGCCATATCCCGGCGGCTCGGTGGACGCGCCGAAACCCGGCAGGTCCGGACGCAGGACCCGGTATTTGCCGGAGAGATGGGGAACCCATGAGGCCCAGGCGCGCGAGGATTCCGAATTGCCGTGGATCATCACCACGGTCTCGGGGGTCGTCCAGGGCGGGCCGAACCAATGGTCCTCGTAGGCCATCCACACACCGGGCCTGATCTCGGCCTTCTCCATCGGCTCTCCTCCGCGGGCGGCCGGCCTCCGCCACAAGCACATCCGGCTGTCTTGCTATAATGGTAATGTGAAATGAATTCACGCCCGGATTCGGTGGTTCCATGACGAGTGAAAAGGAACGCGTCGCGCTCGGCTCGATCGCCGCTTCGGGGGCGCTGACGCTCGGCAAGGCCGTGGTCGGTATCGCCACCGGCTCGCTCGCCATCCTGTCGGAGGCCGCCCACTCGCTGATCGACCTCGCGGCGACGGTGATGACCTATTTCGCGGTGCGCATGGCCGACAAGCCGGCGGACCGGGATCACCAATACGGCCACGGCAAGATCGAGAACATCGCCGCCCTCGCCGAGACCGCGCTGCTGTTCATTCTCTCAGGCGTGGTGATGTGGGAATCCGCTCACCGCCTGATCGGCGATCAACCTCACGCCGTGGAGGCAACCGCCGTCGCGTTCGCCGTGATCGTCGCCTCGATCGTCGTCGATTTCTATCGCGCCCGCGTGCTCAACCGCGTCGCCGTCGACACCGCGAGCCCCGCATTGGAGGCCGACGCGCTCCATTTCAGCTCGGACATGTGGTCGTCGGCCGCCGTGCTGATCGGCCTCGTCGGGGTGCGGCTCGGCTACGCCTGGGCGGATTCGGCGGCCGCTATGGTGGTGGCGCTGTTCGTCTGCCTCGCCGGCTGGCGGCTCGGCCGCCGCACCATCGACGCCCTCACCGACACCGCCCCCGAAGGCGTCGCCGACCGCATCACCGCCATCGCCAAGAAGGTGGGCAACGTCGCCTCGGTGGAACGCGTGCGGACCCGTCAGGTCGGCGGCACCGTGTTTGGCGAGATCGACGTCGGCGCGAGCCGCACGCTCCCGCTCGATCGCATCGAGGTGCTGAAGGAGGACATCGGGGCCGCGGTCAGGACGGCGCTGCCCAATGCGGAGATCGGCGTCAACGTGATGCCGCGCGCGCTCGACAACGAGACCGTGATGGAGCGCGTGATGGTGATCGCGCGCAACCGCGCTCTGCCCGTGCATCACGTCACGGTCCACGCGATCCCCAAGGGGCTCACCATCTCGCTCGATCTCGAGGTCGACGGCCGGCTCTCGCTGGGCGCCGCCCACGACATCGCCGACGGCCTCGAGGCCGCGATCCGCAAGGAAATCGCCCCTGTCGTCGAAGTGGAAACCCATATCGAGCCGCTGCAGATGGAAGGTTCGGCCGGCCGCGACACCGCCGCGACCGACGTCGCCGCGGTCGAGCGCGCGCTGGCCGAACTCGCCGCTGCGACCGCGATCCTTCGCAACGTGCACGATGTCCGCATGCGCGACACCGACGACGGGCGGATCGTCAATTTTCACTGCGACGTCGATCCCGCCCGGACCGTCAGCGAGGTGCACGAGCTCGTCGACGAGCTGGAGCGCGGGCTGCGCCGGCGCTTTCCCGCCATCAAGCGCGTCATCGGCCACGCCGAGCCGCGGGCATGATTCCCTCCCCGACTTCGGGAGGGAATTGTCGCTGCTCAATGCCCCTTGGAATTGAACGCGATGACCGACATCCCCCGCACGTTGCGGCCGGTCACCATGTTGGCGGTCGCGGCGGCGTATTTCTTGAAATGATCGGTGCCGCGATGGGTGTTCAGCGCGGCCTCGTTCTCGTAGACCTCGTAGAGGAAAACGTGGTTGGGATCCTTGGCCAGAACGGTGACGTTGAACTCGCGGCATCCCGGCTCCTTCACTGCCGAGGAGGCGTTTTCCTTGATGAGCTCGAGGAACTTCGGCATGTCGGCCGGATTGATGTCGAGGTCGACGGCGTTGACATAGACGCCGCCGGCCTGGGCGGCGGCTTCGCGGCCCGGCAATTGGAGCAGCGCGGCGCCGGCGAGCAGCAGGACGGCGGCGGCAGCGCAAACGTAATCCGATTTCCTCATTTGAATTCCTCCGTTCGGCCGAACTGCGGTTGATTTTCTGAGAAAGCGTCGGTCAGCCTCCAACGCGGCGCGGTACCGGCGGCACCAGCTTGGAGGGGAGCTTACCCGAACCGCCGGCCCCCGCCACGTATATCTTGAGGTGGTCTGGGCCGCGGCCGCTGCCCTCCGGCTGGTTGACAAGCGAGCATTCAACGGCGCTCGATAACCCCAATGTCGCTGCCTGCGACTACGACGATCCGTGCGGCAGCCGCGGCGTCATGGTACGACTTGCCGATGCGGGGATCCGCTTGGCCGCGAGAGGAAGATCATGCTTAATCGAGGTTCGATTGCTGCGTTCGCGCTGGCAGGGTGGCTGGGCTTGGCGTGCAACGCCGCGCTGGCGCACGATGAGTCGAAATTTCCCGACTGGTCGGGCCAGTGGTTTCGCACCTACGGCGGCAATCCGCGCTACGACCAGTCGAAGCCAATCCGCAAGCAGGAAGCGCCGCTCAAACCCGAGTACCAGGCGCGGTTCGAGGCCAGCATGAAAGACCAGGACGCGGGCGGTCACGGACTCGACCCGGCCTATACGTGCCTGCCGCAGGGCATGCCGCGGATGATGTCGGGCGTATCGGCATTCGAATTCCTGCTGTCGCCGGGCGTCACCCACATCCTGTTCGAGCGGACCGAGTTTTCGCCGCGCCGCATTTACACGGACGGGCGCGACTGGCCCAACACCGAGCAGACCTGGTTTCCCGGATACTCGATCGGCAAATGGCTCGATACCGACGGTGACGGCCGCTACGACACCCTCGAGGTCGAAACCCGCCATATGCGCGGGCCTCACGTGTGGGACCAGTCCGGCATGCCCATGGCCGATGACGACGAGAGCATCATCAAGGAGCGGATATACCTCGATCGCAACGAGCCGGGTATTCTCCGCGACGAGATGACCACGATCGACAATTCACTGACGCGACCGTGGACGGTGTTGAAGACCTTCAAGCGCCTGCCAAAGGTCTGGTGGAACGAGGACAACTGCATCGAGGGTCAGGCCCACGTCACCATTGGCAAGGAGGTCTATTTCCGCAGCGCCGACGGCACTATCATGCCCATGAAAAAGGACCAGCCGCCGCCGGATTTGAAGTATTTCAAGCGACCGCAGAACTGAAACAAGGTTGCCGCGCTGCGCATTGCACCTCGATCAGAGTACGTCCGCTTGGCAGTTCCGTCGGCCGCACAGGGGGTCGTGACATGAGAAATCGGTGGTTCGTCGGCGCCGCATTGCTCGCCGTCGCCTGCGCAAGCGGCACGAGCGCCAGCGCGCAGACTTATCCCACGCGTCCCATCACCCTGGTGGTGCCGTTCGCCGCCGGCGGGCCGACCGACGCCATCACCCGCGTCGTCGGCGAGCGCATGCGGGTGTCGCTCGGCCAGACCGTGATCATAGAGAACGTGGCCGGAGCGGACGGCAGTCTCGGCGTCGGTCGCGTGATCCGCGCGACGCCAGACGGTTACACGCTCAGCATCGGCCAATGGAGCACCCATGTGCTCAACGGCGCCGCTTACGCGCTGCCGTACGACCTCCTGAAGGATCTGGAGCCGGTCGCGCTGATCGCGACCAACCCCGAGGTGATCGTCACCAACACCGCAGTGCCCGCGAAGGACCTCGGGGAACTGATCGCCTGGCTCAAGCCGAACCAGGGCAAGGTGTCGGTGGGGATCGGGTCGATGGCCCATCGGGTTGCAGCGGTCTACTTCCAGAACAGCACCGGCGCGCGCTTCGTGTTCGTACCCTATCGCGGCGGCGGACCGGCGATGCAGGATCTCGTCGCCCGCCAGATCGACATCATGTTCGACCAGGCCGCCAATTCGCTGCCGCAGCTGCGCAACCGAACCATCAAGGCCTATGCCGTCACCGCCAAGGAGCGGCTCGCCTCGGCGCCGGACGTTCCGACCGTCGACGAAGCCGGCCTGCCGGGATTCTACATTGCGGTGTGGACCGCGCTGTGGGCGCCCGCAGGAACGCCCAAGCCCGTCATCGCGAAGCTGAACGCCGCCGTGGTCGATGCCCTCGGCAATCCCGCCGTGCGCGCCCGCCTCGCCGATCTCGGCCAGGATATCCCACCGTTCGACCAGCAGACGCCGGCAGCGCTCGGCGCGCTGCAAAAGGCGGAGATCGAGAAGTGGTGGCCGATCATCAAAGCCGCGAACATCAGGCCGGAATGATTCGCGGCCTGCTCGGCGCGTGATGATGCCAGGTTATCCCGGGGCAATCTGATGGCGCAGACAAGTCTGATGTCACCGCTGCTGGGGGTGCTGCTGTATGGAGCGAGTTGCCTGCTGCCGACCGGTACACATGCCGATCCGAACGCGCTCTGGAAGATCGTCCACGTGACTACGCCGCTTGCTATTCGGCGGGTTGGGCCGGTGGTGGCCGCATGGACGCAGCGCGGCCAAACAGACCAAAAACTCCGCGGCGAGCATCTTCGAGCGAAAGATAGATGACCGGCGTGATGTAAGAGGGTGAGCAATTGCGACGTCAGGAGCCCGCCGACGACGGCAATGCCCAACGGCTGGCGAAGCTCGGCGCCGGCGCCGAGCCCAAGCGCGATCGGCAGCGTCCCCATGATCGCCGCCATTGTCGTCATCATGATGGGTCGGAACCGCAACAGGCAGGCCTGATGGATCGCCCGCTCGGGCGGCTCGCCGCGGTTGCGCTGGGCGTCGATCGCGAAATCGATCATCATGATCGCATTCTTCTTGACGATCCCGACCAGCATGATGACGCCGATGATCGCGATGACGCTGAGTTCCATCTTGAAGAGCATCAGTGTCAGCAACGCACCGACGCCGGCCGCCGGCAGTCCGGAAAGGATCGTGATCGGGTGAATGAAGCTCTCGTAGAGAATGCCGAGCACGATGTAGATGACCACGACGGTCGCCAGCAGCAGCCAGCCCTGTCCGCGCAGACGACTGCTGGAACACCTGCGCGGTCCCCGAGAAACCGGCCGTGATGGTCGGCGGGAAGACCAGCCGTCGCTCCATTTCCTGAATGCGGTCGATGGCCTCACCGAGCGCGACGCCCGGCGCCAGGTTGAATGAAATGGTCACGGCCGGGAGTTGACCCTGGTGGTTGATCGTCAGGGGGCCGGCGACTTGGGTCAAGGTCGCGACCGTGCTGAGCGGCACGAGCTGGCCGGCGCTCGATCGGACGAATACCTTGGAGAGGTCGCTTCGGATTCTGCTGAAATATCGGATCGTGCTCCAGGATCACCGCGTAGTCGTTGCTGGCGGCATAGATGGTCGCCACCTGTCGCGAGCCGAACGAGTTGTAAAGGGTCGCCCGAATCTGCTCCGAGGTGAGGCCGAGGGCCGCCGCCTTCTGTCGATCGACGTTGAGAACGGCCTGGGGGCTCTTGATCTGCAAATCCGAGGATATGTCCTGCAGCGCGGGCAGCTTGCGGATTTCGGTGTCGACGAGCGGTGCAAAGCGGAACAGCTCGTCGAGGTTTCCGGCCTGCAAGGTGTATTGATACAGGCTCTTGCTCGGGCGCGCGCCGATCTGCAGATTCTGGGCGGGGTTCAGGAACACGCTCAATCCCGTGATCGCACCGGCCTGGCGGCGCAGTTCCTGGATCACCGCGCCGATGGGCGGACGCTGGCCGCGCGGCTTGAGTTGGATGTACAGGTCTCCGCTGTTTATTCCGAACCGGCTCCCGCCGAGGCTGACTTCCAGATTGTAGGACACGACGTGGGGACTGGCCCGCAACACGGCATCGAGCTTCATCTGCTTGTCCACCATTCCGGTGAAAGACGTGTCCTCCGCCGTCTCGGTCCCGCCGATGATGTAGCCGGTGTCCTCGATCGGGAAGAAGCCCTTGGGAATGACGTAAAACAGATATCCGGTGAGCCCGATGGTCAGCAGCGTCACCACGACCGTGAAGCGCGAATGGCGCAGCACCCATCCGAGCGAGATTTCATAGCCGCGAAGCATTGCGGCAAAGCCCCGCTCCAGGACGCGCGCAACCGGTCCGTCGTCGCCACGATGCGGGCGCGGGCGCAGGAATCGGCTGCACAGCATGGGCGTCAGCGTCAACGACACGAGGCCCGACGCCAGAATCGCGATGCCGATCACGTTGGCAAATTCGTGGAACACCCGCCCGACCACGCCGCCCATGAAGAAAACCGGAATGAAGACCGCGACCAGCGAGATGGTCATCGACACGATCGTGAAGGTGATCTCGCGCGAGCCCTTGAGAGCCGCCTCCATCGGATCCATGCCGGCTTCGCTGTGGCGGACGATGTTTTCGAGCATCACGATGGCATCGTCGACCACGAACCCGACCGCGAGCGTGAGGGCGAGCAGCGAGACGTTGTTGAGCGAATATCCGCCGAGATACATGGCGGCGAACGTGCCGATGATCGATACCGGCAGGGCAAGCGCCGGAATGATCGTCGCCGAAAGCCGTCGAACGAACAGGAAGATGACGAGCACGACCAGGACCACGGTGAGGATCAACGTATGCTGCACGTCGGCGACGGCCGCCTGTATGGGAGCGGCGCGATCCTGCAGCACGTTGATGTCGATGGCGCCCGGCAAGCTCGGCGCGAAAGACCGGGATCAAGGCCTTGACCTGGTTCACGACGTCGACGGTATTTGCGTCGGGCTGCCGAAACACCGCGACCGTGATGGCGCGCTGAGCCGTTGTACCAGTTCCAGGAATCGCGGACCTGCACGCTGTCGATGACCCGGGCAACGTCGCCGAGGCGCACCGGCGCGCCGTTGCGATAGGCGATGATCAGCGGCAAATAGTCGGACGCCCGCGTCACCTGGGTATCGGCCTGCAACGTCGCCGCCTTTTGCGGTCCGCTGAGCGCCCCGACCGGCGTGGTCGAGCTCGCCGCCGCGACCGCGCGTTGGACCTCGTCGATCGAAATGCCCCGGGCCGCGAGCAGGTCGGGATCGACCTGGACACGAACGGCGAATTTCTGCGGACCGAAAATCGCGATCTGCGCCACTCCGGGAAGCGTGGAAAGCCGCTGGCCGATGTTGATTTCCGCAAATTCGTTGACCGTCGACAGCGGAAGGCTCTTGCGAGACGAGCGTCAGCTGCAGCACCGCGGAAGCGCCGGGATTGACCTTGCGATAGGAGGGCGGGGTCGTCATCTCGGCGGGCAGCTTGCGCGCGGCATTGCCGATCGCCGCCTGGATGTCCTGCGCCGCCGCGTCGATGCTCCGATTGAGGTTGAACTGCACGGTGATGCGGCCGATGCCGAGCCCGCTGACCGACGTGATCGAGTCGATGCCCGCAATGGCGGAAAATTCGCGTTCGAGCGGCGTCGCGATCGAGGCGGCCATCGTCGAGGGGCTGGCGCCCGGCAAGGTGGTCGATACCGCGATGGTCGGGAAGTCGACTTGCGGCAGCGCCGCCACCGGCAGAAACATATAGCCGACGCCGCCGACAAGCACGATCGCCATGGTCAACAAGGTCGTCATGACCGGGCGTTCGATGCAAAGGGTCGGCAGCGTCATGGCGTGCGCTCCGCCACGGGAACGGGCTGCGCCTTCGGCGCTGCAGGGTCCTCGGCTCGCTGCACGTTGACGCGCATTCCGTTGCCGAGGCGGAGCTGGCCGTCGACGACGATGCGATCGCCGGCGGCAAGCCCCGTCCGCGATGACGGTCTTGTTGCCCACCGTCCGGCCGACACGCACGAGCCGCAACTCGACGGTCGAGTCGTCCTTGACCAGGAATACATAGGGACCATTCTGGCCGATCTGTATTCCCACGCTCGGCG
This sequence comes from uncultured Alphaproteobacteria bacterium, assembly GCA_963791375.1. Taxonomy (GTDB): domain Bacteria; phylum Pseudomonadota; class Alphaproteobacteria; order Rhizobiales; family Xanthobacteraceae; genus JAJPKK01. The sequence goes on from CAWBSI010000023.1 coordinate 427,131, forward strand.
CCGCGATGGCGTTCGCCTGGGTTCCGAGCCGCAACGTCACGCTGACGAACTGGCCGGGCCACAGGCGGGCGTCGTCGTTGGCGAAGGTTGCCTTGAGCGAGATCGTGCCGGTCGCGGCATCGACCTGATTGTCGATGAAGGTGAGCGACCCGGTCACCGGGCTTTGCGGCTGGTCCGGGATGGTCACGATCACCGGCAGACGTCCCGACGCCTGCGCGGTGCGGAGATCGGCGAGATGTCGTTCGGGAATCGTGAACACCACGTAGATCGGCCGGAGCTGCGTGATGGTGACCAGCGGCAGCACCACCTGTGCGGTGTCGACCGCCTTGACGATGTTTCCTCGCTTGAAGGTGACCGAGCCGGTCCGCCCGGTGATGGGCGCCCGGATGGTCGTGTAGTTCAAGATGACGCGGGCGGTTTCGACCGCCGCCTCGCCGGCGCGGACCGTCGCCTCGAAAACCGCCTCGCTGGTCATGGTGTCTTCGAGCTTTTGCGTGGACGCGACACCGCGGTTTGCCAGTCCGGTCTGGCGGGTCACCTCCTGATGAAAGCGCTGGAGTTGGGCCCGATCGCGTTCGAGATTGGCTTCGCTCTGTCGCAGCTGAGCCCGTGCCGCACGGTCGTCGAGCGAAAACAGAAGATCGCCCTCCTTGACCTCCTGGCCCTCCTCGAAATGAACCTGCGTGATTTCACCGTCGATCCGGGACTTGACCATCACGGATGCGATCGACTGGACGGTGCCGATCGCGGTGACCTCGATCGGCGCCTCCATTTCGACAACGACATCGGCGACAACGGATTGGCCCGCCGACGGCCGCGCCGCTCTGGTCTCGGCGGGCGCGTCAAAAAAGAAGCCGCGAAAATAATACCCGCCCGCGAGAAGGATCGCGAGTAGCGCAGCGAGCAGAAGGCGCTTCATTGGACGTTGCCCCGGCACTGCAGACGTATTTTTTGTGCATTTTAGACCAAGAGGTGGCGCGATGTCCCCGCGGTGTTGGCAGGGCACCGAGGCCCAATACGCGGCCCTGCCGCCGGCGAGACCAACTTTCGAAGCCTTTACCGGGACTTACCGCAGCGCCTTCAGGCGTCAAGTTCACGCCCCAGCCACGGGTTGCGGCGCCGGCCACCGTGGTGCCCGACGGTGTCGACCTGGCGAGGCGCGCGGTCACCCTCGATGGCGAGGCGCTGGCCGAAGACGCCTGCCCGCCCCGGCTGTCTTTCAGGGAAGGCCGACGATCGCTAGTATTCACTCTCGTTCGGGAGGCATCCTGGCAAGCCCGGTTGCTTCCAATGTTCACCGACGCGCTCTCTCGAGCGGCAGGGCTGACAGATGAGGCTCGATCCAGACATGCATCCGAAAAGAACGAGCCTCCTGCATTCTCTCGGATGGGCCGCCGCTGCTCTCATGTTGCTTTCGCCGCCGGCGCGGGCGCAGACCGTGCAAGTGACCGTCGGCATCGCGAGAACCGCCACCGACGTCGGCTGGTTCATTGCCGACAAGAAGGGATATTTCCGCCACGAAGGCATCGAGGTGAAGCTGATCCCGTTCAACTCGGCGGCGCAAATGATCGTCCCGCTCGGCTCCGGCCAGCTCGATGTCGGCGGCGGCACCGTCGCGGCCGGCCTCTACAATGCGATCGGGCGCGGCATCGACTTGAAGATCGTGGCAGACAAGGGGTCGGTCGCGGAACAATACGAATATTCGACACTGCTGGTGCGCAAGGACCTCGCCGACAGCGGCCGCTACAAGACGCTCAGGGATCTCAAGGGCATGAAGATCGCTGTCGCCGCACAAGGCGCCGGTTCGGAATCATCGATGAACGAGGCGCTCAAGAAAGGCGGGCTGTCCTACGGCGACGTCGAGGTGGTCTATCTCGGCTTTCCCGAGCATCTCATCGCATACAGGAACAAGGCGATCGACGCCAGCATCACGGCGGAACCCGCCGCCACGCGGGCGATGCGCGAGGGCCTCGCGGTCCGCGGCAGCGACAAGGTCATCTATCCGGGCCAGCAGACTGCGGTGGTTCTGTATTCCGCCGATTTCATTTCCAACCGGCGCCCGCTCGCGGAAAAATTCATGTACGCCTACATCAAGGCCTTGCGCGAATACAATGACGCGCTGATCGACGGCAAGCTGGCCGGCCCGAACGCGGCCGAAATCATCTCGATCCTGACCGAATACACCAACATCAAGGATCCCAGCGTCTACCGCGAGATGACGCCGTTTGCGGTCAATCCCGACGGGCTGGTCAACGTCACGAGCCTCAAGAACGATTTGGAGTTCTTTCGGCAGCGCAAGTATCTCGTGAAGGACAGCGTCGACCTCGAGACGGTGGTCGATTATTCCTTTGCGCGCGAGGCGCTGCGGCGCTTGGGGCCATATCGAAAATCCACGCCGTGAGATCTGGCCTTCAGAACCCGACACTGCCCAAGCTTGTTCGCGGCCGGCCGCCCGATCAATCAAACGCGGCCCTATGAAATTGGCGGCGAACCGCTTAGATCAGGGCTGGTTTTTCTGATTGATCCGGGTGTGAAGAGCATGCGCACAGAACAGGCCGTTCCCGTCCGTCTCGCCGACTATCGCCCGCCGGACTGGCTGGTCGAGACGGTCGAGCTCGACGTCGCCCTCGACCCGACCCGCACGCGGGTGCGCGCAAGGCTCAAGCTCACTCCCAATCCGCAGGCCGCGGCGCCCGCCGCCGTGGTGCTCGACGGCGACGAGCTGGTGCTGCGTTCGGTCACCCTCGACGGCGAGGCGCTGGCCGAAGACGCCTTCGTTGCGACCTCGGACCGCCTCACGATCCTGCAGCCGCCGAACCGGCCGTTCGTGCTGGAGACCGAGACCGAACTCGATCCGACCGCCAACACCAAGCTGATGGGCCTCTACCGCTCGGGCAAGGCCTATACGACCCAATGCGAGGCGGAAGGGTTCCGCCGCATCACCTATTTTCCCGACCGGCCCGACGTCATGGCGGTGTTCACCACGCGGATCGAGGCGGACAAGGCCGAGGCTCCGGTGCTGCTGGCGAACGGCAACCTTGTGGATGCCGGCGACATCGCCGGCACCGCACGCCACTACGCGGTGTGGCACGATCCGTTTCCCAAGCCGAGCTATCTGTTCGCGCTGGTCGGCGGCGTGCTCGGCGTGGTGGAGGACAGCTTCACCACCATGTCCGGCCGCAAGGTCGCCCTCAAGATCTACGTCGAGCCCGGCAAGGAGAGCCGCGCCGACTACGCCATGGGCGCGCTCAAGCGCGCCATGCGCTGGGACGAGCAGGCGTTCGGGCGCGAATACGATCTCGACATCTTCATGATCGTCGCGGTGTCCTTCTTCAACATGGGGGCGATGGAGAACAAGGGCCTCAACATCTTCAACGACAAGAACGTGCTGGCCTCGAAAGAAACCGCCACCGACATGGATTTCAACAGTGTCGAGGCGATCATCGCCCACGAATATTTCCACAACTGGACCGGCAACCGGATCACCTGCCGCGACTGGTTCCAGCTCTGCCTCAAGGAAGGCCTCACCGTCTTCCGCGACCAGGAATTTTCCTCCGACATCCGTTCGCGGCCGGTCAAGCGCATCGCCGACGTGCGGGCGCTGCGCGGCCATCAGTTCGTCGAGGACGCCGGCCCGCTCTCCCATGCGGTGCGGCCCGAGGTCTATCGCGAGATCAGCAACTTCTACACCTCGACCATCTACGAGAAGGGCGCCGAGGTGGTGCGGATGCTCAAGACCCTGCTCGGGCCGGACGATTTCCGCGCCGGCATGGATCTGTATTTCGAGCGCCATGACGGCCGCGCCGCGACGGTCGACGAGTTCATCGACTGCTTCGCCGATGCCGCCGACTACGACCTCACCCAGTTCATGCGCTGGTACCGCCAGGCCGGCACGCCGGAGATCGTGGTCCAGGCCAATCACGATGCCGGCGCCAGAACCTGCACGCTCGAAATCACCCAGGTGCTGCCGCCGACGCCGGGACAGCCGGTGAAGGAACCCATGGTCATTCCGCTGGCGATCGGGTTCCTCGGGCTCGACGGCCGCGACCGGCCGGTGACGCTGGCGGGCGGCCCCACGCTCGAGCGCGGCGTGATCACCCTGACCCAGGCCAAGCAGACCTTCGTATTCGCCGGCCTCGACGAGCGTCCCGTGATGTCGCTCAATCGCGGCTTCTCGGCACCGGTGAAGCTGACGGCCAATCTGCGCGATGGCGATCTCGCCTTCCTCGCCGCCCATGACAGCGACAGCTTCAACCGCTGGCAGGCGGTGCAGGCGCTCTCGACCACCCTGCTGATCGAAAACGTCGCCGCGCATCGCCGCGGCTCTCCCAAGCGCGGCGCCGACGAGCTGATCACAGCCCTCGCCGCGATACTCGGCGATCAACGGCTCGAGCCGGCCTACGTCGCCCAGGCGATGGCGCTGCCGACCGAAGGCGACATCTCCCGCGAGATCGGCACCGACGTCGATCCCGACGCCATCTTCGCCGCGCGCCGCGAACTGCGCGCCGCCGTCGGCCGCGCTCTCGCGGGCGCGCTCGAGGCCACCTATCAGCGCATGACCGACACCGGGGCCTACAGCCCGGATGCAGCGAGCGCCGGCCGCCGCTCGCTCAAAAACGTCGCGCTCGACCTGATGGCGGCCGGCGATCCCGCCACCGGCGTCGCGCGCGCCGCACGGCAATACCGCGACGCCGACAACATGACCGACCGCATGGCGGCGCTCGCCGTGCTCTGCCTGCATGCGGTGCCGGAACGCCAGGCGGCGCTCGACGATTTTTACCGCCGTTATGACGGCGATCCCCTGATCATCGACAAGTGGTTCGCCCTCCAGGCGGTGATCCCCGAGCCGGAAACGCTCGACCGTGTGCGCGCGCTGACCGCCCATCCCGCCTTCTCGCTCGCCAACCCCAATCGAGTCCGCGCGCTGATCGGCAATTTCGCGCAAGGGAACCAGACCCAGTTCAATCGCGCCGACGGCGCCGGCCACGCCTTCCACGCCGACACCATGATTGCGCTCGACGCCATCAATCCGCAGGTCGCGGCGCGGCTGATGACGGCGTTTCGCAGCTGGCGTGCGCTCGAACCGGTGCGCCGCGGCCACGCCGAGGCGGCGCTCAAGCGCGTTGCCGCGGCGCCGAACCTGTCGCGCGACGTCAACGATATCGTGGTGCGCTCGCTCGGCACCGGCTAGCACTCCTGCTCATAGCTGCAGGACTCCCTCCCCCTGAAAGGGGGAGGGTTGGGGTGGGGGTCTGCTAACTCGCCACCCGCACCGCCCGCGACCCCCTCCCCGACCCTCCCCCTTTCAGGGGGAGGGAGAAAAAGGCCCGCCGCCCGAGAACCTCAAACGGACAACGGCCTGAAACAGCGACACGCAAAAACCTGTCAAGGTCCTTGTGGCGACTCGGGAAAAGCGCGCCGACGCCGCTCAAAACCGCCGTCGAATCGGCGTTTCTCACGCCCTCTCGGCTCAATAATTATTTTACCTTTGGGATTCCCGGACTCTCGACAAAGATTCGCGATTCAATTCTTATGCTGGTGATTCGGGGTGTGATGGGGGACATCCGACCCGGCAAATCTGGCCTCGGGGGCACATTGCGATGGCGCCGGCTCAAGTTGCGCGCGCGTCGACGAATACGGATTCGATCAAGGGCCTGGCTCAATCGCTCGCTAAGCCCGCCTACCGGCGTCTGCTCGTTGCCGAACCCGCGCTGCGGCGGGCGGTTCCGCTGCTGATCATCACGTTTCTCATTACCATGGCGGTCGGTACCAGCGTGCAGGTCCTCGACCATCGTCGCGAGGCCGCGGCGGGCGCCGTCGACGAGATAGAGCTGTTCGCCGATTTCCTGGCCAGCCGGCTCGACGGCGAAGCCGCCAAGCCCAGGAATCTTCGTCGCGGCCCGCAGGAAGTCCTCGTGCAGGCGGCAGAGCGCCGCGGCGGGAACCGCACCATCCTCGTCGCGGATGCCGGCGGCATCGTCGTCGCCGCCGAGCCGGTGCACGGCGCGGTTGGGCATCCTCTGCTCGACGTGCTCGGGCCTGACCAGCCCCTCACGACGTTCGGCGCCACCGCCGGTGCGCTCGAAACCCCGCTCTCGGACGGCTCGACGGCGATCGTGACGGTGCGCAACCTGAGATCGCCGCCCGGCCAGCTCGCCGTCATCGATCCGAAACCGCAGGCCATTTCGGTGTGGCGTTCCGATACCGCGTTGGCGGTGACGCTCTCCGCCACCACCGGCTTCGTCGTTCTCATCCTCGGTTTCGCCTTCCATTGGCAGGCGACCCGCGCGCGCGAAGCCGACCTCATCCACGAGACGGTGCGCCGGCGGGTCGACACCGCGCTCAACCGCGGCCGCTGCGGGTTGTGGGACTGGGACCTCGCGCGCGGCCGGGTGTTCTGGTCGCATTCGATGTTCGCGATCCTCGGCCAGGAGCCGCGTAACCAGTTGCTCAACTTCGGCGAGGTCAACGACCTCGTGCATCCCGACGACGTCTCGCTTTACGACCTCGCGAGGCAGATCGCGGAAGGCCGGACCCAGTCGATCGACCGCGCCTTCCGCATGCGGCACGCCGGGGGCCACTGGGTATGGCTGCGGGCGCGCTGCGAGATCACGCGCCAGCCCGACGAGTCCGGCTTCCATCTGCTCGGCATCGCCGTCGACATCACCGAACAGATGGCGATGGCGGAACAGACCGCGGCGGCGGACGTGCGGCTGCGCGACGCCATCGAGACCATCCCGGAAGCCTTCGTGCTGTGGGATGCCGACAACCGGCTGGTGCTGTGCAACTCGAACTTCCAGGCGCTGCACAACCTGCCCGACGAGGCGATCGCCGCCGGCATGCCCTACGACAAGATCGTCGCCGCCGGGCGCAAGCCGCAGGTTCAGGCGACCAGCGATCAGTCCGCAAGCGATCTCGCCAGCGATCCCGGCGCCCGCACCTTCGAGGCCCAGCTCGACGATGGACGCTGGCTGCACATCAGCGAGCGGCGCACCAAGGACGGCGGCTATGTTTCGGTCGGCACCGACATCACCACCATCAAGCGCCACGAATCCCGCCTGATCGACAGCGAGCAGCGCCTGATCGCGACCGTCGCCGATCTGCGCAGCTCCCAGCAGGCGCTCGAGTTTCAGGCCCAGCAGCTCGCCGATCTCGCGGAGAAATACGGGGAGGAGAAGACCCGCGCCGAAGACGCCAACCAGGCCAAATCGAAGTTCCTCGCCAATATGAGCCACGAGCTGCGCACGCCGCTCAACGCCATCATAGGCTTTTCGGAGATCATGGAAGCGGGCATGTTCGGCCCGCTCGGCGCGGCCAAATACGACGAATACTGCCGCGACATCAGGCGCAGCGGCCAGTTCCTGCTGGAGGTGATCAACGACGTGCTCGACATGTCGAAGATCGAAGCCGGCCGCATCAAGCTGGATTTCGAGGAGGTCGAGATCGAGCAGGTCGTCGCCGATGCCGTGCGTGTCGTGTCCGGCCGCGCCCAGGCCAAGCGGGTCGCGCTGGTGTGCGATCTCGCACCCGGCATCCGGCTGCGGGCGGACAAGCGTGCCATCAAGCAGATCGCACTCAATTTGTTGTCAAACGCGGTGAAATTCACGCCCGACGGCGGCCGCGTGCGGGTGCGCACCCGCGCCTGGGGCGGCTCGGTCGCCCTGGTGTTCGAGGACACCGGCGTCGGCATCCCGAAGCAGGCGCTGAAGAAGCTCGGCCGCCCGTTCGAGCAGGTCGAGAGCCTCCTGACCAAGACGCACCAGGGCTCGGGCCTCGGGCTCGCCATCGCCAAGTCGCTGACGGAGCTTCACGGCGGCGCCATGCGCATCCGCTCGACGCTGAACAAGGGCACGACGGTGGTGCTGCGGTTCCCGCGGGTGCAGACTTAGGCAGCGAAGAAATAGCACGTAGGATGCAATAACGATGAATTCTGCACCCGCGAGAAGCGGCCTGCCGCGCACGTTCGGTTCGGCCGTCACTGCTTCCTTCGGTTGAAATAAGTCAAATCCGGCGGCGGCTGGTCTTTCTTGGACGGCATCAGCTTTCCATTGGCGCTGAGATAATAGGGTTCGTTTTCGATGCGGACATGCGTATTGGTCTCCGAGCAGACGTCGGAGTGCCAGACCGGACGGGGATTTGGATTGCGGGTGGCCTTCTGGAGCTTGATGTACGGCCGCGTCATCGCGTGATCGAGCACGGTGATCTGGTCGTAGAGAGTGTTGCTGTCGGCCTTGTCGAGATAGATTCGCTCCTTGATGACGGTCTGACCGTCGCTGTGGAACGGCAGACCGGAGATGTCGTAGCCGCGCGGATTCTTGAGAAAACGCGTCTCGACCTCGAGCACGTCGAACTTGCCGTCGCCGTCTTCGTCGACCCACTTGCCGATCGAGTAGCCCGCGAAAGTGAGCTCGGGGTCGGTCGGCCATTCCCGCCCGTCGGTGTAAATCCGTCGATACGAATTGTCGTTGTGGCTGATCAGGATGTAGGTGATATCCGGCATGACGATGATCTCGCCCGGATCGTAGAAACTCATCATCGCCGGCATGCCCGCCGGGACGCAGAAGGTCGAGGGCCAATTGCCGGGTCCGCCGGCCTTCACGTCGGCCGTAATGTCCTCGAAGATCTTCTGATATTCGGGCGTGAGCGGAGGCTTGCCCGCGAGCGCAATCCAATTGTTCGGGTTGCCGGTGCGAACCCATTGGCCCTTGAAGTCGGGATACTTCCCGAAATCGACCACCTGGGCAGCGGATGGCGTTGCAAGCAGCGCGGTCGCCAGCGCAACTGCACAGATCGAGCTTCGGAACCTCATTGGCATCCTCCCTTGGAGCAGGCGCGTGTCAGCCGCACCTTCAACGTTGTTGTCGTCAGCTGCTGAGAAGGGACCGGCAATCAGGTCGACGACACCGTCGGCAGCGATTGCTGCGCAACTTCATGAAGGCGACCGTCGGCATCTCCCGTCTCGGCCAGCAACTGGTCACCCAGGATACACCGTCCGCCAGTGGAGGTGGAAGGGCTTGCGTGTCCCTCAAAAATCCGGCTTGTCCGCACGCGGGACCGCGGCGTCCTGCCCGGAATAATATTCATGCGGGTTTTCGGCGCAGATGAGTTCCGTCCACGGCCCTACGTTGCGCCGATAGGTGATCGTCGCCGTCCAGGGCATCGTAAAGACCCCTTCGTCCTCGACCGTGAAATGGAGTTGCAGCACCTTGCTCCGGTCTTTGGGGTCGATCTCGGCGCCGCCGCTGGCGCGGAAATTCTCCTTGTCGTTGCGTACAATCGCGTCTTTGGCGGTTTCGTAGTCGATGAGCTGGTAGCGCTCCACCACGTGCAGAGCCGGGCTGTGCGGCGTGCCGTACATGTCGACCATCGCAAACGGCCCGACCTTGATCCCGACGGTGTCGATCACCAGCGTGTCGCCTTCATAATGGCCGACGGAATCCCCATACCAGGACGGCGTCACCTGCGCGGGATGCTGCTCGTTCATGCGCACGCGGCGGACTTCATTGCCATGGCGGTAGACCATCGTGATGTGATCCGGCCGCTGGAACATCTGCATCAGGAAATCCCAAAACACGTAGGGCACCCCGCCGGGCCAGCACTGGTTGCTGGGGGTCGGATAGCCCTTCCCCGCCAACGAAATCTCGCCATGCTTCTTCACGATCCCAGCCGCCTCGGGCTTCAAGATCGGATTGTTGTAATCGCCGACCAACAGCTGGAAGTTGGCCACGCCATTGGGCAGGCGCGACTTGTTCCTCACCGGGCCGGGACCGGAAATCGGGGGCTCAAAGCCCGTCAGGTAGGGGTGCGCCCATATGCCGGAGAAATCCGGGATGGACGCGGCGACTTGCGTGCCGCTGGAGATCGGTCCGGCCGACGGCGCCGCGGTTTGCCCGAAGGCAGGTGTCGCCGCTGCCGCCAAGCTCAACAACAAAAGGAGAGCCCGCCGCCGCGCACTCATGATTTCCTCCCTAATCGTAGTTCGCCCGCCCTCATCGAGGTTTCAGGTAACATTCATAGCAAGCTCTCGCGCTGACCCACAAGCAAGCCCGGATTGGCGCACTGAAATCCGGGGTCGGCGGCACCATGAGCATAGGACAGTCCCGGATTTCCCCGTCGTTCAATCCGGACTACGCTTGTGCGCCGTCGCCAAGGCGCGCTGCCGAGGATGCTCACGAAGCGCTTGCGCTTGCGCTTGCGCTTGCGCTCGCGCACGCGCTCCTGGGTCTCGGCGAGATGGGCGTCGAGCGCGGGAAAGTCCGCACGGCCTCAATCCACCTGCAGCCCGCCGGACTTGATCGGGCCTTCCCACCGCAGGACTTCGTCCGCGACGAACTTGGCAAGGTATTCCGGGCTCCTGCGCTCGGGCGCAACGCCGGTCACGCCGATTTCGAGCATGCGGGTCTTGATCACCGGGGTGTCCATCGTCGCGTGCGCGACCTCGTTGAGCTTGTCGACGATCGCCCGCGGCGTGCCCTTGGGCAGGAAGAATGCGGTCCAGGTGGTGACATCAAAACCTGTCAGCCCCTGCTCGTCCGCACTCGCCAGATCCGGCATCAGCGGCGAGCGCCCGTGCGACAGCACCGCGATCGCCTTCACCTGTTTGCCTTGGATCAACGGCGCCGCCGCGCCGAGATTGCCGCACAAATAGTCGATCTGCCCGCCCATCAGGTCGTTCGCAGCCGGCGCCGAGCCGCGATAGGGAACGTGCGTGACGTTGACGCCGATCTTGGCGTTGAGCAGCGAGCAGGCGAGATGTGTGGTGGTGCCGGCGCCCGCGGAGCCGTATTGCATCTTCGCACCGTTGGCCTTCAGGAGCGCGACGAACTCCGGGATGGTGTTGGCGGGAAGATCCTTGCGCGCTTCGAGCACCATCGGCTGCTCGGAGAACAGCGCGACCGGAGTAAAATCGTTGATGGCGTCGTAGCGCCGCTTCTTGTAGATGGTCTGGTTGTAGGCGTGGGTGCCGCTGCTGCCCAGCAGCAGCGTATAGCCGTCGGGCGCGGCGTTGACGACGCGGGTCACCCCGATGATGCCGCCGGCGCCGGTGGTATTCTCGATGGTCACGGGCTGGCCCAGTATCTCGCTCATGCGCACCGCGAGAATGCGGCCCATGACGTCGAAAGTGCCGCCCGCGGCAAAAGGCACCACCATGACGATCGGCCGCGAGGGATAGGTTTGCGCCCCCGCCCCGACCGGCCAAACCGCGGCCGCAACCGCCAATGCTTTGATGAAATCGCGCTGTAGCATGTCCGACTCCCAGCTCAGGTGGAGGCTTGGTACTGCGAGGCCACCACTCCGGATGGGTCAATATAAGCCTTCCAGCCAAGCGGTGCGCGCGACAAATGCACCTCAGTGAGCGGCCCCGGCGGCCGGGACCAACACCAAGCAAGCGTAGCCCGTACGACGCTCCGCCGTCATGGCGCGCTGCCGAGGATGCTCACGAAGCGCTTGCGCACGCGTTCCTGGGTCTCGGCAAGATGGGCGTCGAGGGCGGGAAAGTCCGGCACGTCGGCCGCCCGCGCGAGCAGGCTCAGCAGGCTGCCGCCGGCGGATTTGGGATCGAACGGTCCCGCGAGGCACAGGCGCAGGATCTGGCCGAGGTCGTGATAGAGCCGCTCCGCCGGCCGCAGCACCTCGGCATCCTCGACGCTGAGAATCCCGAGCCGCGTTGCCTTTTCCAGCACGCGCCCGGTCGAGGGATTGAGGATCTCCGGCTCGCGCGCCGCGTGGACGAGCTGGAGGTATTGCGCGATGAACTCGATATCGATGAGGCCGCCGGCGGCATTCTTGAGGTCCCACCGGTTGGCGTCACCCTTCTCCGCGGCCACCGCCCGGCGCATTTCCACGACGTCGCCGGCCACCATGTCGGGGTCGCGCGGGGTGCACAGCACGTCGCGGATCACGCCTTCGACCCGTGCCGCAAGCCCGGACGAGGATGCCGACGCGACGCGCGCGCGCGTGAGCGCCATGTGTTCCCAGGTCCAGGCCTCGTTGTTCTGATATTCGGAAAAGGCCGCGATCGAGGTTGCGACCGGGCCGGACCGCCCGGACGGCCGCAGCCGCATGTCGACGTCATAGAGGCGTCCGTAATTGGTCCTTGTTGTCATGGCATTGACCAGGCGCTGGGTGAAGCGCGCGAAATAGGGGGCGGCATGGAGCGGGCGCGGCCCGTCCGATTCCGGTTGCGCCTCGTCGAACTCATAGACGACGATCAGGTCGAGATCGGACCCCGCCGTCATTTCGCGGCCGCCGAGCTTGCCCATGGCGAGCACCGCGCTGCCGCCGCCGGGCACCACCCCGTGGGTCGACTGGAACATCGCACCGACCCGGGCGTGCAGCGCGCGCACCACCGTGTCGGCCAGTCCCGCGAAGGCTTCGCCAGCCTGCTGCGCCGACACCGTGCCGGACAGGATGCGCGCTCCGATCAGGAAGATCTGCTCCTGGCCGAACATGCGGACGCGGTCGAGGAAATCCTCATAAGATCCCGATTGCGCCAGCGAAACCGACAGCGACGCCTCGAGCTTTTCCGGCCCCGGCAAGGCGCCGAAAAAGGCGGAGTCGATGAGGGCATCCATCACCTGCGGGTATTGCGCCAGGATATCGGCGAGCCGCGGCGCGGTGCCGAGCACGCGGGCGACAAGAGCGACGAGGTCGGGGTTCTGCCGCAGCAGCGAGAACAGGCGCGCTCCGCCGTGCAGGTTGCCGAGGAAACGGTCGAAGGTGACGAGCGCGGCGTCCGGATTTTCGGCGCGCGCAATGTGATCGATCAGGACCGGAACGAGCTCGGCGAACACGACGCGGGCCGCCGGCCCCCTGAGCGCGCGCGGGGCGCCGGCGAGCCAGCGCCGCACCGTGGCGGAGGCCTCGAGCGCCTGGCGGAATCCCATCTCGTTGAGCTTGTCGAGGGTTTCGTGGGCATCGGCATCGGGCGGAAACACCAGGCCGCGGCGCTCGGCGGCGCGCACCGGCGCGTCCTCGAACAGGCGCACGTAATGCTGCTGCACCGCTCCGAGATGGCCGAGCAGGACCTGCGCGAAGGCATCGCGGTCGGGATAGCCGAGGAACCGCGCGAAAACGTCGAGTTCCGCCCGGGTCGAGGGCAGCGTGTGGGTCTGCTCGTCGGCGACCATCTGCAGGCGGTGCTCGACGGTGCGCAGGAACAGGTAGGCGCTTTCCAAGTCGTCGCGCGCGGCGGCGTCGATCCAGCCGCCTTCAGACAGCGTCCGCAAGGTCGCCAGCGTTTCGCGGCTGCGCAACTGCGGATGACGGCCGCCGGCGATGAGCTGCTGGGTCTGGACGAAGAATTCAATCTCGCGGATTCCGCCGCGGCCGAGCTTGATGTTGTGGCCCTCGACGGCAACCTCGCCATGGCCGCGATAGGCCTGGATCTGGCGCTTCATCTCGTGGATGTCGCCGAGCGCAGCGAAATCGAGATACTTGCGCCAGATGAAAGGCGAGAGGTCGGCGAGCATGGTCTGCCCCGCCGTGATGTCGCCCGCGCATGGGCGCGCCTTGATCATCGCCGCGCGTTCCCAGTTCTGGCCCCTGCCCTCGTAGTAATCGAGGCCGGCCGGAACCGAGATCGCGATCTGCGTTGCGGACGGATCGGGGCGCAAGCGCAGGTCGACGCGAAACACGTAGCCCTGCGCGGTACGCTCCTGCAGCATTTTGACGAGCTGCCGCGTCAGGCGCACGAACACGCCCCCGGGCTCGACGCCCGGCGGCAGTGCGGCGGCGGCCGGGTCGAAGAACACGATGAGGTCGATGTCGCTCGAATAGTTGAGCTCGCCGGCGCCCATTTTGCCCATGGCGAGCACGATGTAGCCGGAACCTTTCTCCGGGCGGTCGGGATCGATCGGCGCGAGATGGCCGGCGCGGGCAGCGGCTGCTAGGAGATGGTGCACGGCGGCGCCGACCGCGGTGTCCGCCACGTCCGTCAGCGCCCGCGTGACCCGCATCACCTCCCACAATCCGCCGATATCGGCGAGCGCGATCAGGAGGGCCGCCTCGGCCTTCATCTCGCGCAGAAACCGCATCGCATCGGCTGACGTGGCGCTGGCGCGGACGTCGCGTGCGGCCTGTGCCAGGCACGCGGCAAGCCGCGCATCGGGGTCCGATTGCAGCAAGGCGACGAGCCGGCCGGGATCGGCCCGCGCGAGATCCCACAGGTAAGGCGACGACGATGCGATCGCCTCAATCAGCGCCGCGGTGCCCCGATGTGCCGCCGCGATCTCGCGTAGCGTCCGGCCCACATCCGTATGCGCGATCTCGTCGAGCCACGCGGCGACGCGGGCGCGGCCTGCGGCATCGGCAAGCGCGCGCGGCGCAGCGCGCGCGGCGCAGGAGCCGCCACCCCCGAAGGCCACCGTCACGCCGCCCGCTGGCTCGGCGCGCGCGGCAGCGCGATCCTCGCGGTGAGGCCGGGCGCGTTGTCCTCGAGCCTGAGCTCACCGCCATGCAGGCGCGCGACCGCGGAGACGAGGCTCAGCCCGAGGCCGGAGCCGGGCTCCGAACGGCTCTGCTCGAGGCGGACGAACCGCTCGACCACCCGGGAACGGTCGCCGACGGGAATTCCGGGCCCGTGATCGCTCACCGTCAACATGATCTGGTCCTTGTCGGCGCTGGTCTCGACCACGATTCCCACGCGCTCTCCGTTCGCGGCCTTGGCGTCGGGCGCCGCGTATTTGATGGCGTTGTCGACCAGATTGGCAAGCGCCTGGCTCACCAGTTCGCGGTTACCCTTCACGGTCGCATGCTCGTTGGCCTGGATCTGCAGGGTCAGGCCCTTGTCCTCGGCGAGCGGCTCATAGAGCTCGCCGACATCGCGGGCGACATCGGCGATGTCGAAATCGGCCATGCCGTCACGGACCTGGCCGAACTCGGCCCGGGCGATCATCAGGAGCGCGTCGAAGGTGCGGATCAACCCGACCAATTCCTCTATCGTCTCTTCCAGGGCACGGCGGTAGTCGGCGTCCGTCTTGGCGAGGCGCAGCGCGGCCTCGCAGCGGTTGCGCAGGCGCGTCAATGGCGTCTTGAGATCGTGGGCGACATTGTCGGTCACCTCCTTCAATCCCCGCATCAGCGAGTCGATGCGCTCCAGCATGCCGTTGAGGTTGAGTGCGAGGCGGTCGAACTCGTCGCCGCTGCCGGTGATCGACAGCCGTCCCGACAGGTCGCCCGCCATGATGGTCTGGGCGGTGGCGGTCATGGCTTCGACGCGGTTGAGCACGCGCCGGCTCACGAACACGCCGCCGAGGATGCCGAGCACGACGACGAGCGCCACCGACCACCGTCCGGCGACCGTCACGATGTGGAACATACGTTCGCGCTCATCGAGGTCGCGCCCGACCAGGAGCCGGATGCCGCCCGGCAGCCGGGTCACCCGCACCAGCGCATTGTGCTCGGCCGATTCAGGTTCCTCGAGACGGCGGTAGGCGGTCTCGACCCAGCCCTGGGACTCCAGGATGCCGGGCTCGAGCGAGGCGACATTGCCGGCGAGCCCCTCCCCGGTCGGAGTGGTAACGAGGTAAAGGCTCGAGCCGGGCCGCCGCGAGCGGACGTCGACGATGACGACCAGCCGCCTGATGCCGGCCTGGTTGTACTGGTCGGTCAGCGCCGTGACCTCGATATCCACGGTGCCGACGATCTGTTCGTTGATGAGACGGCGGGTATTGAGGGCGAAATAGCCGACCAGGAAAGCCGCGAACAGCGCGAACACGACGAGGTAGACGAGCGTCAACTGGAACGCCGTCGTACGGAGAAGCTTACCGAGCGCCGTCACCGTATCATGTATCCTGCCCCGCGCACCGTATGCAGAAGCGGCTGCGCGAACCCTTTGTCTATCTTAGAGCGCAGCCGGGAGATATGCACGTCGATGATATTTGTCTGGGGGTCGAAGTGATAATCCCAGACGTTTTCAAGCAGCATGGTCCGGGTCACCACCTGGCCGGCATGCTTCATCAGGTATTCGAGCAGCCTGAACTCGCGCGGCTGCAACGCGATCTCCTCGCTGCCGCGGACCACCCGATGGGACAGCCGGTCGAGCTCGAGATCGGCGACCCGGTATTGGGTTTCCTCGCCCCGGCCGGTATGGCGTCGCGCCAGCACCTCGACCCGCGCCAGCAACTCGGAGAATGAATAGGGCTTGGGCAGGTAGTCGTCGCCGCCGGCCCGAAGCCCGCGCACCCGGTCGTCGACCGCGCCAAGGGCCGAGAGAATGAGCGCCGGGACCGCATTGCCTTTGGCCCGCAGCCGGCCGATCACCGTGAGGCCGTCGAGCTTAGGCAGCATGCGATCGATGATGAGGACGTCGTAGCCGCCGTCGAGCGCGAGCCCGAGTCCTTCCTCGCCGTCGGCGGCATGGTCGGCCACATGACCGACTTCTCGGAATGCCTTCACGAGGTATTCGGCCGCATCGCGGTCGTCTTCGATGATCAGCAATCGCATTCTCGTCCACCGTAGTGCCCCGGACCCTGGGATGGACCGGAGTGGGCCATTTACCGTGGCAGAAATTTATTTACCAATCCTCCAACAAACCAGGACTCCAACAAACCAGGACTCCAACAAACCAGGACTTGGAGACTACGAGGACTCCAAACCTACGAAAGGGCGGCGGGTGAAACCCGCCGCCCTTCCGACCAACAGACCCCAGCGGGGGCGATGGATGCCGGGCTCTTTTGGTTCCTTCTTTTCATTCTGGGGACGGGCCGAAGCCCGTCCCCGACGGAAGCTGCCGCCGAGGGGGGCGACTTGCGGCGGTGCTCCGCGTTACGTCAGGCGTTGCCGAGAGGCACGGCGACGAAGTGGGTCGCCTGTCCCGACTTCACCCGCATCAATACCGTCCGCTTGCCGCCGGCGTGCGCGTCGGACACCGCCTTGCGCACATCGTTCGGCGAGGAGACCATCTTGCCGTTGACGTCGAGGATGACGTCACCGCTCTTGAAACGGTCGCCGGCCGTACCGTTGGGGTCGACCGAAGTAACCACCACGCCTTCGCCGCCGTTTTTCGCGGGCGAGAGCGACAAGCCGAGCCTCGGCACATCGGTGCTGTGATTGTCCTGCTCTTCGACATTGGCGCGGGCCTGCCGCTCCCGCGGCAGTTCGCCGAGCGTGAGCGTCAGGTTGTCTTCCCTGCCGTTGTGGATGACGCCGAGCTTGACCGAGGTACCGGGCGCGAGCGCACTGATGCGACGGGCGAGGGTGCGGGCATCTTCGAGCGTCTCGCCATTGACGGAGACGATGACGTCGCCGGCCTTGATGCCGGCCTTCTCCGCCGGGCTGCCGGATTGCGGCTCGGCCACCAGCGCGCCACGGGCGGTCTTCATGCCCAGGCTGTCGGCAATGTCGGCGGTGACCGGCTGGATCTGCACGCCGATCCACCCGCGGGTGACGGCGCCGTGATCCCGTAGTTGCGCCACTACGGCCTTGACCGTTTCGGCGGGGATGTCGAAGGCGATGCCGACATTGCCGCCCGAAGGCGAGAAGATCGCGGTATTGACGCCGATCACATTGCCGTCCACGTCGAAGGTCGGGCCGCCGGAATTGCCCTTGTTGACGGCCGCATCGATCTGGATGAAGTCGTCATAGGGGCCGGCGCCGATGTCGCGGCCGCGCGCCGAGACGATACCCGCGGTGACGGTGCCACCGAGGCCGAACGGATTGCCGACCGCGATCACCCAGTCGCCGATGCGCGGCGAATGATCGCCGAAATGCACGAACGGGAAGTCGCTGCGGCCGCTGACCTTGATCAGCGCGATGTCGGTGCGCGGGTCGGTGCCGATCACCTTGGCGGTATAGGTCTTGCCCTCGTCGGTGGTCACCTCGACGCTCTCGGCCTTGTCGACCACGTGGTTGTTGGTCACGGCATAGCCGTCGGCCGAGATGAAGAAGCCGGAGCCCTGGCCGGTAGCATACTGCCGGCGCTGGCGCGGTGCGCCGTTCTGGTCGGGCCTGCCACCGGGGCCGGGCTGGGCGAAGCGGCGGAAGAAATCTTCGAACGGCGAACCGCGCAGGGGGTTGTCATCCCCATTGAAATTGAAGCTCGTGGACTCGTTGCCCGCATCCACCTTGACGCGGACCGACATCACCGCGGGCTTCACCTTCTCCAC
This sequence comes from uncultured Alphaproteobacteria bacterium, assembly GCA_963791375.1. Classification (GTDB taxonomy): domain Bacteria; phylum Pseudomonadota; class Alphaproteobacteria; order Rhizobiales; family Xanthobacteraceae; genus JAJPKK01. Next base: position 445,238 of record CAWBSI010000023.1, read on the forward strand.
GATGTCGGCAAAACCGACCGGACGCTGGGCATTCTGGGCATAGGCCGGCGCAAACAGGGCGCTCCCGGCCGTGTTGGGCGCGAGACCGTAATCGGCGAACATCGCCGCGGCGCCAAGGCCGGCGACCGTCGCGAGCATTGCAATACGACGCTTGGAAAGAAGGCGATGCCCCTGTCGGGTTGCATTCGCAATCATGAGTAACTCCGTATGTGTTTTGGAGGGAGCTCATGAGCCCCCCGCCGATGGACTCTTCCGAGCCAAGATGGGGAGCGCCGCCTTACCGTGAACTGACCGTCGGATTAAATTTTGGTAACCTCCGGCCGGTCGCAAAAAAGTCGAAATAAAACAAAGAGATCAATTACTTGTATTAATCACAGTTGCGGGCCCGGGCCGTCCCCATCACGAAGTTTTGTCGATCATTTCTCCCAGCCGCCGCTCTTCCTCCGGGCTGAGCGGGGCCGGTCCGGCGACACCGAAACGGCGGCGGCGAACCGCGGCGAACACGGCGATCGCGCCGGCCAGCAACGCCGCCGCCGGCGTGAGCCAGAGAATCGCGGTGTGCCACTCGAACGGCGGCTTGAGGAGGACGAATTCGCCATAGCGCGCGACCAGGAAATGCATCACCTGGTCATCGCTGTCCCCCGCCGTCAGCCGCTCGCGCACGAGGATGCGCAGGTCGCGCGCCAGGGGTGCGTCGGAATCGTCGATCGACTGGTTCTGGCACACCAAGCAGCGCAGGTCCCGCGACAGGGTGCGGGCGCGCGCTTCGAGCGTGGCGTCGCTGAGGATCTCGTCGGGCTGCACCGCGAGCACCGGATGTACGCCGGCGACCGCGGACAGGAACGCGGCCAGGAATCCGAGCGCGATCAGACCGTTTCGCCACGCGCACATGGGATCACTCCGCCGGGGCCATCGCCGTCTTGATGCGTGCCGGCCTGGGCGCGCCGACGCGCAGACGCCGGTCGGACAGGGACAACCCGCCGCCCACCACCATGACGATGCAGCCGAGCCAGATCAGCAGCACCAGCGGCTTGTAATAGAGCCGGATGGCGGCCGATCCGTCGGGATTGAGTTCGCCGAGCGAGAGATAGAGCTGACTGAAGCCGCGCGCCATCAAGGCGGATTCGGTGGTCGTGGAGCCGCGGGAACCGAACGTTCGTTTCGAGGGCTGCATGATGCCGATGACTTCGCCATGGCGGCGCACCGTGAACTTGGCGACCACCTCCTTGAAGTTCGGCCCGCTGCGGTCGGCGGTCCCGTCGAAGGTGAAGTCGTAATTGCGCAGCGCGATCTTTTCGCCGGGCTTCACCGAAACGATGCGCTCGGCGTTCCATTGTGTCTCGCCGACGATGCCGAGCAGCGTGATCCCGAGGCCGAGATGAGCGAATGCGGTGCCCCAGGCCGAGCGCGGCAAGCCGGCCGCGCGGCGCGCGACGCTCATCAGCGGCGCCCGCAACAAGCCGGTGCGTTCGACGATGTCGGTGACCGCGCCGGCGATCACGAACAGCGCCAGTCCGATGCCGAACGGCGCCATCAGCGGACGCCCCTCCACCACGAAAGTCGCGGCGACCCCGATCAGCGCGACCACAAAGGCCCCGCTCAGGCGCTGGGCGACGCCGGCGAGGTCGCCGCGTTTCCAGGCGAGCATCGGCCCGAACGGCAACGCGATCAGAAGCATCGCGAACAACGGCCCGAAAGTGGCATTGAAGAAGGGCGGGCCGACCGAAATCTTGTCTCCGGTCAGCGCCTCCAGCGCCAGCGGATAGAGCGTCCCGACGAATACGGTGGCGCAGGCGGCGGTGAGGAACAGGTTGTTGAACACCAGCGCCCCCTCGCGCGACACCGGCGCGAACAGCCCGCCTTGCTTCAACAAAGGCGCCCGCCACGCGAACAGCGCAAGCGCGCCGCCGATGAAGATGACGAGGATTGCCAGGATGAATACGCCGCGCATCGGGTCGGAGGCGAAAGCATGCACCGAGGTGAGCACGCCGGACCGCACCAGGAAGGTGCCGATCAGCGACAGCGAGAAGGTGAGGATCGCGAGCAGGATGGTCCAGATCTTCAACGCCTCGCGCTTTTCCATCACGACGGCGGAATGCAAGAGCGCGGTGCCGACCAGCCAGGGCATCAGCGAGGCGTTCTCGACCGGGTCCCAGAACCACCAGCCGCCCCAGCCGAGCTCGTAATAGGCCCAGTAGGAGCCCATGGCGATACCGAGGGTGAGGCACATCCAGGCCACCAGCAGCCAGGGCCGTACCCAACGCGCCCAGGCCGCGTCGATCCGCCCTTCGATCAGGGCGGCGATGGCGAATGAAAATGAAATCGAGAAGCCGACATAGCCGAGATAGAGCATCGGCGGATGGATCGCCAATCCCATGTCCTGGAGAACCGGATTGAGGTCGCGGCCCTCGAACGGCGCCGGCTCGAACCTCAGGAACGGGTTGGAAGTCACCAATATGAACAGGAAGAATGCCGTCGCCACCCAGGCCTGGACCGCCAGCACCGTCGCCTTGAGCGAAGCGGGGATGTTGTTGCTGAACACCGCAACCAGGGCGCCGAACAGGGTGAGAATCAGCACCCACAGCAGCATCGAGCCTTCATGGTTGCCCCACGTGCTCGTGAACTTGTAGATCAGCGGCATCGCCGAATGGGAATTCTCGAACACGTTGCGGACCGAGAAATCCGACGAGACGTAGCAAGCCACCAGCGCGGCGAAGGACAACGCGACGAAGGCGAACTGGGCGATCGCCACCGGCTCGGCGATGGCCATCAGCGCGGCATCGCGGGTGCGGGCGCCGATGAGCGGAACCGTCGACTGGATGAGCGCCAACGCCAGCGCCAGCACCAGAGCGTAATGGCCGATCTCTTCGATCATGCGACCCGACCTTTCACGACATCTTATCCCTCCCCCTCCTTCGGTCTTCCCCCCTTCTTCAGGGGGAGGGTTGGGGTGGGGGTCCGCTGACTCTCAATGAGCACCGCAATTTCCGCTCACGACCCCCTCCCCGACCCTCCCCCTTTCAGGGGGAGGGAGAAGAGAGAGCCGTTGCGCTACCGCATGGCGCCTTTCTTCTCGTACTCGTCCTTCCAGTGCCCCTGCTTCTTCAAGGCATCGGCGACGTCCTTGGGCATGTAGGTTTCGTCGTGCTTGGCGAGCACGTTGTCGGCCTTGAACACGCCGGAACCGTCGAGGGAACCTTCCGCGACGATGCCCTGCCCTTCCCGGAACAGGTCCGGCAGGATGCCCTGATAGGTGACCGGGATCGTCCGATTGCCGTCGGTCACCTCGAAGCGGATCGACAGGGGGTCGCCGCGCGACACGCTGCCGGGCGTAACCAGGCCTCCCAGGCGGATACGGGCGCCGGGCAGGACGTGCTTCTCGACGACGTCGGTCGGGGAATTGAAGAACACGATGGAGTCCTTGAGGGCGCTGAGCACCAGCAGCACCGCGACCGTGAGGACACCGAGACCCGAGGCAATCAAGACAATGCGGCGCTGCTTCCGCGTCATCGGTCCATGAACTCCCTGTGCTTTCCGCCTTGGCATCGGAAGCGGCTGGTCTTCTGTATCAGACGCACCGTATTAGACGCATTTTGCCCGGCGCAACAGCCAAGCCTGCGCCCGATCATGCTCAGCCCCCGATGTCGAGGTCCTTGATGGCGGCTTCAAGGCGACGCAGCTTGTCCGGTTCACCGGTCAGCGCAGCGCGGGCCTCCACGGCGGCCGCCTTTGCCTTATCATGCTCGCCCAGCACCTTATAGGCGCGCAACAGTCGCAGCCACCCGTCCAGATCGGTTCCATTTTCATGGAGGCGCGTCGCCAGCCGGTCCACCATGCCGCGGACCATCTGCGAGCGCTGCTGATCGGTCATCTCGCCGGCGGCGGCGATATCGTCGGGCCGCGGCCCCGGCGGCTCCACGGCCGGCGCTGCGGCGGCGGCGGGCGCCCCAGCGGCGGAGGCGTCGACCCGCGCGAGCGAGTTACGCACCACCGGGAGCCACGGCGCATCGGACGGCGCCTTGGCGATCAAACCGCGCCAGATGCGCGCCGCCTCGGCGGCGTTGCCGTCCTGCTCGGCGGCGAGCCCGAGATAGAACTGGGCCTTGAAGTTATCGGCGTCGAGAGCGACGGCGCGATCGAAGGCGGCTTTCGCCTCCTCGCTGATCACGCCGTTGGCAGCGGCGGTGAGCGCCTCGCCGAGGTCGACCTCGCGGATTGCCGTCGCGCCGAGCAGCGAAATCGCCTTGAGCCGCGCCTTCGCCGCGTCCTCGTAGCGCTCGAGCTTCATGTAGACCGGCGCCACCACCTCCCAGCCGCGTCCGTCGTTCGGATTCTCTTCGAGGTGAGCTTCGACGCGGGCGAGCAACTGGGCGATCGGATTGCTTTCCAGGTTCTCTTCGCCGCCCTGCGTGCGCGCGGCGAGCGGCTGCCAGGGAAGTTCCGGAGAACCGAGCACCCCGTACATCGCCGCGGCGACAAGCGGGATCATGACCACGGCAGCCGACACCACCGCAAAGCGGCGCCGCGCGCCGCGACCGGCGTCCGCCGGCCTCGCCGTCTCAGCATTTGCGGCAGCCAGCAGCCGGCGCGACACTTCGACACGGGCGGCCTCTGCCTCATCGGCGCCGATCCGGGCGTCGGTGCGATCGCGCTCGATCTCTTCAAGCTGGTCGCGGTAGACGACGAGATCGCTGCCGGCCGCGGTCATCCCCCGCGCGCGCACCAATGGCCAGACCACGGCGCCGAGCGCCCCGGCCGTCATCAGCGCCAATATCAACCAGAGCATCATGGGGTGGGAGCTGCCAGTTTCGGAACGCAGGTTACACCACGGGCGACGGGTGCCCTGCAACGACTAAGATGCGATTGCAGGCCGAGCCTGTGACCCGCGGAACCAATGCGAATATATGGGCAATTGCGGCCGGCCGGTGATCTCCGCCGAGCGACTTGCGGCCGCAGCACATCAGCGCCGGCGCGCCGATATCGGGCCAACCCGCACAGGGGTAAATTGCGGCGACCTCTTTGTTTCAAAAAAATATCATTTTTGATCGAACCGCCGGCCGCTCAGGCGGCGGGAAGGACGAGTTCGGCGCGAAGTCCGCCGATCGGCGCGGTCGAAAGCGTGAGGCTGCCGCCATAGAGGGTCGACAGCTCCAGCACGATCGACAGGCCGAGCCCCGACCCTGGCTTGGTCTCGTCGAGCCGCTGCCCGCGCCGGGCAACCTGATCGCGTTGGGCGGGGTTCAACCCCGGACCGTCGTCATCGACAACGATCCGCACCATGGGTTGGACTGCGGTATCGGGAACCACCTCGACGCTGACCCGCATCTGCGCCCACTTGCAGGCATTGTCGACGAGATTGCCGACCATCTCCTCGAGGTCCTGGCGCTCGCCGCGAAACCGCACCGGCGTGGGGGCATCGAGATCGATGGCGACGCCGCGCCGCTGGTAGATCTTCTCCATGGTGCGGGTCAGCGCGGTGACCACCGGCACCACCTCGGTGATGCTGCCGACCACCTTGAGCCTTGCGGCGAGCCGGGCCCGCTCGAGATGACGGGCGATCTGGTCGCGCATGATGTCGGCCTGCTCGGTCACCTTTGCGCCGAACGGGTCGTCGCCGCGCGCGGTCGCCTCGTTGACGATGACCGACAGCGGCGTCTTGAGCGCATGGGCGAGATTGCCCACATGGGTTCGGGCGCGCTCGACGATCTCCCGGTTGGCTTCCAAGAGCGCATTGGTCTCGCGCGCCAGCGGCTCGATCTCGACCGGGAACTTGCCCTCGAGGCGCTCGGCCGTGCCGGCGCGGATCGCGGCGAGCGATTCCGATATCCGCTTGAGCGGCGCCAGCCCGAACCGCACCTGGAACATGGTGATGAAGATGAGGACCAGGGTGAGCGTGCCGAAGGTGATGATCAGCGCGTGATCGAACGCGCGCGTCTCGTCGTCGATCTCCTGGGGATCTCCGGCGACCGCGATCAGGTAGCGGCCGTCCTCGCCGAGGTCGACATTGCGTTCCACCAGCCGCAGCCGCTGGTCTTCCGGACCCATCACATAGCCGTGGCGGGTGTCGTCGGCGTCGGCCGGGGCGTCCGGCCCCTCGAGCACCGGCAGGTTGCTGTCCCACAAGGAGCGCGAGGCGCGGACCTCGGGCTTGGCGCCGCCCTGCTTTGTGATCTGCCAATACCAGCCGGACAGCGGCAGCTCGAACAGCGGTTCGCCGAGTGTCGGCCCGTTGCGATCGGGAGATTGCTCCGGCGCCGCCACGTCGGCCACCAGGGTGCGCAGATAGACGCCGAGCCGGCGATCATAGGAGCGCTCGACGGCTTCGCGGTTGATCGAGGACAGGATGATCCCCGTGGCCAGCAGGATGACGACCGTCCAGGCGGTCGCCGACAGGAACAGCCGCAGCGCGAGCGAATTAGCGCGCATCGGTGGGAGGCGTGAGAAGATACCCGAGGCCACGCACGGTCTGGATGATCTCGACACCGAGCTTCTTGCGGATGCGCCCGATGAAGACCTCGATGGTGTTGGAATCGCGATCGAAGTCCTGGTCGTAGAGATGCTCGACCAGCTCGGTGCGCGACACCACCCGTCCGGTGTGATGCATCAGGTAGGACAGCAGGCGGTATTCGTGGGAGGTGAGCTTCACCGGCGTGCCGTCGACGGTGACGCGCCCAGTGCGGCTGTCGAGCCGCACCGGTCCGCACAGGAACTCGCTCTTGGCGTGGCCTACCGAGCGGCGCAGCAGCGCGCGGATGCGCGCCAGCACCTCCTCGAGATGAAAGGGCTTGGCGACGTAGTCGTCGGCGCCGGCGTCGAAGCCCTGCACCTTGTCGCTCCAGCGGTCGCGCGCGGTGAGCAGCAGCACCGGCATGGCCCGGCCGGCGCGCCGCCACGCTTCCAGCACCGAAATGCCGTCCATCTTGGGCAGGCCGATATCGAGGATGATGGCGTCGTAAGGCTCGGTCTCACCGAGATAGTGCCCCTGCTCACCGTCGAAGGCACGGTCGACCACATAGCCGGCGTCGGTCAGCGCGGTCGCGAGCTGACGGTTGAGATCGGGATCATCCTCGATGACGAGGAGGCGCATTCAGGTTTTCCCCCGGCCGGTCCGCCGGCCATGACGTTGCCCGGCCGGTCCACCGGCCGCTATGCCTGGATTGAATCACGTCCACGTTAATCTGCCATTGCGCGACCGGTGAGGAAAGTCGCTTTGCCTCTGTCGACCCCGCCTCAATCCCCTGATTTTGCGCATGATCCCGTCCGAAAAGTCTGCAACTTTTCGGCATCGTGCGGTACCGGCATACTACGTCAACACTGCGGCGCCGCCTCGTCGGGAAAGCCCGCGAAAGCGGCAAAACCGTCGACATCCTCGCGCGACGAACGCCATTGATTGATCGGCGCGGCCGGATCGCCGTGGCCGAGCGCCATCCCACAGAACACCATCTCCTCCTCCGGCAGCGCGAGGAACGCCGAGGCCGTCTTGTGCCAGAAGGTCCAGGCCTCGATGCTGCAGCTGTCGAGCCCATAGGCGCGGGCGAGCAGCATCACGGTCTGGACGAACATGCCGAGATCGGACCATTGCGGCGGCCCCATGGTGCGATCGACCGAAATCAACAGCCCGACCGGGGCGTCGAAGAATTCGAAATTGCGAGCGTATTGACGGTAGCGCGCCGGGCGATCCTCGCGGGGAATGCCGAGCGCGCGATAGAGCAGCGCGCCGACTTCGAAGCGCCGGGCGTTGTAGGGCTCCTTGAGCGGCGCCGGATAGACTTGGTATTCGGCGCCCTCCCCGCGCGGATTGGTGGGTGCGTGCGGCCGGATGCGAGCCTTGAGGTCCTCAAGCACGGCGCCGGCAAGGGCGTGGACGCGCCACGGCTGGAGATTGCCGCCCGACGGGGCGCGCGCGGCAAGCCTGAGGATCTCGCGCACGGTCGCCAGCGGAACCGGGGTCGGAAGGAACGCCCGGCAACTGAACCGGGACGCGACGGCATCACGTACATCCATGAAAGCTCTTCTCCGGGACTAGACCGCCGAATGTGACGGGAATGCCGCCGCGATGAAAGGGCGCCCGCGATGATCGAGACCCGTGTCTGCCACGAGCACCTCGCCCGGGCAGATCGCTCCGCGGTGTTCGTGGCCCGCCGTCATTTGCGTGCATTCGCGTGCGCCAGGCACCTTTCGCCGGGGGCTGCAGACCTTGTATGCTGATGATCCCCTTGGGAGGTAGCAACATGAGTCAGACACGCATTTTGACCGCCGCTGCCCTTGCCGCCACACTGGCTGTTTCCGCCGCGTCTGCCCAGCAGCAGCGCCAGCAGACCCAGCGCCTGAACGGCACCATCGAGCGGGTCGACGGCAATACCATCTACGCGAAAGGACGTGACGGCAGCGCGATCACGCTCAAGCTCGCCGACAACGCGACGGTCACCGCCGTGTTGAAGGCGACGGCCGCCGATATCAAGCCGGGCGCCTACATCGGCAGTGGAGCGATGCCGCAGCCCGACGGCAGCCAGAAGGCGGTCGAGGTGCACATCTTCGCCCGGCCACAAGCCGACAACGGCCACCATTATGCCGGGTGGTATGGCGCACCCAATGGCACCATGACCAACGGCTTCGTCGAACCGGCCGGCACAGTTGGCGCGGCGATCACTGGCGCCGGCGATCCAAGCTTCCTGGTCAAGTACCACGACGGCGAGAAGCGAATTGTCGTGCCGGCGAATGCGCACATCGTGCGCTACACGGACGGCAACAAGGACGACCTCAAGGCCGGCGCGCCCTTCAGGGCACAGGCGGCCGCCAAGCAGACCGACGGCACCTACACGGCTTCGAACATCAGCGTCGGGAAGGATGGCGGTCGGCCGTTCTGAATCAGCTCATCCTTCCCACGCTCTTCAGGGCTAGCGAATGGCCAACAGAAGCGTGTGGCCAAGTGCAAGATCGACGATGAAAACTCCGGTTACCCGACGTCAGGCTTTGGCGGCCGCTTATGCGCTCACGCTGGCTCCGTTTGCTGCCGGCGCAGCCGAACGCGAGAAAGTCGGGATGCAGCTCATCCTCGCGGCCGATGTTTCAGGGAGCGTGAATGAGACGCGCTACAAGACCCAGCAAGACGGCTATCTGGAAGCGCTGGGAGACCCGCGCGTACGGGACGTCATCGGCGGGCTCGACCCGCCGGTCCTTGCGATCACCTTTATCGCGTGGGCTCGCGACCAGGAAGTGATGGTGCCCTGGACACGGGTGCATGACGCCGGAACGATGGACCTTTTCCGCAACCGATTGAAGGACGCGCAACGTCCGCGCATCGGCGTCAACACCTTGATCAGGAGAGCACTTTCCTTCTGTGACGCGCAGTTCGACCGGGAATTCACCGGCGGCAGAAAGGTCATCGATGTTTCCGGCGACGGCGATGATAACCAGGGCATCATCGGCCTTCACGAAGTTCGCGACGACCTGGTCGGCAAAGGAGTAGTCATCAATGGTCTGCCGATCATCGTGAAACCGCCCGAATATATTTTTCCGCCGCAACCTCCCGAAGGCCTCGACGTATATTATCGCAGGCACGTGGTCGGCGGCGACGGCCACGTCGTCATCGAGTCGATCGGCTTCGATAACTTCAAGCAAGCGATCCTGCAGAAGCTGCTGCTCGAGATTGGATGACAGGTTCGACGCAGCCAACCCGCCCGAAGTGCGGCAAACAGTGAACCGGCGTTGGACCGACGCAGACGATTTGCGTGGCTCGGCGCCCCTTGTTGCACCCGATATGCGATTGTCGAATACTAGCCGCGCTACGACCCCGGCAGCAAAGCGAGGGCGGCGCTGCTTATCGATGACGGACGGCGCGACGCTGCACCGTTGGACGACCAAGGCTGACGCCCAGGGAGGAAGATTGATGTCGTTCTACCGAGGCATGACCTGCGAGAACGTGACCCTCAAAGGCGATAAGGGGACCCCGATTACCGCTTATGTGGCCAAGCCGTCCGGTTCGGGCTCCTTCCCGGGCGTGGTGCTTGTCCACCATCTCCCGGGGTGGAGCGAGTTCTACATCGAGACGACGCGTCGGTTTGCCCATCACGGCTATCTCGCGATCTGCGCCAACCTCTATGAGCGTGCGGGAGAGGGCAATCCGGACGACGTCGCCGCCAAAGTGCGCGCCGACGGCGGCATTCCCGACGCCCAGATGGTCGGCGATACCGAGGCGGCAGTGAAGTGGATGCGCGCGCAGTCCAATCACAACGGCAAGGTCGGCCTTTTCGGCTCCTGTTCCGGCGGCCGGCACGCCTTCATCTATGCCTGCCAGAGGAAGGACGTCGACGCCTGCGCCGAACTCTGGGGCGGCCGCGTGGTGATGGGCAAGGAGGAGCTCAATGCCAAGACCCCTGTCGCGCCGATCGAGATGACGAAGGACCTCTGCTGCCCGCTGCTTGGCATATTCGGCAACGACGACCGCGCGCCGAGCCCCGAGCAGGTGAACGCGCACGAGGCCGAGCTCAAGAAGCACGGCAAGATGCACGAGTTCTATCGCTACGACGGTGCCGGCCACGGCATCTTCTATTGGCACCGGCCACTCTACCGGCCCGAGCAGGCCATGGATGGCTGGAGCAAGGTGTTCGCCTTCTTCGGCAAGCATCTGGCGAAATAGGGGGCGCGGACATGTGCACGTCCATTATCGAGATCGCGCGGGCAGAGGGCATGGCAAAGCGCGGGGACGAATGGTTCCCGCTCTCGCAGGCGGTGGTTGCCTATGACCACGCGCGCCATGCGCCGCTGGGCGACGTCATCACGCTCGATTTCATCAACATTGCCCTCGAACCCGGGGCGCGGGCTGGGATCGAGCTGACGCTGGAGACGGCCAAGGAGTTGCGCGCCGCTCTCGACCGGGCGATTGCTGCCGCCGAGTTCGAGGAGGCGGCAGTGAGGGGCAAGGGCGCCGTCCCCAGTCTCGTTCGGGTGGCGTGACCCGCGAAAGGATGAGCCAGCCGCGGGCTTCGGCCGCGGCTGAACTGGCTCTCGTCCTGCGCGAATGTCGGCTTTGGACAAGCACCACAGTTATGGCCGATCGCGTCGTTCGCCGCCGCGCAGCAATATGGCGGCAACCTGTGTCAGGCATCATGGACTCCGTTGATCGACCTTTTCAGCTGCAGCAAAACTCAAACTGGGGCGTGACCCGCCATTGACATTGCGCACCGCACGCGGCTGATCCCAACCCATGACCCGCCTCCTCGCCGTCCTCGGATTCTGCATCGTCCCGCAAGTCGCGCTGGCCATGGTGGGCGGCGCGCCGCCGGCGGACATGGCGAGCGCGCGCCACGTGGTGCTGCTGGTCGGTTCGCGCGGCACCACCTGCACGGGGGTCGCGATCTCCCGCGATCTCGTGCTGACCGCCGGCCATTGCGTGCTGCCGGGGGCGGAATACAAGCTCATGGAGTTCGATGCCGCGCACAATAATCCGACGCTACGCGACGTCGCCACCGTCGCGCGCCATCCCCAGTTCGATCTCGCGACCCTCTTGGCGCACCGCGCCACCGCCGATGTCGCGCTCCTCAAGCTGGCGATGCCGTTGCCGGCGACCTTCGCGCCGGCGCCGCTCGCCGCCGGGGACCGCGCCGTCGCGGTCGGCGATCCCTTCGTCGTCGCCGGCTATGGCCTCGCGACCCGCGGCGACGGCCGCAGCGGCGGCACCGTGCGCGCCGCAACCCTCGTCGTCACCGGCCAGCCCGGCACACTCCAGGTCCGCCTGTTCGACCCGCACACCAAGGGCGAGGCTGCCGGCCTCGGGGCCTGCACCGGCGATTCCGGCGCCCCGGTGTTCGACACCAGCGGCGGCCGCCTCGCCGTCATCGGCGTGGTGAGCTGGTCGACTGGCCCCAAGCTCGCCGCCGGTTGCGGCGGCCTCACCGGCGTCACGCCGCTCACCCGCTACCGCGCATGGATCGTCGAGACGGCGGGCAAGCTCGGATCGGCCTTGGTGCCCTAGCGCGCGGAAGCGAGCCCAAGCTATGCTCTAGAGCCCGAGCGCCCTCTCGGCCCAGTGCAGCACCAGATCGCCGTTGAGGAATTCGAGCACCGCCTGCTCCTGCGCGGACGGCTCATCGCCCGCTATGACGGTGGCGACGATCACATCGCAACGGTCGTTGAAGGCGAGCGACAGCACAGATTTCGCCGCGGCGCTGACCGCGTAGCCGCGGCTGCGGCCCTTCATCCAATGCACCATGATGGGCCGGCCGGTGCCGAGCGCGGAGATTTTGGCCCCGACGAGGTCGACGTCGCCGACGCGATCGAGTTCCTCGTCGTCGGCCACTCCGGTCTGGCAGTTGCAGAAGCCGATTTTCGGCCGAAGGTAGAGATCGACGTCGATCCCGCAATTGGCCGCCTTGCATTGAAACGCCCGGCCCCGGCCCCATTGGTCCAGGGCGAACGGCCACGCGATCTCGGTCCAGACCGCGCCGTCGTGCGAAGACGCGCGAGGCAAGTCCCGCAGCGTTACGGCAAGAAAGGCCACGTAGACGCCAATCGCGGCGGCGAGCGCGACGGCGGCTACGGTTACGGTCCGCTTGCTCATGATCGTCTGCAATTGGCCCCGCCTAGTTCCTCGCCAGGTACTCGCGCGCCGCCGCAATGTCAGGTCGAACGGCGTCGGGACTGTTCGCGAGCGCCGTGAGCTTCTGGAAATACTCCTTGGCTTTTGCCTTGTCGCCCAGGCGATCGGCCGCCTTCGCGGCGCCGGCGAACGCGTTGAAGCGGTTCGGCTCCTTCTTGATGGTTGCTTCGAACGCGGCGAGCGCCTCCGGGGCCATTCCACGCTCGAGCAGCATCACGCCGTAGAGTTCGCGTGCGGGCTCGGGTACCCCTGGCGTAACGGGATGCTTCTCGGTCTTGTCCTCGGCATCGGCGGCCGCGCTCATGGCCTTGAGGGCGTCGTCGAACTTGCCTTCGGCGTAGAGCATCCAGGCGGTCGCGACCTGCCCCTGGATGTCGACCTGCTCGGCCCAATAGGCATCCTTCGCCTCGCGCAGCTTGTCGCGCAATTCGGCTAGCTTGGCGATTTCCGCCTTGGCGGCTTCAGGATTTCCGGTGCGGGCGGCCCCCAAAGCGCGGGCGAAATGCGTGATCGCCTCGACATGGGCGAGCGGAGTTGGCCGAAGCTGGAGTTCCGCCGCTCCCTTCCAGTCGCCGCGTTCGATCATGTAGCGCGCCGGTGATGCAGCGAGTGCATACGGCCCGGGGAAAAAATTGGGCTCGACACCCGCGACCGTATTCATATCGTCGACGACCTCGCGCGCTTTCGCGTCCTGACCTAGCTGCAGATAGGCATAGACCAGGTAGTCCATGGCATGCAGCTGGTCGATCGGCTCCTTGTCGGCCTTCGCGGCGCGCGCCGAGACGGTATTGAGGGCGATCGATTCCTTCCAGTAGCCGACGCGCGTGAAGATGTGCGAGGGCATGTGCTGCGCGTGGGGTGCACCCGGTGCGATCTCGGAATAGCGCTTGGCGGCACCGATCCCCTTCTCCGCAAGCGCCGGCGTGTCATAGAGGTGGATCAGGTAGTGGGCCACGCCCGGATGACGTGGCTGGCGCGCGAAGATCGCCTCCAGGATCGCGGCACCCTTGAGCTGATTTGAGTAGGTCTTGTCGTTGGGCGAAGCGGCGACGTTGAGCGCGATGCCGTAGAACAATTGCGCTTCGTCGTCGGCCGGATAGCGTTGCGCCACCGCTTCGATGGCCTTGAGATAGGCTTGCACGCGGGCGGGATGGGGGATCTTGTCGTAATCGGTGTAGAACACCAGAAGTGCGTCGATGAAATCGCGCTCGCGCTGCGTCTTGGCGCCGACGGCTTTCGCCTTCTGGATCGCAGCAAGGCCCAGCGGCAGATTGGACGGCGGCGGCGGGAGGTGCGGATTGTTGAGCATGCTCATCGCGATGCCCCAATACGCAATCCCGCACTCCGGATCGGCCTTGAGCACCTCCTCGAAGATCTCCTTGGATTCGCGGTACCAGAACGAGTGTTGGTAGCGCATCCCACGGTCGAACCGTCGTTGCGCCGTCTCGTTGCACGAGGTGTCGAAATGAACAGTGCCGAGCCGCTGGTCGGTCTCTTCCTGGCTCAAGGCCGGAGGACCGGATGAAATCCACGCGATTGTCGCAACCGCAATGGAAGCCGCGAATGATGTCCTGATCATAATTCCCTCCAGTCCAGCATATGCAGGTGGCCGGTGGCGGAAAACCGCGAGGAAGATGATCTAAAGAAAATAAGACGCTTGCCAACGGCATCCGCCTGGCCGGCAGCTCTATGACGAGACTATACTCCATTCCAACCTGGGCGGAAGGTCAAATCACCCTGGGTTCTGACCCCTAGCCGGTTGGCCGCGGAGCGGCTGCGCCCCAGCATTTGCGCACACGGCGGCGGGCAATGTCGGGGAGCAACGCGCGAATCGCCGCCCCCTCGCTCGGAAAGCTACTTCGCGAGCGTGATCGTCGTGTAGGTGCCGTGGGGCACCATGTCGATGTTGTGCACCTTGGCGATGAGCTTGGTGTCGGGTTCCCCTCCGCCTTCCTAACCACCTCGGCGAACTCGGGGTCTTTGGCCCGCGCCGCGAGGCGCTTGTCGCGCTCCTCCTTGGAGGGATAGCCGCGGATATAGATGAACGTGTTCTCGGCGCTGATGCCGAGCTCGGGATCGCTTTGCACCGGAATCCAGTAGCCCACATTGGTGATCCCGTGCCTCGCAAAGATCGCCGCCGTGCGATTGGCGAAGCGTTCGGCGAGGGCATCGCGCTTGCCGGGCAGCGCCGTGTAGACGCGTAGCTCGAAGAAGCCGGGGGCGTTGCTCTGCTGGGCGTAACCCCAACCGATTCCGGCCACCCCGAAGGCCAAGCCGAGAATCCCCGTGATTTTCCAATTCAACATCAAACCCTCCTCAGGCCGGATTGCGTTTTACGCCGCACTTCGCCCCGAATGAGCGACGCCTCATTCGGTGCATCAGTCGTCATACTCCATCGAGATGTCCTTGCCGGTGTAGTCCGGCATGAAGGCCGCCGCCACCAGGCTTATCGCGGCGCAGGCGGCGATGTAGATGGAGATCGCGTAGCCGGTCATATACGTGGCGAACAGCCACGTCGCGATGAGCGGCGCGGGCCCGCCGGCGATCACGGAGGCGAGCTGATAGCCCAGTGAGGCGCCGCTGTAGCGCAATCGCGGCGTGAACGCCTCGGCGATCAACGCTGCCTGCGGCCCATACTGCATGTCGTGGGGGATGAGCGACAGGACGATGGCGATGAAAACCGCCGACGGTATCGCGGTGTCCACCATCGCGAAATACAAAAAGCCGAACAGGCCGATCGTGGCGGCGCCGATCAGATACATCTTCTTGCGCCCGATGCGGTCGGAGATGTGGCCCGACAGCGGGATGGTGACGAACGAGAGGACAGGAGGCAGCGAGAACCGCCGTCAAGATGAAGTCTCGCGACATGTGCAGCGTGCCGACCGCATAGGCAAAGACGAACGCGGTGAAGATGTAGAAGGGCGCCTGCTCGGACATCCGCAGCAGAGCCGAGAGGATGATCTCCTTCGGCTGCTTCTTGATGACCTCCGATATCGGGGCCTTTTCGATCTTGTCCTTGTCCAGCAGCTTCTGGAACACCGGCGTCTCGAGGATGCCGAGGCGAATCCACAGGCCGACGCCCACGAGGATGATCGAGAGCGCGAATGGAACGCGCCAGCCCCAGGTGGCGAACTGATCGCCCGACAATGAGCTGATCCCGAGGATCACCAGGTTCGACAGGAACAGCCCGCAAGGGACGCCGAACTGCGGCCAGGACGCGATCAAGCCACGCTCCCCGTGATTGCGCGACCACTCCATCGCCAGCAGCACCGACCCGCCCCATTCGCCGCCGACGCCGATGCCCTGAATCATCGCGCAGCACCGTCAGGATGACGGCGCCCCAGATGCCGATCGACTCGTAGGTCGGCACGAATGCGACGAGGAAGGTGGCGATGCCCATGCAGAGGAGTGTGGCGATGAGCGTCGCCTTGCGGCCGATGCGATCGCCGTAATGACCGAAGATCGCAGCACCGATGGGCCGCCCGACGAAGCCGATGAAATAGGTGCCGAATGCCGCGAGCGTTCCCGTCAATGGATCTTCGTTGGGAAAGAAGAGCTTGCCGAAGATCAGTCCAGCGGCGGTGCCATAAATGAAGAAGTCGTACCATTCGATGGCGGTGCCGATGGTCGACGCGACGACGGCCCGGCGCAGTTGCGTGGTGTGCTCGGATTCGGACATCGTCCCGTATGTGATTGTCGTGGCCATCTCGTCCTCCTCGCCTCGTTGTGAGCCGGCCATTGTCTGGTCAAAGCACGACCAAGCGGTGTCGCCGACTCCCAAGTTCGAATCAGGCACCCTCGCGACGCAATCGCGATCTCGACGCAACCGACCCGTTTGGCCCGACGGGGCCGGCGTGGGTCGACAATCACTGAGCGGCGGAGCTTCGGGCCGCCGTGCCGGCGTTCGTCTGCTTGAAGTAGCGCGCGTCCGGCGGCTCCTGTCCCTTGCGCGACGGCATCAGCAGGCCGTCGGCGCTCAGGAAATAGTTCTCCTTGCCGATGGCTATGTGGCCATTGCCTTCGGCGCAGATGAACTCAGGCCATTGCGGCTGCGGGTCTGTATTGCGGACGTAGCCCCGCGTCACGGTCCAGGGCCGCGTCAAGGCGTGATCGAACACCGTGATCTCGTTCCGCATGACGTCCTTGTTGGTCT
This sequence comes from uncultured Alphaproteobacteria bacterium, assembly GCA_963791375.1. Classification (GTDB taxonomy): domain Bacteria; phylum Pseudomonadota; class Alphaproteobacteria; order Rhizobiales; family Xanthobacteraceae; genus JAJPKK01. The sequence continues at coordinate 461,989 of CAWBSI010000023.1, forward strand.
TGTCCAGGTAGATCCGCTCCTTGAAGACCGACTGGTCGTCATGGTGCAGCGGCAGCCCGGAGGCGTCGTAATGGCGTGGGCCCTTGAAGCCGCGGCTCTCGACTTCCAGCGTGTCGAAACGCCCGTCCCCGTCGGTATCGAGCCACTTGCCGATGGAATAGCCCATGAGCGTCGGGTCGATCTCCTTGGGCCAGTCGCGGCCGTCGGTGTAAATGCGGCGGGTGTGCTCGACCCAGTCGACCAGCACGTAGGTGGTTTCCGGAGTGATGATGAATTCCATCGGCTGGAACGCATACATCACCAGGGGCATGCCGAAGCCGCGGCACGACGCGCCCCTCCAGTCGAAGAAACCGCCGTCGCGCTGGGCCTTGAGATTGGCCTCCAGCACCGCCTGATATTCCGGCGTCAGCGGGGCCTCCTGCCCCTTGCCCCACGCCTTGTTCGGATCGAAAGAGGGCTGGCCGGCGACGCCCGGCACGCGCTGCCGGTTCCACTGCCCCTTCCAGTCCGGATACTTTCCGTCTTCCGCGGCCGCGGCGACGCCGAAGGCCATCATCAGCGCCGCCACCAGCGGCGCCGTCTTGCGCGCCACCGCGCCCATCGTGTTTGGGTAAAGCATCGCCCATCCTCCCTGTGGTGCGATCCAAACAGATGGTTCCCATCTGTTTGGATAAGTCGCCCCACCACTTCAATAAGCGAGTGGGCTGACTGTTCCCAACATTTGGGAACCAAATGTTGGGGTCAGACCACTTGCGCAAGCGCCGCTTGTTTGCGGCTTGTGTCGAAGCGCTATCGTCCCAGTCGGATCGCTTCGAGAAACGTACACCATTGCCGGCGCGCGCGGAACGGGAAAGGTGATGTCTCTCCCGGCTGTTTCGTCGTTGCACCGCATCAACAGGCCGAGCGTAGTCTCGCTGCGACGGCGATGCCCGCTTACACTTTCAACCCGCCTGGAGAGCAACCCGCTTGGAGAGGCAATCCTCTCATTGTACACTCGGCTCGATGTCAGGTTCCGCAGATGGAACGCCAGCCGATCAAAAAAACTGGGCCAATAAGCGCTGCATCACGACAATCGGGAGGAACAACATGAAAAAGATGATTTTGGGTCTACTCGCGGCCGGCTGCCTCGTCACCCCGCTCAACGCGCAAGGCGACAATCCGCAGCCGAGCTGCACGATGTGCCCGGGCACGTATATTCCGGTCGACGAACTGCAGTCCTACGTCAAGAAGGCGATTGCCGAGAAGCGGGTCGACCAGCAGGTGCGCGACGTCGACATCGGCAAGGCCCACGTCGCCATCGGCATGGTGTATCGCGGCAAGCTCGACGCGCCGGGCAAGGAGTCCGTGGCCGAACACGACCTGGTGAGCGAGGTCTATCACGTCGTCGACGGCTCGGGCACGCTGGTGCTGGGTCCGGACCTCGTCGACAAGAAGCGGCGTCCCGCGACGGCGGAGACGGTGCGCCTGTTCAACGGGCCCGGCAACAATTCCGAGTCGATTCGCAATGGCGTCACCTATCAGCTCAAGGCTGGCGACGTGGTCATCATTCCGGCCGGCACCGGACACCAGTTCACCAAGATCGACGACCACATCAGCTACATCATGGTGCGCATCGATCCCGACAAGGTGACGCCGGTTATGGACGAAGCGGCATCGAAGAAGTGGCTCGAAACCAAGCGGTAACCGGCCGTCTGATCGTATCCCAGCAGGCCCGGCCGTAGGCCGGGCCGACCACTGCCCAGGGCCGTGTCGAACAACCCTGCCCTGCCTCCGCGACGCGAAGGCGGAGGATCATCTACGGAGTGCAAATGCGATAATCGGTACGATGACGGGAGGACATCATGCTCTATCGAAATGCAATCAGCATCTTCGCCACGGCGATTTCACTGAGTATGACGATCGGCGTCGCCCGGGCCCACGACGAATCCAAGTACCCCGACTTCTCGAGCCAGTGGATCAGAATCGGCGGCGTCCAGTGGGACCCCAGCAAGCCCCAAAGCCGCGGACAACAGGCGCCGCTGACCCCGGAGTATCAGGCCGTTTTCGACGCGAGCCTGGCGGCCCAGGCCGCCGGCGGCCACGGCAATGACAGGCGGTTCACCTGCAGAACGTCGGGCATGCCGCGGATCATGACCGCCGTCTATCCGATCGAAATCGTCATTCAGCCCAATATTACATACATAATGTCTGAATATGTCATGCCGCGTCGAATTTACACCGACGGACGCACCCGGCCGGACATTATCGAGCCGGCCTTCGCAGGCTACTCCACCGGCAAGTGGATCGATGAGGACGGCGACGGGCGCTACGACGTGCTCGAAGTCGAGACCAGCCACTTCAAGGGTCCTCGCGATTTCGACGTGGACGGCCTTCCCCTCCACGAGGACAACCAGACCGTGGTCAAGGAGAGGATTTTCCTCGACAAGGCCAATCCGGATATCCTTCGCGACGAGATCACGACCATCGACCACGCGCTGACGCGCCCGTGGACGGTGACGAAGAGCTACAGGCGCGAGCGCAATCCGATTTGGAACGAGTATGATTGCAACGAAGCCAACAATCACGTCGCGATCGGCAAGGAGAACTATTTTCTCAGCGCGGACGGCTACCTGATGCCGGGCCAGAAGGGGCAGCGGCCGCCCGATCTGAGATATTTCGATCAGGCGCGGAAGTGATCGACCCGCGAACTTCGACGCGGCGAAAGGACGAAGCCTGATCGGATGACGCCGGATGCCAGGCGGCCGCGGACACGCGGCGGCTTCGATATTTCAACACCTGCGCTTGTCCCACTCGAAATTGTGTGTTCTTAGACCGCGATCCGATCGAATTGAATCGGTTCGCGGTCTGAAGTCTTTGATTTTGAGCATGATCTTGTCCGAAAAGTCTGCAACTTTTCGGGATTATGCTCTCGCCAACCACCTGCCATCACCAAGGGCACACCATGGAAGACCCGTACGACGTTCTCGGCGTGGACCGCTCCGCTTCGCTCGAGGACATTCGCAAGGCCTACCGGGGTCTCGCGAAAAAGCTCCACCCCGATCTCAATCCCGGCAATCGCGAAGCCGAGGCGCGGTTCAAGGATGTAGCGAGCGCCTATGATCTCCTGTCGGACAAGGAAAAACGTCAGCGCTATGACGATGGCGAGATCGACGCCACCGGGGCCGAACGGCCGCGCCAGCGCTTCTACAAGGACTATGCATCTCAATCGGATTCGCCTTACGGAAACGCCTCGGGCTTCGCCGACTTCGCGGAATCCGACGACATCCTCGCCGAATTTCTCAGGCAACAGGCGCATGCGCGCGCGAACGCGCGGGGACCGGACATCAGCTATCGGTTGCAGGTGGAATTCCTCGACGCCGTCAATGGCGGAGCAATCCGGTTGGACCTGCCGCAGGGCGGAACGCTCGACGTGAAAATTCCGCCCGGAATCCAGGAAGGGCAGGTTCTGCGGCTGCGCGGCAAGGGCGGTGCCGGCCGCGGCAAGGGCGAAGCGGGCGATGCGCTGGTGGAAATCTCGATCAAGCCGCATCGTTTCTTCACCCGGGAGGGCGACGACATCCACGTCGAAATCCCGGTGACGTTGACGGAGGCGGTGCTCGGCGGGCGGATCAATGTGCCTACCCCGTCGGGCCCAGTCACGATGACGGTGCCAAAGCACTCCAATACCGGCAGCGTCCTGCGGCTGAGAGGCAAAGGCGTCTCGCGTCAGGGCGGCGGGCATGGCGATGAGTTCGTCAAGCTCAAGGTCATGCTTCCCGACCCGCCCGACCCCGCGCTCGACACGTTCGTGTCGAATTGGGAGGCAGGGAAGACCTACGATCCTCGCCGGGACATGCAGCCATGACGATCACCAGGCACGAGTTCCTGCTGCGGGCGCGGCTCGACCACGACACGCTGGAAATGTGGATCGCGGAGGAATGGATCATTCCGAGCGGTTCCGATCCGGAGGTCACCTTCACCGACGCCGACGTGGCGCGCGCCGAGTTGATCCGGGATCTGAAAGAGGACTTGGAAGTCAACAACGCCGGCGTGGGCGTGATCCTCCATCTGGTCGATCAGACCCACGGCCTGCGCAAGATGCTCGCCGAATTGCTGGAGGCCATGCACAAGTCGCCCGACCGGCCCCGGCCCTGATCCCCCTCAGTGCGGGCCGTAGTATCGCAGCGGCGCATCGTCTGCCGGCACGATCATCTTGCCGATCGGCCACAGCGCGACGCCGGCAAGCTTCCAATGCGCCCAGGCGAAGGGAATGCCGATGATGGTGACGGCGAGGAGGATGGCGGTGACGAGGTGTCCCAGCGCCAGCCACCAGCCGGCCAGCACCAGCCAGATGATGTTGCCGATCATCCCGAGCGGTCCGGTGCCGGCATTCTCCACGCCGGTATATTCGGCGCGATTGACCGCCTTCTGGCCGAACGGCATCAGCGTGTAGAGGGCGATATTGAATGCCGCCCGCGTCCACGGCAGGCCGACGATGGTGATCGCCATGATGATGGCGGCGAGGACCCAGCCGGCCGCCATGTACAGGCCGCCGAAGGCGATCCACAAAATGTTGAGCAGGAGCGCGAAGGCGGACATGGGTTTCTTTCGGCGGTTGAGAACGATGGCTTTGCCGGCGCTGCCACCGTGGACTACCGGCAAGATGTAGATACCAAAATGCTTTCCGCAACGGTTCGAGGTCGTGCGGTGGCGAACGGGCTCACGATGCCGCCGCCGGCCCCCGCAGCGGCCGTTCTTCCATGAGGATGAGCGCCACCACGCCGATCACGAGAAACAGCCCGGCGGTGGCGAACATCCAGCCGAACACGCGGGGTACGTCGGAACCCAGCGCGTTCGCCGCCTGGACAACGACGTCGGCGCCGCGGCCGCGTTCGACGCCGACCCCGAAGCCCGCGACCACGATGGCGCCGAGAATGGCGACCTCCAGCGCGCTGATCAGGGCGCGGAAGAAGTTCATCACTCCGGTCGCGGTCCCGACCTGGTGCGGGGGCACCGCGTTCTGCACGCTCACGGTGCAGACCGGGTAGGTGCTGCCGCATCCCATGCTGACGATGGTGAGCGCGATGAGCACCAGCCACAGCGGCGCGGTGGGCCACAGCGCGATGAGCGAGATCGCCGCGATCGCAAAGCACAGCGCCGCGATCGGCAGACGCTTGTAGTGCTCGACATGGCTGAGCGCCCGGCCCGACATGATCGATCCCGGCGTCGACATCACCACCAGCGGGATGAGGGCGAGCCCCGAGACGGCAGCCGAGAGCTCGTGCACGACCTGGAAGTAGAGCGGCAGGTAGATGGTGAGCGCGAGGGAGGCGCCGACCGCGCACGCGCTTGCCAGGGTGCCGGCGCGGACCACGGGGTCGGCGAGGATCGGCAGCGGCAGGAACGGTTCCGGCGCGCGGCTCAGCCGCCAGGCAAACAGCGCCGTGAACAGCACGCAGGCGGCGAGCAGTAGCCCGATCTGAGGCGACATCCAGGAATAGCGCGTGCCGCCCCAGGCGAGCGCCAACAGCAGCGCCACCGCCGCGATCACCATCAGCGCGGCGCCGATCAGGTCGAGCTGGTGCTTGCGGTCGTGCCGCGGCAGGTTCTTGAGGGCGGTGTTGATCATCACCGCGCCGGCGATGCCGAGCGGCACGTTGAGCCAGAAGATCATCGACCACGGCAGGTGTTCGGCGATGACCCCGCCGACCAGCGGCCCGGAAATGCCGGCGCTCACCCAGATCGTGCCGATCAACGCCTGGTAGCGGCCGCGTTCGCGCGGCGTGCTCGCGTCGGCGATGACGGTCTGGACCAGCGGCATGATGCCGCCGCCGCCGATCCCCTGCACGGCGCGACCGAGGCTCAGCACCAGCATGTTGGGCGCGAGCGCACACATGACCGAGCCCGCCGTGAACAGGCCGAGCGCGGTCATCAGCATGGCGCGTCGGCCGTGAATATCGCTCAGCTTGCCGTAGAGCGGCGCGACCGCGGTCGAGGTCAGGAGAAAGGCGGTGACGACCCAGGGCAGGTTTTCGAAATCGCCGAAATCGCGGCCGATGGTCGGCAGCGCCGTTGCGACGATGGTCTGGTTGAGCGCGGCGAGGAACATCGCCAGCATCATTCCCGTGATGATGCGGCGCACCTCGATATAGCTGAGCGGCCGGGCCGGCGGCGCGGAAATCGCAGCCGGCGGAACCTCGGCTGGTTGGCTCGCCACGACGCTACTCGGCGGCGATCGGCGCGGCCTCGCGCGAAGGCGCCGGCGGCGCCGGGCCGCGCAACGGGCGCTCCTCGGTATTGGCGAGGCAGAAGAGAGCGATGGCGAGGCACAGTGCGGCGGCGACGAAGACCCACGAGAACACCGAGGCGAAATCCGCGTCGGGCTGCACGCCGCTTTTCGCCAGGAGGTCGAGGGCGACGAGGCCGCCGGACGCATCGACCTTGGTGAGCACGATGGCGCCGAGGGCGGCGACGATGATGGTACCGCCGAGCAGCCGGAAGAAGTTCAGCGTCCCGGTGACGACGCCGAACTGGTGCGGCAGGACGGCATTCTGGATCAGCACGGTGGTCACCGGATACATGGTCCCGATCCCGCCACCGCACAGGGCAAGCAAGCAGGACACGCCGGCGAGCCCCAACCCCATCGGCATCGCCGCCATGACCGCGAGGCTCGCTATCCCGATCGCGAGGCCCGCCATCGGCAGGCGCATATAATGCCGGCTGTGGCCGAGGGAGCGGCCCGCTGCGAACGCGCCGGTCACAGTGCCGGCGGTAAAGGCGATGAGGGCGAGGCCGGACACCGAAGGCGACGCGCCGAGCACCAGCTCCAGATAGAGCGGGACGTAGATCGACAGCCCGATGATGGCGCCGATGCTGAAGAAGGCCGCCACGACGATCCGCGTCACCACCGGCTCGCGCAGCACGGCGGGTGGGATGAGCGGCTCTTCCGCGGTGGCGAGCCGCAATGCGAACAGGCCCCAAAGCACCGTCGACGCCGCGATCATGGCAAGGGTCTGCCAGGACACCCACGGATAGCGCGACCCGCCCCACGTCATCGCCAGCATCAGCACGACCGCCGCGCCCACCAGCAAGGCGGCGCCGACGATATCGAGCTTGTGCGGGCGCTCGTGGCGCGGCAGCTTTTGCAGCGCGTGGTACGTCATGAAAAGCGCGACGGCGCCCATCGGCACGTTGATCCAAAAGATCAGGGACCAGTGGACGCGATCGGTGAGCACGCCGCCGAGAACCGGGCCGATGACGCTCGCGATCATGAACATGACCGCCGAATAGCTCTGGTAGCGCGGCCGTTCGCGCGGCGACACCAGGTCGGCGATGATGGTCTGGGCGATCGGCAGGATGGCGCCGCCGCCGATGCCCTGCAGGGCGCGCGCCGCGATCAGCGCCCACATGGTGGGCGCCAGCGCGCAGGCGATCGAGCCAACGATGAAGATCGTCACGCCGGTCAGGAGGATGCTGCGCCGGCCGTAGATGTCGGACAGCTTGCCAAACAGCGGCGTCACCGCGGTCGCGGCGAGGAGGTACGCCGTGACCACCCAAGACAGGTTCTCGATGTCGCCGAGATGAACGCCGATGGTCGGCAAGGCAGGGGCGACAATGGTCTGCTCCAGCGCGCTGAGGAACATGGCGAGCATGATGCCGGCGATGATCTTGTTGACCGCAGCCTGCGGAAGCGGGGCGTGGAACGGGATAGGTGCAACCCCACCCGGCTCGCCACCGGCGGCTGTCGCCGGATCGGAACTCCGGGCGCCGTCGGTGCGGGGGGCGGGCGGACAAGTCATTGTCTTCTCACGTTTCCGGAGCCGCCATGCGGTTTCACGGGAAGGGGATGGATGAAGGTCGGAGGCAGCATATGCCGCGCCGCCGCCGCCTTTTCAATGCCGCATGCCGCGCGGGTGGTATGAGGAATTGGGCCGCAGGGGCGTCCCGCAGCGCCGAATTCACCGGGAACATCGGGCGCCCGCGATCCTCAAGGCCGCCGCTTCCCCCGCGCCGCGGCCGGCACGCGCAGCGGCCAGGAGACGACGTGGTCCTCGTAGTCCTGGTCGCCGAGATCGTCCTCGGACAGGCCGACCCGGCCGCGCACCGACACGCCGGCCGCATGAACGGTGTCGGGGTCGCCGGATACCAGGGGATGCCACCAGTAGAGGTCGCGGCCCTCCGCCACCAGGCGATAGCCGCAGGTGGGCGGCAGCCACTTCAGTTCGCCGATATTGGCGGGGCTGAGCTGGACGCAATCGCTGACCTGCTCGCTGCGGTTCGTATAGTCCCGGCAACGGCAGGTAGCTCCGTCGAGCAGCCTGCAGCCGATATCCGTGTAATAGATGCGCCCGCTCGTCTCCTCCTCGATCTTGTTGAGGCAACAGCGGCCGCAGCCGTCGCACAGACTCTCCCATTCCGCCTTGGTCATGCGGGCCAGGGTCTTGCGGCGCCAAAACGGCTTTTCGTCCATCGGCCTCTCCTCGTGCCGTTGTAGGCTCCGCCGGGGTCACAGGCGCGCCCGATCTAGCCTGATGCAGGGCCGCCACCAAACTGAATTTTTCGTCTGGATCAGCCTTCAAGCAGTTGAAATCTCAACAACTCTCCGGCACAACGTGAGTCCGGCGCGAATTCGCCACGCGCGCGCCAACAAATGTTCATGTTCCGGCTTATCTGTCATTGGCCCGGCGATGCTCATGGGCTAGACACTTTTGACAGAGTTTGGATCGTTCAACCCGGTCAGTAACGGAGCGACCGTGCAGGATCAAGTTCCGAACGACGGCAAGCCGGACCAGGGCGCCCCAGGCCAGAGTCTGCCCGGCAGCGACCAGCCGGGCGGGGATGGGTTGACCCTTCCGAAGCCGGGGCTCGTCGCCCGTTTCAAGAATATCCTGCTCGATCTCGATGCCCGCCTGGATTTCGGCCTGTTCCGCGGCGGTCTCTTGGCGCGCGAGGGCTTCGAGCGCTACCGCGATTTCATGGACCGGTTCCACGTGGCGGGATGGCGGCGCTGGCTCGTCGTCGAGCCGCTGTCGGAGGCCGCCTCCATGGGCCTCGGCGGCCTGGTGCTGATGCTGGCGCTCGCCGGCCCGGCGTTCCGCGAGACCTCCGACGAGGATTGGCTGAAGAAGTCCGAACTCGCGGTCACATTCCTCGACCGCTACGGCAACGAGGTCGGCAGCCGCGGCATCAAGCACAGCCATTCGGTTCCGCTCAACGAATTGCCGGACCACCTGATCAAGGCTGTGCTCGCCACCGAGGACCGACGCTTCTACGAGCATTTCGGCATCGACATTCCCGGCACGTTCCGCGCCGTGATCACCAATGCGCGCGCCGGCGGCGTCGTCCAGGGCGGATCCTCGATCACCCAGCAGCTCGCCAAGAACCTGTTCCTGAGCAACGAGCGAACCATCGAGCGCAAGGTCAAGGAGGCGTTCCTCGCCCTGTGGCTCGAAACGCGCCTCACCAAGAACGAGATCCTCAAGCTCTATCTCGACCGCGCCTATATGGGCGGCGGCGCATTCGGCGTCGACGCGGCGGCGAATTTCTACTTCGGCAAGTCGGCGCGCGAGGTCAACCTCGCCGAAGCGGCGATGCTCGCGGGATTGTTCAAGGCGCCGACCAAGTTCGCGCCGCATATCAACCTGCCGGCGGCCCGCGGCCGCGCCAACGTCGTGCTCGACAATCTGGTCGAAGCCGGGTTCATGACCGAAGGCCAGGTGTTCGGCGCCCGCCGCAATCCGGCCCGCGCCATCGACCGCCGCGACGAGGGCGCGCCCGGCTATTACCTCGACTGGGCCTTCGACGAGATGAAGAAGCTCGTCGATACATTCCCGCGATCGATAACGGACCGCGCCTTCGTGGTGCGGACCGCGCTCGACCCGGGACTGCAGCGCAACGCGGAAGACGCGGTGGAAAACCAGATCCGCCAGTTCGGCCGCGATTACCATGCCAAGCAGGCGGCGGCCGTGCTCGCCGATCTCGACGGCGCGGTACGCGCCATGGTGGGGGGCGTCGACTACAACACGAGCCAGTTCAATCGCGCGACCGACGCGTTGCGCCAGCCCGGCTCCTCGTTCAAGCCCTACGTCTATGCCACGGCGCTGGCGAACGGCTTCAAGCCGACATCGGTCGTCGTCGACGGGCCAGTGTGCATCGGCAACTGGTGCCCGCAGAATTACGGACGATCCTATTCTGGCTCGATCACGCTCACGCAGGCGATCACCCGCTCCATCAACGTCATTCCGGTCAAGCTGTCGATCGCGCTCGGCAAGGGAAATCCCAAGATCGGTCGCGCCATGATCGTCCAGACCGCGCGGCGGTTCGGCATCCGCTCGCCGCTGCCGGACACGCCGTCGCTGCCGATCGGCGCCGACGAGGTCAACGTGCTCGAGCATACCGTCGCTTACGCGACCTTCCCCAACAAGGGAATGGCGGTGACGCCCCACGCCATCCTGGAAGTGCGCTCCGGCACCGGCGACACCATCTGGCGGTTCGACCGTGACGGCAAGAAGCCGACTTTCGCGATCAGCCCGCAGGTCGCATCCGACATGGCCTTCATGATGAGCAAGGTGGTCGAGGAAGGCACCGCCAGGCGCGCCATCCTCGACGGCATGAAGTCCGCGGGCAAGACCGGCACCACCAACTCCTACCGCGACGCCTGGTTCGTCGGCTACACCGGCAATTTCGTGTGCGGCGTGTGGTACGGCAACGACGATTACAGCCCGCTCAACCGCATGACCGGCGGTTCGTTGCCGGCGCAGACCTGGCACGAAATCATGGCCTATGCCCATCAGGGCATCGAACTCAAGAACATCACCGGCCTGGGACCCAACTCGGCTACCGTGGGTCCCATCCTCGAAAACAACAAGAACGAGGCGCTGCGCCCGGTCATGCTCACCAATAAGGGCGTCCAGGCTCTGCTTCGGGTCGAACGGCTGATGGACGAAGCCGGCCGCGCCATGGTCGCAGTCCCGCCGCCTCCAGATGCGCCGGCCGCGACGACGACGCCGACCCCGCCGAAGCGGGCCGACAACAAGGTCGGAGATGTGGCGGCGGCTTCCAATTGAGCCCCGTGATCAGCCGCAGACCGATCGAGAATGCTCCGATCAACTGTTCCCGCGCGTGGTCGCAACAGAAAAAGTCTGCAACTCTTCGGGATCATGTTGTAAGTTTGAGACATTGAACGTGGAAACGGCGCGGCGACCGAACCGGGCTGCAACGCCACATCCAGCATTCCTGCCGAGGCCGGTCTGAAGGTGCGACTGCTCATTGGATTGTTGTTCTCGTTCATCGTTGCCGGGGCGATCGGCCTCGGCTCGACGTGGTTTGCGCTGTCCGGCAACCTGTCGTTCGGCGCGCTTTCTCTCGGCGCCTGGAAAGCCGACCCGCGCCGCGGCACCGCCGGCGTCGACCCCTATTCGCGTGCCGCAATCGCGCGCAATGGCGAACTGCCGATCGGCGTCGGAGACGGAATCACCTTCACTGCGCGAGACGATGATGCCGGCCGCCCGCTCGACGGGCGCTGCGATGTGGTGGTGCGCGGCACCACGCCCCCGGCGCGCTACTTCACTCTGACGCTCTATACTCCGTCCGGAAGCCTGGTCGCCAATTCGCTCTCGCGGTTCGGGTTCACCAGCCAGGAGCTGGTACGCGATCGCAGCGGCGATTTCGAGGTGGTGGTCTCGCCCCGCGCCCGCCCCGGAAACTGGCTGCCCACCGGCGGGGTGGAGCGCTACCTGCTGGTCATGCGCTTCTACGATACGTCGCTGGGCATCGCGACCCGCGCGGGCCGCGAAGCGCCGATGCCGACCCTCACCTCGTCGGGGAAATGCACATGATCCGATGGCTGTTGTGGATCGTCGGTGGATTGGTGTTGGGCGGCGTCGTCCACCTCGCGAGCATCATGTTGCTGCCGCGCACCGCGACCCAGGACGCCTATGCGCGGCTCGCTCCCCTCGGCCCCGTCAACGGCTTCAAGCTGCTGCCCGCCCCCACTCCGGCTGATTCCACCATGCCGTTCATGGATCCGGCCTTCGTCGCCGCGGTGTGCCGCTACGACCTCAGCAAGGGACCGGTCAAGCTCTCGGTGCCGCTGAGCCAAGCCTATACCTCCGTCACCTTCTACACCCGCTACGACATCGCCTATTACGCCATCAATGATCGCTCCGCCGGCCGCCGTGCCATCGAGCTCGATCTGATGACCACCAAGCAGCGCGACGACATGCCCGACGACGAAGACGTGACGGCGGCCGACCGGCTGATCGTGGAATCGCCAACCATGACCGGCTTGATCGTGGCCCGCGCCTTCAGCCCGGAGCCGAGCCTGCTGCCGACCGCGACCGCCGCGTTGACCGGCGCGCAATGCAAGCCGCAATGAGACCGCGCAGCTGAACGCGCCGCGGCAGGCGGGCGCGGCCGGGATTGAGAAGAAAGCCGAGCCGGAAATCGCGCTGTCTGCCGGACCGGCGATTGCCCCGACTTATGTCCGCGTCGCACGCCTGCGGCGCTTGCGGGGAGATCGCGGCTTGGAATTTCCCGTCAACGTACCCGACAAACGGGTTTCCTCGCGCTCGATCCGGATCACCGGAAGAATGACCACGCTCGCCGAGCCGGCCTGCACCGGCGGCTGATTCTGGTGCACCGCGCGCCGCGCCTCCGCAAACAGAACGACCGTGCCCATAACCTCTCCCGGACGACAGCGAATCGAAGACACATCGACGTTTCAATGCCCAAAGCGATTTGCACCCGTCATGGTTAATGGCTCGTTAAAAAATCGAAGGGTCGAAAGCACCGAACCGGTCCGGGACTCCTGACATCTGCAAGCCGCAGGCCAGGGCGCCGCAAACGTCCGCCGGCACACGCGGTCGCCGTCTCGGCCGGCACGAGCAAACCTCCCCTGAAGCGACGGATTGTTAGCGGACTCGATCCTTCATCGTGGATGCGCAGGAGCGGGGAGTACTGAGTATCGATGCAAGCACCGGGCGTCGGAAAGTCGAAAACTTTTCCCCTCGCGCAATAATGGAATTGCCGGTCTTCTGCCGCTTATCCGACAGTTATTACCAGACCGGAAAACAATTACGGTTCATTTACGACGAATCTGAATCGAATTTTCTAATCCGCCTTATCCACGCTACAATTTTTTCATTGGGGCAACACGGGAGGGTATCGTGAAACATCTACTAGCGAGTGTCGCCGTCACGGCGATCATGGCGGCGGCGGGTTCGGCTATGGCGGCGGACATGCCGCTGCGGGCAATTGCGCCGGTTGCGACTTACGATTGGAGCGGCATGTATATCGGCGGCGTCCTCGGCGGCGCCTGGGCGACCAATGACATCGCCGATCCCGGTCTCGGCGTTCTCGGAACACTGGTCGGCGTGCCGGCGATCCAGACGACCAACTCGAGCGGCTTCATCGGCGGCGTCGAGGGCGGATCGAATTACCAGTTCGGCAATCTCGTGGTTGGCTGGGAAGGCGACATCACGTGGGGCGGCGTCAACGGGACGAGCACCACGAGCTTCGGCGCTCCTCTGCTTCCCCCGGGCGTGCTGACCCGGTCGATCACCGCGGACACCAACTGGATCGCGACCGCGACCAGCCGGGTCGGCATCGCGCACAACAATTTCCTGCTGTACGGAAAGGCCGGCGTCGCCTGGGCCAACACCAACTACACCGACACCTGGGGCGTCACCGGTGGCGGAACGCTGTTCTCGGGCACCGGTGGCGGGTCTACCCAGACCGGTTGGACCGTGGGCACCGGCATCGAATGGGCGTTCTGGCAGAACTGGTCGGTCAAGGCGGAGTACGATTATCTCGACTTCGGCAACCGGACCGTGGCAATCAACGGCTCCATCCTGCCCGGCGGTCCGGCCATCGGCATCGTGCCCGCCATCCAGAACGCACAGCACATCAACGAGTTCAAGGCAGGCGTGAACTGGCGCTTCGCCCCGAACTACTGGTGATATCAGTTTACAAGGCGCAGCATCGAGGCCCCGGTTCGCCGGGGCCTTTTGCGTTGAAAGGCTGCAACTTTCGGGATCATGCTCAAATGTTTTGCGCATGATCTTTGTCCGAAAAGCCTGCAACTTTTCGGGGTCATGCTCTAATGTTTTGCGCATGATCCTTGTCCGAAAAGTCTGCAACTTTTCGGGATCATGCTCCAACTCTACCGGGAAGGCCAAAATGCGGATCGTTCGCCTGTCGAAAACCGCGGCGGTTGCGGCGATCGCGCTGTTTGCGAGCCTTGTCGCCTTCGGCAACATCACCGACTACGGCACCAACCTGGTTTTCGTGCAGCATGTCTTCTCGATGGACACGGTGTTTCCGACGACGACGATAAAATACCGCGCCATCGACAATCCGACGCTGCAAAATGCCGGCTACGTGCTGATCATTGCCGCCGAAACGCTGACGGCGATCCTGTGCTGGATCGGCGCGGTCCGGCTGTTCCTCGCCAGCGGCGACGCCGCAGCTTTCAATCACGCCAAGGGGATTGCGGTCGCGGGCCTGACGCTCGGCTTCCTCGTCTGGCAGGTCGGATTCATGTCGATAGGCGGCGAGTGGTTCGGCATGTGGATGTCGCAGAAATGGAACGGCGTGCCCGACGCGTTCCGCTTCTTCGTGACGATCCTGATGGTGCTGATCTATCTCGTCGTGCCGGACCCGGCGGACGACAGGTGAGCCGGCGACCGGCGATCTCGGCCTGATTAGGGCATCGTTCAGGTTAACGCGGCGCTAACGCGCCGACGCTATAAACGAGCGCAGATTCCGAACTCCGGACTCCTGGTCCGGATCCATGGGGGACTGCGTGAGTGCTGCTGCAATCAACAAGAAAAACCTGGTCGGATTGGCCGACCGTCCCGGCAACGACATCAAGGCTCGGCTGCTCCTCGCCTTGACCGCGCTCTATGTGGAGCGCGCCACCCATACCGAGGAGGAAAAGCGGCAATATGCCGAGCTGGCGCAGCGTCTCATCGACGCCGTCGACGAGACGACTCGCGAGGCCGTCGCCGGCATCCTGCGCGGCCACCCCACTGCCCCGATCGAACTTTCCGGGCGGCTCTCGCCGTCCGCGTCGCCAGCGAGCGAGAACCCGTCCGTGGCGGCAAGCGCCCCCATTCCGACGGCGGGCGCGGCGTCCGCACCTGGAGCAGCCGTCGCCTCGGCCGACGCGCGTGCGTCCGCCGAATGGGGCGAGGCGTTTTTCGTCGCAACCGCCACCGAGCGGCGCAAACTGCTGGAACTGATCGCGAAGAGTTGCGAGGGCCGCAGCCCGGCGGCCATGCAGGACATCGCACGGGCGGACTATGACCGGCTCGACGCGGCCGCCCTGCAGGGCCGGATCGGCGAATTCATTCGCGAATTCGAGCGCCTCCTCGATCTTCCCCGCAGCCTGTGCGAGCGGATCGTCAACGATCCCTCGGGCGAGCCCATCGTGGTCGCGGCCATAGCCGTGCACATGCCCATCGCCGTCCTGCAGCGCATACTTCTGCTGGTCAATCCCGCCATCGGCCACTCCGTCGAGCGGGTGTTCGACCTGACCAATCTCGCCTACGAGCTCGATCGCGGGGCGGCCGTCCGGCTGATGTCGCTGTGGCGCGACGAAGCGCGGCGCAACGAAGGAGCATTGACGACGGCAGCGCGCTTCCCCGCCGCCGCGGCCGAGCGCGAGCGGCCGGCCCTCGGTTTGCGGGCGCGGTTCGGCGCCCTGTCCGAGCGCATCCAGGAGCGCAGCGTCACTTCACGATCTGATCGAGAAAGTGCCGCCCGGCGCGATCTTCGCTCTCGATGATCCAGAGGTCCGGATCGAACCGGACCTGTTTGGCAAGATAGGCCTCCACCTGCTCCTCGGCGGCGGGCATCGTCGTGAGGGCGGCGCTGAAGGCGCGATCGGAAGGGCTCTGCTCCCCGAATGAGGATTGCGGCGCGGGCCCGTACAGATCGGCCGTTCCATCGAGGCGATTGACCTTGATGAAGATCGCGCCCGCCTCCTCGGCGCCGCGCCGGCGCACTGCCGCGAACAGCCCCTCGACATTGCAACGCCTTACATAGGCCGCGACCCAGATTCCCGATTTCAGACGCATGGTCGATGCATATGCGCGCACGGCCCCGGTGGCAAATCAATCCAGGGGGCGGCCGGTGGCGACGCTCAGCTCGCGCTTGAAGCGCGGCGTGACCTGCCCGGTCGCCGGCAGATTGTGGTCCTTCTCGAACCGCGTGATCGCCACACGGGTGGCGTCGTCATAGACGCCGCTCGCCTTGACCGGACCATAGCCGTATTCGTTGAGCGCGTGCTGGATCGCGCTTAGAGGCTTTGTCTGGGCCGGATTGATGAGATCGGCGATGGGGTCGATGTGCAGATTGGCCGGCTGAACCCGCGGACGCGGCAGCGGCACCGGATCGAATTTCACGATCGGGGTCGCCGCCGGGCGCGGGCGCGGTAGCACCGCTCCGGTCGGTTCGTTCGAA
Organism: uncultured Alphaproteobacteria bacterium; assembly: GCA_963791375.1. Taxonomy (GTDB): domain Bacteria; phylum Pseudomonadota; class Alphaproteobacteria; order Rhizobiales; family Xanthobacteraceae; genus JAJPKK01. Next base: position 478,432 of record CAWBSI010000023.1, read on the forward strand.
ACCACCGGGAGCGGCTTGATCGCGAAGATCGGAGCCGGATGCGGACCCGCCTGCATGAACAGGCCGTTGACGAGAATCAACGTGACCGCGCCGACCGCGACGATCCCGCCGATGACGTCGCGGCGATGGCTCACCACAAAGCGGAGCACGGACGGCAGTCGTGCGGCCACGAGCGGCACCAGCCTGCCTTTGCAGAAGTCGGCTATCCCCCCGATGGAAATCATGTCATGCACTTTTCTTTATTGCTGTCTTGAAGCGTGTCGCGGGAACCGCGGCGAACGGCGGCATGGCCGGATATTCGGCGTCCCCCGGCCGCGCAATCTTACGGACCGGTTCGGGGGCACGCGGACGTTCGCAGTCGAGCGGAAGCCGGACCGTCACCCGCGTGCCCTCCCCGACCCGGCTGCGCACGGCGACGTCGCCGCCATGGAGCTTCACCAGACCTTTGACGATGGAGAGCCCAAGGCCGGTGCCGTCATGGGTGCGGTCGTAGGCCCCGCGCACCTGGAAGAACGCGTCGCCGAGCCGGTCGACATGCTCGGGCGCGATGCCGATCCCGGTGTCCTCGACCGACAGCACGAGATGCTGGCGGTCGACCATGGCTTCGATGGTCACGGTGCCGCCGCGGTTGGTGAACTTGAGCGCATTGGCGACGAGGTTGATCAATATCTGCTTGACGGCGCGCTTGTCGGCGACGATGTCCGGCAAGTCCTGCGAGCACCTTGCATTGGAGCGCGACGCCGAGTTCCTCCGCCTTGAGCGCAAGCAACTCGCGGCAACCCTCGATCACCGCCGCCGGCTTGAACCGCTCCGGCACGATTTCGAAATCGCCGGTCTCCAGCCGCGACACGTCGAGAATGTCGTTCACCACGCCGAGCAGGTGACAGCCGGATTCGTTGATCAGTCGCACATATTCCTGCCGGCGCTCGGCATCGATGCGGAAGTGCTCGGCCTTGAGCAGCATTTCCGAGAAGCCGATGATGGCGTTGAGCGGCGTGCGCAGCTCGTGGCTCATGATGGCGAGAAACCGGCTCTTGGCGGCATTGCCGCGTTCGGCCTCGGCACGGGCATCGATCAGGGCCTGCTGCTGGGCTTTCTGCTTCGACACGTCGCGCAGGACGGCCACGACCTCACGACCGGCGGAGCTGCCGTTCGGCCGTTGCGACGGGTCGAGCGGCTTGCACTGCATCTCGATCCAGGCGAAACGGCCGTCTTCGTCGCCGAGCTTCGCCTGGCGGATGCGGAACTCGACGCGGCACGTCGCCCCGCTGCGCCGCCGCATCGGAGAGCGCGCTCAGAAATGCCGGGCGGTCGCCGACGTGGATGCGGTCGAACAGTCCGAGCCCTTGCAATTCGCTCGCGGCGATGCCGAGGACGGCCTGCGCATTGGTCGAGGCGAACAGCACGCGGCCGCCGTCGCCGTGGCGCGTGACGACGTCGGTCATGTTGCCCGCGAGCAGACGACAGCGGTCTTCCTCGGCGGCGAGCAGCCCGGGAATTGACGCGCGCGATGCGTTCGGCGCCGAGCGCGATGGCGATCGCATAGAGCAAGGCCGACACGATGCCGAGCGCGGCGAGGGCGCCGGCGTGGCGGAGTGCTCGCGGAGATGTCGGCGGCCGGCTCCGCCAGCGCCAGCAGCTGCCGCACCGAGCGCCAGCATGGCCGCGACCGCCACCACGCGCCGCGACGCCGACACCGCCGCTTCCAGCGGGATCAGCACCAGCCATATGGCGGCAATCGAATTGATGCCGCCGGAATATGCCGCGACGGTGGTCGCGATGCCGGTCAGCGCCAGCGCGGAGACGACGTGGGCGCTTTCGTAGCGGCCGGTGCGCGACAGGTAGCAGGCCGCCGCGATCGGAACGATCATCCAGACCAGGACGACGAATTCGAGAATGCTGGGAACCCCGCGCACCGCCAGGAACACCGGCAGAGCGGCGAGGGCGATCAGGCTGCGAAGATCCGCGACGCGATGAAGGCGCGGTGGCGCACCGCCATGAGCGCATCCGGGCGTGCCGACGGATGCACGAGCGCGTCGAGATAATCCCCTATGGATTGTGACGGTTTCACCTTGCCTCGACCCACGCCGCCGTTCGTGGTCTGACCCCGACATTTGGTTCCCAAATGTTGGGACAAGTCAGCCCACCCACTTTTTGAAGTAGTGGGGCGACTTGTCCAAACAGATGGGAACCATCTTTTTGGGTCGTACCACTAGGACGCGTACCCCGCGCTCGTTGGGGGATCGTGGCAAAGGGCCATTAAGCTAATGCTAAGGACGCGGCCGAGGTGCCCAGGGAACCGGCGCGGTGGGGCCGAAATCGGCCGGCGCCGCCCCGTGAATTCGCCCGCATGGTGAACAGGCCGTTGCGGCGGCGGCTGCATGGTGAACGGGAGGTAACCGGATTGCCGATATTGACAGGTATCCGCGTCCGGTTCCGATCGATAAAATTGTCGTAAAATTTGCGCCAGTTTTTACGCGCATTTATCGGACTCGTCGAACGTGATTTTCAGCCGGCTCGGCTATACGGGACGCGGGGATACGGGATGAGGGGAAAGACAAAGGGCAGGACCATGATGTTCCTCTTGCGAACGGCGTTCTGGATCGGCGTCGTCCTCGCGCTGTTGCCGACCTTCAGCCCGAAACAATCGGCGCCGGCGGCGACGGGGTTCGGGGCCACGGAAGCGGTGACCGCCGCTTCCGCGACGTTCGGCGACATGATCCAGTTCTGCAACCGTCAACCGGAAGCCTGCGCCGCAGGCGCCCAGTTCGCGTCCGCATTCGGCCAGCGCGCCGAGGCCGGCGCGAAGATGCTCTATCAAATCGTCGGCGAAAAGCTCGCCAGGGCGAACGGCTCTGCCGACGCTGCGGACACCACCGCCGACCTCTCGCAAAACACCTTGACGTCGGCCGACCTCGCGCCGGCCTGGCGCGGCCCGCACCGCAAGGGCTCGATCTGAGCGAATTCCCGGCGGCCAGAGCATGATCCCGAAAGTTGCAGACTTTTCGGAACAAGATCATGCTCAAGATCAGGAACGCTGAGCGACCAAGCGCCGCCGCGGGCCGTTCCATGTCCCAGCTATGGCCATTCGCGACGACGCGCCCTATGTAAACAAGGGCCGCAGCGATGGCTTCGCATCTGGGACATCATGACGATCGACGAAATCACCGAGAATTTCGCCATTCTGGATGAATGGGACGACCGCTATCGCTATCTCATCGAGCTCGGGCGGATGCTGCCCCCGTTGCCGGAGGCGGCGCATAACGACGCCAACAAGGTGCAGGGCTGCGCCAGCCAGGTCTGGCTCACCACCGACGTCAAACCCGGCGCGTCGGGGCCGGTGCTGAGCTTTGCCGGTGACAGCGATGCCCACATCGTCCGCGGCCTCATCGCCGTCCTATTCGCGATGTATTCGCAAAAGCCCGCCCGCGACATCCTGGCGACCGACGCGCTCGCATTGTTCGACCGCCTCGGGCTGCGCGAACATCTCACGCCGCAGCGCTCCAACGGCCTGAAATCGATGGTCGGACGCATCCGTGACGATGCCCGCCACGCGCTCGCCGCCGCGGGGGCGTGACAGCAGTTGAAGCCTTGGGATGCGAACTCACAAGCACGCCCGTGATGGCATGCCGGAGTCGGTTCCAGCGCTGTAGGCGGCCGCACGGCGCGGCGGGCGAGTACGGCGGGGAGTCGACATCCGTGATGGAGTTGTGGCGAAGGCCGAGCAGACGCATCGCACCAGCCGCCGACGCAGCAAATAACGATAAGCCCGCCTTCGCCCCTTGAAATCCGGCGCCGCATCACCATATAGCATGCACCGAAATTTTCTCGCATCGTTGATCGCTGAGCGCCGTCTTCGCGGCGAATAATAGTGACATGGCGAGGTCTGGAGCTCTGCGCGCATCGATGGTGCGCAATGGAGGCTCTAGCCATGAAAAACTCAGCCCCTCTTAAAATCTCAGCCTCTCTTGGGAGCGCGGAAAGGCGCTGCATCTCGCTCGCTCCCGCTGACCATCGGAACATTCCCGCACATCCGCCCGATCGCCGCTTCGATCCGGCCGATCAGGTCGACGTCAGTGTTGTGGCCGCGAGCAAGACGCCGACGGCCCATGAAAAGATATTCCTGCCGCGGCGAACAGGCGGGTGGCGGTTCGGGCCGCTGACGTGCTGGCTGGCCGCGCTTTTCTTGGTCGCAGGTTCGGTTGCGGCCGCAGGTCAACCCGACGCGCAACAAGCGCCGGCGCCGTTCTCGCAGCAGGGACCGAAGCTGGTCGGCACCGGCGTAGTTGGACTCGGTGAGCAAGGCTGGTCCGTCGCGCTGTCCGCCGACAGCAACACCGCCATTGTGGGCGGGCTTGCCGACAACAAGATCACCGGGGCGGCTTGGGTCTACATCCGCAGCAACGGTGTCTGGGCCCAGCAGGGCAACAAGCTGTTCGGCACCGGCACGGTTGGAAGCGCGGCCCAAGGCTTCTCCGTCGCGCTGTCCGACGACGGCAATACCGCCATCGTGGGCGGGCCTTTCGACAACAGGATGACCGGAGCGGCATGGATCTACACCCGCAGCGGCGGTGTGTGGGCCCAGCAGGGCAGCAAGCTGGTTGGCGCCGGCGCGGTTGGAAACGCGAGACAGGGCGTCTCCGTCGCGCTCTCCGCCGACGGCAGCACCGCCATCATGGGCGGGAGTGCCGACAATACCGACACCGGGGCGGCCTGGATCTTCACTCGCAGCGGCGGTGTGTGGAGCCAGCAGGGCAACAAACTGGTTGGCACCGGCGCGGTTGGAAACGCCGGCCAAGGCAGGTCCGTCGCACTGTCCGACGACGGCAGCACCGCCATCGTGGGCGGCCTTGCCGACAACGCGGACATCGGGGCGGCGTGGGTCTTCACCCGCAGCGGCGGTGTGTGGACCCAGCAGGGCAGCAAGCTGGTTGGCACCGGCACGGTTGGGGCCGCCTCTCAAGGCTCCTCCGTCGCGCTGTCCGGCAGCGGCAACACCGCTATCGTGGGCGGGCTTGCCGATGACGCGGACACCGGGGCGGCCTGGATCTTCACTCGCAGCGGCGGCGTCTGGACCCAGCAGGGCAACAAGCTAGTCGGCACCGGCGCGGCTGGGGCCGCCTCTCAAGGCTCGTCCGTCGCGCTGTCGGGCGACGGCAGCACCGCCATCGTGGGAGGGGTCGAAGACAACTCGTACGTCGGGGCGGCGTGGGTCTATAGCCGCAATGGGTCTGTCTGGACCCAGCAGGGCAACAAGCTCATCGGCACCGACGCGACTGGAAGTGCCAGACAAGGCCACTCCGTCGCGCTGTCCGCCGACGGCAATACCGCCATGGTGGGCGGGCTTGCCGACAACAGGGTTACTGGGGCCGCATGGATCCACACACGCAGCGGCGGTGTCTGGACCTCTCCTGCCCAGCTCGGATTCTGAACGTCATCCGTACCGCGGCGCTTCAATGGAGGCGCCGCGCATCCGCGACGACGCGCGCCACGACCTCGCTGCTACGGGGGCGCGTGACCGGTTCCATCAATGGCGGTTGCCGAGACGCCAGGACCGGTCGGCCGCCCTCGCCGCGGCCGACCGCCCTATTTCCCGGTCTTGATGAATTCGAGGATCTGGTCGGAGAGCTGCGTGTCCGCCGTGTTGATCGAATAGGACACCGACATGTGGCTGTGCTTGGGCAGCACGATGCTGCGCACGCAGCCGTGTTCCGACTTGCACAATGCATCCTTGAGCACGGCAAATTGCGCGGCGATGGGCGGCGGATCCAGTTCCGCCGTGGAGATCATGAAGGGAATGCTGGTCTTGATGAGACCCGCAACTGCAGAGCGTTGAGCCAGCAGCGCCGGGTCGCTGCCGAAATAGGCGATCCTGCCATCGCTCGGTTGGCCCTTCGTGAGATCATAGCTGCTGCCGGAGGAGAAGATCGCGCCAGCAAGTCCGGAGCCCTTGGGCCCGAAGAACTCGGGATGCGATACGTAGGATGCCACATGGGTGGCGCCTGCCGAATGTCCCATCAAATAGATGCGGGTCGGGTCCGCACCGAAGTCCGCGGCCTTGTCGGCGACGAAGCGCACCGCTGCGGCCAGATCCTCGTTGCCGGCCGGCCACGGGAACTGCGGCGCCAACCGGTATTCGACATTGACGCCGACCATCCCGTGGCGTGCGGCGAACAGCATGACGTTGTCGTAGAACGCGCTGCCCGGCCGGCGCTTGATGCCGGCTATCATGCCGCCGCCATGGACGAACATCAGCACCGCTCGCCCGGCGGCGCCGGTCTCGGGCACGAAGATATCGACGACGTTGCGCGCATCGCTGCCATACTTCACATCGCGCGTGACCTTGACGCCCGCATAGGGCTCCTTCTCCTGCAAGGGCGTATAGAGCTTGCCGGTATTCTCCGGATCGACCACGCGCCCCATCGCCGCGATCTTCTCGGCGATGTCGGGCGGCATCTGCGCGAGTGCCAGTGTGGGGAACGCGAGACCGGCGCCGAGCGCCGCGACGGCGAGCCGAGCGAGCGCGGTGCGGGGGATTCGATTGGTCGCGCGCGCGAGGTCGAGACGAGTCATGGGCGGGTCCTCTCCGGGCGGGTTTCTTGGGGCTGGTTTCGTGGGCTGGTTGTCGTGCTTCCGCGCCAACATACTACATCGATCGGATGCCCCACCAGCGGGTGACGACCCGGTAGCATCTCAATCTGAAACACGCCCCCGGTGCCGACTTCCGCGGCCGGGGCACGGTCGGCGCCCAACAGATCAGGCCCGCGATCCTAACTGCAGGAATGTCCGCATGCGCTAACGCGCGCGACGCCGGCGCTGCTGGCCGAGTCCCATCTGCTTGGCGAGCTGGGAGCGCGCTTCGGCGTAATTCGGGGCGACCATCGGATAATCTGCGGCGAGGCCCCATTTCTCGCGGTAGTGCTCGGGCGTCATGTTGTATTGCGTGCGCAGATGACGCTTGAGCGATTTGAACTTCTTGCCGTCCTCGAGGCAGATGAGATAGTCCGGCGTGATCGATTTCTTGACCGCAATGGCGGGCTTGAGCGCCTCGGAAACGACTTCGCTCTGGCCGTTGGAGACCCGCAACAACGCCGAATGCACCTGGCTGATCAGCGACGAGATATCGCCGGCCGACACGGCATTGTTGCTGACATAGGCGGAAACGATGTCCGCGGTCAGCTCGATGTAGTTGCTGGATGACTTGTCATTCATGGCACTTCCCCGCGCAATTTTTTCTTCGATGATTCCTGCCGATTCCCGCCTCGCCTCATGCCGCAACTAGAGCATCTCCAGACGCGCTCAGGCTGTATTTACTATCCTTTTCAATTGTAAACAAGAATATGGAAGCACAAATCGGCGCTCCCACAGGTTTTTGCGAAGCAGAAGCCAGATTTCGTCAGGGTCTCGCCCGGCGACACGCTGCCGCGGAAGAGTTCCATGCCTCGCGCTCCGTTCAAAAGGAGATGAAAAGACGGGCCGGATTCGTGATTTGTGCGCACGGCTGCGGGACGGTTAGTTTGCGCGCCTGGAACGCTAACGAGGCAAACAGCATGACTTCGATCACCAAGGCCCCGGTCAATATCGTCAAGTCCGACCGGGAATGGCGCGCCCAGTTGACGCCCGCGCAATACCACGTCACCCGCGAGCACGGCACCGAACGCGCCTTCACCGGCCCGTTCTGGGACGAGAAGCGCCCCGGCACCTACAGCTGCGTATGCTGCGGCGCCCCCTTGTTTGCCTCGGACACCAAGTTCGATTCCGGCACCGGCTGGCCGAGCTTCTCTGCGCCGGTCGACGGCGCCGCAGTGAGCGAGCATCAGGACGGCTCGTTCTTCATGCGCCGGACCGAAGTCCGCTGCGCCGCCTGCGATGCCCATCTCGGGCATGTCTTCCCCGACGGCCCGCGGCCGACCGGGCTGCGCTACTGCATCAACGGGACGGCCATGACCTTCGCGGAACCAAGCGGGCCCGAAAAGCAGCGAAAATGACCGCCGCCGCGCGGCGGTCCACCACGGCCGGACCGCCGAATGGCCCGTTTGCGCGGCGGGCTTGGCGCGACTAAGAATTGTGCATGAGTTCCACAGCCTTACCGAAGATGGCCCCGGCGGCAGCCCCCGCGCCACCCCACGCGACGCCGCGCCCTACCACCGCGGTGCGGCATGGCATCACGCTGACCGATGAATTCGCCTGGCTCAGGGACCCCAACTGGCAGGCGGTGATGCGCGATCCGGCCCTGCTCGATTTCGACATCCGCGCCTACCTCGAAGCCGAGAACGCCTATGCGGAGGCCGCCCTTGCCGGGACCGTTCCGCTGCAGGAAACCCTGTTCGCGGAGATGAAGGGCAGGATCAAGGAAGACGATATGAGCGTACCGTCTCCCGACGGGCCCTACGCCTATTTCGTGGGTCATCGCGAAGGCGGACAGCATCCCCTGATCTGCCGTGAGCCCCGTGGCGGCGGCGCCGTCGAGACCATCCTCGACGGCGACGCGCTCGCCGCCGGCAAACCGTTCTTCCGCATCGGCGCGACCGCCCATGCCCCCGACCACCGGCTGCTCGCCTGGACCGCGGACGACAGCGGCGCCGAGCTCTTTACCGTCCGCATCCGCGATATCGCAGCCGCGGTCGACCTGCCCGACCTCATCACCGAGACGACCGGCGGCATCGTGTGGTCGCAGGACGGCGCCGCCTTCTACTATGTCCGCGTCGACCGCAACCACCGTCCCGTGAGCGTGCATCGCCACCGTCTCGGCACCGATTCCGCCGACGACATCGAAATCGTCGCCGCGCGGGACAGCGGCTTGTTCGTTTCGCTCTCCAAGGTGCAGTCCGGCCGCTTTGCTGAGGTCTCCCTGCATGACCATGACAGTTCGGAGAGCTGGCTGATCGACCTGGCCGACAGCGGCGGCAGGCCGGTGCTGGTCGCGCCGCGCGAAACCTCGATCCGCTACGGCGTCGAGCATCACCCGCACTTCGGCGGCGCGCCCGGCCTGTTCATTCTCACCAATGCCGGCGGCGCCGAGGACTTCAAGATCGCCTGGGCGTCGCTCGCCGCGAGCGGCCGCGACCACTGGCGCGACGTGGTTCCCCACCGACCCGGCGTCTACATCCTGGCCTTTACGGTCCTTGCCGGCTGGCTGATCCGGCTGGAGCGCGAGGACGGCCTCGCGCGCATCGTGGTGCGGCGGCTCGCCGATGGCGAGGAACACATCATCGCGTTCGACGAGGAGGCCTATTCGCTGGGCTTCGACCCCGGATATGAATTCGCGACCGATACGCTGCGGTTCAACTATTCGTCGATGACGACGCCGTCGGAGGTCTGGGACTACGATCTCGCACGCCGCACGCGAAACCTGCGCAAGCGCCAGGAAATCCCGAGCGGACATGATCCGAGCGCCTATGTGACTCGCCGCGTGCTGGCGCCGTCCTTCGACGGCGAGACGGTGCCGGTATCGTTGTTGTATCGCAAGACGACGCCGCTGGACGGCACCGCCCCGGCTCTCGTCTACGGCTACGGCGCCTACGGCATGTCGATTCCGGCGGCGTTCGCGCCCAACCGGCTCTCGCTTGCCGACCGCGGATTCGTGGTCGCCATCGCCCATGTCCGGGGCGGCACCGAGAAGGGCTGGCGCTGGTACCGGGAAGGAAAGCTCGCCAAGAAGCAGAACACGTTTGCCGACTTCATCGCCGCGACGGAGTTTCTCATCGCGCAGAGGTTCGCCTCGCCGCGCCGGATCGTCGCCCAGGGCGCCTCCGCTGGCGGCATGCTGATCGGCGCGGTCGCCAATGCCCGACCCGATCTGTTCGCCGGGCTCATCGCCGAAGTCCCGTTCGTCGACGTGCTCAACACCATGCTCGACGACACGCTGCCGTTGACGCCGCCGGAATGGCAGGAATGGGGCAATCCCATCACCGATGCCGATGCCTTCACCGTCATCCGCAGCTATTCGCCCTATGACAATGTGCGCGCCCAGGCCTATCCGGCGATGCTGGTGCTGGCGGGACTGGCCGATCCGCGGGTGACCTATTGGGAGCCCGCCAAGTGGGTGGCGCGGCTGCGCCGGCTCAAGACCACGGACAGCACGCTCGTGCTGCGTACCAATCTGGATGCCGGACACGGCGGCGCAGCAGGGCGCTTCGACCGGCTCAAGGAAGTGGCGCTCTCCTACGCCTTCGCGGTCGAGGCGGTGAAGGACGCGGGTGTGGTCCGGGCTTGAACGGGCCGTCGGCGCGCAACTTTGTTTTTGAGCGTGATCTTGGTCCGAAAGGTCTGCAACCCCGTCGGGATCATGCTCAGCCTTCGTGGTGATCGAGATGCCGGCGCAGCTCTTCGATCGAGGAAAACCGCATGGTGCCGTCCGGCATCTGGGCTTCGATCGAGCCGTCGGTGAACAGGGTATAGGCCATCTCGTCGATCACGCCGGACTTGAGAATCGATAGCGGGCGCGGTTCTGGCCGCGGTTCGACACGGGGCTCAGGTCGAGGCTCGGGGCGCGGCTCCGGCGGTGGCTCGGGGCGCGGCTCCGCGCGAGGCACTGGCGCCGGGATTGCTTGCACCACTGGCGCCGGAATGGATTGCACCGGTGGCGCCGCTCTCGGCTCGACCGGCCGCATCGGAGGGGGCGAGGGCGGTTCGGGCCGCTGTTCGGGCGGCGGTGCACTTTCGGCGGCAGGCCGGCGGCGGTCGTTGGTCCAGACCATGTCGAATATGTTGGGAGCGGGCAGGCTGGCCTGGCGTGGCGGCGGCAGGTCCGGCTCGGGCGCGAAGTCCTCCAGCGGCTGAGCCGCTGCCGCCGGCGCGGCCGGACCTCGCGGCCTGATCCAGCCCTCCTGCATGGGCGCCCGCTCGCCGGTAGTCGGGCCGGGCCGGGCGGACGCTGCCTCGGCTGGCGGATGGCGACGGACCGGCTGCGGCTCGTCGTAGCGACGCGGTTCGAGCCGCTCGACCGGCATCGGGGCCGGCAGTTCGGCCGGACGCGGAATGGACTCGATCTCGGCAATGGCGCGCCGCAGCCAGGCGGGCCCCGGCTTACGCTCGGGCAGGTGTTGGTCCCCACGATTGCCGGTATCGGCGCGGGAGGCGATCTCACCCCGGGCGCCCGCATCGGCTCTGGGGCCGGCATCGGCGCGGACATCGTAATCGGCCTCGAACGGCGGCTCGTCGACGCTGTTCGGCGGTGGAATCGCTGCATCCGGGCCGGGCCGGCTCGGAAACAGCGCCCGTTGCGGGGGCGGACGCCGCTCGGCATCCTTGCGATCAAGCTCCTTGCGATCGGGCTCCTTACGATCAACCAGGGGGCGCTGCGGGCGGGGACCGCCGGGAATCCTGCGAAGCACCACGACCACCCGGCGCAACTCCGCAACCGCCGCCGCGAGGCCCACCAGGAGGAAGCCGCCGACCATGGCGACCGTTCCCAAAATCAGGAGCGCCGAGCCGAACGTGGTTTCCCGGATCGGCACGCCGAATCCGATCACGAACACGCCGGCGCCCAGCGTCATGATGCTGAAGAACAGCAAGAGATAGAACATACCTGTCCGCTCACCCGCGCTCGCGGATCGTCGGCTGCGGATTAAGCCGAATCTCTGCGAGATGTCCTGCAAAAAGTAAGAATATGCCTATAAAGCCATGAGAATCAAACCGTTCTCCGGCCAATACATGTGCGCGTCGGGTCGCGCAAGGATAACTGTGGTCGCGAGGACACAACTGCGATTCGCTCCACAGATGGCTTTCGCCCTCCATCGGCGGGAACGCATTCAATCAACCGCGCGTTCCACTCACGACGAGCGGTTGCCGCCCTGCCCGTCACGTCCTAATTAAAGACCGCTGACCCGCCCGGCTTGATCGTCCACGGGGACGCTCGGCCACGATTGAGGAGAGACCGATGTCATTTTCCCTGCCCGATCTGCCCTATTCCTACGATGCGCTTGCGCCCTACATGTCGCGTGAGACGCTGGAATATCACCACGACAAGCACCACCTCGCCTATGTCAACAACGGCAACAACCTCCTCAAGGGCACCGAGTGGGAAGGCAAGTCGCTCGAAGACATCGTCAAGGGCTCGTTCGGCAAGAATGCGGGTCTCTTCAACAATGCCGGACAGCACTACAACCACCTTCATTTCTGGAAATGGATGAAGCCCCAGGGCGGGGGCGACAAGATTCCAGGCGAACTGGAAAAGAAGATCGTCGCCGACCTCGGCTCGGTCGCCAAGATGAAGGAGGAGTTCGTCCAGGCCGGCGTCACCCAGTTCGGCTCGGGCTGGTGCTGGCTCGCCGTCAAGGACGGCAAGATCGCGGTCATGAAGACGGCCAACGGCGAAAGCCCGCTCGTGCACGGCGCCAAGCCGATCCTCGGCTGCGACGTGTGGGAGCACTCCTATTACATCGACTATCGCAACCGGCGCCCCGACTACCTCAAGGCGTATGTCGACCACCTCGTCAATTGGGACTATGTGGCGGAGCTTTATGCCGCAGCCTCGAAGTGACTGTTTTCATTTAAGTTCAAATAAAAGCCCGACCGATGGCGCAGATGGCCGGCGGTCGGGCCGATACCGAAAGAAACAGCCGCCCGCTGATCGAGGAAACCGCCACCGCATCGCAGCAAATTTGGAAACCATGTCGAGCTCCTGGCCGGGGGGGCGATCGGCGGAACGCATCGCAGATGGACTCGCATTGTCCATCCTTGGCGTAGTCGCAATCATCGCAGCCCTCACATTCCGCGATTATGGCCTCGGTTGGGATGATTACACCCATGCCGAATATGGCGGGTTGTTGCTCAACCTCTATTCGTCGGGCTTTTCCGACCAGCGCGCGCTTTCCTTCGTCAACCTCTATGCCTATGGCGGCGGCTTCGACATGCTGTCCGCCCTCGCCGCCAAGGTGCTGCCGCTCGATCTGTTCGAGACGAGGCGGCTGGTCGGCGCCGTCATCGGGCTGATCGGAATTTTCATCACGTGGCGCCTCGCGCGCCGGGTCGGCGGCCCGCTCGCCGCACTCATTGCCGTCGCTCTGCTGGCCACCTGCCCGCTCTATTACGGGAACATGTTCATGAACGCGAAGGACTCCCCCTTCGCGGTCGCGATGGTGTTCCTGACGCTGGCGCTGGTGCGCGCATTCGAGGAGTACCCGCGCCCGTCGCCGATCACCTGCGCGATGGTGGGCATCGGCGCCGGTCTCGCCATCGGCACCCGCGTGCTCGGCGGGCTTGCAGCGATCAATGCGCTGGCGGCGCTCACCTTGATGCTTGCAGTGGAGGCCCGCCGCGACGGCCTGCGCCAGGCCGGCGTCCATCTCGGCGCCTTCACCGTACGCTTCGTGCCGGCGCTGCTGCTCGGATATGCGGTGATGGCGCTGGTGTGGCCGTGGTCGGTCACCGAGCCGCTCAATCCACTGCGGGCGGTCGAATACTTCTCCCATTTCTTCGAGAAGCCATGGAAGGAGATGTTCGACGGCATGGCGGTGTCGGTGCCGGAGATGCCGCGCCAATACGTGCCGCAGCTGTTCCTGCTCAAGGAGCCGGAAATCTTCCTCGCTCTGGGGATCGCCGGAACCGCCGGGGCGCTGGTGGCGGCGCTGCGTCGCGACATCGCGACATCGTGGCGCGCGATCTATCTGCTGCTCGCCTTTTCAGGCGTGTTTCCGATTGCGCTGGCGGTGCTCACCAAGCCCGCCATGTACAACGGCATCCGCCATTTCGTGTTCGTGGCGCCGGCGCTCGCGGTGCTGGGCGGCCTCGCCGGCGGCTGGATCGGCGAAACGCTCCTGCGGCGGTGGCGGCCCGCGGCCGGGTTCGCAGCCGCGGTGCTCCTGGTCGGCCTGTTCCTGCCGGTGAAGGAGATGGTGAAGCTGCATCCCTACCAGTACACCCACTTCAACGTCATCGCCGGCGGCATTCGCGCCGCCGACGATCACTACATGCTCGACTATTGGGGCCTCTCCTTCAAACAGGCTGCGCAGGAGCTGCGCGCGCGGCTCACCGAAAGCTTGCAAACCCCGACCGACGGGCGGCGCTGGCGCGTCGCCATATGCGGTCCGATGCGGCCGGCGCAGGTCGAGCTCGGGCCGGAATTCCTCACGACATGGGAGACCAAGGGCGCCGATTTCGCCTTCACCATGGGCGAATTCTACTGCGCCAACCTCGCGGCGACTGTCCTGGTGGAGATCGAGCGCGAAGGCGTCGTCTACGCCCGCGTGTACGACGTCCGCGGCCGCACCTTCTCCAACCTGAACTCCGCGCAGCAGTGAGCCGGACGTAGTTCGCGGTGAAAATTACGCCGCCAGCGCCGCGAGAATCCGCGCCCAGCTTCGCGTGCCTTTGTGGAAGCTCACGAGATCGTATTTCTCGTTGGGCGAATGAATGCGGTCGTCGTCGAGACCGAAGCCGATCAGCAGGGTGTCGATGCCGAGCAGGCGCTTGAAATCGCCGACGATCGGGAATCGAGCCGCCGGACCCGATCAGCAGCGCCTCCTTGCCCCATTCCTGCGTCAACGCCGCGCGCGCCGCGGCAAGCTGCGGCATGCCCCAGTCGAGCGCGATCGCCGGCGCGCCGGAATGGCCGTGGAACTCGACCTTGCAATCGGCCGGCAGGCGGGATCGCACGAAGGCGTGGAACGCCTCGCGGATTTTCGCCGGCTTCTGGTCGCCCACCAGCCGGAACGAGATCTTGGCGAACGCCTCGGCGGGGATCACGGTCTTCGCTCCCGGGCCTGTATAGCCGCCCCAGATGCCGTTCACGTCGCAGGTCGGCCGTGACGAGATCTGCTCGATGACGAGGCGGCCCTTCTCGCCGGCGGGAACGCCGAGCCCGACCTGGCCGAGGAACTTCTCCGGCGTCAGGCCGAGTTCCCGCCATTCCTTCCGTCACCGCGTCGGGAAGCTCCTTCACGCCGTCATAGAAGCCGGGAATGGTGATCCTGCCGTCGTGGTCGTGGATGGCGGCGATGATCTTCGCGAGCACGCGAATGGGATTCTGCGCGGCGCCGCCGAACAGCCCGGAATGCAGGTCGCGGTCGGCCGCCTTGATCTTGATCTCCTCATAGAGGAGGCCGCGCAGCGCCGTGGTGATGGCCGGCGTTTTCGGGTCCCACATGCCGGTGTCGCAGACGAGGGCGACATCGCCGTCAAGCTCGCCGCGATGGGCCTCGACCCAGGGCGGCAGATGCTTGGAGCCGCATTCCTCCTCGCCCTCGATCAGGAAGGTGACGTCGAGCGGCAGCGATCCCGTCACCGCCTTCCAGGCGCGGCAGGCCTCGATGAAGGTCATCACCTGGCCCTTGTCGTCGCAGGCGCCGCGCGCGACGATCGCCTTGCGCCCGTCCGGGAGCGTGGCGATCCGCGGCTCGAACGGCGGCGTCTGCCAGAGATCGAGCGGATCGACCGGCTGCACGTCGTAGTGACCGTAGAACACCACGCGGCGGCGATTTTCGCCCGCCGGCGGGCTCTCTGGCGAACACCACGGGATGGCCGTCGGTCGGGTGGACCTCGGCGGCGATGTCGAGGGTCGAAATATCGGTCGCGAGATGCACGGCCGCGGCGCGGCAGTCCTCGGCATAGGCGGGGTCGGTGGAGATCGATTTGATCGACAGGAACTTGAACAGCCGCTCGAGGCTCGCGTCGAGATCGGCGTCGATCCGCGCCAGCACGGAATCGAGTTGTGTCATGCTAGCGTCCTTTTCCGCCGAGACTTCCGAGCACGCCGCGCACGATGGCGCGGCCGACCTCGTTGCCGACTTTCGAGGCGACCGAGCGCGCCACCTGCTTGGCGACGACTTCGGAGGTGGACATGCGGCCGCGCCGGCCGCCGGACGCGCCGCCGAAGACGTTGCCGAGCCAGCGGCCGAGACCACCGAGACTGCCGAGACCACCGAGCATTCCACCGCCCTCGCCCGCCGCTGCCTCGTCGCCGCCCGCAGCGCCGCCATTGACGCGCTTCTGCAGGATCTCGAACGCCGATTCCGGATCGATCGGGGTATCGTATTTGCCCTTCAGCGGGCTCTTGGCGATGATCGCCTTGCGCTCTTCGCGCGGACACCGGCCCGACGCGCGCCGACGGCGGACGGATCAGCGTGCGGTCGACCATGGACGGCGTGCCGTTGCCTTCGAGGAAGGACACCAGCGCCTCGCCCTTGCCGAGCTCGGTGATGACCTGCGCGGTGTTGAGCTTGGGGTTCGGACGAAACGTCTCGGCCGCCGCGCGCACCGCTTTCTGGTCGCGCGGCGTGAAGGCGCGCAATGCGTGCTGCACGCGGTTGCCGAGCTGGGCGAGAACCTTGTCGGGCACGTCGAGCGGGTTCTGGGTGACGAAATAGACGCCGACGCCCTTGGAGCGGATCAGCCGCACCACCTGCTCGATCTTGTCGAGCAGCGCCTTGGGCGCGTCGTTGAACAGGAGATGCGCCTCGTCGAAGAAGAAGACGAGCTTGGGCTTGTCGAGATCGCCGACCTCGGGCAGCTTCTCGAACATGTCCGACAGCAGCCACAGCAGGAACGTCGCGTAGAGGCGCGGATTCGCCATCAGCTTGTCGGCGGCGAGGATGTTGATGTAGCCGCGGCCGTCGCGGTCCTTCTTCATGAAGTCGTTGATGTCGAGCGCGGGCTCGCCGAAGAACTTGGTGGCGCCCTGGTTCTCCAGGACCAGAAGCTGGCGCTGCACCGCCCCCACCGTCGCCGCCGCCACATTGCCGTAGCGCGAGCCGATCGCCTTGGCCTCGTCGGAAGCGGAGATGTACGACAGCACCTCGCGGAGATCCTTGAGGTCGATGAGGCCCTTGTTCTCCGCATCGGTCTTGCCGAACTCGTCGTCGGCGTAGCGGAACACGATGTTGATGACGCCTTCCTGCACGTCGTTGAGGTCGAGGATGCGCGACAGCAGGAGCGGGCCCACCTCGAACACGGTGGCGCGGATCGGATGGCCCTGCTCGCCGAACAGATCCCAGAACATGACCGGGAATTCGTCGGTCTCGTATTCGAAGCCGATATCCTTGGCGCGCTTGACGAACGCCTCCTTGGCCTCGCCGGGCGCCGCGATCCCGGACAGATCGCCCTTGATGTCGGCGGCGAAGACCGGCACGCCGGCGCGGGAAAACCCTTCCGCCATGGTCTGCAGCGTAACGGTCTTGCCGGTTCCGGTGGCGCCGGTCACGAGCCCATGGCGATTGCCGAAGGCGAGCGCCAGCCACTCGGGCTTGTCGCTCTTGCCGACGAATATTTTTCCATCCCGGTCGGGATTAGTCATCGTGCGCTCCTGCGTTCACCGCAACGCCTTCGAGGCCCGCCGCCGAACACATCTCCATCATAGGGCTGTGCTTCATGTGGTGCGAGCGGATTTGGCGCGTCGCCATCCTTGTTAAAGGCGGTTTGAACCGCTCGAAATCGTGCCGGATGACACAAGCGTTGTGAGTTTGCAACACTTTGTGGCCATTTACGCCCGGGTATCTTGTGTTCCCCGATATCTGGTGCGCAATATGGTTTCCAAGCTTATTGCGTGCAAGTCGAGTGGGGGGCATGGACGAGCTCGTCAGCCGCATCGTCGCCAATGTCGGCATCGAACGGTCCGTGGCGGCGAAGGCGGTCGGCATTATGCTCGATTTCTTCGCAACCGAAGGCCCTGCCGACAAGGTGCAGGCGCTGCTGGCGCGTCTTCCTGGCGCGACGGAGGCGATAGAAGCGGCTCGCGCCGAGGGCGGCGGCGGATTTTTCGGCGGCATGGGTGGCATCATGGGCGTCGGCAGCCGGCTGATGTCGGCTGGTTTGGGCATGGGGGAAATGCAGAGGCGTCGCCCGTCAGGTCATCGCCTATGCGCGCGAAAAGGCCGGCGAGGAGGAGGTCGACGGGATCATCGATTCCATTCCCAGGGGCCAGCCAGTTCATTTGAATTACGCCGGATCGGGTTTCGGGAAACAATCATGTCCAGCCCTATCGCCGACCTCGACTGCATCGAGCCCGAAACGGTCGACAGGCTGAGATCCGTCGGCATTCGCACCAGCGACAAGCTGCTCGATGCCGCAAAGAGCCTGCGCGGCCGCAAGGCGCTCGCGCAGAAGACCGACATCGATGAAAAGAACCTGCTGCGCCTCGCCAACAAGATCGACCGCATGCGCGTCAAGGGAGTCGGCCAGGATTACGCCAAGCTGCTGCAGATCGCCGGCGTCGATACCGTCAGGGAGCTGAAATACCGCAATCCCAAGCGGCTCGCGGAGGCGATGGCGGAAGCCAATGCCAAGCGCAAGCTGGTTCGCGTGCTCCCGTCCGAACGCACCGTCGAACGCTGGATCGAGCACGCCAAGAAACTTGCCGCTGAAGATCACCTACTGAGCGGCGCTGCGGGCCACCCGGGTCTTGCGCCCCGATCTCGGGACCGCCGCTGCGCTTGACACCGCGGGCCAACCGAACACACCAAATCATGATCGCCACGCCTCATCCGGGTGAAGTCGCCAGCTCGGGCGGGACACCGCTCGACCTCGCGCACCTCGTGGCGACACGGCGGCCGGTCATCATGGGGGTGCTGAACGTCACCCCGGACTCGTTTTCCGACGGCGGCCGGTTTCTCGACCCCGACGCTGGCCATCGCCCATGCCCGGGAGATGATCGACGAAGGGCGCCGACATCATCGACATCGGCGCGGAATCGTCGCGGCCCTACGGCAACCCGGTCGCGGTGACGGCCGAGGAGGAGCGGCGGCGGCTGGAAAACGTGCTGCCGGCGGTCGCGCGCCTCGGCTCGTCCGGTCTCGATCGACACCATGAAGGCGAGCGTCGCCGCCTGGGCGCTGCGCAACGGCGCCACAATCGTCAACGACGTGTGGGGCCTGCAGCGCGACCCCGACATGGCCGGCGTGGTCGGCGCGCCACGGCGTGCCGGTCATCGTCATGCACAACCGCGACGCCGCGGACCCGCGACATCGACATCATCGCCGACATCGACGCCTTCTTCGAGCGCTCGCTCGCGATCGCCGCGCGCCGCCGGGATTCGCCGCGACGCCATCGTGCTCGATCCCGGCATCGGCTTCGGCAAGACGCCGGAGCAGAGCATCTCGGTTATCGCGCGGCTCGACCGGCTCACAGAATTCGGCTTGCCGCTCCTGGTCGGCGCTTCGCGCAAGCGCTTCATCCATGCGGTGACGCCGGCGCCACCCGACCGCCGGCTCGGCGGCTCGATCGCCGCGCACATCCTCGCGGTCGAGAACGGCGCCGCGCTCATCCGCACCCACGATGTCGCCGAGACCGTGCAGGCCATGCGCATCATGGCGGCGATCGGAGCAAACGCATGAGCGACAGCATCTTCGTGAACGGGCCTGCTCGTCCATGCCCATCACGGCGTGATGGCCCATGAGGAGAAGGTCGGCCAGCGCTTCATGATCGATCTCGAGCTCGCGATCGATCTCGCTCCGGCCGGCCGCAGCGACAAGCTCGCCGACACCGCCTCCTACAGCGCCATCGTCGAGACGGCGACGCAGGCCTTCACCCAGAAGAGCTTCCGGTTGGTCGAAGCCGCGGCCGCCGCCGTCGCCGACGCGCTGCTCGCCGGCTTTCCGCAGATCACCTCGGTGCGGGTGACGGTCCACAAGCCGCACGCCCCGATCGCCGCGATCTTCAACGATGTCGGCGTGTCGATCCTGCGCACGCGCCATGGCTGAGGCGCGTGCTCGCGCTCGGCGGCAATGTCGGCGATGTCCGCACGACCCTCGACCGCGCCGTCGCGATGCTGTGCGACGGCCGCGAAGGTGCGCCTCGTCGCCCGCTCGTCGGACTATCGCACCCCGCCCTGGGGCGTGACCGACCAGCCCGCCTTTCGTCAATCTCGCCTCGTGGTCGAAACCGCGCTCTCCCCGCGCGCGCTGCTCGACGCGCGCCCTCGAGGTCGAGGCGGCGCTCGGGCGCGACCGCGCGAAGGAGCACCGCTGGGGACCACGCACGATCGACATCGACATCATCGCCTATGACGACATCGAGATCGACGAGCCCGATCTGACGCTGCCCCATCCGCGCGCGTTCGAACGCGCCTTCGTGCTGGCGCCGCTCGCCGAGATCGCGCCGGACCGCATGATCACGGGAACCAGGGTCGCCGATGCGCTGGCCCGGCTCGACAGCGGCGGCATCGAAAGACTGCCGCCGTAACATTGATCGCTCGCTGAGCTGCCTGCGGAACGGGCAGTCTGCGTCTAATGTTCCATTGGCCGACCGTTCCGGACGTGGCAATTTGCGGCCATGAGCGATGATCACGACCTTTCCTTTGCCGCGGAGTTTCCGGCGGCCAGCCGCGAGCAGTGGCTCAAGCTCGTTTCCGGCGTGCTCAAGGGCGCCCCGTTCGAGCGCCGGCTGGTGTCGAAGACCTACGACGGCCTCGCCATCGAGCCGCTTTACGGCCGCGACGCCACGGCGCGGCCGATCGCTCGGCCGCGCAGCCGGGCGCGCCCTGGCAGGTGATGGCGCGCATCGAGCACCCCGATCCGGCCGCCGCCAACGCCCAGGCGCTGCACGACCTCGAAAACGGCGCCACCGGGCTGTCGCTGGTGTTCGCCGGATCGATCGGCGCCTACGGCTATGGCCTGGACGCCGGTCCCACCGCGATCGCGCGCCTGCTTGCGCGACATCCACCTCGACGCCGGCATCTCGCTCGACCTGCAGGTGGATGGGCAGCCTGAACTCGTGGCGTCGGCGCTGACCGATGTACTGGAACAACGCGGCACGGCGCGCGATGCCGTCGACGTCCGCTTCGGCTTCGATCCGCTCGGCATCATCGCGACCGGCGGGCGGCGCACCGTCGTGGCGACGAACATGGCGCGCCGTTTCGCGCGCCAGATCCGCGCGCTTGCCGCGGCAAGGCTACAAGGGGCCGTTCGCGGTCGCCGATGGCCGCGTCATCCACAATGCCGGCGGCTCCGAGGCGCAGGAACTCGCCTTCGCGCTGGCAGTCGGCGCTCGCCTATCTGCGCGCGCTCGAAGCGGGCGGCATCGCGCTCGAGGACGCCCGTCGCATGATCTACTTCCGCCTCGCCGCCGATGCCGATCAGTTCCTGACGACCGCGAAGTTCCGCGCGCTGCGCAAGCTGTGGGCGCGGGTCGAGGAGGCCTGCGGCCTCTCTCCGCGGCCGGTCTTCGTCGCGGCGGAAACCGCGTGGCGGATGATGACGAAGCGCGACCCGTTCGTGAACATGCTGCGCTCGACCATGGCGGTGGTGGCGGCGGGCCTCGGCGGCGCCGACAGCATCACGGTGCTGCCGCACACCGCCGCGATCGGCTTGCCGGACGGCTTTGCGCGGCGCATCGCCCGCAACACCCAGCTCATTCTGTTGGAGGAATCGAACCTCGCCAAGGTCGGCGATCCTGCGGCGGGCTCCGGCGGGTTCGAGAGCCTGACGACCGAACTCTGCGTTGCCGCGTGGTCGCTGTTCCAGGAGATCGAGAAGGCGGCCGGGCCGGACCTCGCCCTCGAGCAAGGCCTGATCCAGGCCAAGGTCGCGGCGGTTCGTGTCGAGCGCGAGAAGGCGATCGCCCGGCGCAAGGACGCCCTCACCGGGACCAGCGAATTTCCCGATATCGCCGAGACGCCGGCGGCGGTGCTGGACATTGCCCCGGCATCCCCGTTGCCGGCTGCAAGTAGCGCAGCCCTGCCCTGCCGTCGCCTCGCCGAGCCCTTCGAAGCGCTGCGCGATGCCGCCGACCGCGCGAAGCAAGCCGGCGCCGCGGCCGAAGATCTTCCTCGCCAATCTCGGGCCGCTGGCCGATTTCACGGCACGCGCCACCTACGCCAAGAATTTCTTCGAAGCCGGCGGCATCGAGGCCGTCACCAACGACGGCTTTGCGAGCCGCGATGAAATGGCGCGCCGCCTTCAAGGCGAGCGGCGCCGCTCTCGCCTGCCTGTGCTCGTCCGACGACGTCTATGCCAGCGAAGCCGAATCGGCCGCGAAAATCCTGCGGGCCGCCGGGGCAACGCACATCTACCTGGCGGGCCGTCCCGGCGACCGGGAAGCCGCGCTTGCAGGCCGCCGGCATCGGCAGCTTCATCTTTGTCGGTTGCGACGTGCTGGCGATTTTGAAGGCGGCGCAAGGCGAGTTGGGGCTTCTCTAGGGATGCCCCGTGGGTCATGGATCGAAGACGGACCTTTCCGAGGCCAACTGCTGATGGCTTTCGAGCAAGCCCGTCGAACGACGGATGGCATTTTGTGCACCGCAACCTATAATGGGATCTGCCGGTGCAACCTTGAGCGATCGTGTCATGACACGGATACCTGATTTTGGCGCCATAGCGTTCGCCGACACCGCGGGCTCACCCGCGGCGGCCATGCCGGCGCCCTGGCTCACTCCGGAAGGCATTCCGGTGAAGCCGGTCTACGGCCCCGACGACGTGGCAGGGCTCGACTTCCTCGACACCTATCCCGGCATCGCGCCCTATCTGCGCGGCCCCTACCCGACCATGTACGTCACCCAGCCGTGGACGGTCCGCCAATATGCCGGCTTCTCCACGGCCGAGGATTCCAACGCGTTCTACCGGCGCAATCTCGCCGCCGGGCAGAAAGGCCTGTCGGTCGCCTTCGATCTCGCCACCCATCGCGGCTATGACAGCGACCATCCCCGCGTCGGCGGCGATGTCGGCATGGCCGGGGTCGCCATCGATTCGATCTACGACATGCGCACGCTGTTCTCCGGCATCCCGCTCGACCGGATGTCGGTGTCGATGACCATGAACGGCGCCGTGCTGCCGGTGCTGGCGCTCTACATCGTCGCCGCCGAGGAACAGGGCGTGGCGCCGGAAAAGCTCTCGCGGCACGATCCAGAACGACATCCTCAAGGAGTTCATGGTCCGCAACACCTACATCTACCCGCCGACACCCTCGATCCGGATCATCTCCGACATCTTCGCCTTCACCTCGGAGCGGATGCCGAAGTTCAATTCGATCTCGATCTCCGGCTATCACATGCAGGAGGCGGGCGCGACGCAGGACCTCGAGCTCGCCTATACGCTCGCCGACGGCGTCGAATATGTGCGGGCGGGCCTCTCCGCCGGCCTCACCATCGACCGCTTCGCGCCGCGGCTCTCGTTCTTCTGGGCGATCGGCATGAACTACTTCATGGAGATCGCCAAGCTGCGGGCGGCGCGGCTGTTGTGGGCGAAGCTGATGAAGCCGTTCGATCCGCAGGACCCGCGCTCGCTGTCGCTGCGCACCCATTGCCAGACCTCGGGCTGGTCGCTGACCGCGCAGGACGTGTTCAACAATGTCGTGCGCACCGCGATCGAGGCGATGGCGGCGACCCAGGGACATACCCAGTCGCTTCACACCAATGCGCTCGACGAGGCGCTGGCGCTGCCGACCGATTTCTCCGCCCGCATCGCCCGCAACACCCAGCTGTTCCTGCAGCAGGAGAGCGGCACCACGCGCATGGTCGATCCCTGGGGCGGCTCGTTCTACGTGGAGCGGCTCACCGCCGAGCTCGCCGCGCAAGGCCTGGGGCCACATCAGCGAGGTCGAGGAGCTCGGCGGCATGGCGAAGGCGATCGAGGCCGGCATCCCCAAGCTGCGCATCGAGGAGGCCGCCGCCAAGACCCAGGCCCGCATCGATGCCGGCCAGCAGTCGGTGATCGGCGTCAACAAATACCGGCCGGAGAGCGAGAGCGCGATCGACGTGCTCAAGGTCGACAATTCGGCGGTGCGCGCAGCTCCAGATCGACAAGCTCTCGCGCCTCAAGCATGACCGCGACCCGAAGGCGGTGGAAGAAACACTCGCCGCGCTGACCCGCGCCGCCGACGGCGGCAACGGCAATCTGCTGGCGCTCGCCATCGACGCCGCCCGCGCCAAGGCCACGGTCGGGGAGATTTCCATGGCGCTGGAGAAGGTGTATGGCCGCCATCGCGCCGAGATCAAATCGATCGCGGGGGTCTATCGCAAGGAGGTCGGCACCATGAGCGAGGCGGTCGATCGGGTGCTCAAGCACGTCGCCGCGTTCGAGACCGACGAGGGCCGCCGTCCCCGCATCCTGGTCGCCAAGATCGGCCAGGACGGCCATGACCGCGGCCAGAAGGTGATCGCCTCGGCGTTCGCCGACCTCGGCTTCGATGTCGACATCGGGCCGCTGTTCGCGACCCCTGCCGAGGCCGCGCGCCAGGCGGTGGAGAACGACGTGCATATCGTCGGCGTGTCGTCGCTGGCCGCCGGGCACCTGACGCTGGTGCCCGAACTCAAGGCCGCCCTCGTCCGCGAGGGCCGCGACGACATCATGATCGTGGTCGGCGGCGTGGTCCCGCCGCAGGACTACGACGCCCTCAAGAAGGCCGGCGCCGAGGCGATCTTCCCGCCGGGCACGGTCATCGCCGAAGCCGCCGACGAACTCCTCAAGGCGCTCAACCGCCGGCTCGGCCACGGCCAGGAAGCCGCGGAATAGGCGCAGGCCGATCCCTTTTTCAACCGGACCTGCCTGGTTTCCAGTTCGCATTTTCGGGCCGCCGGCAAAATTCTCTGCCCACACTCCGCCACAATTCGGCCGTCGCGGACATCGCTGTGCCCTGGTGATGCCGACATCTGCGATCATGTAATTGCCCGGGGTCAAACAGGGGTAGGTGGCGTTGGGGTTCTCCTCGGCTTTGAATCGGCGGCAAGCGATGATCGGCCTGCTGGCGGCGGGCGGTGCAGCCGTTTCGCCCATGCGAGCGGTGGGGCTGGGCGTCCCGGCGCCTGAAAAGACCTATGCGGCCTTCTTTCTGGGCCAGGGCGGCTATTGGTTCTCATGGGGCATCCCCTATCTCGCTTCCCAGGCGCAAGAACTCGGCGTGGAGACCGATATCTTCGAATATTCCGACGTCAGGGAAGCCTGGAAAAAAATCACCAGGAAGAAGAAGGACGGCTACAAGATAGCGCTGGTCGGGTATTCCCTGGGAAACACCACGATCACCTATCTCCAGAGATATCTGGTGGTCGACCTGCTGCTCGCGATTTCGGAGTCCTCGCTCGGCCGCAATCATCCCATCAAGAGGGAAAACACCAGGCGGTCCGTGCTTTGGTACGGCCCCGACTTCCTATCTAATGCCGGGCTCAAGGACGGCTTCGACAAGATCAATTACGTCGCCGATCCGCATCTTTTGATGAACGTCGACCCGCGGGTGGTCGACGGCGTGCTGGGCGAGTTGAGGGATCTGGTCCGGTGGGAGCGAAACGACGGATCGGCGTTCGCCGATTGGTCTCCCGTTCCTCAAATGACGAACGTTGCCCAGGCTGACGTCGTCACCGCAAAGCCCGAGCCTGACTACACGCCAAGCCTCAACAACCGATGGCCGGCGACGAGCCTCCCCGTCACGGGGGATATCACCTGCCGGCGCTGCTGGGGGTTTGAGGCGAGCCTGAAAGCCCTGCCCTGATCGACCAGTGTCCGGACTCGGGCGCTGACGGGAGCGCTCTTCGCCCTGCCCGCCCACGCCGCGGCATTCCAAGCCCGGCCCGCCGAGGGTTTGCGGCATCAACTGGATCGCAGCCTTCGCCGCACCTCATTTGGGCCGCGCGGTCCTAATCGCCTTGGATTCAATTTACCTTCCACTAACCAGGTTACCTTCCACTAACCAGGCCGCCGAAGAATCCGCCGACCCACGCTTGTTTTTGCACGGCGCTACGCGCGCCCTTAGCTGCCATGCGAAATTGTTAGGCAGCCGCCTGCCATTTTCCCGGTCGGATTTTCATTATGCGATCCATCTCCCCGCACACACTTGGTTCCGACGCCGATCGTTCGGGCGGAGAAACGCACAATGAGCACAACAATTGGTGGCGCCGCCCGCATCTCGCTTCAGCCATTGCAGCCGCGGTCATCGGCCTCGCATTGTTGCTGTTCACCTGGCTCGTCGCGGCGCCGACCGTCGGCAGCCCAGGCGCGGCCGGCCATATGGCCGCCTTGATGGCGCTGATCGGCGGCCTTGTCGTCAGCGTGGCCGCCAGCGCGTATTTCTGGGCTTCCAGCCGCCACGCTCACCGCCTCCAGGCCGCAAATCACCAGCTCGACACACTCAATGCTGCCAACGAGCAGCTGGAGGCGCGGAACACCCGCCTCGAGACGGCGCTCAACAACATGTCGCAAGGCTTGATCATGTTCGATGCAGCCGAGCGGCTCGTCGTCTGCAATGATTTCTATGTCGAGATGTACGGCTTGTCGCGCGATGTCGTGAAGCCGGGTTGCTCGTTGCTCGAGCTGCTTCGGCACCGAGTCGAGACCGGTGGCACCCTGCATCACGACCCCGAGGAGTATCGCACCGAGCTCCTGGAGGGGTTGGCCCAGGGCAAAATCACAAATCTGATCGTCGAGACGGCGGAAGGACGCGAGGTCTCGGTCAAGAGCTCGCCAATGGCCGCCGGCGGCTGGGTCGCCACCCATGAAGACATAACCGAGCGGCGGCGTGCGGAAGCGCAGGTCGCATATATGGCCCACCATGATGCGCTGACCGACCTGCCCAACCGGTTGCGGTTTCACGAACATTTGCAGCAGATGCTGGTGAGGTCGAAACGCGGAGAACATTTCGCCGTGTTCTGCCTCGACCTCGATCACTTCAAGGACGTCAACGACGCGCTGGGTCATCCGCTCGGCGATCTTCTCCTCAAGTCCGCTGCAGACCGACTGCGCCGATGCATTCGCGGCACCGACATGGTGGCGCGTCTCGGCGGAGACGAGTTCGCCATCATGCAAGCCGCCGCCAGTCAGCCGACCGAGGCAACCACTCTGGCATCGCGTCTCGTCGAGGCGATCAGCGCTCCCTATGAACTCGACGCGCACCAGGTCGTAGTCGGATTGAGCATCGGAATTGCGCTTGCGCCCAATGACGGGCTGGATCCCGACGAGCTCATGAGAAATGCCGACATGGCGTTGTACCGGGCCAAGGCGGACGGCCGCGGCATATATCGGTTTTTCGAGCCGGAGATGGATGCGCTCATGCAGGCTCGCCGCACCCTCGAACTCGATCTGCGCAAAGCGATTGCGAACGGCGAATTCGAGCTGTTCTACCAGCCTCTGGTCGATATGCAGACGGAGCGCGTCACCGGCTTCGAAGCCCTCATCCGCTGGCAACATCCGGAGCGCGGCTTGATCCCGCCGATGGATTTCATCCCTATCGCGGAGGAAACCGGTCTCATCGTGCCCCTGGGAAACTGGGTGTTGCGCCAATCCTGCTTGGAAGCGGCCGCGTGGCCGGGCGACGTGAGGATCGCCGTAAATCTCTCGCCGAACCAGTTCAAGAACAAAAGCCTGTTGCCGACCGTGATTTCAGCGCTCGGGACGTCGGGACTGTCGCCGACCCGGCTGGAATTGGAGATCACCGAATCGGTCCTGCTGCAGGACAGCGATGCGACGCTGGCCCTGCTCCTTCAATTGCGAGGACTGGGAATAAGGATATCGATGGACGACTTCGGCACCGGATATTCCTCGCTCAGTTACTTGCGCAAATTCCCGTTCGACAAGATCAAGATCGATCAATCGTTCATACGCGACATGTCCGATCACGGCGACAGCCTTGCGATCGTGCGCGCCGTGGTTGCCATGGGCAGCAGCCTCTGCATCGGAACGACTGCCGAGGGAGTGGAGACACCCGAGCAGTTCGAACAGTTGAAACTGGAAGGGTGCACCGAGGTCCAGGGTTACCTGTTCAGCCCGCCGCGACCGGCGGCGGAGGTCGCGGCGCTGCTGTCCGCCATGAATCCAAAATTGAAGGCAACCGCCTGACGACTCCGGCGACAGGATCCACCGCCATCGGGTGATCCCAGGCCGCAGCGGGAAAATTCCCGCATGCCCGCAGGACCGGCGCGGTATGGTTAACAAGCCATTAACGATTCTCTGTTCAGTTGGCAGAAAGGCCGCTTGGAGCGCGATCCGATCCGGTTGAACCCGGTCGTGCTCTGCCCGTCCGAAAAATCTGCAACTTCGAGATCACGCGCTGGAACAGCGGCATCAGATGGGCAGCGCCAATCATTCGAGCAAGGACCCGGCCGGGTGGCCGCCTTCGCCGCGCCCGGGTGCAGGCCGGCGGATCCTTTTCATCAATCCGCCGTCTATTCCATACAACGCCCTTGTCCGCACGTTCGAGCACGGGCATCCGCCTCTGCTTCAGACCATATCGATGCCTATGGGCATCCTCTATCTCGCCGCCACGCTCGAGCGCGATCTTCCCGGAATAGGAATAGACATTGTCGATCTGGCGAAGCGCTACCGGGAGCATTGCGACCGCCGGCAGGTCGAGTTCGACGGCTTCGAGCAGTTTTGCGAGCACGCATTTCGCGCGGAGGTGCCGTCGCCGCCGGACGTGATCGGCATTTCCGTCCTGTTCTCGACCGCGCACAAGAGCACGCTACGCATCGCTGAAGTGTGCAAGGCGATTTGGCCGCAGACGCCCGTCATCGTCGGCGGCATGCACGCGACCAACGCCGTCGATCAGCTTCTCGAAAGCCCGGCCATCGACTACGTGTGCCGCGGCGAAGGCGAGGCGGTCATCGCCGATCTCGTGCTCGCCCCGAGCGAAGACATCCCCGGCATAGTCGGCCGCGCCAATGCGAAGGCGAAAGGCTCCGCGCCGCTGATCTACAATCTCGACACGATCCCGCACCCCGCCTGGCATCTGATCCCGATGCGCGAATACGTGTTCGCGGCCAATTCCCGCGCCAAGAATTTGGACAAGATCGAGCAGGACGGCGCCGCGACCATCGTCACGACCAGAGGATGTCCGTTTCACTGCACGTTCTGCGCCTCGTGGACGGTGCATGGACGCGAAATGCGCTACCGATCCAAGGAAAACGTGATCGACGAGCTACGCATCCTTCGCGATCGCTATGACGTCAACACGGTCATTCCGGAAGACGATTTGTTTTCGGTCAAGAAGCCGCGTTTCGTCGCGCTGTGCGACGCCATCGCGGCGGAGTTCCGCGGCGACCTGCACTTCCAGTTTCCGAACGGTCTGTCCGTCGCCACCCTCGATGCCGACGTGATCGCGGCGATGAAGCGCATGGGCATGACGGTCGCCAACATCGCCATCGAATCCGGATCGGATGTCGTCCAGCGCAAGATCATCAAGAAGAACGTTGATCTCGATCGCGCGCGCGACGTCGTGTCGGAATGCCGTCGGCAAGGGCTCACGGTCCGGACCTATTTCATTCTGGGGTTTCCCGGCGAGACGCGCGAGCAGATGCAGGAAACCGTGGATTTCGCCGCGTCCTTGGACGCCGATTGGGCCACGATGAATCCGGCCGCGCCGCTGGCCGGCACGGAAATGTACGCTCAGCTGATCGCCCGGCGCGACATCGATGCGAGCTTCAACTGGGACGAGTTTTTCTTCCAGGAGCGCAAATACGACACGTTGGAGATCGGTGCGCAGGAGTTGAAGGACTTCGCTTACGGCGCCAATCTCCGAATCAATTTCTTCGAGAACTACAATTTGCGCTCGGGACACTACGCCAAGGCCGTCGAACTATTCCTGGACATCCTCCGCGTTTACCCCGGACACTTGGCCGCTCGGATCTGTCTGGCTGACGCCTTGCGCAGGCTCGGAAGGTCGGCGGAAGCGGATGAGGCTTATGCCATGGCCGAAAGCCTGGTGGAGCGGGGCGAGCCGATCGCCGTCGAGCAACTCGCGCGCCACCCGCAGCTGTTCCCGTCGTTCACCGCGCCGCCTGTGGTCGATCTCTGCGCAAGCTGGCCACGCGGCGGCATGCCCACGGCCGCTCGCGCAGCGATTTGACGGAGGCAAGAGCGTTTCCTTGATTTTGAGCATGATCTTGTCCGAAAAGTCTGCAACTTTTCGGGATCATGCTCCAGGCGGGCTCCGCTTTGCCCGCGACCTCGCGCCCTAATTCTGCGCCAGCGCCCGTTTCTCGAGGAACTCGTTGACGTGGCGCAACACATGGTCGGCGACGATGGCGTGGCCTTCGGCGGTCGGGTGGAATGCGCCGCTGTAGAGGGCGGCATAGGCCGGCTGCAGGTCGTCGAACGGCGAGATGCCTTCACGGTGGGTGTTGCCGGCCAGGAACGTATCGTTCGGATTGCGGGCGAGCCGCCAGTGATGGGCGTAGGGCAGCGCGGCCGCCGGCGAATAGGGCAGGAAATTACCGGCCGCCTGGGACATGCGAGGCATGCCCATGTTGACCTGGTCGACCAGGACCTTCTGGGGATCGCGCGCGCATACCCCGCGCTTGGCGAACTCGGCGACGTGATCGGTGATCAACTTGAAGCCGGTGCCGGCGCCGGTCGCGAGGCCGGCCGGGCAGCCCGCATGGTGGGCGTCGGTGATGCATTCCAGCCTGCCCTGCAGCTCGCGCACCATGCCCGAGACCTCCTGGGTGCGTTCGCGGCTGTAGCGGAGCTTCTGATGCACGTCGAGGCCGAGCGTCGGCAGCGTGCCGCAGACATTGCCGGTCTCGTCGAACTGGATCGGCTCATAGGCGTTCTGCAGCACGCGCGAGGGATCGACGCCGAAGCCGTCGCTCAAGGCGTCCTTGACGGCCTTCATGCGGCGATCGAGCACGCGCAGATAAACCGCGACGACGGCCGGCGAAAACCGCAGCTCGTGGCCGACCAGCCCGACGATCGGGGCGATGTCGCTCGCGCTTTCGGTCATGGCATAGGCGACCAGCGGACCGAAGCCCACGTCGTTGCCGCCGATCGAGAGCAGCACGACGTCGATCGGCGCGCTTGCGGCTTTCCGGCGGGCACCATTGCTTGGTGAAGACCTGCTCGCTGATGCCGGTGCTGCCGGAGCTGTAGACCGGCAGGCGGTACGACGCCGCGCGGGTGCGCCCGGCCGCTCCGTTGCGGCAGATCAGGTCGCTCAATTGATCGAGCTGCGCGACCACGTTCTTCTGGCCGTTCGGTCCGCTGAATCTGCTCGCGCGCATCGCGTTCCGAGAACAGGCCTTCGACGATGTCGGCGCCCGAGCAGGCGAGGCTGACGAAGGTCACGGCACGGTGACGGTTCTCCAGCGCCATGCCCGATGCTGACGCGGAACGGATAGCCGTATTGGGAGCGGTGGCAGTCGGCGCTCAGCCATTGCGCCGAGCGACGGTCGAATGCCTCCTGGAATTCCCGCGAATTCGGCTTGAGGATGAGGCCTTTTTCCTCGTCCTCCATGAGGCGCTTGGGCAGCGACTTCGGATTGACGAAATCGGAGCTGCGAAGCGATGCCGTAGTCTAGTTTCGGCAGGCTTGATGCGAACGGGTGGCCGACGCTGTCGCGCTGGAAATTGACGGGGTCGTAGACCATCTCGCGGGCACGCACTGAACGTCACGGGTCGGTCGGGATTGCTTTCGCCCGGAGGCGAAGGAATCGCCCATGGCGACCACGAACACGTCCTCGACCGTCACGTTCGGCTCGGCGAGCTCGGTGCCGTTCGGGAGCTGCACCTTGACGGACACGCCCGACACGGCGCGGTTGAGCGAGAACGGCACCCGCTTGATCACCAGCTTGTCCTTGCAGGCCTGCTTGCGCGTTTCGGCCGGCAGCGCCGGCCCGGCGTCGCCTGCCACGTCCACACGCAATCGCCGGGACCGGCGGCGGCGAGCTGCTCGGGCGCGATATGCATGACGACGGTGTGGGCATCCGGCAGGATGTAGTCCTCCTTCGCCGTGCCCCAGGAATACTGGCGGTCGCAGGTGACCATGTAGTGGCGCGGCCGGGCATTGCGGTCGTAGCAGTTGAACTCGACGGTCTGCGACGCCCAGCCGAGCCGGCTCTTGCGCAAAACCCGGCGCGCTGCGGTCTCGAGGCACGAGGTCGGCGTCGAGGGATCCTTGCAATCGGGATCGTTGAGGCGCCGCTCGACCTTCCACAGGATGTTGGCCGGCAGCGGCTGGCTGGGGCGCCGCGCACGGCGGTAAACGCCTTCTCATGCATTTCGAAAGACGGCGCTGCGCTTGAAGAAGCGGTAGGGATTCTCGACCTCCCAGGTGAGGTCGGCGGCATGGCTCACGGCAATGCCCAAGCCGGACTGAAGTGCGACAAACAGGGTGGTGGTAACGAGTGCCCGCGTCCGCATCGCCATTCTCCCCGCGCCCCCAACGGCGCCCATCACAGTTTAGTAACGCGACCAGGGAACCAAAGTTCATTTTTCGCTAACCATCCGCAACACATTGAACTTATTTGAGAAAACGACCAGATGTCACATTTAGCACGCAATCGCGGCAAAAAAAGTTCCGCCCGCCGGCTTTCTTCACATTCATCCCCCCGGCGGCCCAGGAACGGCTCGATTTCGGACGCCATGGGCGGGAATTGGCTGACCTGACGGGGTCACAGCCGCAAGACGTTGGTTTAAGACACCTCCATGAGACCCGCACGCGCTCCGATTCCCCCAGCCATCGACATGGCCCGCTTCGCCACGCGGCATCCGTGCCGGCGAGCGGGCGGTGCTGGCGCGCGCCATCACGCTCATCGAGTCGAAACGGCCCGACCATCAGCACCAGGCCCGCCAGCTCGTGCAGGATCTGCTGCCGGATACCGGCAAGGCCGCGCGCGTCGGCATCACCGGCGCCCCGGGGGTCGGCAAGTCGACCACCATCGACGCGCTCGGCACCTATCTCACCGGGCACGGGCACCAGGTCGCGGTGCTCGCGGTCGATCCCTCCTCCGCCCGCACCGGCGGCTCGATCCTCGGCGACAAGACGCGGATGGCGCGGCTTGTCCGCCGACCCGAAGGCCTTCATCCGCCCCTCCCCCGCCGCCGGCACGCTGGGCGGCGTCGCCGCCAAGACCCGCGAGACCATGCTGCTCTGCGAGGCCGCGGGCTTCGACGTGATCCTGGTCGAGACCGTCGGCATCGGCCAATCGGAAACCGCCGTCGCCGACATGACCGATTTCTTCCTCGCCCTGATGCTGCCGGGCGCCGGCGACGAATTGCAGGGCATCAAGAAGGGACTGGTCGAGCTCGCCGACATGATCGCGGTGAACAAGGCCGACGGCGACAACGTGAAGCGCGCCACGGCCGCGGCCGCGCGAATATCGCGCGGCGCTGCATATCCTGACGCCGCGTGTCGCGGAGTGGCAGCCGCCGGTCGTGACCTATTCGGCGCTCACCGGCGCGCGGCATGGCAGATATCTGGGACAACATCGTCGCGCACCGGGAGAAGCTTACGGCGACCGGCGCCTTCGCCGCGCGGCGGCGCGAGCAGCAGGTGAAGTGGATGTGGGCGATGTTCGACGACCGGCTGCGCGGCCGGCTCTCCTCCGACCCCAAGCTCAGGGCGAAGCTGCCGCAGATCGAGCGCGCGGTGGCCGAAGGCCGGCTGTCGCCGGCACTCGCCGTCGACGACATCGTGGGGACGCTGGGCTTGTGAGCATGCTGAAAATCCTGATCGCCGGCTTCGGCCGCTTTCCCGGATCGCCCGTCAATCCGAGCGGGCTCGTCGCGTCGCGCCTGGCGCTTCGCCGCCGCCCCGCCCTGGCCGGGACCCACCGCGTCGCCCATGTGTTCGCGACACGCTATGACGCTGTCGACCGCGATCTGCCGGCGCTGCTCGCGCGCGAGACGCCCGACATCGTGCTGCTGTTCGGCGTCGCGACGCGCGCCCGGCGGCTGCGGATCGAGGAGCTCGCGCGCAACCGGATGTCGACGCTGTTTCCCGATGCCGGCGGCTTTCGCCCGGTGACGGCCCGCGATTGCGCCCGGGCCGCGCAGCGCTGCGCAATCCCCGGCCGATCGAGCGCCTGGTGTCGGCCGCGCGGTCGGCCGGCGTTCCCGCGGCGCGCTCGCGCAATGCCGGGACTTATCTCTGCAATTATATCTACTGGCGCGCGCTGGAGGCGGCGCGGACGCCGGCCGGTCCGCGCATCGTCGCCTTCGTTCACGTCCCGCCGATCCGCCACAAGCCGCAGCCGGTGGGAAGGCGACACCGCCGCGCGTATGACCTCGACGAACTCGTGCGCGCCGGCGAGGCGATCCTGGTCGCGATGACGGCATTGGCGCGCAAGCCATGCGCTGCCACACTGGTGGCGCGACCCAAACAGATGGATCCCATCTGTTTGGATAAGTCGCCCCACCACTCAATAAGTGAGTGGGCTGACCTGCCCCAACATTTGGGAACCAAATATTGGGGCCAGACCACCGCGTCGAAAAAGCCCTCCTGATGGTCAAGCCCATGCGATCTCTCGACCGCTCGATACGACTGACACTGCTGATCGTGTTCGCGTTGCCGGTGGCGGCGAAGGCCCTGCTGTGGTCGCTCGAGGAACGTCCCCGCAATTGGTGGGAGGCGCGATGGTCGAGCGCCGGCATCCTGCCCGCTGCCGCGAGCGATCCGCAGCCTCGCGTCTACATCTTTGCCGCACGCACCGGCGGCTGGCGCAGCATCTTCGCGGTCCACACCTGGATCGTGGTCAAGCCCGCCAATGCCGAGAGCTACACCCGCTACGACGTGACCGGATTCGGCAGTCGCCCGCTGCGGGTCAACGGCTATGTGCCGGACTCCTACTGGATCGGCAACAGGCCGGAAATGATCGCAGACATAGGCGGAGAGCGCGCCGCCGCCGCCATCCCGAAAATCGAGCGGGCCATCAAGAGCTACGCCTATGCCGCCGACGGCGCTTATCGCATGTGGCCGGGCCCCAACAGCAACACCTTCGTCGCCACCGTCCTGCGCGCCGCGCCCGAGCTCGAAGTGGCGATGCCGCCGGAAGCGATCGGAAAGGATTTTCGCGCCGACGGCTCGTTGTTCGGGCTGACCGAGAGCGAAACCGGCGTCGAGATGAGCCTCTACGGCCTGCTCGGAATAAAGGTCGGCCGGGTCGAGGGCATCGAGGTCAACTTGCTCAGCCTGGTCGCCGGCCTGGACGTGCAGCGCCCGGCGGTGAAGCTACCCGCCTTCGGCCGCATCGGCCTCGACCTCCTTCAATCGCCTTCGCTGGCGGCGAGCGCGCCGCCCAAGGCGAACTGAACCATCACGATGGCGCCGCCGCTCGATATCACCGTCATCACCCCCACCACGGGCAAGCCTTCGCTCGATCGCCTGGTATCGAGCATCGACCGGCAGGCGCCCGGCGGCGCCACGTTTCACCTGCTGCTGTGGGACCAGATGCGCGATGCCGCCGCCAAGGCGCCGGAGTCCTACAATTCCGGCCGCCGGCTGAGCGTCGTGCTTCCCGCCGGATTGGGGCGCAACGGAAATGCGCCGGGGTCGCCGCTGCGCGCGGTCGGCCTCATGACCGCGATGACGCCCTGGGTGACCTTTGCCGACGACGACGTGCGCTGGGACGACGACCACGTCGCAGCGCTTGCCGACGCCGCGCAGGGCGTGCGCTGGGCATCGACATTGCGCACGATCTGGACCGCCGCCGGAGAACGGCTGGGCGTCGACCGCTTCGAGTCCGTGGGCGACGACCCCGGCCGCCGGGTGCCCTACGAGATGTGCGACAACAACTGCCTGGTGTTCCGCCGCGAACTCGGCACCGCGGGAGCGGTCATGTTCCGCGAAACCCGCGACTACAACGACGATCGCCTGATGTATCGCTTTCTCAAGTCCTCCGGCGGCCGGCGCGGCGCAACCGGCAAGCCGACCATCCATCAGATCTGCCCGGACAAGCTGGTCGAGTTCTTTCGCAGGGAGTGCTCGCCGGAATAGCGATGATCCCGAAGAGTTGCAGACTTTTCGGACAAGATCACGCGCAAGAACGGGGACCAACTCGAAGGCAGGCCGAGCCAATCGCCCAGTTGCTCCATTCGGACGGGGGTGCATAATCGGAACCGGTACGCACCGCACCGCCCACCGCCGGAATTTTGTACCTGATGCCGCAATATTTCAGCCAATTGGGAGAAGACTGCCTGCTCGCGCAGTTCTTCGCGTTCAAGAAGCACGGCTTCTTCATCGATGTGGGCGCTTTCGACGGCATATATCTGAGCAACACGTATTTTTTCGAGCAGTCGGGCTGGACCGGGATTTGCGTCGAAGCGTTTCCTCTCTATTTCAACCTGTGCGTCCGCAATCGGCCGGGGTCGAAGTGCCATCACGCCGCCTGTCTGGACGGCGATCGCGGCATGGTCGAATTTCGCGCGGAGCGCGGCGGGTTGTTCTGCGGCGTCGAGGTCGATGAGAGCGCCGTCGCGAATTACTATCGCGTCGCCTCGGTGCCGTTCGACGGATTTCGCAGCATTAAGGTTCCCTCCTCGTCGGTGGACGCCCTCCTGTCCGACGGAACCGGGGAGATCGACTTTGCTTCCATCGACGTCGAAGGAGCCGAACTGGCGGTGCTGGCCGGCTTCAACCTCGAACGGCACCGGCCGCGCATTCTGGTCATCGAAGCCAACACTCCTGCGCAGAGACAGGCGGTGGACGATCATCTCGGCCCGCGCGGCTACATTCCGGCGCGCTCAATGGCCTGGAACCACTTTTACGTTCGCACGCGAGAGGATGCCCAAGCGCTCCGTGCGATCGAAGTCAGGACCGACCTCGAACGTCCGCCCCACCCGCTCGGGCGTCTCTACAACCGGGTCGGGGACGCCGTTCCGCCGAGCGTCCATTGGCCGGCAACGCTGCAGGCTTGAGCTGCGCAATCGATACCACCGCTTCGATCGTGTGATCCTGGCGACCATGTCGATCCCGCGTCCATCGCAATTACGGAGGAGGCCATGCTGCCTTCGAAGGCTGCTGAAAAAGACTTGATGGGGCGCTTCAGGGAAGTGATTTCCGATCCCTTGAACCTGCTGATCGAGCGGGTTCCGATGGCGGGCATCGTCCAGGGCAATGAAGTGTTCCTGCACAACGGCAACCGTGTTCCGACGTCCGGAGACGACGCCTATTACGGCGGGTTCAGCGAGCTGCTGATCGTCAACCGCGGGGTTCACGAGCCGCTCGAAGAGTATGTCTTCCAGGAGACGCTCAAGAAGCTGCGCGAAGACCCCGTCATGATCGAGCTCGGCGCCTATTGGGCGCATTATTCGATGTGGCTCAAGAAATTGCGGCCGCGCGCGACGCCGATAATGGTCGAGCCGCAGCCCGTACACCTGGCCGCGGGCAGGAGCAATTTCAAGCGCAACGGCTTCGAAGGCGAGTTCATCGGCGCGGCGGTCGTAACGGGCCAATTCGAAATAGACAGATTTCTTGCAGAACGAAATCTTCATCGTCTCGATATTCTGCATGCCGATATTCAGAGCTTTGAAGTCCAAATGCTCGCCGGCGCCCGCGCCACGCTGGCGAACGCGAAGGTCGACTACCTCTTCGTGTCGACGCACTCGCAGCAGCTTCACGACGCGGTCGTCAGGACGCTCGCGGGACATCGGTACCGGATCGAAGTGTCCAGCGACGTCGACAACGATACGACGTCATTCGATGGCTTCGTGTTTGCATCGAGTCCCAACGCCAGACAGATATTCCGGGAATTCGTCCCGTTTGGAAGAACGAGGATCGTCGAAGGCCCGGCGGATCGGCTCGTCGAAGCCGTTCTCGCCGCGAGAAGCAGCGTGGAGTGACCGCACGTTCCCGCCTGCGGCGTTCGGCTTCGCCCGGCGTCAATCTCGTATCCGGTCGACCGCGAAGCTTTCGGGCGGATCGCCGCGCCGCGAGCGCTCCCACATGGCGGTATAGGCGGCCTCGATGTGGCGGGCGAAGCGCCCCGCATCGAACAGCGCGCAAGCGTCGCGGTTGCGCGCGAGCTTTGCCTTGATCGAGGCGAGCAGATCGCGGTCCTGCGCAAGCTTCAAAGCCAGCTCCTCGTATTCTTCGAGCGAGCCCGCGATCAGTTCCGGGAGCCCGACGGCTCGCAGCAGACTTGACGCGACCCGTCCGGGAAACGTCGAGCCCTCGCAGGTGACGAGCGGAAGCCCGGCCCACAGGGCGTCATTCCCGGTCGTGTGAGCGTTATAGGGCAAGGTATCGAGGAACAGATCGGCCAGTCGGTGGCGGGCGAGGTGCTCCTCCAGCGGGATGCCCTTGGCGAACACGAGCCGCTCCGGCGCGATGCCGCGCCGTTCCGCCTCGCGACGAAGATTGCGCGGCGTCACCTCATTGTGCTGGAGCAGCCACAGCACGCTGCCCTCGACCCGGCCGAGCAAGCGCATCCAGACGCCGAAGACGTCGGGCGTGATCTTGTAGGTGTTGTTGAAGCAGCAGAACACGAAGGCCTGGTCCGGCAGGGCGAACTCCCCGCGGGTGGGCGTGCGCTCCGCAAGCCGACGGCTGGTGTCGTTGGCCTGGTAGGCATCGGGCAGATACACGACCTTTTCGGTGTAGAAGGCGCGCTGCTCCGGCGGTATCACCACGGCGTCGGCGATGATGTAATCCATGTAATCCGCGCCCATGGTGCCGGGAAAGCCGAGATAGTTGACCTGCACGGGCGCGGGCTTGCAGGCGAACACGCCGGTCCGGTCCGATCCGAAATAGCCGTTGAGGTCGACCAGGATGTCGATCTCTCTCTGCCTGATCGCCGTTGCCGCCGCGAGATCGCCGAGGCCGGAGATGTCGACGACTTCATCGCATGCCCGGTTTATGCGCGCGCGCAGGGAGCTTCCGTCATCCCAGCCATTGTCGAAGGCATAGAGCGCGAAGCGGTCCTTGTCGTGGCGTTCGAACAGCTCCGCGATCAGGATCGACGTCGCCTGGTAGCGAAATTCGCCGGACACGTAGCCGATACGGATCTTGCCGTGGTCGTATCTTTCCCCGGACCACACCTGGGTGTCCGCGCGCGGATAGCGTGCGGCGGCAAAGATTTCCGCGCAGCGCTGCAGGTCCTCCACGGAGCTTGAAATTGCCTGGTAGACGAAGGGTTCGGCGACTTTGTGCCCGGACTCGATGTCCCATTTCACGGCGTCGGCGAGAAATTCGAAGCGGTCCCAATCACCGCAGAACATTTTCGTGTACAGCAGCATCCCCTTGAGGAATTCATGCTCGGGCGCGAAATCGAGGAGCCGCTCGAAAGCCGCAATGGCATCCTCCAGCCGGTTGAGCTCTCGCAGCGCGTTGCCGTAGCTGTAGAGGCAATCGGCGAAAAACGGATTCATCGCCAATGCGGTGTCGAAATCGCCGAGCGCATCGTCGAACCGCCGCAGCGCCTGAAGCGCCCGCCCACGGTCGTAATAACCTTCCGCAAAATCGGGTCTGATCGCCAACGCCTTGTCGTAGCTCGCGAGTGCCTCCGGAAACAGCCGCAGTTGCTGCAGCGCATTGGCGCGGCTGAACCAGGCATCGCCGTTGTCGGGGTTGATCGCCAGCGCCCTGTCGTAGCTCGCCAGCGCAGCATCGGGGCGCCTGAGCGCGTGCAGGGCGAGGCCGCGGCCGGCATGGCAATCGGCATTGTCGGGCCGCACCGACAATGCCTTGTCGTAGCTGGCGACCGCCTCCTCGAAGCGATCCAGCGCGAGCAATGCATTGCCGCGGCCCAGCAACGCCTCGGCGAGCGCAGGCGCGAGGGCGAGCGCGCGATCATAGCTCGCGAGCGCGTCGTCGTGCCGGCCGAGATCGAACAGCGCATTGCCGCGATTGTTCCAGGCCTCGGCGTAGTTGGGCGCGAGCGACAGCGCCTTTTCGCAATGGAGCAGCGCTTCTTCGCAGTTACCGAGCCGGCGAAGGATGATGCTGAAATTGTTGTGGGCGAGCGGAAGATTCGGATTGAGCGAAAGCGCTTTTCCGTAGCTTGCGCAGGCGTCGGCGTAGTCCTTCAGCTCCGCCTGCATGCGGCCGAGATTGATGTAGCCGTCCGTCGCATTCGGCCTGATCTTCAGCGCCTCCGTTATCCGGCGCACGCCTTCCCGATAATCGCCGCGCTGCCCGGCGACGATGCCGAGCATATGCATCGCGTCGAATTGCTTTGGGTCGCTGGCGAGCACCAGCTTATAAAGCGATTCCGCCCTGGAGAGATCGCTGGCGCGATGCGCCGCCACCGCCTGGTTGAACGTTGCGACGAGGAAGCCGTCCGGCGCAGACCGCTGTTTCGGTGCTTTGGTCATTTGAGCAACACGCGCACGATTGGCCCGGCCCGGCTGTCTCCCCGGATCGCCGTCTCTCATCGGCGCGACACTGCCCGTTTTTGCAGCAGCGGACAATACGCCAAATCAGCGCCAATCAGACAATGCAGAAATGTCAGGAATTGACGCGCGCGCGGCGGCGCCGCTGCCTATCCGGTCGTGCCGGGAGACGCTTCGTCGGCCGGGCGAAAGCACACGCCCATGCGGTCCGGCCGCCGCCAGACGACGTCGCATCGCCTGGTGTCGCCATCAAGCGTCAGCCGGAAATCGCCGGGCAGGAGAAAGCCGTTTCCCACCAGGAGGCAGGCTCCGGTCTCGGAAATGTTGCGCACGGAACATTCGAACACCGAACGCCCATCATTGAGGACGATCTTGCCTGCCTTCAACCGACGGGCCCGGGGGCTCGCTCTTCGCTCATCCATGATGCACTCCGCAGGAGCAATGAACGGGCAACCCTACTTACGCGGCGTTAGCCGATACTTAACGCGGCATCGTGAACTTCGGGCTACGATTAAAGCGGCCGCTAATTCTGCATGGCAGCGCCAGGCCACAGCGTCGAGCCGGCGCGCAGATATTGCCGAGGGCGCTTCACCTCGGCCCCGAGGCTGCGGGCCGCATACCAGCCCCAATGCGGGTTATCGAGCACCGCGCGGGCGAGCGCGACCATGTCGGCCTTGCCCTCGGCGACGATCGCATCGGCCTGCTTCGGAGTCACGATGAGCCCGACGGTGCGAGTGGCAATGCCGGTCTCGCGTCGCACCTGCTCGGCGATCGGGGCATTGTAGCCGGGCGCGGTCGGATTGCGGGCGTCCGCCGAAATGCCGCCGGACGAGATGTCCACGTAGTCGAAGCCAAGCTCCTTGAGCGCCTTGGCGCAACCGACCGCATCGGCCGGCGTGAGGCCGCCATCGAGCCAATCGCTGCCGGTGATGCGGGCCCCGAGCGCAACGTTGCGCGGCACCACTACGCGCACGGCGCGGGCCACTTCGAGCGGAAACCGCATGCGGTTCTCGTGCGAACCGCCATATTGATCGGTGCGGCGGTTCGACAGCGCCGACATGAAGCTGTGCATGAGATAGCCGTGCGCGCCATGCAGCTCGATGGCATCGAAGCCGATGCGCACCGCGCGCGCCGCTGCGGCCACGAAGGCATCGCGCACCCGCTCGATGTCCGCCAGCGTCATTTCCCGCGGCACATGCCAGCCCGGGCCGAACGGCAGGGCGGACGGCGCAATCGTCTCCCAGGGGTCCTCGCCCGCCTTCAAAGCGGCGGCGCCCTCCCATGGCCGTTGCGCGGATGCCTTGCGGCCGGCATGGGCGAGCTGAATCCCGAACTTCGTGGTGCCGTAGCGCCGGCCGATGTCGATGACGTGCTTGAGCGTCGCCTCGCAATCGTCGGAATAGAGTCCGAGGCATCCGTGGGTGATGCGGCCATGGCGCTCCACGTGGGTCGCCTCCACGACGAGCAGGCCGGCGCCGGAATTGGCGAGCATGCCCAGATGAGCGGTGTGCCAATCGCTCGCACAAC
This sequence comes from uncultured Alphaproteobacteria bacterium, assembly GCA_963791375.1. Classification (GTDB taxonomy): domain Bacteria; phylum Pseudomonadota; class Alphaproteobacteria; order Rhizobiales; family Xanthobacteraceae; genus JAJPKK01. Next base: position 519,852 of record CAWBSI010000023.1, read on the forward strand.
CGTCGTCGGCGCTGTATTGGCACATCGGCGAGACGACGATGCGATTGGCGAGATCGACGCCGGCAAGCTTGATCGGAGAGAACAGGGACGTGGCCATGGGCGATAAGTCCTGGGTTCGTTTTGGGGATCGAATGAATCCGCGGGAATGACAACGGGCGGGAGCACACAACACATGGGGGGCAATTGTCTTCCATGCAACACTTCGTCATGCTCGACCAAAGTTCAGGCAGGCAGGCCCACGCGGCCAACCGAACCACAAGGGAGGAAAGGATGCGGGCGACGAAGGTCCTGGTCTGGGTGGCCTTGGCGTTGATCGGCCTCGCCAAGCCGGGCGTCGCGGAAGGCTATCCCGACCGCTCGGTCCGCATGATCGTCGCCTTTCCGGCCGGCGGCACGCTCGACGTGCTCGCCCGCATCGTCTCGCAGAAGCTGTCGGAGCTTTGGGGCCAGTCGGTCGTGGTGGAGAACCGGCCTGGCGCCGGCGGCAACATCGGCGTCACTGCGGTATCGACCGCCGCGCCGGACGGCTACACCCTCCATTTCGGCGCGCAGTCGATCGCGGTGAACGCGACGCTCTTGCCGATCAAGGGCTTCGACCCGACCCGCGATCTCACGCCGGTCGTGCTGGTCGGCACCGCGCAGGACGTGCTGATGGTGCCGCCGGACTCTCCTGCGCATTCGGTCGCGGATCTGGTCGCCCTCGCCAAGGCGAAGCCGGGCACGCTCGACTACGCCTCGCTCGGGTCCGGCTCGAGCGGCCATCTCGCCACCGTGCTGTTCTCCGATCTCACCGGGATCAAGCTGCAGCACGTGCCGTATTCCGGGATCAACCAGGCCTATACCGATATCTTCACCGGCCGCCTGTCGCTGTGGATTTCGACGCTCGGCTCCCATCTCGCCAACATCCAGGCGGGCAAGGTGCGCGCGCTCGCGGTATCCGGCGCGATGCGGGCCGAACAGCTTGCGGACGTGCCGACCTTCAAGGAACTCGGCGTGCCGTTCGTGGATGAGACGAGCTGGTACGCGATCTTCGTGCCGCGCGATACGCCCAAGGAGATCGTCGCCAGGATCAACGCCGACGTGAATCGCATCCTGCTCCTGCCGGACGTGAAGGAGAAGCAGCGCATGTTCGGCTACCGCTTCATCGGGGGCTCACCGGAGCGTCTTGCCGATCACCTCAGGAGCGAGATCAAGCGCTGGGCCGACGTCGCGAAAAGCGCGGCGCTCGCGCAATAAGCCCCAGGGTGGGCGAAGCCAACGGGTCCGGCCTTCGGCCGGCCCGATGACAAGGCTCCGTGTGCCCACCGTCGGTGGCTGCGGCGAACGAAGCGCGGCAAGGTCGCCGGCCCCGGATTCCGGGCGGTTCTTTTTCGGCTGTCCGATCTTGATAATGTGCTCTAAGTTGCACCAATAATCCGTCCCGGCGCATCCGGCCAGCCAACCGGAATCGAGTGGTGGTAAAGGCTGCGGCACCGATGACGAACCAATAAAAGCTAGCCCGCGAAGTGTCGTAGTTCACGGCATATCGCGGCGCCAGCCAACAACGTAATGGGAGGACAGGGTGCACTACGGAAGCACGATCGCTACGCTCGCACTGGCTGCGGCGCTATGCACGGCGAGCGCCGGCGCGCAGGCATTCGAAGACTCGAAATATCCGGACCTCCGGGGCCAGTGGAGCAGAGCCGTCGCCCCCGGGACCGTCGACGAACCCCGGTTCGATCCGGCCAAGCCGCCCGGCCGCGGACAGCAGCCACCGCTGACGCCCGAATATCAGACGATTTTCGAGGCCAATCTGCGCGAACGGGAAGCCGGCGTCCCCGGTACCTGGCCGGGCCCTACATGCCTCCCGCCGGGTATGCCTGCACAGATGACCGCCTATCGGCCGTTGGAATTCGTCGTATTGCCCGACGTTACCTACATCCGGATCGATTACATCCGCGACACCCGGCGCCGGATATACACCGATGGCCGTGATTGGCCCAAGGAGGCCCAGGACGGCTTCGATGGCTATTCCATCGGCAAGTGGATCGACGAAAACAAGGACGGAAAGTACGACGTGCTGGAAGTCGAGACCCGCCACTTGAAGGGGCCTCGCTATTTCGATCTGAGCGGAATTCCCATGCACGAGGACAACGAGACGGTCATCAGGGAGCGGATCTTCCTCGACAAGGCCGACCAGAACCTCCTGCATGACGAGATCACCGTATCCGACCATGCATTGACGCGGCCGTGGACGGTGATGAAGAGTTACCGGCGCTCCGCGGACCCCAAGCCGCAATGGGACGAGTACATGTGTGTCTGGGAAAGCAAGACGGTCCGCATTGGGGACGAAACCTACCTGGTGGACAAGGACGGCTTCCTCATGCCGGCCAAGAAGGATCAGGCGCCGCCAAGCTTGAAATACTTCCGGTCACAGAAGTGATAGCTTCGCGAGGAGACTTCGCAGCCAGGCTTGCTCCTCACCCGGCATGATCCATCAACTCTTTGCAGAAGAATTCTAGGGAGGACACACATGCTTTACCGCAGCTTGATCGGCACGGTCGTACTGGCAGCGGGCCTCACCATGGCCGTTGTCGATGCCCAGGCATTCGATCAGACCAAATATCCGGACTGGGCGGGCGCGTGGCGCCGGATCCCCGTCCCCGGCGTCACCGGCCAGCCCGGCTACGATCAGACAAAGCGCCTTGGTCCGGCGCAGCAGGCTCCGCTGACGCCAGAGGCCGAGGCCGTCCTGAAGGCCAGCATGGCGGACCAGGCGAAAGGCGGGCAAGGCAACTACCCGACTTATATCTGCCTCTCGCCGGGCATGCCGCGGGTGATGACTCCCTATGGATCGATGGAGTTCGTCATTACGCCCGACACCACCCATATCTTCATTGAGCACGTTCACGACAGCCGCCGCATCTTCACCGACGGCCGCGACTGGCCGAAAGACATGCACCTGACCCTGCAGGGCTACTCGATCGGAAAATGGATCGACACCGACGGCGACGGCAGGTTCGACACGCTCGAAGTCGAGACCCGCGGCCTGCGCGGCCCCCGCGCCTTCGACGCCAGCGGCATGCCCATGTTCAGCGATCCCGACAGCCGGGTGCTCGAGCGCATTTCGATGGACAAGTCGAACCCGAACGCGATGCTCGACGAGATCACCACCATCGACAAAGCGCTGACACGGCCCTGGACCGTAACAAAAAAATATTCTCGCAACCCTAAGGAAACTCTGGATTGGGCCGAGGAAAACTGCGCCGAGGGCAACGGCCACGTCGAAATCCGGGGACAGGGCTACTTCCTAGGCGGCGATGGCAGCCTGATGCCGACCCGGAAGGACCAGCCGGGACCGGACCTGCGCTTCTTCAAGCAGCCGTCGCAGTAACCGCAGAGTTTTGACAAAGGGGCGCCGTAACGCAGGTTGCGGCGCCGCATTCCAACGCAGGTCCGGCTCAATCATCCGGACCGGCGCGATCCGCTCACATCCGATCCAGCCGCATGATCGCAAGCGCCAGCGCCTGGGCGCGCGGCACGATCGAATCGATCTCGAGATATTCGTCCGGCGAATGGGCGCGGCCGCCGATCGGGCCGACGGCGCAGATGGTCGGCGCGCCCGCGCTGGTGGCGAAGCCCGAGTCCGAGCAGCCGCCGGCGAACACCGGATCGACAGTCTGGCCGAGCGCGCGGGCGCAGGCGGCATAGTGCGCAAACAGGCGCTCGGACGCCTCGGTCGCGACCATCGGATCGAATTCGCCGGTGATCTCGAGGCTCGCCTTCGAGCCCGGGACATGGCTCTCCGCAACGATCGCCTCGATCGCCGCCATGGCGCGGTTGCGGTCTACGGGCCGGATGAAGCGCAAATCCAGCTCCGCGCTCGCGCTGGGCGCGACCGTGTTGACAGTCTGGCCCCCGGTGACGGTGCCGACATTGCAGGAGATGCCGTTGGGCAGGTCGGTGAGGGCGTGGAGCTTGACGATCTTGCGGGCGATCTCCTCGATGGCGCTGATGCCGTCGGCGAGGTTGTTGCCGGCGTGGGCCGCCTTGCCGGTGACATTGAGGCGCATGAACACGCCGCCCTTGCGGCCGGTGACGACGCCGCCGCCCGGGCGGCCCGGCTCGCTGTTGAACACGGCGCGCGCCGAGCGCGCCTCCTTCATGATCAACTGCTTGGAGGACGGCGAACCGATCTCCTCGTCGGCGGTGAACAGCGCCGTGATCGGGGCCGGCGCCGCCGCGAATTTCTGCATCGCGGCGAGCACGAACGCGTTGATCGTGACGCCCGCCTTCATGTCGGCGCAGCCGGGGCCGGATGCCCGCCCGTCGCCGATGCGGAATGGACGCCGCCCCGCCTCGCCTTGCGGGAAGACCGTGTCGCGATGGCCGAGCAACAGCACCGGCGCGTTGCCGGCGCCCGCGGCATTGTCGGTGCCGGCGCGGATGGCGTCGCCGAAGCGATCGTTGGGAACCACCGTGAAGGCGATGTCGTGTCCGGCGAGAAAGCCGCGCAACTGCGCGCCGACCGCATCGACGCCCGCCTTGTCGTAGCTGCCGCTGTCGGTGTTCACCAATGAGGCCACGAGCTCGACCATGGCGTCGCGCTGGCTCGCCAGCCAGTCGAGCACCGCGGTCTCCTTTTCGGTCGTCGCCGTCATCTCCCCTCTTTTCTCCGTGCACTACAGCTTGATGTGCAGCCGCGCCGCCAGTTCACCGACGACGCCGCGGCGGAACATCAAGACGCAGACGACGAAGATCGCGCCCTGGATCACCGGGACCCATTCGCCGAAGCTCGCGAAATAAGTCTGCATGGCGACGATGGCGACGGCGCCCACCACCGGGCCGAAAATGGTGCCGAGGCCGCCCACCAGGGTCATCAGCACGACCTCGCCGGACATCGTCCAGTGCACGTCGGTGAGCGAGGCAAGCTGGAACACCAGCGCCTTGGTCGCCCCCGCGAGGCCCGCGAATGTCGCCGAGAGAACGAAGGCGACGAGCTTGTAGCGCTCGGTCTTGTAGCCGAGCGAGATCGCGCGCGGCTCGTTCTCCCGGATCGCCTTGAGGACCTCTCCGAACGGCGAGTTGACGATGCGGTAGATGAGGACGAACGCTGCCAGAAACACCACGGCCACGAACACATACATGGCCATGGAGCCGGAGAGATCGATGATCCCGAACAGTTTCCCACGTGGCACGCCCTGGATGCCGTCTTCGCCGCCGGTGAATTTGGCCTGCAGCGCGAAGAAGTACATCATCTGCGCCAATGCCAGCGTGATCATGGCGAAATAGATGCCCTGGCGGCGGATGGCGACGCCGCCGACGATCACCCCGAGCACGCCGGCGACCAACGTGCCGCCCAGTATGGCGATTTCCGGCGACTGCGGCGGCAGCGGGATGACGAGCCAGTTCCAGGCGCCGGCCCAGTACGGCAGGCTGATGGTTCCGACCTTGGCAAGGTGCGCCGTGACATAGGACGCCCAGCCGAAGAACATCGCGTGGCCGAACGACAGCAGTCCTCCATAGCCGATCAGCAGATTGAAGGCACAGGCAAACAGCGCAAAGCACAGCGCCTTCATCAGGAACACGGGATAAACCTCGAACGGCGGCAGCGGCGCCAGCACCACCGCCGTCACCATCACCGCGAAAGCGATCTTGATGCTGGCGGGAACCTCGGACTGGGGAAGCGCTGCAGCGTCTATGGCGGCCATCTCACGCCCCCCGCCCGAACAGCCCGGTGGGGCGGATCAACAGCACGATCACCATGATGACGAAGATCACCGTGTTGGACGCCTCCGGGAAGAACACCTTGGTGAGCCCCTCGACGATGCCCAGGCCGAAACCGGTCAGGATCGCCCCCATGATCGAGCCCATGCCGCCGATCACCACGACGGCGAACACGACGATGATGAGGTCGGAGCCCATTTGCGGGCTGACATTGTAGATCGGCGCCGCCAGCACGCCGGCGAGCGCGGCCAATGCGACGCCGAAGCCGTAGGTCAGCATGATCATGCGCGGCACGTTGATGCCGAACGCGCGCACCAGCGCCGGGTTCTCGGTGGCGGCGCGCAGATAGGAACCGAGCCGGGTGCGCTCGATGACGAACCAGGTTCCGAAGCACACGACGACGGACACCGCGATCACCCAGGCGCGGTAGTTGGGCAGGAACATGAATCCGAGATTCTGTCCGCCCTGCAGCGAATCCGGCACCCGGTAGGGGAGCCCAGATGCGCCGTAGTAGCGGCGGAACACGCCCTCGATGACGAGGGCGAGACCGAAGGTCAGCAGCAGCCCATAGAGGTGGTCGAGCTTGTAGAGCCATTGCAGCAGCAGCCGCTCGATCGCGATGCCGAAGGCGCCGACGATGAGGGGCGCCAGCACCAGCGCCGGCCAGTAGCCGATATCGAGCTTGTCCAGCAGCAGGAACGCCGCGAACGCACCCATCATGTATTGGGCGCCGTGGGCGAAGTTGATGATGTTGAGCATGCCGAAGATGACGGCGAGGCCGAGGCTCAAGAGCGCATAGAACGACCCATTGATCAGCCCGAGCAGAAGCTGCCCGAACAGCGCCGTCGAAGGAATGCCGAAGATCTCGAACATGACCCCGCCCTGCTTATTCCTCCCCCGTCTTCGGGGGAGGTTAGGTGGGGGTTACTTCGACAAGCGCCGTGCCCGCGGAAAGGGCCCCCTCCCTACCCTCCCCCGCAAGCGGGGGAGGGAAAAGAAGAAAGTTACCCCTGGACCAGCGGACAGCCGCCGTCCTTCAGCGGGCGGAAGGCTTCCGCCGCCGGGATGGTGGCGCGGGTCTTGTAGAAGTCGCCGGGATACTTGGACTCGGCGGGCTTCTTCACCTCGAAGAGATAGGCGTCGTGGATCTTGCGGCCGTCGGCGCGCACCACGCCCTTGCCGAACAGGGGATCGTCGGTGGGCAGTTCCTTCATCTTCGCAATCACCGCCTTGCCGTCGCCGTCGGCCTTGAGCGCTTCCACTGCCTTGAGATAGTGCATGACCGAGGAATAGACGCCGGCATGAATCATGGTGGGAGTCTTGCCGGGACGCTCGACCTGCCAGCGCTTGGTCCAGGCGCGGTCATTGTCGTTGAGGTCCCAATACCAGGTCTCCGTGAGCACCAGCCCCTGCGCGGTGGGCAGGCCGAGCGCCGCGACGTCGCTCGCGAACACCAGCAGGCCGGCCAGCGACTGTCCGCCGCTGACGATGCCGAATTCGGCCGCCTGCTTGATGGAGTTGATGGTGTCGCCGCCCGCATTGGCGAGGCCGATCACCTTTGCGCGTGACGATTGGGCCTGCAACAGGAACGACGAGAAGTCGTTGGTGTTGATGGGCACGCGAACCTTGCCGAGCACCTTGCCGCCATTGGCCTCGACGACTGCGGCGGTATCGCGCTCCAGCGCCTGCCCGAAGGCGTAGTCGGCGGTGAGGAAGAACCAGGTGGTGCCGCCGGTCTTGACCACGGCCTTGCCGGTGCCGTTGGCGAGATTCCAGGTGTCATAGGTCCAATGGATGGTATTGGCGTTGCATTTCGATCCCGTGAGATCGGAGCTTGCCGCGCCGGAGACCAGTGCCACCTTGTTCTTCTGCCTCGCCACCTCGCTCGACGCGAGCGCCGCGCCGGAGTTCACGAGGTCGACGAGCACGTCGACCTTGTCGACGTCGAACCAGGAGTTCGCGAGGCTGGACGCGATATCCGGCTTGTTCTGGTGGTCGCCGGCGATGATCTCGACCTTCATGCCCTTGGAGGCGGGATTGAAATCCGCGACCGCCATCTTGGCCGCCGCAACCGAACCGGCGCCGGCGAGATCGGAGTAGAGGCTCGACATGTCCGTCAAGACGCCGATCTTGACGACCCCGTCAGTATACTGCGCATAGGCCGAACTGCTCGCGAGAGCCGCAGCGGCCATGATCACACTGCGCATCGTTTTCATAAGGTACCTCCGTTTGGTGCCGGTCCGCGGCCCGCTTCGATCCACCTTGTTCACACTCCAAGATACTGCTGCAACTTGTCCCGGTTGGCATCGAGCTCCGCCTGGGCGAAGCCTTCCACCACGCGGCCATGCTCCATCACATAATAGCGATCCGCAACGGTCGCGGCGAAACGGAAATTCTGTTCCACCAGCACGATGGTGAACCCCTGTTCCTTGAGGGTGCGGATAGTCCGGCCGATCTGCTGGATGATCACCGGCGCCAGCCCCTCGGTGGGCTCGTCGAGCAGCAGGACGCGCGCCCCGGTGCGCAGGATGCGCCCGATCGCCAGCATCTGCTGCTCGCCGCCGGACAGCTTGGTGCCCTGGCTGGCGAGCCGCTCGCTGAGGTTGGGAAACAGCTCGAAGATCCGCGGGCGGCCGAGCCCGCCCGGCCTGACTTGCGGCGGCAGCTCCAGGTTTTCCTCGACATTGAGGCTCGCAAAGATGCCGCGCTCCTCCGGACAGATCGCGATGCCGGCCCGCGCGATCTGGTTCGATGCGAGGCCCAAAAGCTCGCGTCCCTCGAACTTCACCGAGCCCGTGCGCTTGGCGACCATGCCCATGATCGACTTCAAGGTCGTCGTCTTGCCGGCTCCGTTGCGCCCGAGCAGCGTCACCACCTCGCCCCGAGGCACATCGAATGTCACGCCATGAAGCACGTGGGACTCGCCGTACCACGCCTGCAGCCCCTCTACGGCGAGAAACGGGCTACCGGGAGATGGGCTATTCATGGCCCACCCCCAGATAGGCCTCGCGCACCTCCGGGTTCGCCGACACGGTTTCGTAGTTGCCTTCGGCGAGGATGCGGCCGCGTGTCAGCACGGTGATGCGATCGGACAATTTGGCGACGACGCTCAGATTGTGCTCGACCATCAGGATCGTGCGGTTGGCCGAAACCGCCTTGATGAGCGCGGCGATGTTGTAGATATCCTCGTGGCCCATGCCGGCTGTGGGCTCGTCGAGCAGCAGCATTTCCGGGTCGAGCGCGAGCGTGGTGGCGAGTTCGAGCGCGCGCTTGCGGCCGTACGGCAACTCGGCCGCCGTGGTGCCGGCGAAGGCAGCGAGGCCGACATCGTCGATGAGCCCGAGCGCACGGCCGTTGAATTCGTCGAGCGCGCGGTTCGAGCGCCAGAAATCGAACGATCCGCCGCGCTTCCTCTGCAGGGCGATGCGGACGTTTTCGAGCACGCTGAGATGCGGAAACACCGCCGAAATCTGAAACGACCGCACCAGGCCCCGCCGCGCCACGTCGGCGGGCGCGAGGGCGGTGATGTCGGCGCCGTTGTAGATGATGCGGCCGCTGGTCGGCTTGAGAAATTTGGTCAGCAGATTGAAGCAGGTGGTCTTGCCGGCGCCGTTCGGTCCGATCAGCGCGTGAATGGTGCCGCGCTCGACGCGCAGGTTCACCCCGCTCACCGCCACGAAGCCGGCGAACTCCTTTGTGAGTCCGTCGGTTTCGAGGATGATCTCCTCACTCACGGCCATCAGTTTCCCTCGGCCCGGCTTGATGTTTTTCTCGCCGGTTCGTCCCCGCGGGCTGCAACAGCGGAGCGCAATAGGCTCCACGCCTATCATCGGCCGGCAAGGCTCACAAGGCCGCTCGCGATCCGGCGACTCAATGCCGCCGCCGGCGGACCTTGCGTGCCTTTTTTCGAGGCGGAGGATGGGCGGTAGTGGGCCGACTTATCCAAGCGGAGGCGAACCGCCCGCTCGGGCGGCGCCCCTGGCTGAAATGCGCGGCTGGCAGGTCTGGAGCCGGGATATCATTCCACCGGCAAAGCGGAGCTCACGATGGATTTGGCGGCTTCCATCTCTTTCAAGACACGGCCGAACTCCTGGCGCGACAGGCTGCCCTGAGCCACCCGGACGCGATAAAAGCCGCCCGGCTTCGGACCATCGACGATCGCCGCACCGCGGCCATCGAGGAACTTGTTGACGTCGGCCATGGAGGCCTGCGGCGCGAACTGGACCAGCGCATAGGACCCAATTTGAAGTCCCCGCGTGGTCACGGCGGGAGGCGCGGACGCCACTTCGAACGACTTGGGTTCGACCGGCGCGGCAGCGAGCGACGTGGCGGCAACCTTGGCGCTGCCGTCCTGCTCCTCGAGCGCCAGCCGTGCGATCACGCCGGCCTGCAGCATGACGATCACCACCGCGGCCGATGCGGTCCAGGCGAGAGCGCGCGGCGAGAAGAATTCAGCGATCCGGGCGCCGAGGCCCGGCGAAGTCGCCGCCCGGCGTACGACCTTGCGGTCCTGGTCGATGGCGCGAAACAGCGTCTCCATCGCCCGCGCCGAGGGGGCGCCGAGGGATTCGTTGAGAAGGATGGTTTCGGTCAGTTCCTCGCGCACCAGGGCGAAGCGGCGGGCGAGCTCCGGGTCGGCGGCAATCGCGCGCTCGACTTCGGCCGCCTCATGGCTGTCGAGCGTGCCGGCCGCATGCCACGGCAGCAGCTCTTCGAGGTCGCCGTGTGACAGCCTGTCGTTTGAATTCATGGCCAACCTCTATCCAATCCCGCTGCCTTGAGCAGCTCTGAGAGTTTCTTGCGCGCGTAGAACATGCGCGTTTTGACGGTTGCTTCCGGGATACCGACGATCTCGGCGACTTCCTCGACGGATTTCTCGTGGTAGTAGACGAGATCGATCACTTCCCGATGTTCCCGCGAAAGCTGCTCCAGGCACTTCCGCAACAGCTCGCTCTTGTCCTTTTTCTGCAACGAGACCTCGGGAGTGTCCGAAGTGTCCTCGATGGCTCCCGCCGCTTCCTCGTCCAGTTCCTCGTCCGGCTTGCGCCGCATCGAGGATAACGCCTTGAACCTTGCGATGGCCAGCAGCCAGGTGGACACCGCGCTTCGTCCCTCGAACCGATCAGCCTGGCGCCACACGTCCAGAAACACCTCGCTGATCAGGTCTTCGGCACTCGCCTCGTTGCGGACGAGACGCAAGCACGAACCGGTACACCCGCACATGGTGGCGTGCGAACAGAACCTGCATCGCGAGCCGGTCGCCTTGGGCGATCCTGCCGATCAGAACTTCGTCCGAGGCTGCAGAGTTCGCGCTCAACGATCGGCTCGTAAGGTTTGTCGCAGCGAAACCACAATCGGTTCAAAGCGGGAGGCGGGAATTTCCCGGCACAAAACATGCAATTTTGCGCCCGGCACCATCGCCCCCTCGTCTACCATCCCGGCGGACAACCTCTCGACCCGCCCATCGGATACCTTAAAATGCCCTTAAAGCCTTCGCTCGGCAAGAAAACCTGCCGGTGCATCGGAATTTTCGACAGGATCGGACGCCAGGGTGGGAATTTCGGCAGGCCATGGTCTATGCGAGACGGTCGCGACCAAGCTGCGCGCCTCACCTCGATCGGCTTCCTCGATGTTTCACCTGGACTACCTAAATACCTGTACGCCGGACGCCTTCGCGGCGGCGCTCGGAGAGATTTTCGAGCATTCTCCGTGGGTTGCACAAGCGGCCTCAGCCAAGCGGCCGTTTCGCGACCGTAGCCGCCCTCCATGCGCCATGATGGACGGCGGTCCGGGCGGCCCCGGCCGAACGCCAGCTCGGCTTCGTGCAGGCCCACCCGGAATTGGGCAGCAAGGTCGGCCGCGCTCCGGTTCTGACCGACGCCTCCAGGGACGAACAGGGCGGGCTCGGGCTCGACCGGCTGTCGGACGAGGAGTTCGAGCGGTTCAACCGCCTCAACGCCGATCTACCGGGAACGATTTGGGTTTCCGTTCATCATCTGCGTCCGGCGCCACACCCGGGATTCGATCCTGCGCCAGTTCGAGCGCCGTGCCGGACAGGCCAAGGACGTTGAATTCTCAAATGCCATCAATGAGATCGGCTTGATCACGCGGCTGCGCCTGGTGGCTGCGGTCGACGGCCCGGGCAAGCCGCGGACCCAGGGGCATCTGTCGACCCACGTGCTCGACAACGTCCGCGGCGGGCCCGCGGCAGGAATAAAGGTGGCGCTGTACGAGGTCGGCGCCAGCGCGCGCGCCCTCATCGTGGCAACCATCACCAATGCCGATGGCCGCACCGACGCGCCCCTGCTCGGCGGCGGACCGTTGCGGATCGGCACCTACGAACTGCAATTCACCGTCGGCGATTATTTCAGTGGGCCGGCGGCGGCCGATCCCCCGTTCCTCGACGTGGTGCCGATCCGGTTCTCCATCGCCGAACCCGAGGGCCATTACCACGTACCTCTCCTGGTCACGCCGTGGAGCTATTCGACCTACCGAGGAAGTTGAGCATCGCAATGGGGTTCGACACCATCATCCGCGGCGGGACGATCGCGACGGAGGCAGACACCTTCGCCTGCGACATCGGCATTCGCGGGGAAAAGATCGCGGCGCTCGGCGACGACCTCGGGGAGGCCGGCGAGATCGTCGATGCGACCGGGCACCTGGTGCTGCCAGGCGGCATCGACAGTCACGTGCACGTGGCCCAGCCCTCGGCGCCCGGCATCGTCATGGCGGACGACTTCGAGAGCGGCACCAGGGCGGCGGCGTTCGGTGGCAACACAATGATCCTGCCCTTTGCCATGCAGCAGCGTGGGGAGTCGCTGCGGCAGGTGGTCAAGGATTATCACGCCAAGGCGAACGGCAACTGTTATGTGGACGTTTCCTTCCACCTCATCATCGCCGATGCGTCCGAGCCCGTGCTCGGCCAGGAGCTCCCGGCCCTGGTGCATGACGGCTACACCTCCTTCAAGGTGTTCATGACCTATGAGGGGCTCGCGCTGTCCGATCTGGAAATGCTCAATGTGATGGCGGTCGCGCGCGAAACCGGTGCCCTCGTCATGGTCCACGCGGAAAACTACGACGCCATCCGCTTTCTGACCAACCGGCTGGAGCGCGCCGGCAAGACCGCGCCGCGTTATCACGCGATGTCGCGGCCGATCCCGGTGGAGCGCGAGGCAACCCACCGGGCGATTTCGCTGGCCGAGCTGGTCGACGTGCCCGTGATGATCGTCCATGTGTCGAGCCGCGAAGCGATGGAGGAGATCCGCCGCGCCCAGCAGAAGGGCCTCAAGGTCTACGGCGAAACCTGTCCGCAATATCTGGTGCTGACGGCCGAGGATCTCGAGGGCCTCAACATGGAAGGCGCGAAGTATGTGTGCTCGCCACCGCCGCGCGACGTCGCGAGCCAGGAGGCGTGCTGGGAGGGCCTGCAGCAGAACGTGTTCTCGCTGTTCTCCTCGGACCACTGCCCGTTCCGCTACGACGATGCCCACGGCAAGCTCACCCCCAAAGGGAAAACCAGCTTCCGGTGGGTGCCGAACGGCATTCCCGGCGTCGAGACGCGGCTGCCGATCCTGTTCTCGCAGGGCGTCAAGACCGGACGCATCAGCCTCAACGAGTTCGTCGCGCTGACCGCGACCAACCACGCCAAGACCTATGGCCTCTATCCCCGCAAGGGAACGATCGCGGTCGGCAGCGACGCCGACATCGCGATCTGGGACGGCGAGCGCCGCACCACGATCTCGCAGACGCTGATGCATCACGGCACCGACTACACGCCGTATGAGGGCATGGAAGTGACGGGGTGGCCGGTCTCCACCATGGTGCGGGGCAAATTCGTGGTGCGCGATGGCGCGCTGGTCGGCTCGAAAAGCGGCGCCTACGTCACCCGGGAGAAGTCGCCGCTCGCAACGCCGCGCGGGCAAGTGCCGACGGTCTGAATCCAGGAGCCCCGCACGTGACAGAGCTGTTCGCCGAACTCAATCCGCCGCCGCGCCTACTGATGGGGCCGGGGCCGGTCGGCGTCGACCCGCGCGTGCTGCGCGCGATGTCGATGCCGATGCTCGGCCAGTTCGACCCGGCCTTCACGGTCTACATGAACGAGATGATGGAGTTGTTGCGCCAACTCTTCCGCACCCGCAATCGCTGGTCGTTCCTGGTCGACGGCACCGCACGCGCCGGCGTCGAGGCGATCCTGGTGTCGCTGATCGCGCCCGGCGACAAGGTGCTGGTGCCGATGTTCGGCCGCTTCGGCCATCTCCTGGCGGAGATCTGCGTCGCGCTGCGGCGGCGACGTGGTGACGATCGAGCGCGAATGGGGAAGCGTGTTCACCACCGAGGAGATCGAGAGCGCGATCCGCCGCCACCGGCCGCGCGTGCTCGCCATCGTCCATGGCGACACCTCGACCACCATGGCGCAGCCGCTCGCGGAGATCGGCCCGATCTGCCGCGCCAACGACGTCATCCTCTATGCCGACATGACCGCTTCGCTCGGCGGCACCGACATCGCGATCGACGACTGGCAGGTCGACGCCGCCTCGGCGGGGCTGCAGAAGTGTCTGTCCGGCCCGCCCGGCTCGTCGCCGATCACCTTCAACGAGCGCGTCGCCGACATCGTCAACAGCCGCAAGCACGTCGAGGCCGGCATCCGCGCGCCGGGCATCGTCGAAGGCAACGGCCCGCGCATCGCGTCGAACTATTTCGATCTCGCCATGCTGATGGACTATTGGGGCGAGAGCCGTCTCAACCACCACACCGAGGCGACCTCGATGCTCTATGCGGCGCGCGAATGCGTGCGCATCATCCTCGCCGAGGGACTTCAGGCATGCTTTGCACGCCACCGGCTCGCGAGCGACGCGATCTCCGCCGGACTGACGGGAATGGGCCTCGCGCTGTTTGGCGACCAGCGCCACAAGATGCCGAACGTCACCGGCGTGATGATCCCCAAAGGCGTCGCCGGCGAGGCCGTCCGCGGCATCATGCTCAACGACTTCGGGATCGAGATCGGCACCTCGTTCGGTCCGCTCCACGGCCGCATCTGGCGGATCGGCACGATGGGCTATGTGTGCCGCAAGGAGAACGTGCTGCATTGCCTCGCGGCGCTCGAAACCGCGCTGCGCCACTGCGGATACAAGGCCAATGCCGGTGCCGGGGTCGATGCGGCGCTCGCGGTCTACCGCAAGGCGGAGAGGTAGCGGGCGCCGCGGCGCGAGGACACAACACAGGGCGCAATAGCTGTGCTATTGCGCCCTTTTTAACGTCTGCCGCGCTGAGAGTTCAGCGGGCGAGGATGATGAAATCGGTGTCCTTGCCGGTTTCGCCGCTCATCCCCAGATCGGAAACGATCAGCGAGGCGCCCGGAGTCACGAGGGGCGCGATGCGATCGAGCGCTTCCTGGGGAATCTCGATGCGATCGAGCGCCTCGGCCGCGGAGGTCGGCGACATCACGGGAGCCGGTGCCGGCGCGGACCTGGCCTCACGGGACTTGCCCCTGATAACCTCCGACTTTCTCGGGGGTTCGACGACTGCCCGGCCGCCCGCGACCGACATGGCGAGCCAGCGCAGCTTGGCGCCGTCGCCAGTCGGCTGGCCGGCGGTGAAGACATAGGTGCCGAGCGGCGCTTCCGGATGCGCGATCGTGACCGGCATGTCGAAGATCGGCTCGTTCCCTTTGCGAACGTAGAGCTTGCCCAGCTTCCGGCTGACGAATACCGACACCAGGCCGGGCTTCAGCGGCCGCTCCGGGGCTGCTGCGGGCGCAGCCGGGGCATCCGGCGGCGGATCGGCCAAAGTGATGAGCGCGGGACGCAGATCGCCGGGCCGCTGGTCCATGGCCACCTCGAGCGCCGGCAGGGGCGAATCGCCGGAGGCGTCGATGCCCTCGCCGAGCGGAGCGGTCGGCGCGCCGGAGTTCTGGGGCGCGAGCGAAGGCGGTGCAAGCGACGAAAACGTGGGCAAAGCGACCGGAGCAGCCTGTCCCGTCGGCCCGGGAGCGGCCGCCACTTCGGGAGCCGCCGGCTTGGTGGCCAGGGCGACCAGGCGCGGGTGATCGAACTCGCTCGGCGCCACGTCGTTGCGCGGCGTCACCACCACGCGGACGCCCATCTTGGTCATGCCCCAGAGCCGCTGCGCGAATTCGTGCGGCAGACGGATGCAGCCATGGGAGGCCGGGTGGCCCGGGACCACGCCCTCATGCATCGCAACACCCGACCAGGTGATGCGCTGCATATAGGGCATCGGCGCATTGCTGTAGATGTTGGAGTGGTGATAGCGGTCTTTCTGGATCACGCTGAAGACGCCCATGGGCGTCGGGTGTCCCGGCATGCCGGTCGAAACCGGCGCCGTGGCAATCGGCGTTCCATTGTCGTAGACGGTCACGTGCTGGCTGCCGATCGAAACGACGATGATCAGCGGGCCTGCCGGAGGCTTGGGCGCGTCCTTCTTTGCGGACTTGTCGCCCTTGACGGGCTGGTCGCCGCTGGTGGAATCGATGTGCTTCTTGCGCGCCCGGTGCGAGGCCGGCAGTGTCGCGAAGCCGTCGCCGGGGCGCGAGTAGAAGTCGCCACGATCGAAAAAATAGCTGGAAAAGGCATCGGCCGGTTTGGTCATGCCGCCCAGGCACACAAGCCCGATGGCGGCCGCTACCCATCTACCTTCGCCGGGAAGGTCGCCAGCCCGTTTCACATGAGAAGTACACGCAGCCTTGTTACGCGTCAGCATTGTCGTCGGTCCCGTTCTTGATTGCCGCCCATCGCATGCGCGGTCGCGCAAGTTCGACGAAAACTCCTGACACGAAACATTGACTTTCGGCCTAATACCAAACGCAAAAAGCAGTCCAACACTACAACGATTCAGATAGCCGATTTGTTACAATCAATAGTTAAGGGCCGAACCCCATGCGTCAACGCCAAACGCGCACCCCCAGTTGTGGGACACGAAAAAGGCGGCTGACTGTGTCGTTTGAGTATCTCCCCGATCGAACGCACCGCATCGGCTTTTAGTCTTTGGACCCCGGCATTTGGTTCAAAAAATTTTTGGGACGAGCCGGTCCGCCGGCCCACCGCGGAGGCGCGGCGGGATGCAGGCGGTCTGCCTGTGCCACGCCTTGGAATACCGCCATCCTCCGGGCGAACGATCCCGGAACAGGGCTCCGGCGGCGGGTCTTGACGATTCCCGTCGCCAGGGCAAGCCTGTCGCGCCATTGTCAGGGGCGCTTGGGAAGTCGCGGGACGCGCTATAGACTTCGCCATAGAATGGGCAGGTGAACGGGATGAAGTCTTATATGGTCGGGCGCGTCGGCGAACTTGCGGATGGCGACCGCAAGGTCATTTCCTGCGACGGCACGGAAATCGGCGTCTTCATGGTCGATGGCGAGCTTGTCGCCTGGTACAACCAGTGTGCCCATCGGGGCGGACCGGTCTGCCAGGGCCGCATCTACCAGCAGGTGGTCGAGCCGGTGGACGAGGCCGGCAAGACGCGCATGCTTCAGCACGATCCCCAGCGCAAGAACATCGTGTGTCCCTGGCACGGCTGGGAGTTCGACCTGCGCACCGGGCGCCACCCCGCCGGCGAGAAATTCGCGTTGCGAAAGGCCAAGCTGGAGGTCGCCGACGGGCACGTCTATGTCGTTGTCTGAACCCGCAGTGCCAAACGATCCCTTTGCCAACGATCCCTACGCATGGATCGACCGCTTTGCAGCGGACCTGCACGTGGCGGCGCGCGACCTCGTGCGCACCAACGAGGCCGGCC
Organism: uncultured Alphaproteobacteria bacterium; assembly: GCA_963791375.1. Taxonomy (GTDB): domain Bacteria; phylum Pseudomonadota; class Alphaproteobacteria; order Rhizobiales; family Xanthobacteraceae; genus JAJPKK01. The sequence goes on from CAWBSI010000023.1 coordinate 537,303, forward strand.
GGGTGTCCGACGAGGCGGTCGCCCAGATGCTGACCGCGGCGATCCGTCTTTATGTGGCGAAATCCGACGGCGAAGAGCGTACATTCCGGCCGATCGTGCGCGAGGAGACCGAGCCGCTGACCGCGACCGAACTGTTGTCTGCCGTGTCCGAGCTGTTGCGGGCGTTGCGGCTCGGCCCGATGGAACTGGCCCTGTGGTACCGACGCCGGCCCGACGAGCCCTGAGGTGATACGATGAACGCACCCACTACTTCCGTTCCCCAGCTGATCACCCCGCAGCAGATCGACGTCTTCGCCGACACCCGCGACATCCTCGCCCATGCGAAGCAGGATTCGATCAGGCGCAAATACCGCGACTGGTTCATCTGCGACATCGATGCCCACCACACCGAGACCGTGTCGTGGAAGGAGATCATCCAGTACATCGAAGATCCCGTGGTGCGCGAGCAGGCGATCCATTTCCAGGCCGAACGCATCAACGCCCCGCCGTACGGCCTCAACGGCGATCTCGGCCTGCGCTATCAGAGCGTCGGCGGCCGCATTCCGCATCAGGACGGGCTGCGCGAAACCATCCCGGAAGGCGAGGTTCATCGCGACGTCGTGCTGACGCGCCGCGCCATGGAGTCGCTCGGCATCGACTACATGGTGGTGTTTCCGACCCCGATGCTGTTCCTCGGCATGCATCCGCAGCCGGAAATGGAGGTGTGGCTCGGCCGCGCCTATAACCGCTGGCTGGCGGACCGCATCCTGTCGGCGGACGACCGCATCAAATCGCTGATCTATCTGCCGTTCAACACGCCGGAAGAGGCCGAGCGCACGGTCGAGGAGTTCGACGACGTGCCCGGCGTCATCGGCTATTGCATCACCAGCACCCGCTACAAGCCGGTGCACCACAACCACTACATGCGGCTCTATGCGATGATCGAGGAGCGCGGCAAGCCGCTGGCGTTCCATGCCGGATACCATTGGCAGGACCCGTCGCTCGCGACCATCAACCGCTTCCTCGGCATGCATGCGCTGGGTTTCGTGTGGTCGAACATGATCCACGCCACCAACTGGATCCTCAACGGCCTTCCGGTGCGGTTTCCCAAGCTCAAGCCGATCTGGGTGGAGAGCGGGCTCGCCTGGGTGCCGTTCCTGATGCAGCGGCTCGACGACCAGTACATGATGCGCCCGTCCGAGGCGCCGCAGCTGCGCCGGCTGCCGAGCGAATACTTGCGCGAGAATTGCTGGTACACGACGCAGCCGATGGAGACCACCAACCGCAAGGCGCTCGAGGTCACCCTCGACATGATCAATGCGGACTCGCAATTGCTGTTCGCGTCGGACTGGCCGCATTTCGATTTCGACCTGCCGGGCGAGATCATCGATCTGCCGTTCCTCTCGGAACAGACCAAGCGCAATATCCTCGGCCTCAATGCCGCGCGCATTTTCAATCTCGACCCGAAAATCAGGAAGACGCTGTAGCGGAATTGCGGGGATCGTCATGAAGGGCTCCACGGCCCGCGTCATGGGGCGGTGCCGCTGGTTCGCGTGACTCGAACCGTGCCCGGCGGGTGCGGAAAGAGGAACAATGAACCCGCGGCGCGAACGCAGGCACAACCATTCCGGTGCAAGCCTGGTAGGAGGCGCAAATGAGGAGCTTATTTGCCGTCTTGTTGCTTGCGATGCTGCTCTCATATCCACCGCAGTCAGTGGCCCAGCCGTTCAGCCAGGTCATCGTGTTCGGCGACAGCAATGTCGACGCCGGCTACTACAAGATGCTCAGCAGCCCTGGCGGCGGTACGACCTTCAACAGCCTGTGGCCGACCGCGGTGGCCCGTGGCGCCGGCGCGCCGACGACCAGTCCGGGGCTGGTATACCCTGGGTATCTTGCCGCCTATTTCGGCCTGACGGCCAACCCTTCCAATGCAACAGGCGGCGGCACGAATTACGCCACCAGCGGCGCCAAAAACGTGATCTCAAACAACTCCGGGAACGGCGGCTTTACCGCAGCAATCCCGACGCACAACCAGATGTCGAACTACCTGTCGGCACATGGCGGGGTGGCGGACAGCCAGGCACTCTATGTGATCCATTCGGGTGACAATGATGTCACCTTTGCGGCTGGAGAGAGTGGAACCGGTCCGTTTCCGGCGGATCCCAATGCGTATGTAATGGAAGCGGCCGAAGACCTGGGCGGCGACATCCTGATCCTCAAGAACGCCGGCGCGCAGCACATCATCGTGGCCGGTCTGGCATACGATTATCCGACCAATGACGCCAACCGGCGGGCGCTCAAACTGCTGTACACGCAAACGCTCTTTCAAAACCTGACCCAACTCGGGATCCCGTACTTCCCAGCCGACATCGACAAGGTCAGATTGGCGATCTCCGCCAATCCCGCAAATTATGGCTTCACGTCGATCGGCACTGCGACGGTCGCCTGCACCCAGCCGGCGGGCGTCACCTCCGCGTGGGCCCTCTTGTGCGCGCAGAGCGCGGACGGCGCGCCCTCGATCTTTACTCCGCCGGCACAGCTGACAGATCTGTTTGCCGACGATCAGCATCTCGCGTACGCGGGCCAGCGGCTGATGTCACGCTTCGTCCGCAATCTCGTCGTGCCGTGGGCGGCCGTCCACGACGTCAACGGCGACGGCAAGAGCGACATCGTCTGGCGCGACAGCTCGGGCAACCTCGCGATCTGGGAAATGAACGGAGCGGCGGTCATCGCGAACGGCGGGCTCGGCAACGTGCCCACCACCTGGTCGATCGTCGCCGTGCGCGACTTCAACAGCGACAGCAAATTCGACCTGTTGTGGCGCGACACCTCCGGCAACACGTCGATCTGGTTCTTGAACGCCGCGGCCGTCGCGTCGACCGCTTCCCTCGGCAACATCCCGATCACCTGGAAGGTCGCCGGAACCGGCGATTTCAACAGCGACGGTTTTGGCGACATTCTCTGGGAGGACTCCTCCGGCAACCTCGCTGTCTGGCTGCTGGGCAGCGGCGGTCAGGTCGTGTCCACCGGCGGGCTCGGCAACGTACCTCCCGCGACGTGGTCGGTGGTCGGGATTGCCGATTTCAACGGCGACGGCAAGAGCGACATTCTCTGGCGCGACACCTCAGGCAACACGTCGATCTGGTTCATGAACGGCACCGCCGTCACATCGGCCGCCGGGCTCGGCAACATCCCGACCACCTGGTCGGTTGTCGGAACCGGCGACTTCAACAACGACAGCTACAGCGACATCCTCTGGCGCGACACCAGCGGCAATACTTCGATCTGGTTCATGAACGGCGCGGCCGTCTCGTCGACCGGGGGCCTCGGCAATATTGCCACCGCCTGGTCGGTCGTCGCAACCGGCGACTACAACGGCGACGGCATGAGCGACCTGCTCTGGCGCGACACCAGCGGCAATACGGCGATCTGGTTCATGAACGGCGCGAGTGTCGCGTCGTCCGCGGGGCTCGGCAATATAGCCACCACCTGGACGGTCCAATCGACCAACGCCGAGTGAACCGCCCTACCGCGTCCCGGCCGGGCCGTACACCTGCGCAGGATCGAACGCGCGCTCCGCATCACGAAATTCGAGCGACGCTTGCGTGCCGGGCGCGCCGGGAATGACGGCGCGATAGAAGCAGGAGCGCCGGCCGGTGTGGCAGGCGCCGGGACCGGCCTGCGCGACCTTGAGCAGCAGCACATCCTGGTCGCAGTCGACCCGCATCTCGACGACGCGCTGGACGTGGCCGGAGGTTTCGCCTTTCTTCCACAGCGCCTGCCGCGAGCGGCTGTAGAACCAGGCTTCGCCCGTCTCCAGCGTTTGCGTCAGCGCCTGGTCGTTCATATGGGCGACCATCAGGACCTCGCCCGAGTCCGCAGCCGTGACCACGCAGGTGATGAGGCCGGCGGCGTCGAATTTCGGCGCGAAGGCACGGCCCTCCTCGATTTCCGCGGCCGAGCCGCGCGGCGCAAACGGCATTGGAATCTCCAGGGATCAGCAATCAGGGATCAGAAGTCAGGAATCAGGCGTGACGCTTTCAACTCTGATCACCGAATCCCTGACCGCTGCTAACCCTTCACCAGCGTGATGAAGCGCACCTGCCGGGTCGGATCGTCGCGGAATAGGCCGGTGAATTGCGTCGTCACCGTCGAGGAGCCCTGCTTCTCGACCCCGCGCAGCGACATGCAGGTGTGCTCGGCCTCCACCATCACGGCGACGCCGCGCGGCTTGAGGACCTCGTCGATCGCAGTCACCACCTGGGAGGTGAGATGCTCCTGGGTCTGCAGGCGGCGCGCATAGACGTCGATCAGGCGGGCGAGCTTCGACAATCCGACCACGCGTTCGATGGGCATGTAGGCCACATGGGCGCGGCCGTAGAACGGCATCATGTGGTGCTCGCAATGGGAATGGAACGGAATGTTGCGCACCAGCACAAGATCGTCATAGGTGCCCATCTCGGCGAAGGTGCGGTCGAGCACCTCGACAGGGTCCTCGCGGTAGCCGCTGTAGAGTTCCTCATAGGCGGAGATGACCCGCTTTGGGGTATCGAGCAACCCTTCCCGGTCCGGATTGTCCCCGACATAGGCGAGCAGGGTGCGCACCGCCTGCTCGGCCTCGCTGCGGGAGGGGCGCGGCACGACCATTTCGGCTTCGGCGCGCAGGTCGGCAGGCAAAGGTAGGACGGCAGGCTTCTTGATGGCGGTATCCATGACGATCGCTCCGTTCGACCGGAGCCTCGGCAAACGCCGGACCCCGGGAGTGTCACCGGGAAGCGTCGTCCGCACGCCTTCGCCACAGGAGGCTCAGGGCACGCAGGCCGCCGCATTCCAACAAACGCATGGCATTCCCTACAATCCGGAAGCCAAGCAAGGCAGGAGACGGGGTTTTCACCCCGTCGCCGCACCCCCTATATAATGACCTGGGGGCCGGAGACAATCGAGGCGCCCTCGAGCCAAGTGGAAAGCCGGGCAGACATGCTCAACGACGTCTATAACCGCAAGATTCTCGAACTGGCGGGCAATATCCCCCGAATCGGCCGGTTGCCGCAGCCGGACGCGACAGCAACCGCGCATTCCAAACTGTGCGGCTCGACGGTAACGATCGATCTGAGAATGGAAGGCGATACGGTCACCGATTTCGCCCACGACGTGAAGGCCTGCGCGCTGGGCCAAGCCTCTTCCTCCATCATGGCGAGGCATATCGTCGGCGCCAACGCTCAGGAGTTGCGCCAGTTGCGCGAAGATGTGCGGCGGATGCTGAAGGAAAACGGTCCCCCACCCGCCACCGGCCGCTGGGCGGACGTCGCCCTGCTCGAGCCGGTGCGCGACTACAAGGCCCGTCACGCCTCGACCATGCTGACCTTCGACGCCGTGGTCTCGGCCATCGACCAGATCGCGGCCAAGCGCGCGGCGCCCACAGCCGTTCCGGGCGCCTGATCGGCACGCCGATCGGGCATCAGGTCAAGGCACTATCATACGTAAAATCAAGGAGCTTTAAGCCCGGCCTGCGCCGACTTCTCGGGCCGCGTGGGCTGGACCTGCCCCCGGGCATCGGCGCGCGCCCATTGGCCCTGCTGGCAATCGGATTCCAACCTGGTGAAGTTGCCGGAGAAGCCGGCATTGCCCACCCGAATGGTGGTCTGAGGATTCCCGGCGCTCTCGGTCGCGAGGACCATCGATGCCGGGCTCTCGCCGGCGAACGCGCGGATCATCCGTACCGGGACCACCGTGCTGGCGACCGATTCCAGCTCTCCGCGCTGCAGCCTGCGCTCGGACGTGCCGATCTTGAACTCCTGAACCTGGTCATCGAGGATCAATTCGACCTGGGCGATCGTGCGCGGCAGATCGCGATCGGCCGGCCCGTAACGGACCTCCTTGTAGGTCAGATTGTAGGACCCCGGGGTCTCCGCACAGGTGAAGGCAAGATCGAAATTGCCGATCCGTTCGCCCTCGACGGTGAGCGGATGGCTGCGCCGCAGCACCGCGCGGCCGCCCCGGCTGTCGAGCATCCAGCCGCGTTCGTTGGCCGCGCTGCGCAGGTCCTGCGCCGTCGCCGGGCCCGCCGCAGTCTTGGTGACGGCCGGCTTTTCGGTGATCTGCTCGCTGAGATCGAGACGGGTGCGCCGCAACTCCTCACGGCTGAGCACGCGCATCGGTTCCCACGGCGGCACCTTGAGCGAAAGCTGCACCAGCTCGATTTCGCCGCCCATCTCCACGGTGTATTGCACGATGCTGCCGATGTCGCGCTGGACCACCACCAGATCCTCGGCGGTGTAGTTTGCCGCGACCGCATCTTCGCGCCGGTCGCCGAGCCAGATCTGGTGGACCAGCACCTGGGCATCGAGCGGCACCGAGCGCTTGACGCCGGCCAGCAGCACGAAGGTGCACATGGACTGGCAGTCGACCCGCGAATTGAACTCGCCGTACTTGGCTCCGCCCCTGGGCCGGCGCTCGATCACACGGCCCACGGTGGTCGAAAGCCCGAGGCGGCGGATGGCGCGGCCGAGTTCCAGCGCACCGAGCACGGAGCCGCCGTCGGATTCCAGAGCCACGGTCGCGCCCTGGGTCGGGTTGTCGCGCGAGAATGCGAGGAACTGGCGAGGAGTATCGGCCGTTATCATCCCCGAGGCGGCAATGAACTGACGGCACTTGGTTCCGCAGGCGTCCGCCGGGCCTTCGTTGAGCAGCGCGAAGGTCATCGGGAGCACGCGCGCATTGCTCGGCGCGTCGACCGTTTCCGCGAAACCCGAGAGTCCCGCGAAATTCGAGAGCGTGCAAGCGGCGAGCACAAGCCCGCCCAGTAACGAGCGAAACATCACGACCCCACTCGCCGCGACGACCACGCCGACATTATGGTGCAGTGCCGTCCCTCTGCCCCCATGTCAAATGACTACGCAGGACCGGCACAAATTGCTAGTGTAAACGAAACACACAGCGGCAAAACCTGCGTCTCGACGCCATAAAAATGGAACTCCGCGGCTGAGCATTCCGCGATGCGATGCGATGAAAACGCCGGCTGAATTTCCGTCTCCTGAGCCCCAATCTCCCAAGTCACGGGCGAGCGTCGCACAAATTCTCGCGCGCGCGACGGTAAAGGCCTATCGCCTGACCCTGTCGCCGCTGATCGGCTACAACTGCCGGCACCTGCCGACCTGCTCGCAATATGCCGACGATGCCTTTGCGCGCCACGGCTTCTGGGCCGGCGGATGGATGACGCTCGCGCGCGTGCTGCGCTGCCAGCCGTTCGGAACGTCCGGCCTCGACTTCGTTCCCGACGCGCTGCCGGCGCGGGCGCGGTGGTATTTGCCGTGGCGCTATGGCCGCTGGCGCGGAACCAACGCCGTGCCGCCGCGGGCGTGAATGCAAACACGGGTTGTCAGCGCGCCGATTGTGCCAGTTGATCGAGCCGCTGCGGTGCATCCCGAGACCCGAGGTCCGCCGCCTTTTGATACCAGCCGCGGGCCTGGATCGGATCGGCCGCAACCCCGATGGCGCCGAGGCTTTTGAGGACCAGCGGATCGTAGGTTCCGCCGAGCGCGAGCGCCGCCTGGGCGTCGCCGCTCTCGGCGGCCCGGCGGAAGGCCAAACGCGCAGCGGTGACATCGCCATTGGCGAGAAAGGTGCGGCCGCGCGCGAGGAGGGTCGCGATTTCCTCGTCGTCGGTGCGCGTCGCAGATGCCGGCGTCGCAGATGCCGGCGGCGTGGATGCCGGCAGAGCGGTTGCCGGTGGAGCGGTCTTGATCTCGGCGTCCATAGGCGGCGGCGGGCGGCGCGGCGGCGCGACGTCGGCCGTGGCCGGCACCGCCGAACGCGCTGCAATGCCGGTGGTCGGGGTTTCGCGGGGCCTGCTCGCAAGATCGCGGCCCGCGTCCGGCGCCGGCCATGGCACCGGAGCGAGCAACTGCGGCCGGTCGACCGGGGGTGCCTCGTCGCGAAGCCTCGGCGTATCGGCCCTGAGATTGGTCGCCGGTGGAGGCTGATAGACCGCCGACCTGAAGCCCGTCGTATTGATGTTGGCATTGTTGAGAGAGGACTCCAGCTCCTCACCGGCCGCCGGCTGTTCGTAAGCGGCGAGCGAAAATCCGTTGTCCACCGGCTGATCGCGCGGCGTCGAAATCCAGACGAAACCGTAGGCGCCAATCGCCGCCACGGCGACGAGACCCATGAGCCGCCCGACCATGCCGAACACCGACCCACCCTCATCGCGCATCGGAGGTTCCGGCGGCATCTCGGGCGCCAGCGCCATGCGCTCGCGCAGTTCCTTGATCGCCACGTCGCCTTCGAAGCTGCCCTTCTGCTTCGCGACCTTCCAGGGCGGGGCTGGTTCGCGAGGCCGCGCTACCGGCGGCGGCCTGCGCTCTGGCGCTCGGGCATTCACCGGCCGCGGCCCGCCGGCGGGCCGTTCGCCCCGGCGCGCAGGCTCGGGGGCGGCATTCCGCGCCCATTTCGGCGCGTATTTCAATGGACCTGATTCAGGCTCGCGGTCCTGCGTACTCATGCTGCCCTCCAACGCTACGCTTTACGCTTACGCTTGGCATCCACTCGAAACGCAACCGGTCGCATTTGCCGCGACCGCTCACCTCCTCAACGAGCAGACCCGGCATCAGCCGGGCGCTTTCCCTCGCGCACCCGTCGATCCCGGCCGATGAAACGGGCCGGGGGGGTCATGGAGCACGCTGCGGCAGGCGACGCTGCCGACGCGACGCAAGTACACACACGCGGCCGACGTGGCCGCCGCAGGCATCCACCATGATGACCCCCCGTGCCTCAAAAGGCGCGGCAGTCCGCACACACATTTGCGTTGTGATGGTCGCCCCGCCGTGTACCTGCGCGCACTTCTTAAACAAGAATTCCCTGGTGCGCTTAGGTTTAATCTTTCCGCAATGGGTGTGCGAACGTTTGACCGGAATGTGATCTTTTGTCGGATTCGTCTGGCCACTTCCGCCGCATTCACTTGGAACCCCGCTGGACCCCCGCTGGAACCCCGCCGCACGCGTTGCCTGACAAGCCCTGCTGGTATATGTGGTTCCCGCGCTTACCTGCGTTCGTGGGCAGCGAGTGAGCAACCAGGAGCTTGGTTAATGGTCGCGTTGACCTTCCCCGACGGCGCGCGTCGGGACTACCCCGATGGCATCACCGGCCTCGAAGTGGCCAAGGCAATCTCGCCTTCGCTGGCCAAGCGCACGGTCGCCATGGCGCTCGATGGCACCGTCGTCGACCTCGCCGAACCCATCGACCGCGACGTCAAGGTCGAGTTCGTCAACCGCGACGACCCCCGCGCGCTGGAGCTGATCCGCCACGACGCCGCCCACGTGCTGGCCGAGGCGGTGCAGTCGCTGTGGCCGGGCACCCAGGTCACCATCGGCCCGGTGATCGAGAACGGCTTCTATTACGACTTCTTCCGCAACCAGCCGTTCACGCCGGAAGATTTTCCCGCAATCGAAAAGAAGATGCGCGAGATCATCGCCCGCGACAAACCCTTCACCAAGGAAGTGTGGTCGCGCGACGAGGCCAAGCGCGTGTTCGCCGACAAGGGCGAGATGTTCAAGATCGAGCTGGTCGACGCGATCCCGGCCGACCAGAAGATCAACATCTACAAGCAGGGCGAGTGGTTCGACCTGTGCCGCGGCCCGCACATGACCTCGACCGCCAAGATCGGCAATGCCTTCAAGCTGATGAAGGTGGCCGGCGCCTATTGGCGCGGGGATTCGCACAATCCCATGCTGACCCGCATCTACGGCACCGCCTTCCAGAAGCAGGAAGACCTCGACGCCTATCTCAAGCAGATCGAGGAGGCCGAGAAGCGCGACCACCGCCGGCTCGGGCGCGAGATGGACCTGTTCCATTTCCAGGAGGAAGCGCCGGGCTCGGTGTTCTGGCATCCCAAGGGCTGGACCCTGTTCCAGGCGCTGGAGCGCTACATCCGCCGCCGCCAGGACGCTGCCGGCTATGTGGAGGTGAACTCCCCGCAGTTGATGGACGCGCAGCTGTGGGTCACGACCGGCCACATGCAGGCCTATGGCGACATGATGTTCCTGACCGAGAAGAAAGCCGACGACGAGCGCGTCTATGCCATCAAGCCGATGAACTGCCCCGGCCATGTGCAGATCTTCAAGCACGGGCTCAAGTCCTACCGCGACCTGCCGCTGAAGATTGCGGAATTCGGCAAGGTGCACCGCTTCGAGCCGTCGGGCGCCCTGCACGGCCTGATGCGGGTGCGCGCCTTCACCCAGGACGACGCCCATATCTTCATCACCGAGCAGCAGATCGCCGAGGAGGTCCTCAAGGTCAACGACATGATCCTCTCGATCTACGAGGATTTCGGCTTTACGGACGTGCACATCAAGTTCTCCGACCGCCCCGAAAAGCGCATCGGCGACGACGCCGTGTGGGACAAGGCCGAAGCCGCCCTGATGGCGGCACTGAAGGCCTCCGGCCGGCCGTGGACGCTCAACAAGGGCGAAGGCGCATTCTACGGTCCGAAGCTCGAATACGTGCTGCGCGACGCCATCGGGCGCGACTGGCAATGCGGCACCATCCAGGTCGACCTCAACCTGCCGGGCCGGCTCGGCGCGTTCTATATCGACGAACACTCCAACAAGGTGACGCCGGTGATGCTGCACCGGGCGATGTTCGGTTCGCTCGAACGCTTCATCGCCAATCTGATCGAGCACGTTGCCGGCCACTTCCCACTGTGGCTGGCGCCCACCCAGGCGGTGATCGCCACCATCGTCTCCGACGCCGACGGCTATGCCCGCGAAGCGGCCGACCTCGCCCGCCGTGCAGGGCTGCGGGTCGAGCTCGACCTGCGCAACGAGAAGATCAACTACAAGGTGCGCGAGCACTCCCTCGCCAAGGTTCCGGTGCTCCTGGTGGTCGGCAAGAAGGAGGCGGAGACCCGCACCGTCTCGATCCGCCGGCTCGGCGTGCAGGACCAGAAGGTGGTGGGGCTGGAGGAGGCGCTTGCCGGGCTTGCTGCGGAGGCGGTGCCGCCGGATGTGCGGCGGGAGACAGCGAGCTGACGAGAAGCGCGTAGGATGGGGAGAGCGCACAGCGAAACCCATCACCTTTCCCCGAAGCTCGCGCCGCTCTCGGACGCGTCTCCACCCCGGTCTTTTGCGTACACACCGAGCCTGCCCGTCAGGCGATCGGCACGTCTGAAAGTGCGCCGGTTAGCCGAACACTTTGTGGGTCAGAAGTCGGGCGTTTTTGCCTCGGGCTGAGGGAACAGGTTCTGGTTGAAGAAATCGCGGTTGTTCTCGGCGCAGACGGTCTCCCGCATCGGGCCGTCAAACTTGAACCATCGTCTCGTCATGGTGAGCGGCGCGTTGAACGCGTCGGGGTCCTCCACCGTCACCAGCGCGGACATGCCTTTGCCGCCCGGCTGGATGGTGAAGCGCTCCACCACATGCAGCTTCTCGCTGTGCGGCGTGCGAAAATTGTCGATGTAGCTGATCCCAGTGGAGAGCCCGATGGTGTCGATCACCAGCGTGTCGCCGTTTTCGTAATGGCCGATCGATTCGCCGAACCAGGACGGCGTCACGTGTTCCGAATGCTTGTCGGTGAGGTAGATGCGACGCACCAAGTGGTCGCGCTGCCAGATCATCCACACCTCTTTGGGGTTCTGGATGAAATAGACAGGCTCGAAGGGCCACAGAAGCTGGCCGGGAACGCCTCCCGGATAGCATCGCCCTTGCGCCGTAAAGGGAATGTCGCGCACGCCCTGCAGTATCTCGTCATTGGTCGCCTGAATCTGCGCCGCCGCCCACGGCTTGAGCACCTGGTCTTTCGTATTGGTGATACGCTTGGTCGCGCCCGCACCGGCCCGATTCCCCTCGGCGTTATTCCGGAAAGGATAGGCCGGGTCATTCTTGATCGGACCATGGCCAGTTCCGGGCGGCGGATCCTCCCAATCCTCAACGTTCGACTGCCAGCCGAAATTGGCCGAGGCAAATTGTGGGATGGCGTTTGCCGACTCTGCCGCTGCGCCTGCGGCAAGCGTCACCGCCATCAAGCAGACGGCGAAACCGCCGGCCGATAGTCCAATGCGACGGCGCGCAAGTGATCGATCTTTCGACCTCAACTCGAGCATCATCATTCCCTCCTTGAAAGGCACCGCCCAATCGCGAAGGCAAACTCGTCCGGCGTGGCTGCGCTCTTTCCGCACAGAGCCTCGCCCACGCTTCTTCCGGGCGGCTCCGCGCCAAGTGATGGAGTTTCGGGAAGCACGACGGCAGTCGGGCGATCATCGCACGCTCATCTATCCTGTCGTAGCGGTCTTGTTGTCGCGGTCTCTCACCGCCCTGTTGTAGCCCTCCTTTGCGCCGGCCCCGTCGGGCTCTCTCGGATCTGAGTTCTCTCAGCGCGGCCAGTGTCCTTTGCGCAACAGTCCGCAATATTCGACTCTCGTGATCACAACTGCGCCCGGAATCGCCATGTTTGGGGGGTGGCAGTGGTCCCGACCTCAGGAATGCGAGGTCGGAACACATGTTTAGGATGGACCATGCCAACGATCGCCCTCGTCGACGACGACCGAAATATCCTGACCTCCGTCTCCATGGCTCTCGAGGCCGAAGGCTATCGGATTGTGACGTATGCGGATGGCGCCTCCGCGCTTGACGGCTTCAACTCAAGTCCACCGGATCTCGCCATCCTCGATATCAAGATGCCTCGCATGGACGGCATGGAGACGCTGCGTCGCCTGCGCGAGAAATCCGATTTGCCGGTGATCTTCCTCACCTCCAAGGACGAGGAAATCGACGAATTGTTCGGCCTCAAGATGGGCGCCGACGACTTCATCCGGAAGCCGTTCTCGCACCGGCTCCTGGTGGAGCACGTCAGGGCCGTGCTGCGTCGCGCCGGGAACGGGGACGGCACGGCGCTGAAGGAAACCAGCGCCGCCAAGGTTCTGGAGCACGGCGAACTGCGGATGGACCCGGAACGCCACACCTGCACCTGGAAGAACGAGCCGGTCACGCTCACGGTCACCGAGTTCCTGATCCTGCAGGCGCTCGTCATGCGTCCGGGTGTGCTCAAAAGCCGAAACGCCCTGATGGATGCCGCTTACGATGATCAGGTCTATGTCGATGATCGTACCATCGACAGTCACATCAAGCGTCTGCGCAGGAAATTCAAGGAGGTCGACGATTCCTTCGACAGGATCGACACGATTTATGGGGTGGGTTACCGAATCAAGGAATAACGGCCGGTTATGCATGCCGGGCGCGTGCATATCGAAAAGCCGTTCGCAGAAGATCGATATGATCGGTCAGGAGCCGTGAACTTCGATCGGCGAGATTGACTGACCGCTCAGGGCCGAACCAAGCTGCCACGGCTCACAGGAGCCAACCACCGCCGGGGATCGTTGGCACTGCGCAGCGGGTGCGAGCACCCCCCTACCGCGCCAGCACCTCGACCTCGCCGTCGACGCCGGTGATGACCTTGAAGTTGCGCTCGTAGGTGCGGCCGTCGCTGCGCGCGATGGCGCGGTAGTCGCCCTCGGCCGAGCACCACCCGGGGGAACGCGCCGGTGGATTCCTTGATGACGTCGCCGCCGGGGGTGATGACCGACCAGCTGGTATTGGCGGGCGCTTCGCCGCCGACCTCGCTCACGAGCTTGAGCATGATCATGGCCGCGCGGTGGTTCGCCGTCACGTCAGTGAGCGTGCCGGCCTGTGGTGCCTTCGCCGCGGGACCAGCCCCCTTACTTGGCTATGGCGAAGACATCCCCCGTCAGTGAGCCGGCGTTGCGGCAGCCGACATAGGCCAGCGTCTGGGCATATTCGCGGCTGAGCAGCGCCAGCGCCTTGGTCACGCCGGCCTCGCCCGCGACCGTCGTTCCGTAGAGCGTCGCGCGGCCGATCATGACGGCCTTGGCGCCGAGCGCGAGCGCTTTGACGATGTCGCTGCCGCGCCGGATGCCGCTGTCGACCATGACGGTGGCGCGCGTGCCGACCGCGGCGACGATCGCCGGCAGCGCGTCGATGCTGGCGACCGCGCTGTCCATGGTCCGTCCGCCATGGTTGGACACGACGACGCCGTCGGCGCCGCAGCCGATCGCCTTGGTGGCATCGTCGGGATGCAGCAGGCCTTTCACCAGGAGCTTGCCGGGCCAGATTTCGCGCAACTTCGAAATGTCGTCCCAGGTGAAATCGCATCCGCGCAGGCGGGAGTGGTGCACGTTGGCAAAGGCCGGCGGATTGTTCGCCTGCTTCGGCGGACCGGTGGTGACGAGATACGGCAGAAGCACGCTCGCGAACCAGCCCGGCTTGAGCAGCATATCGCGCGCGGTCTTGTAGGTGAGCCGGAACGGATTCTGATAGCCGTTGCGCGCGTTGTATTCGCGGTTGTAGCCGATGCCGAGGTCGACGGTGACGACAAGCGCCTCGTAGCCCATTTTGGCGGCGCGCCGCACGAGCTCGTACGAAAGACTGCGATCCTGCCAGAGATAGAGCTGCAGCCAGAGCTGGCCGCCGGCCTTCTGCGCCACCTCTTCGATCGAGGAGGTCGAGCCGGTGGCCATGGTGAACGGCACGCCGAATTTCGCGGCCGCACGCGCGAGCGCGATCTCGCCCTGGTACCAGCAGAGGCCGGCAGCGCCGGTCGGCGCGATCACGAGCGGCAGCGGCAGCGCTTTGCCGAACAGCGTGGTGCCCAGCGCGCTATCGGTCAGGTCGACCAGCACGCGGTTGCGCAGCTTGATGCGCTGGAACGCTTCGCGGTTGTTGGCGAGCGCCCATTCGTCCTCGCTGCCGCGGTCGACGAATTCGAAGATCCACTTCGGGAGCCGCCGCTTCGCCTCGGTGCGCAGATCCTCGACGTTGTGGCACCGGTCGAGCCGCGCCATGCGGTTCAGGCCGCCGCGGCCGTTGCCGCGCCGTCGACCTCGCGCAGGAAGGCGAGCGCCGTTTCGGCGCAGAGGTCGGGCGCGACAGCGGCCGGGTGGAAGCCGCCGCCGGCGATGGTGGCAAGCCGCGAATTCGGAATCCGGCTCTGCCAGGGAATGACCTGCGACAGCGGCCGGTACGCGCTGTCGGTCGCCACCACCAGCGTCGGGCAGCGGATCGCGCCGACTTCGCCGCTGACATCGATCTTCGAAAGATTGCGCAGAAAGCCCAGCATGGTGGAGACGTGGGTCGCGCCCATGAAATCCGTCCACCAGGTCTTGGCGACCTCCGGCATCTCCGGCCCCATGCGCGCGTCCATGGTCATGGCCGCCCAGCTGCGGGCGCCGTGCTGCTCGATATGCTTCGCCCAGGCTTCGCCGTTCGGCGCGGTGGCCGGCCCGCCGCAAAGAACGAGGCTCTTCACCAGATCGGGCCGCTTGACCGCGAGCCGGATGCTGAGCGGAGTCGCGATTTTGCAGCCGATGACGTGTGCGCCGCCGGGCGCCTGCGCCTCGATGAACGAGATCGTATCGTCAACCATCAGGTCGAGCGACCAGGGAAAATCCGCCGGCATCGGATCGGACTTGCCGAAGCCGCGCCGGTCGATGCGCAGCACGCGATAGTCGCGCGCCAGATGCGGCACCCAGGCGCGCCACGCTTCACGTGTCTCGGCGAAGCCGTGGATCAGCAGGACGGTCTGCGCGCGCTTCCACGGATCGGTGAAATCGTCAGCGCGCCAGTAGAGCCGATGTCCGTCGGCGAGCGTGTGGTAGCCGTCCTGCATATTCCATCCCCAAACGTTTGTGTTTGATGCGAGCCTTCAATCCCTGATGTTCAATGATTTCACCAGCGCGCCAAACTTGGCGTAGTCGGCGCGCATGAGCGCGCGCAGCTCCTCCGGCGTGCTGGTTGAAATCTCCGCGCCGTCGCGGGCAAAGGCCTCGGCCACCGCCGGATCGCGCAATGCGCCGATCACGGCCGCGCGCAGCTTGTCGATGATCGGCCGCGGCGTGCCGGCGGGCGCCACCACCGCGAACCATGTCTCCATCTCGTAGCCCGGGACGGTCTCGGCGATCGTCGGCACGTCGGGCATGACGGCCGAGCGTTTGGCGCTTGTCACCCCGAGCGCTTTCACATCTTTCTGTTGCAACGTCGGCGCCACCGCCGACAGGGCGCCGACCGCCACGTCAACATCGCCGCGAAGGAGGGCCACGTTGACGTCGCCGGTCGAGCTATAGGGGATCATCAGCATGTCGAAGCCGGCCGCCTGTTTGAGCAGCTCGGCTGAAAGGTGAGGGGGCCCGCCGACGCCGCTCGAGGCATACATCAGCTTGCCGGGCGCGCTCTTCGCGAGCGCTATGAGATCGGCGATCGAGCGCGCCGCGATCCTGGGACCCGCAACCAGCAGCACCGGGCTGCGCGCGATCAGCGTGACCGGCGCGAAATCCTTCAGCGAATCGTACGGCACCTTGCCGAGGAACGGCACGATCACGAAGGCGCCGCTCGTCGTCAGCAAAACGGTGTAACCGTCGGGCTCGGCCTTGGCGACGGTGTTTGCGCCGACGCGCGCGTTGCCGCCCGGCCGGTTCTCCACCACGACGGGCTGCCCGAGCCGCTCCTGCATGCCGGGCTGAAGCTTGCGGGCGATCACGTCGGTGCCGCCACCGGGCGTGAATGGCACGATGATGTGAATGGGGCGCGACGGAAAAGCTTCGACCGGCTCGGCGGCGAGCTCTGCGGTGGCCGCTAGCACGCCAAGAATCGCAGCGCCGATGCTCTGCCCGATCCTTCGTGCAATTCGATCAACCGCGGCCGCCACCATTGAATAAGTCTAGCAAATGCGTGAGTTGAATCAACGCCGCCGCGAACTCGGTTTAGCCTCTCCCCGCTTTGCAGAGAGGTCGGATCGCGAAGAGATCGCAGTGAGGGGGCTGCGGTGCTCGATCAGTAGAATGAGATTCTGGTTCGGGCCATGGGCGACCTGCCGCCTCAGACAGCTGTCGGCGCGCCGCGATTAAACCGATAGCCCTACCGCGCCAGCACCTCGACCTCGCCGTCGACGCCGGTGATGACCTTGAAGTTGCGCTCGTAGGTGCGGCCGTCGCTGCGCGCGATGGCGCGGTAGTCGCCCTCGGCGAGGACAACCCGCGGGAACGCCCCGGTGGATTCCTTGATGACGTCGCCGCCGGGGGTGATGACCGACCAGCTGGTGTTGGCGAGGGCTTCGCCGCCGGCCTCGCTCACCAGCTTGAGCATGATGACGGCGGCGCGGTGGTTCACCGTGACGTCGGTGAGCTTGCCTGCCTGCACGCGGATGTCGGAGCGCACCACCGCGTTGGTGTCGCCGTAGTTGGAGACGATGTGATAGGCCCCTTCGGGCACGATGACCACGTCGCCGGTCGCGACTCCCTGCACCAGCGGGGATCCCTTGTCGCCCGGCTCGAACTGGCTGCCCTTGTAGATGTCGAAGGTGATCTGGCCGCCGCGGATCGGCACGTCGCCGACCCGTCCTTCGAGCTTGATGCCGCCGGCCGGAAGCTCGAAGGTCTCCCGCGACGCCTCGCGCAGATGAACGGCCTTGGCCATGCTCGCCATGCCGAAGCTGACATGCACCACATAGTCGCCGGGCGGCAGCGCGACGACCGGGCTCGGGCTGCGGTCTTCCTTGAGGACGCGGAACACGCCGCCGCTGTCGGGCCGCGCCGGAAACACCCGCCAGACCAGACCGTTGGTGATCTGCCCGCTGTCGCGGCCGAACCGGGCCAGAAGCGACAGCGAAACCTGGCCGACCGCGCTCCCCGGCCCCGGCATCGGCGGCGGCGAACGAAAGCTGCCGGCTGCAGGACCCGCGGACGGCGGCACAGTGACCGCGCCCGCCGGCGGAGCCGTAATGCCGGTGCTGGGTGCGAGCTGGCGGGTTTGCTGGTTATTGAAGGTCGGCGGCAAAGAAAACTGCGCGGCGGCCGTTGCCGGCCACCCAATCGCCCCCAGTACCAGGGCCGCGAGCATGCCGCCCGCCCCGTAGCGCCACCCCATCCCACTCATGCCCGTGGTTTTCGACGGGAATCGCGGCAAATTCAAGCCGTCCGGCGGCTCTGTTCACCGCCCAGGCGGGATTTTTAGCGCCCTTTGTCTCGATCCCCGCAGTGTGCTAGCGAGCGGGCCTGGAGCTCAGTTCATGCCCGATCCCATTGATCTTCTGACACGTCGCCGCTCGGTAAAGCCCAACGAACTCGGCCCTCCCGGGCCCTCGCCCGCCGAACTCGAGATGCTGCTGACCATCGCCTCGCGGGTGCCGGACCACGGCAAGCTGACCCCGTGGCGCTTCGTGGTCTTCGAGGGTGAGGCGCGGCACAAAGGCGGCGAGGCCATCGCCGCGGCCTTTGTCGCCAAATATCCCGATTCCAAGCCGGAACAGATCGCGTACGAGCGCACGCGGCTGGCCCGCGCGCCGCTGGTGATCGCCGTGGTCAGCCGCGCCGCCCCCCACGTCAAGATCCCCGAATGGGAGCAGGTGCTCTCCGCGGGGGCTGCCGCGATGAACCTCCTGGTCGCCGCCCAGGCGCTCGGCTTCGGCGCGACCTGGATCACCGAATGGTATGCCTATGACCGCCGCGTCCTCGATGCGTTCGGCCTTGCTCCCCATGAGAAGATCGCCGGCTTCGTGCATATCGGCCATCCCGCCGAGGCGCCGGAAGACCGCCCGCGCCCGCCGCTCGCCGAAATCGTCACCCGCTTTCCGGGATGAGCCGCAGCATGTTCTACGACGTCCGCAAGAACGACCACGGCCTGCCGCACGATCCCTTCAAAGCGATCGTGGCGCCGCGGCCGATCGGGTGGATCACCTCCATGAGCGCGACGGGCGAGATCAACCTCGCTCCCTATTCGTGGTTCAACGGCGTTTCGAGCCGTCCGCCGATGGTGATGTTCTCCAGCGAGACGCGCAAGGATTCGCTCGCCTTCATCGAGGAGACGAAGGAGTTCGTGTGCAACTTCACCACCTATGAGCTGCGCGAGCACGTCAATCTGACCTCGGCGCCGCTGGCGCGCGGCGTCAACGAAATGGCGACCGCGGGCCTCGAGCCGGCGCCATCGCGCCTGGTGCGGCCGCCGCGGGTCGCAGCCTCGCCTTGCGCCCTGGAGTGCCTGTGGTTGAAGACGGTCTCGCTCGACGACTGCGACGGACGTCCGGTCGACCGTCACGTGGTGTTCGGGCAGGTGATCGGGATCTATATCGACGAGCGCTACATCAAGGACGGCCTGCTCGACACCGGCGCGATGCGGCCGATCCAGCGCGCCGGCTATCATGACTATTATACCGTGATGCCGGAGACGCGCTTCTCGATGAAGCGTCCGCCGGGCGGCGGCGGAAGCTGAGTTGACTGGGATTCGTTCCAGGGAATCGATGAACACGGGCATGATTGCAAAAGCTTCAGACTTTTCGGACATGATCATGCTCGAAGTCGGAGACCTTAGAGCGCTATCCGTTTCGCCTTGAAGCGACTAGCGCTCCAACAGAGGCGAGCGCTTGGACATCTGGCGACGGCCATTCGGCAGCGACCATACCGATGATCCCGTCGCGGGTCCGCGCCCGGACGAGCATCTCTCGGTCGGGCTGGTATTGGGGGGCGGCGCGGCGCGCGGGTTTGCCCATATCGGCGTCCTGCGCACGCTGAACGCCTACGGCATCAGGCCGGACGTGATCGCCGGCACCTCGATCGGCGCCGTGGTCGGCGGTTTCTACGCGGCGGGGCAGCTCGATGTGTTCGAGGACTGGTGCCGGCAGCTGACGCGCCGGCGCATGCTCGGCTATCTCGATTTCAAGATCGGCGGTTCCGGGTTGATCGGCGGCGGCCGGCTCGCCGACCGGCTCGATGATACCATCGGCGACACGACCTTCGCTGACCTCCCGCTGCGGCTGGCCGCGATCGCCACCGAGATCGGCACCGGTCACGAAATCTGGCTGACCCGCGGCCGCCTCTGCGAGGCGATGGCGGCGTCCTATGCCCTGCCGGGAATCTTCCCGCCCAAGCGGATCGGCGGCCGCTGGCTGATGGACGGGGCGCTGGTCAACCCGCTGCCGATCTCGGCGGCGCGCGCGCTCGGCGCCCGCCTCGTCATCGCGGTCAATCTCAATGCCGACAATTTCGGCCGCGGCACCATCATCCAGGACCACGGTCCGGACGCCGAGGACGAGGCCATCCGGGCGCAGCGCATGCTGGTCCGCAGCCGGCGCGGCCTGTTCAGGGCGGAACGATTGATCCACCGGCAATTCTTCGGCGCGAGCCGGCAACCCGGGCTCTCCACCGTGATGATCGAGGCGTTCCAGGTCATGCAGGACCGCATCACACGCTCGCGGCTCGCCGGCGACCCGCCCGACGTGATGATCAGCCCGCGGGTCGGACGCGTAAACCTGTTCGAGTTTCACCGCGCCCGCGACATCATCGCGCTCGGCGCCGAGGCCGCGGAGAAGTCGATCGACGCAATCCGGGAATTGATTGCCGCGTTGACGTGATCTCCCTCCCCCTGAAAGGGGGAGGGAAAAGCGACCGCATCCAATCCGAGTGGTTCGCGCGCCCCGGAGTGTGATTACGCCGTGCGGATATAATCCCGCAGCGCGTCCTGCTCCTTCTCGAGCTCTTCCAGGCGCGCCTTCACGATGTCGCCGATCGAAACGATGCCGATCAGGCGGCCCTGCTCGACGACGGGAACATGGCGGAACTTGCCGGCGGTCATGCGTCCCATGATTTCCGCGATGGTCTCGTTCTGCGCGCAGCTCACGACCTTGCGCGTCATGATTTCGGACGACCGGCGACTGCAGCATCTCGACGCCGCGTTCGACCAGCACGCGGACGATGTCGCGTTCGGAGATGATGCCGACGATCCTGCGGTCGGCCCCGGTGATGACGAGCGCGCCGATCCGCCGCTGCGCCAGAATCCCCATCGCGGTCGCCAGCGTCGCGGTCGGCTCGATGGTGAGCACGTCGTCGCCTTTTTGGGACAGGATGTCCTTGACGTTCATGGCAGCCTCCCTTTGAGCCCGGAGGCGCGACCCATGCCGAACGCGGCGCGTCTCGCTCCGGACGACCATTGCGCGGCGGCATCTTCCTGGTGCGAGCGGTCACATGTCTCGGTGACGCCCACAAGGTGACGCCCCCCATGGCTTCATCATCCGCCCACTTCGCTCCGACAGCAACAAGCAATATCGGAATTGCAAACCTGGAATGCGGCGCAGCTTGTGCGCCGCAGCGAACTCGATGTCGGCGCCGGATGAGATCAGGCGTGCTCGGTGGGCTTCATTTCCGAGTGCGGCGGCACCGGGTCGAACAGCGCGAACAGGAATAGCCCGGCGACGAAGCCGCCGATATGGGCCTGCCATGCGACGCTCTGCTCGACCCCGGGAAAGCTGGAAGCCCCGATCCCGAACAGCAGGTTGAGCCCGAACCACGCCACCAGAAAAATAATGATGCGGGGATCGCGCAGCGCGACCGCGAGCGATGCGGCCGGCACCCGGTAGGCGGCGTCGTCATTGTGGCGGAATATGCCGAGCGGTCCGCCGACCTGGAACATGAACCGGAGCGATCCCGCCATCAGGCCGGACACCGCCGCGGAGGCGCCGATCATCGGCAGCAGCTCGCGGGCGTGGGTGACGAGATGCAGGCCGGCGCCGGCGATCGCGGTGACCGCGAAGAAGGCGAGGAACCGCCAGGTGCCGAAGCGGCGCGCCATCGCGCTGCCGAACGGCAGGAACCAGATCGAATTCACGCCGACATGGACGAAGTCGGCGTGAAGGAACGCATAGGTCAGGAAGGTCCAGATCTTTGGCTCCGAGGCCGCCGGGGAAACCCTCGGTTCCCAGCAGCGAAGTGTCGTAGCGCGCCGGAATGAAGGCGAAATACAACAGGAAATCGATGTTCTCCTCGTCCGTCAGCAGCCATTCCCGGCCGGCCTGGATGAGCACCAGCACCGCGATGATCGACAGGACCACGGCGGGCACGTTGAATATCGGCTCGGAGGATCTGGCCAAGTGGGACTTTCTCGGGACTTTCTCAGGAGTTTCTTGGGACTTTCGCTGAACGGCGCGCAGCAATAGGCCGTCGCGCCACAGCTAGCAAGCCGGCCGGTTTCTTTCTTCTCCCTCCCCGGTTTCGGGGAGGGCCGGGGTGGGGCTCTTGCTTCCCAGACGCACGGCAATTGCGGCAACAAAGAACCCCACCCTGGCCCTCCCCGAAGTCGGGGAGGGAAAGTGCGATGGCCTGCCGACACAACGCTGCTCACCGCGCTCCCGCAATCGTCCCGCGCGCATCAACCTTAACGCACGGGTCCGCCGGCCGGTACGGCGCGGCGTGCGCTCAGCGGGCACGGTCTCTGCTCGCAGGTACGGGGCTGCGCCGCCGGCGCGGCCGACCGTACCGCTTTGAGACAATCGGGCGCAGGCGGGTTCCACTTGCTGCCCAACAAGAGACGATGAAGCATCCCCTGACCCGAGAGCTGTACGAATATTGGAACGAGCGACGCGGCGCACGCGCTGTGCCGGAACGCGGCGACATCGATCCCGCCTCGATCAAGAGGATCCTCGGCGACAGCTTCGTGCTTTCGGTCGAGCCGGGCGAAGATCCCGTGTTTCGCGTCGCCGGCACCAGAATTTGCGCGCTGTTCGGCCGCGAGCTGCGCGGCGAGCCGTTCACCGGGATTTGGCAGGACGAGCATGCGCGGCAGATTCGCGAACTCACCTCGCTCGTCGCCGAGGAGGAGATCGGCGTCCTCGCCGGCGCCTGCACCGAGGCCAATGAGGAGCTGCAGTGCAGTTTCGAGATGCTGGTGCTGCCGCTGTCGCATCGCGGCAAGAGCGGGCGGCGCATGCTCGGGACGCTGGTGGCGATGGGGCGGCCCTATTGGCTCGGCATCTGGCCGGCGCGACGCCTGACGCTCGGCGTCGTCCAGTTCGTGGGATCAAATGTCTATTCGCCTCCGCTTGCCGGCGAGAGCGCGTCCCGCATCAGCCTGCGGTTGCGCAGCGCCCTGACGGTGATCGATGGCGGCAAATCTCAGGCTTTAGCCTCGACCTTTTGAATCATCCCTAACGGGGCATTAACCTCCAAAGTATAGGATCGTTGGGGCTTAGAGCCTTCGAAAGGCGATCGAGGCAGCCTAGGGCCTTCGAAAGGGCGATCGAGCGCTATGGCGTTACTGGACACAGATCCGGCTTCGGCGCCGCTGACCAGCGAGAATCGCCGATACCAGCGGGTGAAGGTCGATCTCCTCGGGCGCTATATGCTCGAGGATCGCCGCGAATTTCCGTGCCAGGTGATCAACATGTCGCCCGGCGGCCTCGCGCTGATCGCGCCGGAATGCGGCCACCTGGGCGAACGCGTGGTCGCTTACATCGATCACGTCGGGCGGCTCGAGGGATTGATCGCCCGCATGTTCCCGAGCGGGTTTTCGATGACCATCGCGGCCTCCCAGCGCAAGCGCGACAAGCTCGCGGCGCAACTGACCTGGCTCGCAAACCGCCACATCCTCGACATGCCCGAAGACCGCCGTCACGAGCGCGCGGCCAATCGCGACCAGATGGTCACGCTGGCCCTGCAAGACGGCAGCAAGGAGCAATGCGCCATCGTCGACCTCTCGGTCTCCGGTGTTGCGGTGGTGAGCCTCAAGAGGCCGCCGATGGGCTCGATGGTGCAGGTCGGCAAAGCGCCGGGGCGGGTGGTGCGTCACCTCGACAACGGCTTCGCCGTCGAATTCTCGCGGGTCCAGAGCCCCGAGCTGCTCAAGGCGACGATCGCGCAGGGGTAACCGATTTCCCACGATCGGATCGATCGCGAATGCGGGCCGGACGGCCCGTTTTTCGTTTCCGGCCCAGAGCATGATCCCGAAAAGTTGCAGACTTTTCGGACAAGATCATGCTCAAAATCTGGGAAGGCCTTGCGCCGTCGAAAGCTTAAGGAATCCTGACTTGAATCTTCTGCATTTTATTCAAGTATAAATTACATTCTATTCTTATTTGACTTACTGTTGAATCAAGCTTTCGGGCCGGATTTAGCAGCAACACAAAGTATTTATGCGACAAATGCCCTCGACGACACGGGAGGGGCTTCGCATGAATACGGACAGACGAGGGAGACGGCGCTTCGCGGCCGCCGTCGTGATGGCGGCGGCGACGTTCGCGGCGGTCGGCGCGGCCAAGGCCGCCATGGACGACGCACCGCTTTACGTCGAGGTTTCCGAGGTGGCGCGCGCGCCGATCGGATGGGTCGAGTTCTGCGCCTCCAATCCCGGCGAATGCACCACGCTCCCTTCGACGCCGCGCGACGTCGTGCTGACGCCGAAAGCCTTCAAGGACCTCGTGAGCGTCAACCGATACGTCAACGAATCCGTCAAGCCGATGACCGACCTCGAGCACTGGGGCACGATCGAGAAGTGGTCGTACCCGGACGATGGCTACGGCGATTGCGAGGACTATGTGCTGCTCAAGCGGCGCCTGCTGGTCAAAGCGGGCTGGCCCCGCGAGGCGCTCCTCATCACCGTCGTGCGCGACCGCAAGGACGAGGGCCACGCCGTGCTCACTGTCAAGACCGACCGCGGCGAGTTCATTCTCGACAACCAGGCCGAAGAGATCCTGCAGTGGTTCGAGACCGGCTACCGCTTCGTCAAACGCCAATCGCAGAAGGACCAGAACGTCTGGGTCTCCCTCGGCGATCCCCGGCCGTCGCCGACCACCGTCGCGCGCCAGCGGCACTAGAGCAGAGTTTTGGAGCCACGCGACCGGTCACGTCCCCACCCACCCCGTCCCCAGACCGGTACGCGCGCGGGCGGCCCTCCCCCAGGGCCGCCCGCACCTTTTTTGGGGCACCCCAATAAGTCCCTGGGTTGGTGCTGAAAAAGCCCGCGGCGGATGTCTCCGCCGCGGGCCTCGTTTCGAACGCTGCGCCGTTGCGCCGGCTCAGTTCGCCAGCGGATCAGGGCGCATCTGGACCTTGTAGAGCTTCGGCGAATTCTGGGTGCCGCCTTCATTGTGGAACGGCGCCCGGCTGCCGAACGTGGTCCACACGCCCTTGCCCTTCCAGCCGGCATTGGGATCGTCGATGCGGCCGTCGGCGTTCTTGGAGAAGAAGCCGAGCGGATAGGGAACCCGCAGCGTCACGAACTTGCCGTCGACCAGCGCGGTGAGGGACTCGCCGCCATTGGTCGAAGCGATCGGCACGTTGGGCCCGAGCCCGAGCGTGTTGAGGCGGTCGACCCAGATGTAATAGGCGTGCTGGGCGCTGCCCTTGTCGGTCACGCCCGCAAACTGCGGTCCCGGGAACTTGTAGAGCGTCCAGCCTTCCGGGCACATCTTGCCGGTGATCGCTTCCGGACCCTTGATCTCCGACTTGCACTTCTTGCGGTCGAAGCTCGCCATGTGGCCGCTGGAAAGCACCGTCCACACCACGCCGTCGGTGGTGAGGTCGAGCCCGCGCGACCCATAGCCTTCGTCGGGCGGCAGGAACAGCTCGGCGAGTGCCGTCTCAGCCGGGTTCGATCCCGGAATGAGGCGGATGATGTAGCCCGGCTGGTCCATGCGCGAGAACCCGACATCCATCGACTGGCCCCACACGGTGTTGTCGATCGGGCTCGGCTGCACGCCGTAGAAGGCGGCCATCACGCGCTTGTCCTTGGTCGGGTCGAGCGGCTGGTTGGCCTCGACATAGGCGTCGCGTTTGCCGTTGCCGTTGGTGTCGACGATGATCGGGGTCCAACCCTGCGACTTCTGCTCGTCGCCGGTCGCGAGGTACTTCTTGGTGTCCAGCCAGCCGACGACGCCGCTCTGCGGGCCGCCCGCGCTCGTCCACAACGTGTTTTCTGCGTCGCGGGCGAAGTTGAGGTGCTGGGTGGAGAAGCAGGTGTTGATGAGCGCCCACTTCTGGGTCTTGGGATCGTAGAACGAGAGCTGGCGCCCGGAGACGTCGAGCGGCACGAGCTTCGCAGAGGGGTGATCCGAGCCCTTCTTGCAGAACGCCGGGTTTTCCTCAGGCCTGATCTTCGCCGTGAACCACACCCGGCCGCCGTCGTCGATCATCGGGTTGTGGATGCTGGTGTGGCTGTCCCAGACCGCCTCGTCGCCCCAATAGACCGAAGGTCCCGCCGTATTGGTCTTGGTCGACGGCGTCGCCGGGTCGAGATAGGGATGCTTGATGGTCGTGAACGTGTTCTTGACGGGATCGACGACCGGCACCAGGTCGGAGCTCTCCTCCGGCGATCCGTAGATCGGGCCGTTGGCATTGACGGTCTGGTTGTACTTGTCGCTCGCGATGGCGTCATGGAGGTACATTCCCTTGGTACCCCAATCCCACATCGTGATGACGACGTTGCGCTCGATGCCCTGCGGCCGCTCCGGCTTGGAGGACGGCAGCTCGCCGGCGGCGATGCGGTCGGTCCAGTCCGCATAGAGCTCGACGGCCTTGTCCGGGCCGATGCGCGCGATCGAGATCGCCATGTTGGACATCGCCTGTCCGGATTGCAGGCGGCGCTCCCACGCCTCGCGGGAGTTCTTGAAGGTCCCGAGCTTGGGCGACAGGGTGCGGATGCCCTTGGAGCCGAGCGCGTGGCACGACTGGCAGGAGTTCTTGACGGTGTCGATCCACGCGCCTTGCGTCTTCACGAAAGGCGGAATGCCGTTGCCCTTGGGGCCGGTGCCGGGGAATTCGCTGGCGGCCGGAATCTTGAGCATCGAGTACCAGTACATGCCCGGATAATATTCCGCCGCAGCCGCCGGGGTCGGCGCCGGCGTCGCGGTCAGATTCACGAGCTTGCCGGGCGTGCCGGCCACCTTGGGAGAGTCCACCAGCCCATAGCCGCGCACCCACAGGGTGTAGTTGGCCTTGGGAAGGTCGGGGATCACGTAGCGACCCTGGGCGTCGGTGACCACGATCTTGGCGAACTTGGTGGCGAGATCGTTGGTCTCGGCGATCACCCATACGCCGGCTTCCGGCCCGCCGGGGCCGGTGACGACGCCGCCGATATCGTCGCTGTCGATCACCACGGCTGCGCTCTGCTGCGCGCGCAGCTCCGTGGGCGCGATCGCGACGAGAGCGAGAGCGGCTGCCGCCGCGCCCAGATACAGCGCTTGCTTCAATTTCATGTAGTGCTCCTTGTGATGGGCCGGCGAAGCGGCGTCAGGGGTCGGGATAAAAGCCGCGGATCGACACAATGACCGACCGCGCCCGACAAAAATAACTCGCTGAACCGGGGTTTCCTTGACCTTGCTGGGGTACCTGCCGATGCCCGGGCTGGGCTGATCGAAGCCCCGACATGCAATTCGAGATGTTCCGATTGTTGGTCCGGATGATCCCTGGATCGTCGCCATGTTAGCAACTATTCACCCGGGGTGTAAACGGAAAGCGGGCGTGGCCGCCGGCCGATCCGCTTCAGCCGATCCGCTTGAGCCCCTTGGCGTATCGCTTCCAGCGCCGCACGTAGACATCGGCCCCCGCGGCAATCTGCGCGGCGGCTTTTTCGTCGAGGGTCCGGGTCGCCCGCGCCGGCGCGCCGACGATCAGGGAATGGTCGGGAAACGACTTTCCTTCGGTGACCAGCGCGCCCGCGCCGACGATCGAATGGCTGCCGATCCGCGCCCCATTGAGCAGGATCGCCCCCATGCCGATCAGGCTGTGGTCGCCGATGGTGCAGCCGTGCAGCACCACGTTGTGCCCGATGACGCAGTCGCGCCCGATGGTGAGCGGAAAGCCGGGGTCGGTGTGGATGGTGGCATTGTCCTGGATCTGGGACCGCTCGCCGATCTCGATCCATTCATTGTCGCCGCGCAGCACCGCGCCCCACCACACGCTCGCTTCCGATTTCAGGCGCACCCGCCCGATCACCACCGCCGTCTCGGCGATCCAGTAGAGCCCGTCGGCGGGAAATTCCGGCCTTTCGCCGTCCAGTTCGAAGATCGCCATCGCTGCACTCCCGGAGCATTTTCCGATCAGGCCAACCCCATTGGTGTCATTGCCCGGCTTGACCGGGCAATCCAGTACTCACGGTCGGTGTTTACTGGATCGCCCGGTCAAGCCGGGCGATGACAGCGAATTGTGAGTGCGGCAAGAACTTCGCATGCCGCTCCGGGAATGGCGAGATGGGCGTCAGGCCACGAGCCGCTCCAGCGCTTCCATCGCCATCACGACCACCGTGCCCGACATCATGCTCCAGAAGCTCGCTGCAATCGTCGGCAGCAGTACGGCCGGCAGCAGCGCGTCGACCCGCCGCTCTTTGCTGCGCCGGCGGCGCAGCGTATCGCGCATGATGATGAAGGGCGCCGCGAAGGCGAGGACCGGCACCGCGGCGAAGGTCGCGGGCGCGGGCCCGCGGCGCAGCAGCCGGAACGACGCCGGCCTTCGGGTCACGAGCTGGTATCCCGTCGAGACCATGCCGGCGACGGCAAAGCCGATGGCGAAGGCGAGAAACAACTGGATGGTTTCCGGCGACATGTGACCCCGCGCGGGCCCGGTGTGCCCAATCGCGGCGCCCGGCGCCACACAATCCTTAAAAAAGGGTAAACGGGCGGGTCGCGGCCGCCGCGGGTAGAGAACTCAGCGACGCACTCAAAATCCTTATTCAACAGTGTCGACCCTTAGCGGCCGTGCTTTGAACCTGCTTACGGGTTGCCAAAGCCGCGATAGAGGTCCGCGAATTCGACGGCGAGCTCGTAACAAAGCGTCACCGTGCGCATGCGAAGATCCCAGCGGGCATTGGGAAATCCACAGCTTTGCATTTCGAGCGTAAGAGGTGCCGGCCACGCCAGTTCGTCTGATGCGCGCTCCGCCACCGTTTCCAGCAGCCGAATGGAGCGGGCCACACGCTCGACGACCTTCGCCCTGCCCTCGGCCGGCCCATAAACGACATTGAACTCTGTCTTCGGCTGATCAAAAGGACGGCGATGCGGTTTGAGGAGCAGATCCCAGGAAAAGGCGGCGTTGCTGTAGTCTCCGAGACAGGTGTGCTGGCGCGCCTCGGGGAGCTTGGTTTCTTCGGCGAGGTCTTTGAATTTGTCCTCGTCGGAACCGACCATCACACACACGATTTGATAGGCGCGCTGCAGGTTGAGGCCGTGCTCGCTGTAGAAGGCGAGCTTCAATCCCGTTTCTCGGTCTCGACGGTCCGCCAAGAACCAGCCCTTCGCCGCCGCAGTCAGCGCGCCATGGGAAAAATCGGAGCCCGCCCTGATCAGCATCAGCGTGGCGAACAAATCGGCCGCATCTTCCATCCTGCCCAGAACCGGCAACCCCAATTGGGTGATCGCTGCATGACCCAATTCGTGCAGCAGCACGAACATCATGTTGCCGGCCACGAACTCCGCGAGCCCCTGAACATATTGCTTGGGCAGGTCATTGAGCTTCGGATCGCTCTCGCGGAGCGCAAGGACGGCCGCGTCGATCCTGTCCTGAAACCCAAATTCAG
This sequence comes from uncultured Alphaproteobacteria bacterium, assembly GCA_963791375.1. Lineage (GTDB taxonomy): Bacteria > Pseudomonadota > Alphaproteobacteria > Rhizobiales > Xanthobacteraceae > JAJPKK01. The sequence goes on from CAWBSI010000023.1 coordinate 566,609, forward strand.
CCACATGCGCGGCCCCAGCCGGAGCAGTTGATTGTGAGGGAGCTGGTTGCGCCGACAACGCCTTCATCCCGAATATGAGGAGGCAAAGCAGCGCAATCCGCACGCACGACCAATACGGCGAAGTACCACCGGATTGGAAGGTTCGCCTCTCTGCAGAGCCGTCCTCAGCCCTCATTCTTGATCCTCGCGCTGGTTCAGGGGAATCTATCAGCGTCGGGGGCACATCGGAACCGGGTCATTCAGGGCGATGTCTGCTGCGCCGCACGAGTCCGCACGTGGCCCCGCCGCAGGGCATCAACTCAGCGGCAATCGGAGGAGGACCGGATTCCTGCGCGGACAGGGTCAAATCGACACTGATGACCCTGCTCGCACATCAGAGCGGGGGGCCTTTCTACACCTTGTCAAGATACGGAGCGACGACTTCACGCGTTTCCTTGCTGCTCACCACTGGCACGACCTCAAACGTAATGCCCGACCCCCGCCATCGAAGTATCCACTCCTGAAGCAAGCGGAGGTCGTCGCATTCCATAAGTTGAAAACATCGAGCAAAATTCGGTTCGACCCAGCTATCAACGTATTTCAGCCCGTCCGGCAACATCCGGCCGCCTTCCCGGAATCTCTTGTATGCGGGCAACATGTCTTGATCCTTGAAACGCTCGACGACCATGAAAAGCATTGCCAGCTCCGCAACTTCCTCCAAGATAAAGTACCGCGGGTGAACGCCAATGTCATTCGCGGCAGGGAACGGCAGCTCCTGGCCCATCGCGTCGTTTGCCGCAGAGGTCAAGCAGGCGCGCCGTGCATGCCGGCCGTCCGCCGCCGATGACCCAATTCCGACGCAAACTGTGCATCGCAGCGGTCGAACAATGTTGACTGCCCCCGCCCTGTTCGAGCTCAGGCATCGCCAAGTTTGCCCCCAATGAACGTTGCCGTCATTCCCAAGACCGTGGCAGTATGATGCCGCGTAATCGTGGTGCTGAGGCCAGTTCGAATGGAGGCGGAGATGAACCGGTTTGCCCTTGCTCTACTGCTATCAAGTTTCGCCCTGGGCTCAGCTGTGGCGCAGGAAACCTGCCAGAGCAAAGCAATTGGCAAGGACGGAAAGCCGCTCGCCGGCGCCGCGCTGAAGAGCTTCATGACAAAATGCGCGAAGGATGCCTGTGATCCCAAAGCGATCGACAAGAACGGCAAGCCGCTCGCCGGCGCGGCCAAGGCCAGCTTCATGAAGAAATGCGAGAGCGAAGCATAAGCGCTAAGTGAGAAGGCAGTCTTGGACCGGTCGCCCAGCGCACAAGCGCGGTAGCGATCGGGCGCGAACCGGACTCGACACACCCACGCTGATTCGGCCCGCGGACCCGAGGGGGACCTGCCGATCGCGTCGTTTGCCTCAGTGCGGCAATAAGTCGGCAATCCGAGGTCGAGCGGACGAGTGATGGGCGCCGCCAGGCAGTCGTTCGGTCGCAGAGGAATTCAAACCGAGACTCGACCCGTCACGGGTCGCCGAGTCCCCCCGCGCGGCGCGATGTGGGATAGTCGGCAAGTGATTCGGCAGTGCCATCGCGTGCCCCTTGCAACGGAATCCGGTCATGACCCTTCTTGCCGGCGGACGAAATCTCGCGTGGCGCGGCCGCGGTGGCCTCATCCTGAATGCGTTGCTGTGCGCGGGCTTTGCGGGGTTGGCGACGGCCTCGATGGTCTATCTCTTGGCGCCGCGCTGGAGCGAGGCGCCGGCGCCGCTCGATGCGCCGCGGCTTCCCATCGTCGTCGCCGGCGTGGTATTCAATATCGCGCCTGCGGCGATCAGGATACCGCTGCAGCGCCGCACCGGGCCGCAGGATCGCGTCGATCTCGCCTATGCCTGGCCCGACCTGACACCGCCGGATTCCCACGTCGCCGGTTCGATGGCGCGCATGTTCGTCACCATCGAAGCGTCGCATTCGACATTGCTGCCGTCGGAGCGGCTGAAGTCGATCTATCCGCGCTATGCCGAGGCGCCGACGGCATCCGGCCCGGGCGGCCTCGCCATCGCGCCGTTCCGCGACGGCACGCCGTACCAGGGCGAGGATCTCCTCTACGATCCGTCCTCACCCGATCGGTTTCTCGTGAGGTGCAACCGCAGCCAGGGCGAACTCACCATGGCGATGTGCCTGTTCGAGCGGCCCGACGGCGCAGCCGCCCTCACCTTCCGCTTCCCGCGGGACTGGCTGAAAGACTGGCGGGCCGTGCTCGCCGGAACCGACAGGCTGATTGCGGGGTGGCGGCCGACCGGAAGATAACGGAGGCGGATTTCCGAAGGCCGCCGAGCCGACGGTCCGAAGCCGACGGATGCGGCTACGGTTCCAGGTCGGTGGCGAGGATCGCCATCTGGAAATTGTAGGAACGCTCGTCGTCCTCGTCGTCCACGAACAGCACGCCGATGAACTCGTCGCCGATATACACCTCGGCGGAATCGTCTTTCTTCGGGCGCGGCACCACCCGCAGACGGGCATTGCCGAACAGACGTTTGATGTAAGCTTCCAGCTTGCGGATCTCCTGGACGTCCACGGCCGCTCCTTTTGGATCATCCCACGCGCATCCCGCGGGGGTCAGACGCCGAGGTTATAGAGCATCTGGTCCATGGTGCGCGAGGGCTCCGCGCACCCGGCCTCGCCGATCACCTTGGCCGGGACGCCGGCGACGGTGACGTTGTTGGGCACCGCCTTGATCACCACCGAGCCCGCCGCGATGCGTGCGCAATGGCCGACTTCGATATTGCCGAGGATCTTCGCCCCCGCGCCGATCATCACGCCCTTGCCGATCTTGGGGTGGCGGTCGCCGTTCTCGCTGCCGGTGCCGCCGAGCGTCACCCCATGCAGCATGGAGACGTCGTCGGCGATAGCCGCGGTCTCGCCCACCACCAGCCCGGTGGCATGGTCGAGGAAGATGCCGCGTCCGATCTTCGCGGCCGGATGAATGTCGGTCTGGAACGCCGCCGAGGAGCGGCTCTGCAGATAGAGCGCAAAATCCTTATGGTGCTTGTGCCACAGCCAATGGGCCAGACGATGGGTCTGGATGGCGTGGAAGCCCTTGAAGTAAAGTACCGGCTCGATGAAGCGCGTGGTCGCGGGATCGCGATCATAGGTGGCGATGATGTCGGCGCGGAACGCTTCGCCGATCTCGGGAGAGTCGCGCACGGCATCCATGAATGCCAGGGCGATGGTGGCGGCGGAAACGTCGGGATGATCGAGCCGCTGGCTGATCCGGTGCACGATCGCAACTTCCAGCGTTTCCTGGTCGAGCAGCGCGGATTGGATGAAGGCCGCGATCTGCGGCTCCTGTCGCACCACTGCCTCGGCCTCACTGCGCACCCGCGCCCAGATCGGGTCGGCGTGCAGTTGCAGGCTTGCGTCGATCCTCTGCGGCTGGGCCATCCTGTCCTCCGGTAGCGGCGGGGCGCATCTGGTGCGACCACTAACACAAATGGGGCGCCGTTGTTTCTTCCGCCATGGGTGCGGGTGCCCGGTTTCCGTTATCGATTTTCCGCTTCAAAGCGAACGTCGCGAAATGGAGCGGGACCCTATAGCCGTGGAAATTTCCACTGCCTCGATCGCCGCGCCAAATGCCCCTCCGGCCCCAATTTTCGGTGATTAATTCATGAGCATTTGGTGCAACTTAAGTCATATTTTTCAACCGCCATTGATTTTTTTTCAACGTAACTCAAAAGACACAGCCTGCCGGGGAATCCACTGGTACATTTTCGTGGAAATCTGGTTGGGGGTGCCTCATGAAGAAGATGCTTTTTTGCGCTGCGGTATTGGCGACTATTGGTGGATCGGCGTTTGCCGCGGATATGCCGATGAAGGCGCTGCCCTTCGTGCCTCCTCCGGCCTTCAGTTGGACCGGCTTTTACATTGGCGGCGTTGTCGGTGACGCCAGGGAAAAGGTGACCAATACCTACGCGGCCCCGGGCTTGCCTGACGGATTCCTCGCCGCCGATCAGGCCGCCATCGACGCCTTCTCATCCAACAACTTCAGCAGCAGCAGGGTCACGGGCGGGGCGGAAGCCGGATACAACATTCAGTTCGGCGGTCTCGTCGTCGGCGCCGAATTCGACATCGATTACCTCGGCTTTTCGAACACGCTCAACACCGCCTTCGGAACTCCCTTCGCCGGGCCCGTGACGTCGACGACCCAGTCATCCACGAACTGGATGTTCACCGCCCGCGGCCGTTTGGGCTGGGCGGTGTTCGAGCGCCTGCTCATCTACGGCACCGGCGGTGTGGCGGCCGTGCATAGCACGCTCACGGAAACCAACGTCTACAGCCCCGTCTTTGTCGCTGCTGGAACGGATTTTTCCAGCATCAGCGCGCCGTATGTGGGTTGGGTAGCCGGTGGCGGCCTCGAATTTGCCATTACCGATCACTGGTCGATCAAGGGCGAATACCTCCACGTCGGACTGCCGAGCAAGACCGCGGGATCCGGAACCGCCAGCCCATTCTTCGGCGACCCGAACCTCGTGAATTACAGTCACACGGTCACCAACGAGATCGATATCGGCCGGTTCGGCATCAACTATAAGTTCTGATTGGCTCAATACGACGCACGCGAAATGCGGACGGCGCGGGCGCGACCGGCACAGGTCGCGCCCGTTTCGTATGAGCCGGCGCGTCGTCACGGCCGCGCCGCGAGGAACTCCAGCACCGCCGTCTTGAACACCCGGTCCCCGACCGCCAGCATGTGATCGCGACCGGGAATATCGAGCGAGCGCGCGCCGGGGATCAGGGCTGCAAGCGCCTGCGCCGATCCCGCCACCCGGTCATGGGTGCCGACCGCGATCAGCACCGGCACGGCGATGCGCGCGACCTCCTCGCGGGTGAGGACCTGGCGGCTGCCGCGGATGCAGGCGGCGAGCGCCTTGAGGTCCGATCGGGTCTGGTCGGCAAACTGGCGAAACACCCGGCCGGTCGGGATCGACCACCTCGTCGAGCGAAGCGGCTTCGAGGGCATAGGCGATCGATTCCGGCAGGCCGACACCCTCGACCAGGTGAATGCCCGAGCCCGCCGAGAACGACCGAGCGGACGCGCCCCGGATGCAGCACCGCGCAGTACGCGGCGATGCGGGCGCCCATGGAATATCCCATGACGTCTGCGGTCGCGATGCCGAGGTGGTCGAGGAGCGCCACCACGTCGCCCGCCATCTGTTCGCTGCGGTAGGCGGCGGGATCATAGAGCTTGGTGCTTGCGCCGTGTCCGCGATTGTCGAGGCGCGATCACCCGGCGGCCGGCTCGGGTGAGCGTCGTGACCCAGCCGGGATGCACCCAGTTGGTCTCCTTATTGGAGGCAAAGCCATGGATGAGGACGATCGGATCGCCGGCGCCCTCGTCCAGATAGGCGATCTCCACCGGGCCGGAATGGAATTTTTTCGAGGTCGGGATCGCAACCATGGCACCGTCTCGTAAGGGCCGGTGGCCCTTGCCGGACCGGCGCGAAACAGCCCCAGGCTTGCTCACAATCCAGCCACGGATTCAAGACACAAGACCACGACCGGTGTACGGTGCGTGCGCTCGGTTCGATTGACGATGAACGACTGTTTTCGGCGGCCGGCAATGCGGCGGGAGGTCCAGATGCGCCTCAGAGCGAAAGTCTATTCAGCGCCACTTTTGACGGCGGGCGCGATCGCGGCGGGAGCGGCGCTGGCGCCCTTCACCGATGCATCCGCAGCTACCGTGGTGCAGCAACCGCGGGCCGTGATGATCCAGCGTTCCGCCCCACGCCCGGCGGCCGTGCCGCGTCCGGCCATCCAGCGCCAAAACGTCCAGCGCACGATCGTGCAGCACAATGTCGTGCAGCCGAACCTGAACCAGCGGGTCGTGCCCAACAACGTGCGTCCGGTCAATCCGAACCCGGGTTTCAATCCGAATTTCAACCGCAATCCCGGGCTCAACCCGGTCCCGAACCGGGGCAATGTGCAGTTCCATAATCAACCGCTCAACAACCAGCCCTTCAACAACCAGCAGAGAGTGATACCGGCCGGACCCGGCGGAATGCCGCACAACGTCGTGGGCGGCCCTGTCAACGGCCTCAGGATGGGGCCCGGCAGGCCGAACCTTCCATCGAACGTGCACCTCGTCCCCGGACCTGGCGGGCTCCCGGGGATCGAGGCCGAATTTTCCTGTCATTACGGCCCACAACCGATTCTTTCCGATCGTCCGCGGACAGCGCTTCATATGGTGGGGCGGGTACCGGCGCGACCTTCATTCCGCTCGGCATCCTCGGCGTGGTGCTGATCGGCGGCTCCTATTGGTATCCTGACGGCTATGTCTCGGTCGCTCAGCCGCTGTGCACCGGACTTACGCCCGATGGCTGCCAGTTGACCTGGCGCATGGTCGATTTCGAGGATGGCGGCGGCGCGCCCCAATGCGTGCAGTATTGCCCGCAGGCCGGGCCGCCTCCGGCGAGGGTCGCCGAATTGCCGCCGCCCCTGCCTCCGGCACCGGCCAACGGCTCCTGCGAGATGACGATCTTCGCCGATCCGAATTTCGGCGGCCTGTCGGCGCCGACATCGGAAAACCAGCCCACCCTCAGCCAGGCCGGCTGGATGAATGAAATCTCATCGGTCCAGGTGCAGTCCGGCACCTGGGAATTCTATGCCGACGAGAATTTCGGCGGCGTCTCGATGCGCCTGTCACCCGGCACCTACCCCGAACCTGCCGCCGGAGTGGACCAAGCGGATCGGCTCGTTCCAGTGCGTTGAACCGAGCGCGTAAGATCGGCTGATCGCGCGGGAAACCCGGCTCGCCCGCTGCGGGCCGGAATTTTCATTGCTCAAATGGCGGGGCGCGCGGCCGCCAACACCGCCCGGGCGCGCCGGGCCTTGCGCCAGCGCAGGTAGCGCTCGGTGGTTCGTTCGGTGAACCGCTTCACCCCCGCGGTGAAGCCGAACAGCGCCCATAGCGCGGCAAACACCCAGCTCGCCAAATCGAACATCGCGGCGGTGAGCGCAAAGGCGCCGCGGCCGGCGAGCTTGAGGATGGCGCGGGTCTTGCCGCCCTTGGTCTCGGCGAGGCGCGCGAGCCGCGCCACATCCTGCGGCCCTTCCGCGACCTTGAGGCCTTCCAGCGCCGCCCTGGCGCCGGCCGCGTTCTGCACCCGCCCGACGTCGCGAACGGCGGTGACGAGGCCTTCGGTCCGCTCGACCTTGACGGCGTCGCGAGCGGCGCGAAACGCGACCGCCGGCGCCGTGAAGGAGGCCTTGGTCAGGGCCGTCCCGAGCGCCGTAGTGTCGACGGCTTCGCGCACCGAGCGCGTCATCCATTCGGCCATCGGCGCGGCGAGGCGCCCGGTCTTGCGGGCGGCCTTCACGAGCGAGAGGCCGAGACGCGCCGGCGTGCCGCCGCCGAGCGTGGCATAAGTCGCCGCGGTCACCGCGATACCGGCGCCGGCCAGGCCCAGGATCAATTCATCCGCCGGTTCGCCACGGACGACATGGGCGCCCTCGCGCACGGCGTCGCGGATGTCGCCGAACACGAAGAGATCGCCGACCGCGGTTCCGGCGAGGCCGGCGAGATCATCGGGGGCGCCGGTGACGAAACCATGGGCGAAGCTCTTGGCGGTATGCGCCGCCTGAGCCGCCGGCGTGGCGGCGGCTTCGACCCGCGCCGCCAGCGCCGGGTCGATCGCAATGCCGCGCTCGCGCACCAAGGCGAGGAAGCTCGAAGCGAGGTCGGCATCGTCGGCCGCGAGCGCGCTCTCGATCTCGGCGTTGGCGACCGCCGGCGACAAGGACTTCGCAACGGCGTGATCGGCAAGCGCGGCCGGATCGTCCTGGACATAGAGCAGCTGCGCCGCCTCGAAGCCGCGGGGCACGGCGACGCTGCCCGCCACGAGCAGGACAACAGCCGCCGGAAGGACGACGGGAGCGACGATAAAGGACAACAAACGCATCGAAATTCCGTCTCTTACCAGTCGCCTGCGTCAGACCCTTGAAGTCGAAGTGGAACCAGGATCGAGGTGATGCCGGTTTGCGCGATCCGGCGCCATCGCATATAGGAACCCGAGCCAATCGCCGCCAGCGCAGCCGAGATCATGCATGCACCGTGTTGATTCCATGGGTAATCCCGTCCGAAAACTCTGCAACTTTCCGGGCCCGTGCGCTATGGTCCGATCGTCGCGGCGCACCTCAAGGCAGACCAATGACCGAGATGATCGTTCCCCATTTCCACAATGACCCCGGCGTCTCCGTGATCGAGATCGGCGCGAAGGAATTCATGTGCGTCGGCGCGACGCCGCCGCTCGATCACCCCCATGTGTTTCTCGACATGGGCGGCGATAACGAATTGATCTGTCCTTATTGCTCGACCCTTTACCGCTTCGATCCAAAGCTGTCACCTCGCCAGGCGCGCCCGCCGGAATGCGCGCTTGCCGACCTGGAGACGGCCTGAACCAGGGCATCGCGGCGTGACCGCGCCGAACGTGCTCATCGCCGGAGCGGGCATCGGCGGGCTCACCGCCGCGCTGGCGATTGCACGGCAGGGCCTCCCGGTTGCCCTGTTCGATCAGGCCGAGCGGCTCGAGGAGGTCGGCGCCGGCATCCAGCTTTCCCCCAATGCCACGCGTGTCCTGATCTCCCTTGGCCTCGCCGACCGGCTTGCGCCGGCCACCGTCGCTCCCGCCGCCATCCATTTGCGCGCTGGAGGTTCCGGCCACGACATCGCGATCATGCCGCTCGGCGAAGAGGCCCGCCACGGCGCGCCCTATTGGGTGGTGCATCGGGCCGATCTGCAGGGCGCCCTGCTCGCGGCGGTCCAAAGCCGTGGCGGTATCACGTTGAAGCTCGGTGCGAGGATCGATGGTTTCGTCCTCGGCCCGCAAGGTGTTGCGGCGAAAACCTCGGGCCGCGAGGGAACCGGGGAGCAGCACGGCGAAGCGCTGATCGGCGCCGATGGATTGTGGTCGCGCCTGCGGGAATCGCTCGGCCCGCGCACGCCTGCGAGGTTCGCCGGGCGAACCGCATGGCGGGCGGTGGCGCCGGCCGCCGATGTGCCCCTGGCCTTTCGCGAGCCGGAGGTCAATCTGTGGATCGGCCAGGGCGGCCATCTCGTGCACTATCCGATCCGCGGCGGCGCTGCGGTGAACATCGTCGCGGTCACCAGCGATGACTGGCAGAGCACGCAGTGGTCGACTGCGGCCGATCGCGACGAGGTGCTCGCACGGTTTCCGCCGCGGCTTTGGGCGACCGAGGCGCGGGAATTGCTGGCGGCGCCGGAGCGCTGGCAGAAATGGGCGCTCTACGATCGCGCGCCATCGACCAACTGGGGCCATGGCCCGGTCACCTTGCTCGGCGACGCCGCTCATCCGATGCTGCCGTTTCTCGCCCAGGGCGCCGCCATGGCGATCGAAGACGCGGCCGTAGTTGCCGGCGCGCTCGCGCGTTCGCCGGGCGATCCCGCCGGGGCGCTGCGCGATTACGAGCGGCAGCGGCAGCCGCGCACCGCGCGGGTGCAGCGCGCGGCGCGCCGCAACGACTTCGTCTATCATCTCGGTCAGCCCATCGCCCTGGTGCGCGACGCCGCGCTGGCCGCCCTTGGCGGCCGCCGTCTCCTCGCGCAATATGATTGGATCTACCGGTGGAGCGAGCCCGCGCAAAGCCCGCGGTGAAAAGGAAAAACATGTTCGAGACCAGCATCGCCGGCAGCCTGCCGAAACCGTCCTGGCTCGCCGAGCCCAACAAGCTGTGGGCGCCGTGGCGGCTTGCCGGCGACGACCTCGAAGCCGGCAAGCGCGATGCGACCCTCATTGCCATCAAGCTGCAGGAGGATGCCGGCATCGACATCGTCACCGACGGCGAGCAGTCGCGGCAGCACTTCGTCCACGGCTTCCTCGAATTCGTCGACGGCATCGATTTTACGAAGCGCGTGGAGATGGGCATCCGCAAGGAGCGCTACAAGGCGATGGTGCCGACCGTGACCGGGGCGCTGTCGCTGCGCGGCCGCGTCCATGCCGACGAGGCGCGCTTTGCCCGCGCCCACACCGGCCGCAAGCTGAAGATCACCCTGCCGGGACCGATGACCATCATCGACACCATCGCCGACGCCCATTACGGCGACCGCGTGAAGATGGCGTTCGCCTTTGCCGATCTCCTCAACCAAGAGGCCCGCGCATTGGCGGCGGACGGCGTCGACGTGATCCAGTTCGACGAGCCGGCCTTCAACGTCTACATGGACGAGGTGAAGGACTGGGGCATCGAGGCGCTGCACCGCGCCGCCGCGGGGCTCGCCTGCACCACCGCGGTCCACATCTGCTACGGCTACGGCATCCAGGCGAATGTCGATTGGAAGGGAACGCTGGGCGGCGCCTGGCGCCAATACGAAGCGATATTCCCGGCGCTGGCGAACAGCAGGATCGACCAGGTGTCGCTCGAATGCCGCAACTCCAAGGTGCCGATGGAGTTGCTGGCGCTGCTCGCCGGCAAGGACGTGATCCTCGGCGCCATCGACGTCGCGTCCGACATCGTCGAGACCCCCGAGGACGTCGCCGCCGTCATCGGCGCGGCGCTACGCTACGTCCCGCGGGAACGGATCATCCCCTGCACCAATTGCGGCATGGCGCCGATGCGCCGGGATATCGCAGTGGCGAAGCTGATGGCGCTTGGAGCCGGCGCGCGGCTCGCCCGCGAGCGGTTCGGGTGAGGCAGCGCTTGAGGTGTGGGGAACGTGGGGGCTCGGCCTTTTTGAAAAACAACCCCATGCAAAGTACATCTGCCTGCAATTTTGGTATTACCGCACCACCTTGTCGTCCCGAAACCGCGGCTGCCGGGCTATCCTTGCAACCGATATCCGGCGGAACACCAAGCGGATCAGGAATGTGGCCGCGAGCGTCCGCCAGCGCCGGTTCAGGGGAGAGAAGATCGGGCGCGTTCGGCTCACCAGCACACAGCAACCGAACCTATGGAACATCAATGAGCGGGTGACGAAGAGGGGCGACGGCCCGCTGGCGAAACGGTACCGGGCCGAGTGGCCGACGAAGGCGAGACAGGCGGCGCCCGACGACGCCCAGCCCTGGGTTTAAGGAGTCAAACGGGATCGTCGCTATGAGCAGGGACAAGACTCAACCCTAATCCTACAGTCTACTGGCCGATTGCCGTCTGGAGTATCTTGGCGACCTCGGGGGAGGGCCGATTGTCGCTGCTGCCGGCCCGCCCCAAAGCCGCGTCGAGCGGCGACACGCGGCGGTCGTCCATGATGGCGACTTCCGCGCCGTGATCGATCAGGTACTGGACCACGCGGGGCCAGGCCCATTGCACCGCGCCGAATAACGCGCTCTGCCCGCCCCGCTCCGGCAGCGTGCTGCCACGCCCCATGCGCGCGGTCCTGCTCTTGACGTCGGTGATCCGCGCATTCACGTCGGCGCCGGCCGCCGACAGGATTTCGAGCGTCGCGATCGACCGATCCTGCGCATCATTGGCGCTGGGATTGAAGCGCGGGCTGGGTTCCATGCCTAGCCCCGCGGCGGCCATCAGCGGCGTCACGCCCATCACGTTGGGCACGTCGACACGCCCTCCGTATTCCAGCAACAGCCGCACGGCCTCGCTGTCTTGTGACGCGGCGGCGCGCAACATGGGCGTGGCGCCGGTGGTTATGATCTCGTCGGCGAAGCGGCCGGAGTTGCCGCCGCGCCCGGGCCGATGCATGTTCAACTGAGTATTGGGGTTGACGCCGGCGCCGAGAAACAGTCGTGCGAGCTCGAGCGCGGTGGTCTTCGTCGTCACGATGGGCGGCCCGGTGCGTTCTGCGTAAGCATCCAGACTGTACGTATTCATGTCGATCGCCGTGTACAGCGCGGTGCGGCCCCACCAATCCCACACATGCGGATTGGCGCCGCGCTCGAACAGGAGCTTTGCCGTGTCGAATGCGAAATTGTCGATGGCCACCATCAGCGGCGTCACACCGTCGGGGTTCGGCCGGTTGGGATCCGCGCCGGCGTCCAGCAGCGCTTGCACGCAATCCGTACATCCCGAGCGCGCCGCATAGAGCAGCGGTGTCAGGCCGCCGGTCGGGCGATACTGATTGCGCGGCTCGCCGGTCATCTGGCTCGGCCAGTCGTTGGCCAGCGCCCGGGCATTGACGTCCGCCTTATGGTCGATGAGAAACCGCGTCAGCTCGGCTGAGCGTGCGTCCGCCGCCCACATCAGCGCCGTCTGGCCGCGCCATTTTTCTCGTGCATTGACATTGGCGCCGTGGCGCACCAGCAGCTCGGCAACGTCCAAGGATCCCGCGCGCGCGGCCAGCATCAAGGCCGTCTGGCCCTCTTGGTTCGGCACCTCTACGTTGCTGCCTGCATCGAGCAGCATTCCGACCAGGCGAGCATTGGCAACCTTTACCGCCTCCGCCAAAGGGCTCGAGCCGTAATTGTTGATGACATCGGGCTTCGCCCCGCGCTCGAGTAGCGCGCGGGCAAGATCCGCGTCGACCTTGTAGACTGCCCAGTGCAGCGGCGTTGTACCGTCTCCCTGGGCTGCGTTCACATCGGCGCCCGCGGCAATCCTCTTGAGCGCAGCGTCGCGATTACCGGCCTGGATCAGACCGGCGAGGGTGTCATCGGCGGCGGCAGCCGTGCTGGCCGCTGCGAGGCAAAAAACGACTGCGAAAATGGCACGCTTCATGACGGTGTCCATCAGAGCACATCCGGTGCGAGAGAATTGTGATGCGCCCAATAGCCCTTATGGGCGTCGTAGGCGAACCTGAACGGGTCGCGGAAGGTCCGAGACAGATCCTTCATAAGTCCCGCATCGAGCATGTCTTGTGCGCTCATGCCCTTCCTGACGAGATCAAGCATGCGATCGAAGAGCACGCGCGTCATGTCGAACTCAGCCTGTAGCTCGGCGCGGCCCACCACCGGACCGTAGCTCGGCACGATCCGCGTCTTCTCATCGCTGAGTTTCAAGAGTTTTTCCTGCGCGTCGACGCGCCCGCCCAGCCAGCCGCCGCCGAACCAGTCAAGCACGGGATCCTTGAGCGGCGAGATGGCATCACCCGCGGCCAGCACGTTCGCGTCTCGGAAGAATACATAGATGTCGCCGTCGGTGTGGGCCTCGAGCAGGTGGCCGTATTCGATCCGCTTGTCGCCGGCGAGGGTCTGGTCGCCGGTAAAAAAGGTCACGGTCGGGCGAGCCTCTGCGGGCAGCGCTTTCTCGTACCGGTCCTCGTCCCGCAGGTAATAATCCGTCGCCAGATGCGCCCGGGTCTTTTCGTGAGCGATGATCGTCGCCTCCGACCGCCCGAAGGCGAGGTTCCCGCCCACCTGCTCCCGGTGCCAGTGCGTGTTGAACAGAGTTGTGACACGGCCTGCGCCCGGCAGCTCGCGCAGGCGCTTAAGCACCGCATCGGTGAACTCGGCAGCGCCGCTGTCCACCAGCACCTGACCGGTGCTTGCCGTCCGCACCAGGACATTACCCCCGGCGCCGGTGAGCATCACGAAACCCTCGCTCACCGGGACGACAGCGGGGCTTTCTTGGGAGAAAGCGTAGCGCGCGAAAGGCGGCAGGGTCAGACCCAGGACGCCGCCCAACGCACCTTTCAGTATTGCCCTGCGGTTCATGGCCGGTGCCCCCGAGCGCTCAGACACCGGCGATCACGCCGGTGCTGTCCCCGAAGCTCTTCGTCTCGAGGCCCGCCTTGTTCAGCAGCGTGAGGTGCAGATTGGAAATCGTCGTGCGTTCGGGCAGCTCGATCTGCCGTCCCCCCTTGAGCGCGCCGGCGCCGCCGCCGACCAGGATGTTCGGCAACGGATAATTGCTGTGCAGGTTGCTGTTGGACATGTTGGAGCCGTAGAGCAACATGGAGTTATCCAGCAGCGTGCCTTCGCCGTCGGGTGTGGCGGCGAGTTTCGCGACGAACTCCGCGAACCGCTCCATGTGATAGCGCTGAATCTTGACCAGCTTTTCAAGCCGATCGAGATAATCGGCATGATGTGACAGCGGATGGAAGGAGTCCGGCACGCCGATGTGATTATAGGTCCGGTTCGTGCCTTCGCCGATCATGATGTAGGAGGCCACGCGCGTGAGATCGGCCTGATAGGCAACCGCGATCAGATCGAACAACAACCGCACCTCCTTATCGATCGCCATATCCTGCTCGGCCACAGGTATCTCGGGCGCCTCCACGCCCGAGAGATCGCGGTTCTGCGCAAGCTGAACGCGCCGTTCGATCTCTCGCACCGTGTCCAGGTAGCCGTCGAGGAGCACTTTATCGCCCGGGCCCAGCTCCTGTTGCAGCGCCCGGGTACGCTCGGTGATGAAATCAAGGATGCTCCGTTTCTGCCTGACTATGGCCACGCGCTCTTCCGCTGTAGCGCCTTCACCGAATAACTGTGCGAAAACTTTGCGCGGGTTGGACTCCATCGGCAAAGGCGAGTTTGCATTCCGGTACGACAACGTGGAGCTGTAGAGGCAGCCGAATCCAGCCTCGCACGCGACCGCCTGGGTTTCACCCTCCGAGCAGACCTCCATCGACGGCAGCGCTGTCTCCTGACCGATGCGCCCGGCAATGATCTGGTCGATCGTCGCAGACATGCTGGGACCGGGCGCTTTGAGATCGGGCTTGACACCGCTGAGCCACGTCGCCGGGTTGTATTTGTGCACGGAGGCGACGCTGGCCTTGTTCTCGAGATTGGAGAACGAAATCACGGCGTGCTTGTGCTTCTCGAGCGGCTCGAGAATTGGGCTGAGTTTGAAATCCGCGCCGGCACCGCTCGGGGTCCAGCGATCCATGGCCTTCCCATGCTTCGTGTTCCACATGACCGCGCCGTGGGGAATATAGAAGAAGCCCGCCCGCAGCTTCGGCGCGGCGTCGGTCTTGGCGAGCGCGGTGCCGGCCGGGATCATCGCATCGAGCAACGGCAGTCCGACGGAGACGCCCGCGCCCCTGAGCAACGTCCTGCGAGAAAGATGCTTTCTGGTCAGATACATGGTCTTCACTCCTCCAGCGCCTGCATGCGGAATGCATCACTCGATACAATCCCCGCCACGAGCGACGAGAACCGGTAATCATTCTTGGCCGCGTCGCGCACAATCGCCCGGACCTGCGGCATGTCATGAGGCGCGATCTCCCGGCCCAGCGCGTACATCATGAGCTTCTGCTGTCAGCGCCTGGACGAACTGGCCGGGGCGGCTCAACAGGGCGCGGCGTAGGTCTGCCGGACCTTCGATTTCCTTGCCGTCTGGCATTGTCACCTTCGAATCGATGGGCGCATTGGCCTGCCAATCGACATCGCGCCACTGCCCGGTGACGGTGAAGCGCTCCAGCGGCAGTCCGTGGGGTTCGATCACACCGTGGCACATGTTGCAGGTCGGATTGGCGCGATGCTGCTCGAGCATCGCACGCATGGTCTTGGGCTGCGCGCCCGGCGGCGTGCTCAGATCCGTCACCACATTCGGTGGCGGCGGCGCTGGCGGCGTGCCGCGGAGTTTGTCGAGAACCCAGGCGCCGCGCACCACCGGCGAAGTCCTGTTGCCATAGGACGTGTGCAACAGCACGGCGCCCTTGCCGAGAAGGCCATAGCGATTCTCGTCCTCGAGATGGACGCGGCGGAACTGCGCGCCGTGCACCGTTGTGATGCCGTAGTGTCGCGCCAGCCTTTCATTGAGGAAGGTATAGTCGGCCGTTAACAGCTCCTCCACGTTCTTGTCTTCAAGCAGGATGCTCCGCAGGAAGAGGTCGATTTCGGTCGAGACATCCTGGCGCAGCTCGGCGCTGAATTCGGGGAAGATTTGCCGATCCCACTCGAATTTGTCGACCTCAAGGAGGTCGAGCCAGCGGAGCGCGAAATCCGTCACCAGCGTCTCGGCCTGCGGAGCGGCCAGCATACGCCGCACCTGGGCGTCCAGTACGCCGGGACGTCGCAGTTCGCCCTTGTTCGCAAGCTTGAGCAGCTCATCGTCGGGGGCCCGCTTCCACAAGAAGAAAGACAGACGCGAGGCCAGTTCCAGATCGCTCAGCGCATAGAATTTCGCGTCTTTCTTATCCTGCGGCCGGGCGATTCCGCGATAGAGAAAATCCGGGCTCACCAGAACCGCAGTCACCATCTGTTCGATCCCGGCGTTGAATCCGCCAGGTCCTTCACGGCCGGCGTCGTAGAAGGCCATCAGCCCGACGATATCTTCCTTGGTGACGGGCCGGCGGAAGGCACGCCCGGCGAGATCCGTCAGTGATGCGCTCGGCGCAGGCGCGTTCTTGCTCGGGGACTTCGGGCTTGCAGATGAATAACTTCTCCCGGCTGGGTGTGCGCGTGGGGCCCGTGGCCGCGTACGGCCCCACGACCTGTATGGACCCAATCAGGCGCGGCAGACGCAGATACCCCTTGAAAGCAAACCCATGAATACTGGGTGCCGCCCGCAATCAGGTCGTCGGTTGCCACACGGGAGCGCTCGATGAACGTCACGACGACTTCGTGCACACCGGCCGTCACCTGCACGGGGATATTGGCGAAGCGCTGCATGAGCTTGGCTCCCGCCGGTGCACCGCCGCCGCGATCCACGAACGCGCGATCCGCGTCACCGCCGACCTTTTCCCGGAAGACTTCCTTGCGATCGATCAGCACGACCACCGTTGTCTCGTTCTCGACCCCGCGTGGGTAGAGCCCGAAATCGAGGTCAGTGATCGTGACGCGGTACTCCCCGTCCGCCGGGAACGTGTACTCGAACCTCGTGCCGCCCCGCGTACCGAGCGGCATGCCGTCCACATAGCCATCCTGGTCGCCGGTAGCGGGGGGAGGGAAAGAGGCTTTGACGACCTCTGGCACCGGCTTGCCTACTGCCATGCGCGAGACTACCCGCGCGACATTGACGTACTGCTCCAGGAAGGCGGGTGACACGGTCAACGCCGCAGCGATGTTGCTGAAGCCTTCGACCGCGATGTCGGCCGGCAGGTACTGGTTGGGATCGATCTCCACAGCCAGAAGGTCCTTCACGGCATTGGCATACTCGGTACGGTTCAAGCGCTGGACGGGAACGCGGCCCGCAAGGTGCGCCTTGCTGCTTTCGTCGAGCGTGCTCTCGAGCCAGCCAACCAGCGCGTCGACTTCCTGCTGCGAGGGCTGGAGCAATGCCGGGCGGCGGCATCTGGCGCCCGCGCAATTTGCGCACAACTTTCTCGAAGATCTCGGGGTGTTCGGGCACGGACTCGGCGCCAAGCTGGTCCAAAAAGAGGTTACCGGCGCGAACGTCCTCGTTGTGGCAACCGAAGCAGTAGGTCTGAATGGTGGACCACTGCGATTCGGGATGCTGCGCGACCTGGTTCGCGGGTTGGGAGAAGACCTTGGAGTCGGCCGAAACGATACCGACGGCACAAGAAATGCCGATAAGCCATCTAGCGAGTTTCATATCAGCCACCACCTAGCGAGTCAGCCACCACCTAGCGAGTTTCA
>CAWBSI010000024.1:0-166947 GCA_963791375.1 uncultured Alphaproteobacteria bacterium
TGAGCGCTGATCGACGATCGTCGAGCGGCCTTGGCCATATGTCCTGGCGGCGCGCCAACCCGGTCTGCCTACACCGGCACCCGCACGGTCGCTCGCAGGCCGCCCAGCGGGCTGTCTTCGAGGAAGATGTCGCCGCCATGGGAGCGGGCGATGTCGCGCGCGATCGCGAGCCCGAGCCCGCTGCCGCCCTCGTCCTGGTTGCGGGCATCGTCGAGCCGCAGGAACGGCTTGAACACGTCCTCGCGCAATTGCACGGGGATGCCGGAACCGTCGTCGTCGACGGTGATGGTGAGATAGCGGTGGTCGCGCTGGCCGGTGATCTCGATCGAGGAACCAAACCGCGCGGCGTTGGAGACGAGGTTGGCGAGACAGCGCTTGAACGCGTTGGGACGCACGGTGACGATGGGATAGCCGTGGAAGCTCGCCGTCGCCTTGTGGCCGTGGCGCTCGGCGTCGGCCCGCAGCTCTTCGAGGAAAGCCGCCATGTCCGTCGCCTCGGACTGCTCGCCGGCGTCGCCGCGCGCGAAGGCGAGATAGGCCTCGAGCATGCGGCTCATCTCGTCGATGTCCTTCTTCATCGCATCGACTTCGGGGCTGTCGCCGATCAGCGCGAGCTCGAGCTTGAAGCGCGTCAGCACGGTGCGCAGGTCGTGCGACACCCCGGCGAGCATGGTGGTGCGTTGCTCGATGGTGCGCTCGACCCGCGATTTCATCTCGATGAAGGCGGAGGCGGCGCGGCGCACCTCCTGGGCCCCGCGGGGTCGGAAGTCCGGCACCTCGCGGCCCTTGCCGAAGCCTTCGACCGCATCCGCGAGCCGCAGGATCGGGCGGATCTGGTTGCGCAGGAACAGGATCGCGACGGTGATCAGCACCAGCGAGGTTCCCACCATCCACAACAGGAAGATTTCCGAGTTCGAGGCGTAGGCGGCGCTGCGGCGCGCGAACACGCGCATGACGGCGTCGTCGAGCTGGATGCGCAGCTCGACGAGGTTCGAGCGTCCCACCGTGTCGATCCAGAACGGCCGGCCGATCTGCTTGCGCACCTCCTCCGACAGCGCCTGGTCGAGCAGCGAGAAGAACGGCTTCGGTCCGATCGGCGGCATCTCGTTGACGGGGAGGAAATCGACCGCGAGCCCGAGCCGCTCCTGGGCGATCCGGCGCAGCACCGCACTGTCGCGCTCCTGGGGAAGCACCTTGCGCAGCGCGATCAGGGCGGCGACGTCCTGTGTCACCGCCGCTGAGAGCCGTCGCGTGACCGTGTTCCAGTGCCGTTCCATGAACACGAAGGCGACCACCGACTGCAGGATCACCATCGGCGCGATGATGATGAGGAGCGCGCGCGCATAGAGTCCCTTGGGCAGCAGGCCCTTGACCGCGCGATCGACGCGCTCCCATCCGTCATAGAGGCGGCCCGCCGCCGTGCGCAGCCGCGACATGCCGATGTCGAGGCTCGTCATGGCTGCACCACCAGGCGGTAGCCGATGCCGCGCACGGTCTGCACGAACAGCGGGTTCGCCGGATCGTTCTCGATCTTGCGGCGCAGCCGGTTGACCTGCACGTCGACCGCGCGCTCGCCGGCCGCGGCGCCGGTGCCGGCCAAGGCGAGGCGCGGCACCGTCGCGCCGGGCTCCGCCGCCAACAGGCGCAGCATGTCTTTCTCGCGGTCGGTGAGATGCACGATCTCTTCGCCGCGCCGCAGCTCGCCGCGCGAGAGGTGAAACAAGAACGGCCCGAACCGCACGGTCTCCGCGGGCGCCGGCGGCGGCGCCGGCTGCAGCCGCTTGAGGATGTTGGCGATACGCAGCGACAATTCGCGAGGTTCAAATGGCTTGGCCACGTAATCGTCGGCGCCGATCTCCAGGCCCGCGATTCGACTCTCCTTTTCCGCCCGCGCGGTGAGCATCAGGATCGGAACGGTGGATCGCGTCCGCAGCGATTTCGCGAATTCGAACCCGGTTTCGCCGGGCATGGTGACGTCGAGAATCAGGAGATCGAAGCTCAGCCCGTCGAGCTTGGCGCGGGCGTCCGCAGCGGTGTCGGCGGTGGTGACGCGATAGCCCTCGGCGCGCAGATAGCGCGACAACAGATCGCGAATGCGGCGGTCGTCATCGACCACGAGGAGATGCGGGGCATTGTCGGGAAGCTGCGCGGAGGCGAGCGGCGCCATCGCGGCCTCACAACCGCCCGCGGCGCGCGGGATCGGCGCCGTCGATCAGTCGCAATACGCCCTCGCGCTGACCTGGATCGAGCATGGCGATCAGGAAACGCCGCGCCATGGCGTGGTCGCCGTAGCCCGCGCCCGCGAGCGCACGGCCGATGCGCTCGCTCTGCAGGCCGGCGAGCCTGAGCGCCAGCGCCTCGCCCTTGGCGGTCACGAACAGCAGCCGCTGCCGGCGGTCGGTGGCGCCTTCCTTCTGCTCCACATAGCCTTCGTCGATGAGCTGCTTGAGCACCCGGCCGAGCGATTGCTTGGTGATCTTCAGGATGCCGAGAAGCTCGGCCACCTTCATTCCGGGATTGCGGTTGACGAAGTGCAGGACACGGTGATGGGCCCGCCCGAATCCGAACTTGGCCAGCACCTCGTCGGCATCGCCGACGAAATCGCGGTAAGCGAAAAACAGAAGCTCGATCAGGTCCCAGACAGGCTCCGCCTTTTGCCTGGCCCCGGCCGCCGCAATGGGAACGCTCACATTTATGTCAGCCATGTTGACATATTTTTTGGTTTTGTTACCATGATGCCGTGTTTCGCGAAAGGAACCTGCGCGCCGACCCGAATTCGGCCACCGTTGCATCCTTCGCGCAATGGCGCTCTCATCGAGGCGCAACCATATCGAGACTTGAAGCGCGACGCAAAGCAGCGGGCGACCGAACACGGGCCCAACCGGAGGAACGACCATGGCGGTGCCCTTCGACCAAATGGAAGGCATGATCTGGTTCGACGGCAAGATGGTGCCGGGGCCGGAGGCGAAGATCCACGTTCTCACCCATGGCCTGCATTACGCCAGCGCCGTGTTCGAAGGCGAGCGTGCCTATAACGGCGTGGTCTTCAAGAGCACGGAACATTCCGAGCGCCTGGTGCGCTCCGCCACCATGCTCGACTTCGAAATTCCCTACTCGGTCGCCGAGATCGACGCCGCCAAGCGCCTGGTGGTGGAAAAGAGCGGCCAGAAGGACGCCTATGTCCGCCCGATCGCCTGGCGCGGCTCCGAACAGCTCGGCGTGTCGGCGCAGCACAACCGGATCCACCTCGCCATCGCCGCCTGGGAATGGCCGAGCTATTTCGACCCGGCCCAGCGACTCAAGGGCATCCGCCTCGACCTCGCCGACTACCGCCGGCCCGATCCGCGCACCATCCCCTGTCTCGCCAAGGCCGCCGGGCTCTACATGATCTGCACCATCTCCAAGCACCGGGCGGAGCGGCGCGGCTATGCCGACGCCATGATGCTCGACTGGGAAGGCCGGGTCGCCGAATGCACCGGCGCCAACATCTTCTTCATCAAGGACGGCCGCATCCACACCCCGATCGCCGATTGCTTCCTCGACGGCATCACGCGGCGCACTACCATCGACCTCGCCCGCCGCCGCGGCGTCGAGGTGGTCGAGCGGCGCGTGCTGCCGGACGAATTGTCCGGTTTCTCGGAATGCTTCATCACCGGCACCGCGGCGGAAGTCACGGCGGTGTCGGAAATCGCCCAGTGGAATTTCAAGCCCGGCGCCATCACAAGGCAATTGATGGACGACTATTCCGCCGAAGTGCAGCCCAAGGGCAAGGCGGCGGCGGCGTAGCGGCGCCCGCCTTACCCTGCCATCTCGCCCCGACCGGCAAGACTGAGCGCCGGACTCCAATTGCAATCTCCCTTGTGGAATGGAGTTCCCGCAAATGTCCGTTCTCGATGCGTCGGCGGCGCCATTGGCGTGGCTCGGCCGGCAGGGGACGCGGGCGCTTGCGGCGCTGGTGTTCATCGGCATTGCCGCGCCGCCGCTTGGCGCCCTGCTCAAGCCGTTTGTCACGGAGGCGATTTTTGCGCTGCTGTGCATCGCCTTTCTGCGTGTCGACCTCGCGGCATTGCGGCGCCATTTGCAGCGCCCCGCGATCATGCTCGCGGCGACGGCATGGACGATGTTGGGAATTCCGGTTTTGTTCGGCGTAAGTTGCCGCATGATCGGACTTGATGCGTACGCGCCCGACCTTTTTCTCGCGCTCATGCTGCAGGCCGTTGCCTCGCCGATGATGGCGGCGCCCGCTTTCGCCGGGCTGATGGGGCTGGATGCGGCACTTGTGCTCGTTGCGCTGATCGCCAGCACCGCCTTGACTTCCTTCACGGCGCCTTTCTTTGCCTACGCGTTCGTAGGTCCTACCTTGACGCTCTCCCCTCTGGAGCTCGGGCTAAAATTGTTCGCGATCCTGGCGGGCTCCACGCTCGTCGCCGTCGTCATCCGTGGGATCGTGGGATTAGACGCCATGCAGCGGCACAGGGACGCAATCGACGGTGTCAATATCATCGCCGTGTTCGTTTTCGTGGCAGCCGTCATGGAAAATGTCGCAGCGCGCTTTTTCGCTGCACCCCTGGTCGCGATCGGGCTCGCCGCTCTTGCCTTCGCGGTGTCGTTCGCCGTGCTCGGCCTGACCATGCTGCTGTTTGCAAGGATCGGCCGGGAGCGCGCCTTCGCGCTCGGCCTCATGGCGTCGCAGCGCAATATGGGGCTGATGCTGGCGGCGACCGGAGGGGCCCTGCCCGATCTCACCTGGTTCTATTTCGCCCTGAGCCAGTTTCCGATCTATCTGTCGCCTCAACTGCTCAAACCGCTGGCGCGACGCTTGACCGCGCAGTCGCGGGCAAAAGTGGACGTCACCGCGCACCAAGGGAAGCACCACCGACCGGGGTGATGCAATCGCCTCGGCACCGGGAAATGCTTTTCAATGGCCGGTTCAAGCTCCTGGGGATGCCGACTTCGTCGTTAATGCCATGTGAATTGGAAGTCCGAATGTAGCAGGTACATTCCGCACGTAATCAATCGGTAAGTACCCCCGGGCATAGATGGCGCTCGCTTCTGCGAATTGCCCGTCCGGATCAGAATCCATCACATGTTGCAATGGCTCCGCGCACTCCGGCAGACCACGACCTATCTGGGCGTGGTCATGATCGTCGCCATCTGGGGCGGGGTCTTCCTGCTCGAGAATGAGGAGCGCAACCGCGCCGACGAAGATGGGGTGCGACAGGCGAGCAACCTGGCGCGTGTCTTCGAAGAATACATTTCACGCGTCATCAAAGGGACAGACAGCCAGCTGCTCCTGCTGCGGCGATTGTACGAGCAGAACCCCGCGGATTTCGACTTTGAACGCTGGACCGACACCACCAAGGGTCTGAGCGATTTGACCATAAATTTCACGATCACGGGGCCGGATGGAATCATCAAGCTTTCGAGCCTGGGACCGCTCCGATCGAAGGTCGACATCAGCCGCTTCGAGTTCCTTCACTATTCACACGTCGCCGGTGGATGAGCTCTATATTAGCGCACCCATGATCGGCCAGATAACCCGCAAACCATCAATTCTGCTGACGCGGCGGCTCACGGCGCCCGACGGGACATTCGGCGGCACCATCGCTGCCTCCCTCGACGTGCTTCAGCTCGAGAAATTCTACAACTCGGTCGACATCGGCCGAGAGGGAGTGATCAGTCTCGTAGGATTTGACGGGATCATTCGCGCGCGCAGCGGACGCAATCCAGCGGCGAGAGGTTTCATCGGCGAGTCCGTTTCTCAAACCAAGCTGTTCGAGCATCATGGGCGGTCCCCCTCGGGAAGCTATTGGAGCTCCTCCAAGGACACCCATCAGTTCGAAGGCATCAACCGCCTCATTTCCTATCGGGTGGTCCAAGGACTTCCGCTGTTCGCAGTGGTCGGACTGGCCGAAAGCGACGTATTCCAGGAAGCCACATCGACCGCACGCAAATATTATGAGATCGGCTTTTTGCTGACGGCCGTCGTGCTTATTGCGATGGCAATGGGCGCGACGCGGCAAATGCGGCTCGCCTCGGCCACGGCGGCCCTGAAGGAGACGAACCGGCGCTTCGACGCGGCGCTCGAAAACATGCCGCACGGCCTGTGCATGTTCGATCGCGACCAGCGCCTGGTCATCTGCAACAAGCATTACGGCAAAATGTACGGCCTGACGCCCGACCAGACGAAGCCCGGCACGTCGCTGCGCGCCATCCTCGAAGCGCGCGTCGCGGCAGGATGCGTCCGCGGGGATGGGACCGAGTATCTGGAGGAGTCGCTGAGCGAAGTGGCGCTGTCGACGTCGAGCTACTATACCCGCGAGCTCGCCGACGGACGTGTGATCGCCATCAGCCGCGAATGCATGCCGGGCGGCGGCTGGGTCGGCATCCATCAGGACATTACGCAGCAGAAGCGCGCCGAAGCGCAAATCGTTTACATGGCGCGTCATGATGGGCTGACGGGCATGGCCAATCGCGCGGTCCTGCTGGAAAAGATCGGCGAGGCTTTCGTTCACCTGCATCAAGGCCCCGGCGCATTCATCGTTTTCATGCTCGACCTCGACCTGTTCAAGACGATCAACGATTCACTCGGTCATCCGGTCGGCGACGAGTTGCTCAAGGCGGTGGCGCGCCGGCTCCAGTCATGCATGCGCGAAACCGACACGGTGGCGCGGATCGGCGGCGACGAATTCGCGATCCTGGCAATGACGCCGGACGATCCGCGCGAAGCGGCCATCGCCGCGGCAAATCGCTTGCTCGAGGCGATAGCCGCGCCCTATGAAGTCGATGGCAACACTCTCGATATCGCGACCAGCATCGGGATCGTGCTGGCGCCCGAACACGGAACCGATGTCGCCCAGCTCCTGAAGAACGTCGATCTGGCTCTCTACAAGGCCAAGTCCGAGGGCCGCAACACTTACCGGCTGTTCGAAGCTGAAATGGAAAGTCAGGCCTTTGCTCGTCGCGTCCTTCAAAACGATCTGCGCAACGCGCTGATGCAGGGCGACGAGCTCGAGCTCCATTATCAGCCCATCGTCGACATCGGGACCGAGGAAGTGACCGGTGTCGAGGCGTTGGTGCGCTGGCGACATCCGCAACGCGGATTGACCGGTCCCGACAATTTCATTCCGCTCGCCGAAGAAACGGGATTGATCAATCCACTCGGAGAGTGGGTGTTGCAGAGGGCGTGCAGCGACGCAGTGAAATGGCCGGCCCACATCAAAGTCAGCGTCAATCTTTCGCCCGCGCAGTTCCGAAGGGCCGACCCGGTCAGCATATTTTCCAGGGCGCTCGCCGTGTCGGGCTTGCCGCCGGGGCGCCTGGAGCTGGAAATCACCGAAACGGTGCTGATGCAGGGGAATGCCGAGAACATCACGACACTGCATCAACTCCGACGGCTCGGCATGTCCATCGTGCTCGACGACTTCGGAACCGGTTATTCCTCGCTCAGCTACCTGCGGATGTTCCCGTTCGACAGGATCAAGATCGATCGTTGTTTCGTCAACGAATCGGCGAACAATGTCGATTGCGCTGCGATCGTCGCCGCGATCGCCGGCCTGGGCAGAAGCCTGGGCATCGATACGGTTGCGGAGGGAATCGAGACCGAAGCCCAGCTCGCCCTGGTGCGCGCGGCCGGCTGCACGCTCGCGCAGGGCTTCCTGTTCGGCAAGCCGTGTGCGGCATCGGAGCTCGTGTTCACACGCTCCGAGGCGCGAAAGACGCAAGGCGAAGCCGCCTGACGAAAGGCCTGTGCGCCCGCGCTCGACTACTTCGCCTCGCCCAGCCACTTGGCGCGGATCTTCGCCAGCGTGCCGTCGAGCTCGATCTGGTCGATCCAGATGTTGATGTAGTTGAGCAGGGTCTGGTCGTCGCGCCGCAGCAGCATCGCCACATAGACGGGGTTGAAGACGTTGCCGGGACTCATGGCGGCGAGATGCGGATCCTGCCGCGCCATATAGATCGCGGCGGTCGAGTCGGAAACCTGGGCATCGACCTTGCCGGCGAGCAGATCGGCGGTCGCCAGCTCGTTGCTCGCAAAGCCGACCGGCGTCGCCTGCTTGAACATGGTGTTGGCGAACCGGTCATTCAGTCCACCCTGGTTGTAGGCGATCCTGATACCGGGCCGGTCGAGGTCGGCGAGCGAGTGAAAGCGCTCCTTGTCTGCGCTGCGGATCGTCATCAGCTTGCCGTAGCGCATGTACGGCTTGGAAAAGGTGGCGACCCGTGCGCGGTCGAGCGTGCGTCCCATTCCGGACATCGCGACATCGAACTTGTCAGCCGCGAGGTCGGCGAGCATCGAGCCGAATGTCATCTTGACGTATTCGATCTTGACGCCGAGCGCGGGCCCCAGCGTCTCCAGCACGTCCATGTCGAAGCCTTCGAGCTTTCCGCTTGCCGGATCGCGCATGCTGAAAACCGGCGTGTCCATCGTGGTCCCGACGCGGAGCACGCCGCTCGCCAGGATCTTCTGGAGACGATCCGGCGATTGCGCCTGCGCTGCGGCGGGGAGCGCCAGAAGCGCGATGACGAGAAGGAGGAATCGAGGTTTCATGTGATGCCCATGCGATTGAAGTGTGTGGCGCGACGCATTCTCAAGGCCGCCGCTCTGCCCTTTGCTGCCGGTCGGGTATCTCCATCTCGAGCAGCGACGAGCTGAGAGATTTGCCGTGCGGATCGAGGGACAGCGATCGCGTCACGCCGCCCCCGAGCGCCTCGTGCAGAACGAAATTGAGCGCGCCGATCCCGGGCAGCTGGTAGCGCTCGACCGGCCCCACAACGATGTCGGCGAAATGCTCCTTCACCCGATCGGCGGTGACGTGCTCGGCAAGGAACGCGTAGTCGCCCGGCTCGTATGCGATCACCGAGATGTTGGATACATTTCCCTTGTCGCCGCTGCGGGCATGGGCGAGTTCGCGAAGCTTCATCGTCAGGTGACCTCATATGTTACGATGGTCTCGACCTCCGAACGCGGGAACAGGGTGGACACGGTCGCGATCACCTGCCGCGCCGACTTCCACGCGCCGCCGCCGCCGGCGGGGCCGTTGAGCCACAGCGTCTCCACCTCATTCCCGATGCGGATCGCGTCCTCGAGGCTGTCGGTGCGCCCGACCACGCGGATCCGCGCTTCCGCGGGCTCTGGGCCGCTGCCGACGAGAGGACCACGGTGCACGCTGTCGATGCCGATGATTTCCAGGCGAAGCTCCGTCGTTGCAACACCGGTGAGCCTGAGCCGTTCCGCGACGATCTCCAGCGCCAGTCTCGCCCGCGCCACGGCGCCCGGGCCGGCATAGGAGAACTGCCCCTCGCCGACATAGCCGTCGAAGTAGCCGATGGACACCTTCAGCGTGTCGGTGCGCTTGCGTCCGGTGGCGCCGGAAATGGCCACCGCGTCCGCGCTGACCTGCTCCAAACGCACGTTCGAGAAATCCGCCACCACGTCCGGCTGATAGTATCGGGCGGGGTCATGCACCTCGTACAGCAATTGCTCCTTGCAGGTTCTCAGATCGACCGTCCCGCCGGTGCCATCGAGCTTGCGGATCACCGCCGACCCGTCCTCGCCGACCTCGGCCAGCGGAAATCCCAGTCGCGCCAGGTTCGGTGCGTCCTTGTAACCGGGATCGACGAAATAGCCCCCGGTGATCTGCCCGGCGCATTCCAGAAGATGCCCGACCAAGGTCCCTTTGCCGAGCCGGTCCCAGTCGTCCGAGCCCCAAGCGAATTCGTACATGAGGGGAGCCAGAAACAGTGCCGGATCGCTCACTCGTCCGGTGATCACGATGTCCGCGCCGGCGGTCAATGCCTCCACGATCGGCTCCGCGCCGACGTAGGCGTTGGCCGAAATCATCCGCTCCGCGACGTCGCCGACGCGGCCTTGCGTTTCGACCAGCGGCAAGTCCCGGTTTCGCAAGGCCGCCACGACATCGTCACCGCCGACGGCCGCAATCTTCAATCCCGAGAGCCCCATCTCGCGCGCGACGCCAGCGGCGGCGCGTGCAGCGCCGACCGGATTTGCCGCGCCCATATTGGTGATGATCTTCACCTTGTTTGCAACACTGGGACGCAGCACCGCCTTGAACCGCGCGGTCAGGAGGGGGTCGAAGCCGGCGTCGGGATCTCTTCGCCGCGCCTCCTGTGCCAGCGCGATCGTACGCTCCGCGAGGCACTCGAACACGAGATAGTCGAGGTCCCCGCGCGCGGCGAGATCGACCGCCGGCTCGATGCGATCGCCCGAGTACCCGGCGCCTGCCCCAATCCGAATTGTCCTCATCTTGGACCCGACTGCGGTTGCAAAAATCGCCTTTGACCGACACAGGTATCATATTATCGTCCCGGTTCTCCCGCTGTCTGACAAAGCGGGACCGGGAGAGGGACGCATGAAGATCGTGCACTTGGCAGCCGCCTGCGCGTTTGCGATTCTTCCCGCATCGGCCCCGGCGCAGGACTATCCCTCGCGCGCGATCAGGTTCGTGGTGCCGTTCACCGCCGGCAGCGCGACCGATGCGCTCGCACGCGTCCTCGGGCAGAAGCTCAACGCAACCCTCGGCTGGACGATCGTCGTCGAGAACATCGCCGGCGCGAGCGGCCAGACCGCGGCATCGAACGTGGCGCGCGCCGCACCCGACGGCTACACCGTGTTCATCACCAGCAACACGACGCACGCCGCCAATGCGAACCTCTTCAAGAAGCTTTCATATGACCCGATTGCCGACTTCGAGCCGGTGACCAGGCTCGGCAACATCACCCTGGCGCTCGCGGTCCATCCTTCGGTGCCCGCCGGCAGCGTGCGCGAGCTCATAGCGTACGGAAAGGCCAATCCGGGCAAGCTGTCGTTCGGCGCGGGCTCGACATCGGCGCGGATGGCCAGCGAATTGCTCAAGACGCGCGGCGGATTCGATATGCTGCACGTGCCCTATCGCGCCAATCCCCTCGCGGTCGCCGATCTGCTCGGCGGCCAGATATCGCTGGTATTCGCCGACCTCTCCACAACCCTGCCGCAGATCCGTGCCGGCAAGGTCAAGGGACTAGGCGTCTCCAGCGTCCGGCGCTCGTCGCTCGCGCCGGAACTGCCGACGATGATCGAACAGGGTATCCCGGACTACGAGATGATCGGTTGGTTCGCCGCATTCGTCCCGGCAAAGACGCCGGCGCCCATTGTCGACAAGCTCAACAGCGCAATCAAGGCGGCGGTCGAGGACAAATCGGTCCAGACGACATTGCTCGCGGCGGGGATCGAGCCACTGACCAGTTCGCCGAACGAGCTACGCGCCTACGTCATATCCGAGACCAAGAAGTGGGCTGACATCGTGAAGGCCGCCGGCATCGAGCCGGAATGAACCTCCCGAACCCTGGTCCGCACCAAGATGCGCGGTTCAGCCGCGGCGACGCGACGGGAGTAGACGTGCTCCCCCTTCCGCATTTCGACGAGCCAGTGATATAGTTCTTTTACGAACTGGCCGCAGGATATGCCGAATTTTCCAGCAAAGACGGCCCGCGCGGCGGGCGTCGTAGGGCGAGCACTTTAAGAATTCGACCGCCGCACGAATTGTAGCGCCTATACGTTCGCCGCGGCGCACCTGTCCGAAGCGGCCGCATTTCCGAGAGGCCAACATGCCTTGTGGGACGCCATCGAATTTCTCCGCAGAGCACCGCTCGCCGGGCCTGCGCTGCACCCGGCGACATCCGCTCGCACGGTTGGCACACTTTGCGGAACAATTCCTGACGATGCGAGCGGTCGCATTCATTGTGCCGGGCACGCTCCTCCTCATGTCCGCGATCTCGCCGTCGCGCGCCGATGACGCCGCAGATGTCCAGTTGGCTGACCGGTATCAGCAAGCCGCTGAAAAGGGCGATCCGACCGCGCAAATGTACCTGGGCGCGATCCATTCGGCCGGCGTGGGCCGGCCGCAGTCCGATAAAGAGGCGTTTACGTGGTTCTCGAGGGCGGCCGACGGCGGCAATGCCCAGGCCCAGCTCATCCTGAGCGGCATTTATGCCATCGGCCGGGGCGTGCCCCAGAGCAACGCGGATGCCTACAAATGGGCTCTCATCGCCGCCACCGGCAACAATACCGCGGAGGACAAGAACGGCGCTCAGCAATTGCTGACCCAATTGGCCAAGCGGATGTCCGACCAGGAGGTTTCTGCGGCAAAGAAGCAGGCGGGAGCCTGGAAGCCGAATGCGAGACCCATCCGGCAGGTCGCGCCGCGCGAGAATGCGTCGCCGCCGCCAGCGCCGCCGCCCCCGGCGCCGCCAAATCGAGCCCAAGCTGCTTCGGAGCCGGCGAAGTCGCCGCCGGACAGGATCGCTGGTCTCTACGGGATGGCGCAGCAATTCGCGAAATCCGGAAACTACTCGGAAGCGATCAGGAATTTCGACGAGGTGCTCAGGCTCAGCCCGGGCGATCCGGAGGCGTTGAACAACCGCTGCTGGGCGCGCGCCATCGTGGGCGATCTCGACAACGCCTTGAAGGATTGCAATCAGGCGCTGCAGCTTCGCCCGCGCTACGGCGATGCCTTCGACAGTCGCGGCTTCGTGAACCTGAGGATCGGCCGCAACACCAATGCCATTGACGACTACGATGCGGCGCTGTCGATCGAACCGAGGCGAGCGTCTTCTCTCTATGGGCGCGGCATCGCCAAGACGCGCAGGGGCGACGCCGACGCGGGGAGAAACGACATCGCAACCGCGAAGGCCATCCAGGCCAACATCGCCGACGAATTCGCGGGTTACGGTATTCGGTGACGTTTCGCGATCGGGCATGCCGGCCTTCCGGCGTGCCGCATCTCCAGAGGTACGCCACCCTCAATGAACCTTCTCTTCGAGATCGCCTGGACCCACGTCACGACGCGAATCCGGCAAACCCTGGTCGGGATTCTCGGCGTTGCGATCGGCGTCGGATTCACCATCATGATCGCGGGCCTCATGGAAGGTTCCCAGCGCGATTTCATCCGCCAGCTCGTTGATACGCTGCCGCACGTGACCGTGAGCGACGAGCGCAGGTCGGCCACCACCCAACCCGCCGAGCGGGAATACGGGGCCGTGCAGGTGACCAACCTGCCCACTGCGGACCGGCGGGCGGGAATCAAGAACCCGAATTCGGTCGTCGCGTCGATCGAGTCCTGGCTCCCCGGTGCGGTCTCTCCGTCGGAGCAGACGACGGCATTGATTCATTACACCGGAGGTCATGTCGGAATCACGGTGACCGGGATCGACCCGCGCAAGGAGGTCAAGGTCTCCAAGCTCGCCAGCCAGATGCAACAGGGACAGCTCAACGACCTGTTCAGGGCGTCCAACGCCATCATCATCGGCGAGGCGCTGGCGCAGAAGATGGGCGCGCAGATCAGGAGCACGGTCACGATCTCGGCCGGAGAGAGCCATGTGCTTTCGGCGACCGTGGTCGGTATTTTTCGCTCCGGGGTCCACCAGATCGACGAATCACAGGTGTTTACGCTGCTGCGTACCGCACAGGTCCTGTCCGGGCAGGCCGGAGGCATAAACCAGTTGCGATTGCGGCTCAACGACGCCGTCGCTGCAAAGGACGCCGCCGCTCGGATCGAGGCGCAGACCGGCTACAAATCGGTGTCGTGGCAGGAAGCGAACGCAAATCTTCTGTCCGCATTCACGGTCCGTGCCTTCATCATGCTCACGGTCATGGCCGCGATGCTGTTCACGTCGTGCTTTGCGACCTACAACATCATCTCGACGATCACCCATGAGAAGCGGCACGACATCGCGATCATGAAATCCCTCGGCATGCGGGAGCAATTCGTGCGCGGAATCTTCATCGTCGAGGCCGCCATCATGGGCGCGGTGGGCATCGTGGCGGGATGGGGGCTCGGATATCTGCTTTGCTACGGCTTGTCCCGGATCACGTTCTTCAACCCGCTGAGCGGAGAGATCATCAACGTTCCGATCTATTGGACCCCGGTGCACTATATGGCCGTCGGAGGGTTGTCGCTCATCGCCTGCGCGGCGGCGGCCTTCTTCCCGGCGCGAAAGGCCACGCGGGTTCATCCCGTCGAGATCATCAGAGGCGCAGCGTGAATACGACCGTCATCCAAACGGTCGGCCTCGTTCGCCGCGTCGAAGGCACGATATCGCACGTCCTGGTGAATGGGATCGACCTGTCCGTAAGCAAGGGCGAATTTCTAGCCATTACCGGTCCTTCCGGATCGGGAAAATCGTCGCTGCTCTATCTCCTGGGATTGCTGGACGGACCGACGGAAGGCGAGATCTTCGTCGGCGGGCAGGCGACGTCGGGACTGTCCGAATCGCAAAAGGCTGACCTTCGCCTGAAAACATGCGGTTTCGTCTTCCAGTTTCATTTTCTTTTGCCGGAGTTTACTGCGCTCGATAACGTGCTCCTGCCGATGCGCACGCTCGGCCGGCTCTCGAGGCCGGAAATGCGCGCCAAGGCGCTTGCTCTGCTGGCGTCGCTCGGCCTTGCCGAGCAGGTCAACAAACGTCCCAATCAACTCTCCGGCGGCCAGCGTCAGCGAGTGGCGCTGGCGCGAGCGCTCGCCAACGATCCCACCATCATCGTGGCCGATGAACCGACCGGCAATCTCGATACGGCCTCAACCGAGCAGGTGTTCGGCGTGCTGCG
This sequence comes from uncultured Alphaproteobacteria bacterium, assembly GCA_963791375.1. Classification (GTDB taxonomy): domain Bacteria; phylum Pseudomonadota; class Alphaproteobacteria; order Rhizobiales; family Xanthobacteraceae; genus JAJPKK01. The sequence continues at coordinate 14,606 of CAWBSI010000024.1, forward strand.
CGACATCGCCAACCAGGGCAGGACGGTCATCGTCGTGACCCATGATCCCGGGCTGGCGGCCCGCGCCGACCGGCGCATCCAGATCGTCGACGGGAAAATCGCGCAGGAGACGTGGCTGTCGAAAGAGCGGTCCGAGGCCTTGACCGGACAAGTGGCCCCAGCGGTTGAACCCACATGATTGAACCCGCGTGATCGGGGGTCGCACTACCCGTGAGATGGGCGAGGGCGATTGATCCACCGCCGGTTCCGTGATAGATAAATAGGAATATAAACCAGGAACGGGTGTGAAATGGGCTGGCGCACGCTCTCGGTAACGGTATTGGCCCTCGGCGTCGCTGCGGGCGCGGGCGCCTATTATTTCTTTCAGCCGCCCGTCGTCACCGTCAGTCTGGCGACCCACGCGCCGGTTTCGGAGGTGGTCTACGGCACCGGAACCGTCGAACCGGTTCGGTGGGCCAAGGTGATCCCGTTCGCAAGACGCCGGATCGTCGAGCTTTGCCGCTGCGAGGGACAGGGGGTACGTCAGGGCCAGGTGCTGGCACGCCAGGACGATGCCGAGGAACAGGCCGCGCTGAATGAGCTCACGGCGAGGCGCGAGCAGCTCGACCGGGACCTCGATCGTTCCGACAAGGATTTCCAGAAGGGCTCGGTGACGAAGCAGCAAAACGAGCAGCTCAAGACTCAGCTCAGGGAACTGGATTTTCGCATCACTGCGCAGAAGGAACGGATCAACGCGCTGGTGCTGAAGGCGCCCCTGGACGGCATGGTGCTGCGCCGCGACGGCGAGGTCGGGGAAATCGCCGGCCCCACGGACGTGCTGTTCTGGGTCGGACCGCCCACTCCCGTGCAGGTGGTGGCGGAGATCAACGAGGAGGAAATTCCGAAGATCGCTCTCGGCCAGAAGGCGTTCCTGAGAAACGAGGCATTTCCCGACCAGACGTTGAATGCATCGGTTTCTGCGATCACGCCGAAGGGAAATCCCGAAAGCAAGACGTTCCGCGTCTACCTGCTGCTGCCGCGCGACACGCCGCTGCGAATCGGAATGACGGTCGAGGTCAACATCGTATTTCGTGAAAAGGCCAACGCTCTCGTGGTTCCCGCCGAAGCCATCGTCGACAATGCGATCAGCGTCGTGAATGCCGACCGGACTTCGCGGGTGCGCGTTTCCACGGGGATCCGCGGTTCGCGCCTGGTCGAAGTGATCGGGGGCGTCTCCGACGGCGCAATGGTTCTGTCGCCCGCCCGCATTGATCTTGCGGAGGGGACCGCGGTTCGCGTCGATCTCCTGCCCGACGCCATAGCGTCGCGGGCGCGGCCGAGCGATCTGGCTGCGGCCGGTCTGGGCGACTCGCGATCGAGCACCGACACCAACACGTCGCGGCAGACAGGCGGGACACCGATACGAGAAGCCCGGGGAACCGACCGGCTGACCGAGGAAGTGGACCAGGCCATATCCGCCGCGCTTTCGGCCCGCGTGCTGTCCATCGTCAATGATGCGCGCCGAAACGACCCCAAATCAAAATAGGTGACGGCCGAGGCGGCGTGAGGGTTGCGCGATCCGATGGCTGCACCGTCGTACTGACCAGCCCGAACCGTTCCGTTAGCTAATGTTTCAAGCTCGGCTCGGAACGATTGGACCCGGCACATTATGGCCGGCCGTACATCAGCATCGCGAAGCCGAGGAGCAGACCCGCCAGCGGGGGCATCGTGGTGAGGCCGAGAACACGCGCCCGCTGGACGTCGCGCTCGGTTATCCCGACGGTGCCCGCCGACAACCAAGTCACGAGTTCCGTCGCCATGGTGGCGCCGGGATCCGAAACCGTCACCGGCGGCATGGCTGCGACCTGGTGCTCGAGATCGATGATCTGCGAATCGATCCCGTCGCGACGCACGGCCTCACCCCGCGACTGTCGCAGGCGCTGGACCGGTTCGCATGCGCGGGCACTCTCTGCCCTGGTCACGTCGGTGCAGCCCGATGTCGGCCGCCACAGCGCGCCCACGGCGCCTTGCGCGGCTTGCAACTCGGCATCGATCGTGGCCACCGCCCTCGTCTCGCGCAACTGCGATCGCTCGTCGCGCAGGCGATGCAGGCGCTCGGTGAAGCCCGTGGCCTGGTCAGCGGTCCTGGAGCGGCCGGCAACCGCGTCGCCGATCTGCGTCGATGCGAAGCCTGATGCCGCCATCAACGTCATGCCGAGCGCCAGCACCCAGACCGACCAGGCGCCGACGGCGGGCACGTAGCGCCGCCGGCGAAACAGCTCACCCGCAGCGACGGGGAGCACCAGCGCAAGCACGTCGATCGCCAGTCCCACCGCGGCCAGCATCCATGCAGCCTCGACGGTCTGACCAAAGGCAGCAGCGAACCTCGCATTCAAGATCAGGCCGATGACGCCGAGCGCGAGCGCTGTAGCCACCAGGACCGCCCTCACCAGGCGCACCCCGAACGGCGCCTCCCCGGCGGCCGCTTTGGCCGGCACTACAACATTCTGGCCAACATTCGCCGCCCCGGCCGCCGCCGTCGGCGTCACGACGGTCAGGCTGCCGTTGGACCGCGCGACTTTTCCGTCGGCCGCCCATGTCTTGAGACGGCGCGACACTTTCGTGGGGTTCCAGCCCCAGGCACGGGCGAGTTCCGTGTTGGAGTTTGCCACAGGCGCCTTGGACGCGAGCCATGCCAATGCCTCGGCGTCGCCCAGCGCACGGATTGGAACAACCGCCCTCTTGCTCCGCTGCATTCGCGTTCCCTCATCACCAAACGAATCGTCGCGCCCGGCTCTCAGAGCCAGGTTGGTCCGTCAGCTACGGCGGGCAGCTCTCAAGAGATAATTGATTCGCGCAATTCCGACAGCGGCTATCCGCAAGCGCTCGGCGAATTTGCTTCGACTGTTGTCGATAAGCCGCGGCGCGCGCCTTCGGCTTGAGAGTCAATTGCGGTCAAATTCGGAAGTGAAGTTCCCTGATTCCATCTTCCCGCCAACAAATGTCAACTTCCGGACTTGGAGCGGCCTCGCGCTGGCCGCTTCGGGAATTCAGATTCTGTGGGTGATTCGATCAACATCGGGCGGCTTAGCTCCGCCCTGGATCGGAGGGCTTGTCGTAAGGAGTACCCATGGCTTGGCGACGCGCAATTCCCGTCCTGCTCCCAAGTTCCGCAGCGCTCATTCTTTTTGCTTCGTTCGCGGGGGCCTCGTCGTGTCTGCCATCGGCCTCGGCCGTGAGAGAGGAGCACCCGGGATCATGGCCGTCCTGGACGCTGCGGGCACCCGGTCATGAAGGCACAAAGTGCTGGTATCCCACGACTCGCACGGGGGTTCACGAGCATCGCGACGAAACGGTTCCACATGCGAAACCGGTTGAAATACCTCGCCCGGTATCGGCAAGTGCCGCGAGTTAGCGGACCCGTGCCCCATCGGCGCCGCCTCCCGCGACCACCGGCGCCGGCCGGAGCCACGAGACTCTTGCGCCCGAAGATGTCGCCATATCGCCCCCCGAAGAAAGTTCCTTCGCCGACCGATTCGACGCTGTCTTCGAAGAAAGCTTTTTCGATCAATCATCGCTGATGCGGCGCATGGCGGACCTGATGGGGACGGTGCCGTAACGGCGGACTGCCTGCCCTCGCCACAATTCGCGCAGGCCGCAAAAGTTCGCGCAGGCCGCAACGGAAACGCGGTTCCGGGCACCGTTGCCCCTTGACAGATGCAGGCACGCTGCGTAGTCAATCAACTGATTGATTTACTAGTGCGACAGGGCCGCAGCATGGCGACAAAGAAGACAAAGAAAAAGCAGGCGCGCCTGGGCGGCGATGAGCGCCGCGACAGCTTGGTGAAGGCCGCTTTTGCGTGTCTTGCGGCCGACGGCTTCGAGGGGTTGCGCACCCGCAGCGTCGCCGACCGGGCCGGCGTCAATATCGCGACGCTGCATTATTATTTTCCCACCAAGGAGGCGCTGATCGGCGGGGTCGCGGATTTTCTCGCCGCCCAGTTCATCACGCTGCACGCCCCTCCGGTGGCGTCGTCCGGCAATGCAGCGATCGACCGGCTGCACCAGGAATTCGCCGACGCGCATTTCTACAGCGCAAAGCATCCGGACCTCGCGGCGGTTCTGTGCGAACTCCAGTTGCGCGGGCGACGCGATCCCGCCATCCGCAGGGTCATCGAGCCGTTGTTCGGCCACTGGCAGTACGGAATCGAACGATGGCTGGCGGCGGGCGTCGAGGAGGGCGTGTTTCGCCACGATCTCGATCCAGCCGGCGGCGCCGCTTTTTTCGTCGCCGCCCTGACGGGCGCGGGATGGCTGAGACTTTCGAGACCGCAGCTCGACGGACTCTTCGCCGTGGTCGAAACGTGGCTGCTGGCGCCCGCCGCCAAGCCTGCTCCAAACAAAAGGAAGACCGGGGCATAACGCAACGCGCTCATCTGATCGGAGGCGGGCACACGCTGTCGCAGCGACTGGAATCCGGAGGCATCACATGACGGACAAAGGCTTTCACGTCGGCATCATCGGCGGCGGCATCGGCGGCCTCGCCTTGGCGCAGGGGCTCAAGAAGGCGGGGATGAGCGTCGCGGTCTATGAACGCGACCGCACGCCCATCGACCGCGTGCAGGGCTATCGCGTCCACATCAGCCCCAAGGGCAGCGAGGCGCTCCACGCGTGCCTGCCGGCCGATCTTTTCGAGGTCTTCGCGGCGACCTGCAGCGTCGGCAACCCCAGCTTCCGGTTTCTGACCGAAAAGATGGAGGAGTTGCTGTCCATCGAGGTCCGCGGCGACACGCGCACAGTGGCGCAACACCGCTCCGCGAGCCGCATCACGCTGCGGCAAGTGCTGCTCAGCGGCCTCGACGGCATCGTCAACTACGGCAAGACCTTCGCCCATTACGAGGAGATGGATAACGGGCCGATCGTTCTCCATTTCACCGACGGCAGCGCCGCCGCCTGCGACGTGCTGGTCGGCGCCGACGGCGGCAATTCGCGGGTGCGCCGCCAGTTCCTTCCCCACGCCCAGCGCATCGACACCGGTGCGGTCGGCATCGCGGGCAAGGCGATGCTGACCGAGGAGAACCGCCGGCGCCTGCCGCCGCGCGTGCTCGAAGGCACCGGCATGGTGATGTCGCCCGGCCGCCGCGGCATGTTCATCGGCCTGCACGAATTCGCGGAGAATGCGCCCGCGGTGCCGGCGGTCGGCACCGCTGACGCGACCACGACCGCGCAGCCTGCGGCCGGCGCGCTGTTCGATAACACCACGAGCTACGTTTTCTGGGCCTATGGCGGCCTGCGTGCGGACCTCGAGCGCACGCGCCCGCTCGAACAGCTCGCACCGCCCGATCTGCAGCGGCTCGTGCTCGATCGCATCCGCAACTGGCATCCGGACTACAGCGTGCTGGTCTGCGCCTCCGATCCGTCGACCTTCAATGTCGTCAGCATCAAGACGTCGGTGCCGGTCGCCCCGTGGCCGTCGCGGCGCATCACGCTGATCGGCGATGCCATCCACAGCATGACGCCCTACCGCGGCATCGGCGCCAACACCGCGCTACGCGACGCCGCTCTGCTGTGCGGCAATCTCGGGGACGCCGCGCGCGGCGTACGCGCGATCGAGGACGCCATCAATGACTATGAGCGCCAGATGCGCGAATACGGCTTCGCCGCCGTCCGCTCATCGCTGGCGGCCCTGAGGCAATCGGTCGGCGACAAGGGCATCGGTTTCCATTTGGCGAAGCTGTTCTTCCGCGCCGTCAACCTGACGCCGTCGCTCAAGCGGCTGGTGTTCGCGAATTTCGGGGAGGACTGAGTCAGGAGGCCAGAGCGAGGGCGAGCCGAAAGCCCTGGAACAGTCTGCGATTTGTTTGCGCCTCGATCGCAAATCGTTTTTGGTCTCGGGAATGCTGGGTCGCAGCCAGCGCGGACAACCTCTTGAATTCGGCCACCTGCTTGACGGCGTTCGCGCCGTCACCCAGCAACGCATAGGTCGCAGCGAGGCATTGATGGGTATTGGGATTGCCCGGCGCCAGCTCCGCCGAGCGGAGGAGCCAATCCAGCGCGGCCGAGTAGTTGCCGTTCTCGATTTGCGCCCTGCCGGCCATGAGCATCCAGATGTTCATGGTAGGGTCGTTCGGACTGAGGCGCATGGCATAGGCGAGTGGGTCCATGGCTTCGGCGTTCCGGCCCATCTCGGTCAGGACGCTCGCCGTCTGCGCATAGGCACCCGTGTAACTCGGATTGAGCTCGAGGGTGCGGTACAGCGAGCGCAATGCACTCTCATATTGACCATGTGCCTTCTGCATGATGCCGGTCCAATAGTGGACGCTCGGCGAGTCCGGATCGAGCTCCCCGGCACGGCCGAGGAAAGTCGCTGCCCGTTTGAGACTAGGCCCGGAGTTCGAAAATGTAATTGACGCTTCCCATGATGTCCGGCACCGCCACGCCGATCAGAGCCGGGACCAGCTCGGGCTCGCGCTTGAGTGCGCCCTGGTAATAGGCGCGTGCCTCGTTGAGATTTTTCGCCTGCGGACCGCGGAATTGCGCCATCATCCCCTTGGCGATGAGCTCGGCCACCTCCGGCTCGCCGGCGCGTTCGTGGCCGGCCCTCCGGCTTTGTGCCGACGCGACCCCGACCTCGAGCTCGCGCGCGAGGCGGGTCACAATCTCGTCCTGGACCGTGGAACGCTGGGCCTCGTCGCGTTCGAAATGGTCACCCCAGACCTCGAGCCGCGTGGCCGCGTCGATCAGTTTTACATTGATGCGCAGCACGCTGCCCACACTGCGCACGCTTCCCTCGACGACGTAACGAACGCCGAGATCGGAGCCGATCGCGGCGGCATCGGCGTCGCGGCCGCGATAGGCAAATGCCGTCATCCGCGAGATCACCCGCAACATCGGAAAGCGCGACAGGCTGACGGTGAGATCATCGGTGATCCCATCGGCCAGATGCTGGTCCGCGTCGTCGCGTCCGGAGAAGTTCGTGAACGGCCACACGATGATGGCGGTGACGCCGCGGGCCGCCAACGCCGACGCGTCGACCGCCGAGCGAAGCCGCGGTACCGGCGAATTCCACGACGAGTCGCTCGTCGTCCGCCCGGAACCGGACTTCGTCGACGGGACCCCGCCGCCCGGCTGCGAGATCAGCGGATTTTTGCTGATGATCCAAGCCCCGGCGACGAACAGCGCGACCGCCGCCATGGTCGGTACCGCCGCCGCGAGACGGCCGAACCGCCTGGCCGGCGCCGGCCGTTTCGGGCCCGCGTCGTCCGCCCGGTCGTCGTCGCCGGCAAGGCCGGTGCCGCCCGCATCGGCGATGGCGACCGGCCACACCGGCGCGATGGCGCCGCCCCGGATGTCGTCGATAAGAGCCCTCGTCGCCGGCTCGACGTCGACGCCGAGCTCGGCTCTTATGAGCGCGACCATCCGATCGGCCTGCACGAGTGCGGCGTCGCGGCCTTGATGCCTCGCGGAGACGCGCAGGGCGAGGCGCTGCCAGTCCTCGCGCAACGGATCGATTGCGACCAACCGTTCGACCGTACCGATCGCGCGCGAGCCTTGGCCCGCCACATCGGCGCGCTGGGCGCAGCTTATCAACACGCGCGCCGCGGTTGATTCGAACCGGGTCCGTTCCGCCCTCACCCATTCGTCGAATGCCTCGGATTCGACGCCGATGCCGGAAAGAAACGGACCGAGATAGAGATCGCAGGCGCGCGCGAGCGAATCCAGGTCGCTCGATTCGGCGAGCGCGGCGAACTCCCGTGCGTCCACCGACAGGCCAGCCGCGCTCAACCCGACGCTGTCGGATTCAAGGAGCAGCCGCTTCGCGACGGCCGGCGGCAGCTCCCTGCGCAGCGAAGACAGGCATTGGCGAAGATTCTGGCGCGCCAGTTCGTCGGAACGGTCGCCCCACAACAAAGTCGCAAGCCGCTCGCGGCTCGCCGTATATTCCGGCTGCATCGCCAGATAGGCGAGGAGCGCGGAGCCCTTCTTGGAGGAAACCAAAACCCGCTCGCCCGAATCGAGCTTGAGGCCGAAGCGGCCCAGCAGGAGCACCGAAGTCCTCAAGGCTTCAGACGGCTGCAGCATGATGCCTTAGCAAGTACACGCCCCGGAATGCCAAAAATATCGAATTAAGAAGCCAAGTCAATTGGTTGATCGATTGCAGAAACGACCACCAACGCTCGACTTTTGCACGCCCCTTCGCCCTGAGACAAGCGGCACCTCTGCATTTTCATAGACAAATTCCTTCGTTACGATGCGGATTGACGCTCGTTTGACGCTCGCAATGCCGTGATGGTCCGCCCAACCGGGGAATAGGGGATGTCATGATGGCAAAGCTTCTGAAAGTACGCACGCTGCCGGCAATCGGATCGCAAAGCCCGACGCTGGCGCTGCTCATCCTGCTTGCCCTGTGGGCCGGCTACCGCCCAGCGGTGGCGCAGCCCTTCACTCAAGTGGTCGTTTTTGGCGACAGCAACGTCGATTCCGGCAACTACAAGTCGCTTTCCAGTCCAGGGGGCACCCCCACCTACAATGCCCTGTGGCCAAGTGCCGTTGCGCACGGCGCCGGTGCGCCGACCACCAATCCGGATCCTGGGAAAGCCCAGATGCTTGCAGCGTATTTCGGCCTGACCGCCAACCCGTCCTCGGCGAGCGGCACGAATTACGCCACCAGCGGCGCCAAGAACGTCACCGTGAACAACTCCCAGACCGGGGGGTTCGGGGCGGCGATTCCGACCGTCACCCAGATATCCAACTATCTGGCGGCGCATAGCGGCGTGGTAGATAGCCAAGCGCTCTATCTGATTTACTCCGGCGACAACGATATAAAATACGCGCTCGGACTATCTGGAGCGGGCCCCTATCCGCCGGATCCCAATGCCTATATGACCACGGCTGCCGATGATCTTGCCACTGCCATCCAGAGCCTCAAAACCGCCGGCGCAAAGAGCATCATCGTTTCCGGTCTGGCATACGACTACCCAACCGGCGCCGCCAACGCAAATGAACGCGCCCTTAAGCTGCTGTACACGAATACACTCTGGAACCAGCTCACGTCGTTGAGCGTGCCGTTCTATCGCGGCGACATCGACTCCGTCAGACTGGCGATCTCCGCCAATCCGGCAAAATACGGCTTCACGTCGATCAACACCACGACTGTCGCCTGCACACAGCCGAGTGGGGTCTCGACCGCCTGGGCTCTGCTGTGTTCGTCGGATCCGGCCGCTCCCTCGACTTGGGTCTCGCCGACCGCGCCTCAGACCGACCTGTTCGCCGACGATCAGCATCTCGCCACCGCGGGGCAGCGGTTGATGGCCAGATATTTCCGCAACCTCGTCCTGCCACCGACGGCCACCCACGACTACAACGGTGACGGCAAGAGCGACATCATCTGGCGTGACACCAGCGGCACCGGCGGCCCGACGTCGGCATGGATCATGAACGGCGCGCAGGTCCTGTCGTCCGGCGGCTTCGGAACGGTACTCAACACCTGGTCGATCGTCGGACAGCGCGACTTCGACGGCGACGGCAAGTACGACCTGCTGTGGCGCGACACCAGCGGCAACACGGTGATGTGGTTCTTGAACGGCGCGACGGTTTCGTCGACCGGGTCACTCGGCAACATACCGACCAATTGGACGGTGGTGGCGACGGCGGATTTCGACGGCGATGGCAAGGGCGACATTCTCTGGCAGGACACCAGCGGCAATCTGGCAATCTGGCTCATGAACGGGGCGACGGTCGCCTTGTCCGGGGGTCTCGGCAATGTGCCTCCCGTCTGGACGATCGTCGGAACCGGCGACTTCAACAACGACGGCAAGGCCGATCTGCTCTGGCGTGACAGCAGCGGCAATACCGTGATGTGGTTCATGAACGGCGCAGCAGTCTCGTCCACCGGGAATCTGGGCAATATCCCGACCGTCTGGTCGGTCGTCGGAACCGGAGACTTCAACGGCGACGGCTATAGCGACATTCTCTGGGAAGACACCAGCGGCAATGTCTCCATGTGGCTCATGAACGGCGCGACGGTCTCGTCTTCCGGGGGACTCGGCAACGTGCCCACCGTCTGGTCGGTGGTCGCCACCGGCGACTACGATGGCGACGGCAAGAGCGACCTGCTGTGGCGCGACACCAGCGGCAACACCGCGATGTGGCTCATGAACGGCACGGCAGTCGCGTCGTCCGCCGGTCTCGGAAATATAGCCACGAAATGGACGGTCCAATCCGTCAACGCCGAGTGACGTGAAGACCCGCACGGCCCTCGGTTCAATTCCCGGGGGCCGGGTGGGCACAAGCGCTGAACCCCGTCCAACTGACGGGGTCGATGCGTCGCACATTCGTGAGTATTGCGAATTGTTCAAACCCAAACCGTGGGCGCCGCCTTCGGAGGCCCATCGCCGGTTGGGTGAGTTGCAGACGATTCGAGCCGGCATCATCACGGGTCTGACGGAATGGAAGAATCGCAAGAACAGCGGCATGATCGACGCTGTGGCTCAATCGCTGGCCGATGTGACGATCTCGCACTTCACCAGCCAGCTCAGTGCTGTCGACGAGGCCATTACACAGACAATCGACAATGATTTCGTCCTGCGACGGAAACGCGATCTTCTGCTCAGCATCAGCGGCGTTGGTGAGACCTTGGCTGGCGTCGTGCTGGCCGAATTGCCTGGTCCGGATGTGCTGCGCTCGAGTGCCGAGGTGGTCGCCTATGTGGGCTTGAACCCGCGGCAGCATCAGTCGGGAACATCCATCGATCGAGTGACACGTATCTCCAAGATCGGCAACGCCGTTCTTCGGGCTGCTCTTTACATGCCGGCGATGTCGGCGATGCGATATAACTCCGCGATCGTCGCGCTGGTGGCGCGGTTGAAGTCCCGGGGCCGCCTCAAACCCAAGCAGATTGTCGTGGCTGCGATGCGTAAGCTGTTGGTGCTGTGCTTCGGTGTTCTGAAAACGGGCAAACCATTCGATCCGGCGATAGCGATGGGCTGTTGAGCCACATCGAGGCGTCGATCGCATGGAGAGCCTTGGTTGGAGGCAGAGACGGGGGTCAAGCCCCGCAGCCCGAAGGGGCGCGCGCCAGCGCGCGGGCTTGACGCCCGTCGCTGCCTCCAACATCCTTTCATGCGAGCGGGAGACGCACCAAACCAGCTCAGGCCGATCAAATTCTCTTGACGCCGATCACGGTATCTACCGCGTCGACGCGCTCTGGCTGAACTGCGCCTGCCACTTCGCGGCCAAGGCCGCGCGCGGGACTTCCTGGCCGCGCAGATAGACCTTGTCGATCCGCCGTGTGTTGGAGATGCTTTCCAGCGGATTGGCGTCGAGCACGATGAAATCGGCGTTCTTGCCGGGCGCCACCAAGCCGGTGTCGAGATGGGCGATCTCGGCGCCGTCGCGGGTCGCCGCGACGATCGCCTCCATGGGCGTCATGCCGATCGCCACCATGCTTTCGAGATCGAGGTGATTGAAGTAGCCGATCAGGAAACGGCTCTGGCCGGTGTCGGTGCCCTCGACCACGCGCATGCCGGCGGCGCGCAGCTTCATCGCATTGCGGCCGTCGTTTTCGAAATTCTTTCGCACCCGCGCGAGCGTCTCCGGCGACATCTTCTTGAGCGGCTCGCCCCAGTATTTCTCGATCTGCTCCGGCGAATAGGTGGCCCGCAGCAGCGGATCGTCGAGCCAGACCGGCCTGGTGCCGCCCGCCGTATTGGCCCATGCGGTGATGAGGCTGAGCGTGATCCACATGGCCGGCCGATCGTTGCGCGCGATGCGGTCCTTGACGATGCCGACGATCTCATCGTCCACGACGTCGCCGTCGCGGACGGGAGTGTGAAGCCAGCCCTCGACGCCGGCGCGCAGCAACTCCTTGGCGTTGGCCAGAGTGACGTTGTGGACCGCGACCGGGACGTTGAACTTGTGCGCCTCGTCGGCGATGGCGCGGTAGAGCTCCGGCGTCAGCGTCTTCTTGGTGCCGCGGCGGTCATCCACCCAGATCTTGATGAAGTCGGGCTTCATCTTGACGTAGTCGTCGACGGCCGCGCGGGCCTCCTCCGTTGTGGTGACCGGATACGACACGTCGACGCGGGACGGATCGCCCTGGGCGCCCGATCCCGGCCACCCCATGCCGGCGCCCGAGGTGCGGAACAGCGCCGCGCCGGGCACGACCTCTTCGCGCAGCCGCAGCGGCACGTCGCCCCACCCGGTGCGGCCGCCATGCATGTCGGAGCGATCGACGAGATCGCCGACGCCGACGGTGGCGCCGACGCCGTGGAAGGCGAGCCGCTGCATATGGTCGATGAGATTTTCGCGGGTGAATGTCGCCTTCGACATCGTCCCCGCCGGAATGTTCTGGAAGCCGAAATGGCCGTGCAGGTCGACCAGCGTCGGCATCACCGTCTTGCCGAAGATGTCGACGCGCTTCGCGCCGGCCGGGACCGGCACCTCGCCGCGCCGGCCGATCTGCGTGAAGCGGTTGTTCTCGACGACGAAGGCCGAGTTCTCGATCGGCGGGCTGCCATCCCCGGTGATGAGGCGCGCGCCCTCGAACACCGTCACTGTCGCAGGCGCCTGGCCGCGCACCGGCGCAGTGCCGGCCACGGCAAGAATCAGGCAAGCGGAGAACAGCCCGAGCGAAATTCGCGGGGTACGGGACATGATTTCCTCCCAGAGGATCAGGAATCAGGGGTCAGGGTCAGGCGGACAGCTGCCGATGGTCACTGACTTTTGGCTTCGGTTCCTTCGTTGTCCCTGATGACCACCAAGCGGTCATTGCCGGATTCGCCGCCCCACAATTCGCCGGGACGGCCCAGCATCTGGCGCACGCTGGCGCCGCGCTTGTCGCTCGGGAAGGTCTCGAAGGTTTCCTTCACGGGATCGAAGCGCTGGATCGAATTGGCCATCCAGTCGGTGGCCCACACCCGGTCCTTGTCGTCGACATAGACCGCATAGGTCCCCGACTTGCTCTTGGGCATCGGATAGACCGTCCAGGACTTGGCCTCGGGGTCGTAGCGGCCGATGCCGCCCGAGTTCCAGAAGCTCACCCACAGCTTGCCCTTGGAGTCCGACCAGATGCGGCGCGGCCCGGAGCCCTTGCGCGGCGGATCGACCATGGCGACCGCGCCGGTCGCGGTGTCGATCTTGCCGATATAGTCGCCGGCGAGCGAGGCGAACCAGACGTCGCCATTGGGCGTGCTGGTGATGCCATAGGTGCCGGGACGCGGCGATTTCCAGGCATCGACCTTGCCGGTTGCGGGATCGACGCGGCCATGGACGCCGCTCTGGCCGGTGAACCAGAGGATGCCCTTCTTGTCGAAGGTGGCCGTGTTGAGGTTGGCGTAGGCAAATTCCTTGGGCAGCGGGAACAGCTTGACCTGCCGCGTCGCCGGATCGACCCGGGCGATGGCGTTCTGGCCGCCCTCGGTGATCCAGGGCGCGCCGTCCGGACCGACGATGACGCCATGGGGCGCCGCGCCCGGCCCGAGCGGGATCTCCTCGTTCTTGCCGGTCTTGGGATCGAACCGGCCGAGAAAGCCCCTTTGCTGGCCGCTGTACCAGACGGTGCCGTCGGGCGCAGGAGCGACGTCGTGGGGATAAGCGCCGGATGGAAGCTGATAGAAGCTCGCCTGGGCGGCGAAAGCCGGCGCGGCAAGCACGCAGGCGAGCGCGACGACGGCGGGCGCGATTGAACGAGCGAATTTCATCATGACCTCCCAAGGGGACGAGCGATTTTCCGGCACCTTACCACACCGGCGCCCATGCTCAACGAAGCTCGGAGGCGGTGAGCCAGAACACCTCGCCGGTGCTTTCCTCGGTGTCGAGCCACAAAAAGCCGAGTTCCGGATAGCGCGCCTCGAGTACGGGGCGGCAGCGGCCGACCTCGCACAGCAGGCCCCCGCTTTCGGTCAGATGGCGGCCGGACTTGGCGAGGATGCGCTCGACGATGGCAATGCCGTCGGCGCCGCCATCGAGCGCCAGAGCCGGCTCGTGCCGGCATTCGGGGGGCAAAGCCGCCATGCCCGCGGCGTCCACGTAAGGCGGGTTGGTGATGATGAGATCGTACCGCTCGCTTGCAACCGGCGCGAAAAGATCGCCGTGCAAGAGCGTGATGCGCTCGCCAAGCCCGTGATCGGCGACGTTGCGGGCGGCGACCGCGAGTGCATCCGCCGAAATATCGACGGCATCGACGGCGGCATTGGGAAACCGCATCGCGGCGAGCACGGCGAGCGCGCCCGATCCGGTGCAGAGGTCGAGCACGCGGTCGACCTCGTCAGGATCGGCGAAGGCAAGTCCCTCCTCGGCGCCGGAAAACGCATCGCCGGCAATGATCTCGCCGAGATAGGAGCGCGGCACGATCACGCGCTCGTCCACGTAGAACGGCACGCCGGCGGCATAGATCTTCCCCAGCAGATAGGCTGCCGGCTTGCGGGTACGAATGCGCGCGTCGATGAGGGCGAGGATGCGTTCGCGCTCGGCCGCGGTCACTCGCGCCGGCGCGAACAGCTCGAAACGGTCGGGCGGCAGATGAAGGGCCTCGCCCACAAGGAAGGCCGCCTCGGCGACCGGATCGGTAGTGCCATGCGCGAATACGAGCTTTTCCGCGGTGAACCGCGTCACTGCATAGCGGACGAGATCGAGCACGGTGACGAGTTCGACGGGATCGGGGGCGGGATGCTTCGGCGCCCGCTTCTGCAGGGGGCGAATGTTCTGGCGGCGGGTGCGGGTTCGTTTGACCACTGACGCAAATCCGATCGGGTTGCCCGGGAAGGCACGGTGTCTTCCAATGAGGACGTGAACTGGCGGCTCCAGGCATAGAGCACATATGCCCGCCAATATCGCGGCCATGTTTCAGCAATATCGCGCAAGCGCGCTGCCTTGAAACATTCCAGAATTGTGCACCCTTACCCCGGTCTTTTGGTCTCGGCCGGCCGGGCGGAGATTTTTCCTACCCGACCTCTTGCAGCCAACCCTGGAGGAAGCGATGGCATTCACCATCAAGGTCAACGGAACCACGCAGAGCGTCGATGTCGACGGCGACACGCCCCTGCTCTGGGTGCTGCGCGACGTGCTCGGAATGACCGGCA
The DNA here is from genome assembly GCA_963791375.1 of uncultured Alphaproteobacteria bacterium. Taxonomy (GTDB): domain Bacteria; phylum Pseudomonadota; class Alphaproteobacteria; order Rhizobiales; family Xanthobacteraceae; genus JAJPKK01. The sequence goes on from CAWBSI010000024.1 coordinate 29,665, forward strand.
CCAAGTTCGGCTGCGGCGCTGCGCTGTGCGGGGCCTGCACCATCCATATCGATGGTGCGCCGACCCGATCCTGCATCACCACCATCGACAGCATCGGCGACAGCGCCATCACCACCATAGAGGCCATCGGCGAGACGCCGCAGGGCAAGGCCCTGCAGCGGGCGTGGCTCGACCTCGAGGTGGTGCAATGCGGCTATTGCCAGTCCGGCCAGCTCATGTCGGCCGCGGCACTGCTGACCGATACGCCGAAGCCGAGCGATGCCGACATCGACGCCGCCATGTCCGGCAATGTCTGCCGCTGCGGCACGTATCAGCGCATCCGCGCTGCGATCCACAGCGCCGCGGCCTGAGGGAGGATCGAACATGTCCGACGCTTCGCTGACCTCCCCGCTCGATCGCCGCTCTTTCCTCAAGGCCGGCGCCGCCACCGGCGGCGGTCTCGCGCTCACCATTGCCATGCCGCCTGTGCTGCGCCCCTCCTGGGCGGCCGAAATGTCCGCGGGCTTCGCTCCGAACGCCTTCATCCGCATCGACCGCGAGGGCGCGGTGACGCTGGTGATGCCGATGGTCGAGATGGGCCAGGGCACCTACACCTCCCTGGCCATGCTGCTGGCGGAGGAGCTGGAGGTCGGCCTCGATCAGGTCCGGCTGGAGCATGCTCCGCCCAACGACGCGCTGTATGCCAATGCGCTGCTCCACACGCAGACGACCGGCCTCTCGGCCTCGGTCCGTGCCTTCTGGACGCCGTTGCGCCAGGCCGGCGCGGTCGGCCGCACGCTGCTGGTCGCCGCCGCGGCGAAGCAATGGGGAGTGGATCCCGCGACCTGCCGGGCGCGGCACGGCGTGGTCTCGGACGCCGCCGGCGCACGCCATCTCGGCTACGGCGCTTTGGCGGACGCCGCGGCTGCGCTGCCCGTGCCGGCGCCCGGCAGCGTGCCGCTGAAGGCACCGAAGGACTTCACGCTGATCGGCACCCCGGCGAAGCGTCTGGACGCGCCGGAGAAGGTCAGCGGCCGCGCGCAATTCGGCATCGACACCAGGCTGCCGGGGATGGGGATCGCGGCCATCGCCATTTCGCCAGTGTTCGGCGGCAAGCCGAAATCGTTGAACGAGGCGGCGGCCCGCGGGGTCAAGGGCGTGCGCCAGGTGGTGCGCATCGACAACGCCGTCGCCGTCGTTGCCGACCATATGGGAGCGGCCAAGAAGGGGCTCACGGCGGCCGCGATCCAATGGGACGACGGCCCCAATGCGGGGCTGAGCAGCGCCGACATCATCCGCCAGCTCGAAGAGGCATCGAAGCAGCCGGGCGCGGTGGCGCGCAACGAGGGCGACGCCCAGAAGGCGCTTGCCGGCGCGGCGCAGCGAATCGACGCCGTCTACCAGGCGCCGTTCCTCGCCCATGCGCCGATGGAGCCGATGAACTGCACCGTCCACGCGCGCAAGGACGGCTGCGACATCTGGGTGGGCACCCAGGCGCCGACCCTGACCCAGGGCGCGGTCGCCGCGCTCACCGGTCTGCCGAGGGATGCTGTCAAGGTGCACAACCATTTGCTGGGCGGCGGCTTCGGCCGGCGGCTCGACGTCGACGGCACCATCCTCGCCGTCAAGATCGCGCAGCAGGTGGATGGGCCAGTGAAGGTCGTCTGGAGTCGCGAGGAAGACATCCAGCACGACATGTACCGGCCCTATTACTACGACCGGCTGTCGGCCGGCCTCGATGCCAGCGGCCGGCCGGTGGCCTGGACCCACCGCATCGCCGGCTCCTCGGTGATGGCGCGCTATGTCCCGCCGCTGTTTCAGAACGGGCTCGACCCCGATGCGGTGGAATGCGCGGCGGAACCGCCCTACGCGCTTCCGAACATCCATGTCGACTACGTCCGCGTCGAGCCGCCGGGCATTCCGACCGCCTTCTGGCGCGGCGTCGGGCCGACCCACAACATCTTCGTCGTCGAAAGCTTCATCGATGAGCTGGCGGCGGCGGCGAAGCAGGATCCGGTCGCCTATCGCAAGGCGCTGCTCGCCCACAATCCGCGCGCCCTCGGCGTGCTGACCCTGGCGGCGGAGAAGGCCGGCTGGGGCAAACCCTTGCCGGCGCGGCACGGCCGCGGCGTCTCGGTTCAACTCGCGTTCGGCACCTACCTCTCGCAGGTGGCTGAGGTCGAAGTCGCGGCTGACGGCGCGGTCAAGGTTCATCGCATCGTCTGCGCCGTCGATTGCGGCCTCGCTGTCAATCCGAACACGATCGCGGCCCAGGTCGAGGGCGGAACCATCTTCGGCCTGACCGCCGCGCTGCACGGCGCGATCACGCTGAAGAACGGGCGGGTGGAGCAAAGCAATTTCGACACCTACCTGCCGATGCGGATCGACGAGGTCCCGGTGATCGAGACGCATCTGATCAGGAGCGCGGAGGCTCCCGGCGGCATGGGCGAGGCTCCGACCCCTGCCCCCGGCCCGGCGGTGGCGAACGCGATCTTCGCCGCTACCGGCAAGCGCATCCGCACCCTGCCGATCAACACGGGCTTGCTGAAATCCGCGGGCTGAACTGCGAAGGAAGACGGACGCTTCCTTTTCCCTCCCCGACTTCGGGGAGGGTCAGGGTGGGGTCTTCCCCAAGCGCTGTGCCACAGAACAGACCCCACCCCGGCCCTCCCCGAAGACGGGGAGGGAGAAGAGAGGCGCATCACTCCGCGGCGTGCCGTCCGGGCTTCTCCCAGCGCTCGGCCGCGATATCGTCGGTGTCCTTGGCGGCAACCCAGGCCGTCCCCTGCGGGCGCTCTTCCTGCTTCCAGAACGGCGCGCGGGTCTTGAGATAGTCCATCAGGAATTCGGCGGCGGCGAAGGCATCGCTACGATGGGAGGCGGCCGTCACCACCAGCACGATGTTATCGCCGGGGACCATGCGGCCGTAGCGGTGGATGACGGTGACGCCGAGCAGTGGCCAGCGCGCCTGGGCTTCCTCCACATGGCGGGTGATCTCGGCCTCGGCCATGCCGGGATAATGCTCGAGCGTCATGGCGGCGACCGGCGCGCCCGCCTCCGAGCCGCGGCAGATGCCGGTGAAGGTGACGACCGCGCCGATGTCGGTCCGGCCGGCCGCGAGCTGGCGCGCCTCGGCTCCGGCATCGAAATCTTCGCTCTGCAGGCGAACGGTCGCTGTCATGGCTCCTTGCTCTGTATTTCTCGGCACCGGAGTTTCCCTTCTCCCTCCCCTTGAAAAGGGGAGGGTCAGGGTGGGGATCGCGGGCGCCAGGCACAGGGCTTTCCGCACGTTCGCGGACCCCCACCCCGACCCTCCCCCTGAAGCAGGGGGAGGGAGAAGACACTATCCCCCCGTCATGGGCGGGAAGAAGGCGACCTCGCGGGCCCCGGCGATGGCGGCATCGGCCTTGACATGGGCGCGGTCGATCGCGGCGCGGATCACCTTGGGATTGTCGAAGGCATGGGCGTATTCCTCGCCGCGGCCGGCGAGCCAACCCATGAGATCGTGGACGGTCGCGATCCCCGCCGGCGGCTCTACGGTCTCCTCGGCCTTGCCGACCCGTTCGCGCACCCAGGCGAAATAGAGAATCTTCACGCTCATCACTCGACCAGCCCGCTACTCGATCAGGTGCCGCACCCCGGCACGAAAATAGTCGTATCCGGTGTAGAGCGTCACGATCGCCGAGATCCAGAGCAAGGTCAGGCCGGTCGTGGTGACGACCGGGATGATCTTGTCCCCGGCCTCCCCGGCCAGCAGAAAGCCGATGGCGACGAGCTGCGCCGTGGTCTTCCACTTGGCGAGCCGGGTCACAGGAACGCTGACGCGCAGCTCGGCGAGGTATTCGCGCAGGCCCGACACCAGGATCTCCCGGCACAGGATGACGATGGCGGCCCACAGCGACCAGCCCCGGATGGTCTCGTCGGCCGCCAGCATCAGCAGGCAGGACGCCACCAAGAGCTTATCGGCGATCGGGTCGAGCATGCGGCCGAAGCTCGACTGCTGGCCGAGGCTGCGGGCGAAGTAGCCGTCGAGAATGTCGGTGATCCCCGCGGCGACGAAGATCGCCAGCGCCACCCAGCGCAGCCACAGCCCGCCCTGCAGGATGCTCTGCCAATACATGCACCCGACCACGATCGGAACCGCAATGATCCGGCCATACGTCAGAAGGTTGGGGATGGCGAGAGGCCGTCCCCTCAGGGATTGTGAAGTGGCTGCATCCATCAAATTAACATAGACGCGCACGGCGTCCGGCAACAGTCCTCAATGGCAGGGAATTTTCGTCTCATCCTCAATAAACTGCCTCATTAGCGCGTCGCATCGTGGAAAAAGTCATAAATCCGTCGTGCGGTCTCGTCGCTGACGCCGGGAACCTCGCGGAGATCGGCGACCGAGGCCCGTTCGATCGCCTTGAGCGTGCCGAAATGGCGCAGCAAGGCCCGTTTGCGGGTCGGACCGATGCCGGCGATCTCCTGCAGACCGGCCTCGCGGATGTCGCGGCTGCGGCGCTGGCGGTGCGAGCCGATGGCGAAGCGATGGGCCTCGTCGCGCAGGCGCTCGACGAAGTAGAGCACGGGATCGCGGGGCGGCAGCTTGAACGGCGGCCGTCCGGGCATATGGAAGGTCTCGCGGCCGGCGTCGCGGTCGGGTCCCTTGGCGATGGCGGCCATCGCGACATCGGTAATGCCGAGTTCGGCCAGCGTTTCGCGCGCCGCATTGAGCTGCCCTGCCCCGCCATCGATGAGGACGAGGTCGGGCCAGACGATGTCGTCGCGCTCCGGTGACGGCGCCGCCGGCTCTGGGGCGACCTCGGCGACGCCTTCCTCCCGCGCCTCCGCCCCGTCCGGACCAGGCAGCTCCGGAGCGGCTGTACCGGCGGTTTCATCCGGGGATTGAACCGGCACGGCGCCGGGGCGCGGCGCCTCGCTGAGCAGGCGCTTGAACCGCCGCTGGAGCACCTCGCGCATCATCCCGAAGTCGTCGCCCGGCGTCAGCTCCACCGACTTTATGTTGAACTTGCGGTACTGGTTCTTGCGCAGGCCTTCCGGCCCGGCGACGATCATGGCGCCGACCGCGTTGGTGCCCTGGATGTGGCTGTTGTCATAAACCTCGATCCGCCGCGGCGGCGCCACCAGCCCGAAGCTCGACGCCAGCGCGCTCAACAGCCGCTGCTGCGAGGCGGCCTCGGCGAGCTTGCGTCCCAGCGCTTCGCGCGCATTGGCCAGCGCGTGCTCGATCAGGTCGCGCTTCTCGCCCCGCTGCGGCACGGAGATCTCGACCTTGTGCCCGCTCTTGATCGAGAGCGCCTCCGCCAGCAGCTTGCAGTCCTCGGTCTCGTGGGACATGAGGATCAGCCGCGGACACGGCTTGTCGTCGTAGAACTGCGCCAGGAACGCGCCCAGCACCTCCTCCGGCGGGAGCGTACGGTCGGCGCGCGGAAAATAGGCGCGGTTGCCCCAGTTCTGTCCGGTGCGGAAGAAGAACACCTCGATGCAATTGAAGCCGCCGTCCTGGTGGATGGCAAAGACGTCGGCCTCCTCGACGCCGCGCGGGTTGATGCCCTGGCGCGCCTGCACCGCCGACAGCGCGGCGAGCCGGTCGCGCAAGGCGGCGGCACGCTCGAAATCGAGCGCTTCGGCGGCCCGGTCCATCTCCTGGGCGAGCTCTTCCTTCACCGCGCGGCTCTTGCCCGACAGGAAAGTCTTGGCCTCCCGCACCAGTTCCTCATAGTCGTCCCTGGAGATTTCGCCGGTGCAAGGGGCCGAGCAGCGCTTGATCTGGAACAGCAGGCACGGCCGCGTGCGGCTCTCGAACACGGTGTCGCTGCAGGAGCGGATCAGGAACGCGCGCTCGAGCGCGGTGATGGTGCGGTTGACTGCATTGACCGCGGCGAACGGCCCGAAATAGTCGCCGTCGCGGTTGCGCGCGCCGCGATGCTTGCAGATCTGGGACGGCCGCTCGCCCGAGGTGATGAGGATATAGGGAAACGACTTGTCGTCGCGCAGCAGCACGTTGAAGCGCGGCCGCAGCCGCTTGATCAGGTTGGCTTCGAGCAGCAGCGCTTCGGTTTCGGTCGCGGTGGAGACGAACTCGATGGCCGAGGTCGCCGCGATCATGCGCGCGATGCGGGAGACATGACCGGTCGGCCGCGCATAGGCGAGGATGCGCTTCTTGAGGTTCTTGGCCTTGCCGACATAGAGCACCTCGCCGGCGGCGTTGGTCATGCGGTAGACCCCGGGAGCCGAAGGGGCGTGGCGCGCGAACTCCGCGATGATGTTGCGGCCGGTATCGGTGCCGGGCAGCCAGTCGATTTCCATCCCCGGCTCGTCCGGCAAATCCGGCAGTTCCGGCAGCGAGGGTTCCTCCTCGTCGTCCTTGAGCTCGATTTCGGGGTCGATGTTCTTCTTCTGCATGTCACATCATATGGGGTGCGACCGCACGCCTACTCGTCGTTGGCCGGATCGGCCTGCCAGCTCAAGCGCTGGCCGCCGTCCACCGAAATGGTTTCGCCGGTGATGCTCCTGGCTCCGGCAAGGAACAGCACGGCGTCGGCGATCTCCTCGGGCGTCGGCCCGTGACCGAGCGGCAAGGCACGGCACAAACGCGCGAAAGTCTTGGCGTCCTGGCGCGAATTCGGCAGGGCCGGCCCGGGCGCCACCGCGTTGACCCGCACCTGCGGCGCCAGCGCCTGGGCGAGAGTCGTGGTCGCGGCATGAAGGGCGCTCTTGGCGAGTCCATAAGATAGGTAGCGCGGGGTCGGCTTGAAGACGCACTGATCGAGCAGGTTGACGATCGAGGCGTTGGCGTCCGCGGGCGCTTGGGCAGCAAAGGCCTCGGCCAGGAACACCGGCGCGCGCAGGTTGACGCCGTAATGACGGTCGAACCGGGCGAGATCGAGCGCTCCGATCCCGTCCGGTTCGAACACGCTCGCATTGTTGACGAGGAGCGTCAGCGGGCCGATTGCGCGCGCCGCGGCCGGGACGAGGTCGAGGACGGCGCCGTGATCGGCGAGATCGCCGGCGACCACCGCCGCGGTTCCCCCCGCGGCGGCAATCTCGGCGCACAGGTCGCTCGCCGGGGCAACCGAGCGGTGCGCATGCACCGCGACCGCGTAGCCGCTGCGGGCGAGCGCCAGCACGATGGCGCGGCCGATCCGCTGCGCCCCTCCGGTGACGAGGGCGGTCGGGGCCGGGAAGCGGGTCTGGGATGCCATCGTCATGGATTCGCACGAGATGCGCGCCACCGGCAAGCCGGGCTGCGCCGGACGCGAAGACCAGCCATGCGGGGCTGCCTCCGGACCGCCGTAGCGCGACCCAACAAGACGGCTCCCTCCTTGGGGCCGAACCACTGATGATCGGCAAATAATCGAGGCGATCGAGCAAAGTATACGATTGCTTATCCTTAACTTCTCCCAACAGTTCCGTGTTGAGAATCGATTAACCCTGAGGTTGTGATAACTCGAACCATGAAGTTACCGAGATTTTGCCTCACGGCGAACCTCGGGAGTCCATGTTGACGGGCCAAGCACCGGTTCGGGACGGCCGCGGCGTGTGTTGCCGCGGGGGTGGAGGTTCGGATGCGTATCAGGCTGACCGGAGCGGCGGCCGCGATGGCTTTGACAGCCACGGCGGCGACGGCTGCGGAGGTCTATGGCGGACCGCCGCCCTACGGGGCCGCGCCCGCCCCCTACTACACCGCCTTCAGCTGGATGGGCCCCTATGTCGGCGGCAACCTCGGCTACCAGTGGGGGGCGCTCTCCAACAGCGGTGCCAATCCCTCCGGACTCTCCGGCGGCGGTGAGGCTGGCTTCAACTGGCAAGCCGGCCAGTTCGTCTTCGGCGCGGAGACCGATCTGGAGTTCTCGGGCGCCAGCGACACCTTCGCCAACTACAAGTTTTCGAATCCCTGGTTCGGCACCGTGCGCGGCCGCGCCGGTTACGCCCTCAACAACATCCTGTTCTACGGCACCCTCGGCCTCGCCTATGGGCGCGGGCAGGTCACTCTGGCTGGGCTGACCGAGAGCAACCTCCACACCGGCCTTGCCGCCGGCGTCGGCCTCGAGGTGGGCCTGACCCAGAACTGGTCGGCCAAGGCCGAGTACCTCTACATCGACTTCGGCAGCGAGACCTATGGCCTGATCGGGACGAGCAATGCGCTGACGAGCAGCGTGGCGCGGTTGGGCCTCAACTATCACTTCTGATCGCGAAGGAGGCAACCGAAGCCAGCGCATAAGAATAGAGCAGGTAATAACTGCAAATATCGCGAAAAATGAAGGATAAGCTGCCAAATTTCGGCAGCAATGCGGCGTATTTCGCACCGAAAAATGGAGACAATACTGCTTTTTTAGAAACGAAACGTCTTATGAACCATGAAATTTATCGTGATATGGTATTCAAAATCTTCACTAGACATGGATCATTATTGAAATAGTTTGCGGCCGACATCCCTGAACTGGAGTGAGTACCATGAGGCGTTTACTGTTCGCGACCGCGGGGCTCCTGGCCCTGGCAGGATTGACCGGTTCGGCATCTGCAGCCGACATGGGACGTCCCGTGTACAAGGCCCCGCCGCCGGTCTACGTCGCGCCGGTCTACAACTGGACCGGCTTCTACATCGGTGCGAACGGCGGCTACGGCTGGGGCAGCACGAATTGGAGTGCGCTCGGTTCGAACTTTGACGTGAAGGGCGGGCTGTTCGGCGGCCAGGTCGGCTACAATTGGCAATTCGGCCAGTTCGTCTACGGCCTCGAAGGCGACGTCGACTGGACCGACATTCACGGCAACAGCTTCGTGAACGGCGCCGCCGGCTGCGCGGCGAATGTCTGCACCACCAAGAACAACTTCCTGTCCACCGCGCGCGGCCGGATCGGCTATGCCGTCGACCGCTGGCTGCCCTACATCACCGGCGGTCTCGCGGTCGGAAACATCGAAACCACCACGCCGTTCACGACCGGAGTGAACGAGACCAAGGCAGGGTGGACGGTCGGCGCCGGCCTCGAATTCGCGCTGGCGGCGAACTGGACGGCGAAGGTCGAGTATCTGCACGTCGACCTCGGCAACACCTCCTGCGGCGCCTCCTGCGGATTCCCCGGCGGGCAACACCGTCGATTTCAACACCAACATCGTGCGCGGCGGCGTCAACTTCCGCTTCTGATCACGGGTTGCTTTTTTCGATTGCGGTCAAAAGCCCCGGACCTCGCGTCCGGGGTTTTTGCTTGCGCTGTAAAACGCAGGGCGAGCGCTTGCGCCCTCGCCGACTTCAAGAACGATCGAGGTCGAAGCGCGGCCCAGCACGTCAGGACACGACGAGGTTCACCGCCTTCGGCCCCTTGCCTTTCTTGTCCGGCTCGACTTCGAAGGTGATCCGCTGGCCTTCGTTGAGCGCCTTCAGCCCCGCCTGCTCGACCGCGGTTATGTGTACGAAGACATCACGTCCGCCGTCATCCGGCTTGATAAATCCGTATCCGCGTTCGCCGTTGAAGAACTTGACCGTACCGGTCATCGCCATGGGGTAACTCCTCTCCCCGTGGTTGCCCGCCGCCGGCCCCACGGCGCGACGGCCGGGCCGGACATTCGCAGACAGGAAAAGGCGTCGGCCAACCGGCCTCAGTCACTCCACGACCTCCGAGGAGGCCCTCCCCGCTGCAACGGGAGTCGAACGTCAGAGCCCCGAAACAGAGTAACACACGTATGGCGACTGAAAAGGGGGAATGCCTCTTTAAGGGGCGATCTGATCGACGACTACGCGGGGCGCACCGCGCGCCAGCAGGTCGCTCAGCGCGCCGAGCATGATCTCGGCTTCGGATTGCAGCCGCCACGGCGGATTGACGATGGCGAGGCCGGAACCGGCGAGGCGGCCTTCGGCATCGGGCGGGGCGACCATCATTTCAAGGCGAAGCGCTTTTTCGATACCGCCCCGCCGCAACGCCCTGGTGAGAGCGTCCGGTCCGTCGCGACCCTTGATCGGGTACCACGCCATGTAGATCCCGGTCGGCCATTTGCGGAATGCGGCGAGGAGGCCGGCGGCGAGGCGCGCGAAGTCGTCGGGTTGCTCGTATGGCGGGTCGAGAACGACGAGGCCGCGGCGTTCGGTCGGCGGAACATAGGCGTTGAGCGCCACCCAGCCGTCGATCTCGATCGCCTTGGCCTGCCGGATCGCGCGCAGGCGATGGGCGAGCGCCGACGCAGCCGCCGGCTCGAGCTCGCAGGCGATGAGGCGATCCTGGGGCCGCAGCAGGCGGCTCACGATGAGCGGCGAGCCCGGATAATGGCGTAGCGCGCCATCCGGATTGAACGACCGTATCGCAGCGAGATAGGGCGCGAGCAATTCGCCGGCAATGGCCGGCAGCGCGGCGTCGAACACGCGGCCGATGCCGTCGCGCCATTCGCCGGTGCGCTCGGATTCCTCCGATGCGAGATCGTAGAGGCCGGCGCCGGCATGGATGTCGATCACCCGGAACGGCGCCGTCTTCGCGCGCAGATGCACGAGCACGCGGGTGAGGATCGCGTGCTTGAATACATCGGCGAAGCTGCCGGCGTGAAAGGCGTGGCGGTAGTTCATGTGGCGTCTGGCATCGCCTGATCCCGAAAAGCTGCAAACTTCTCGGACGAGATCATGCGCGAGATCCAGGAGAACGAAGCGTCATCCGGGCGATCGACAACGCCCCTCGTCAGCCGCCGCGCACCGGCGGCATCAGCAACCGGTCGCGCCGGCAGGAACGACGGTTGGTCTCGGCGCAATCTTGGAACTGGAGATCACGCGACAGACAGATCCTGACCTCGTCGAGACGCCGGCCGCCGCAGGTGACGGCGATGCCCTCTCGCGTCAGCCCCGGATTGGCCTTGATGAAGGCATCCTCGACCTCATCGGGAGTGACGGTGAGCGGCGACCGCAGGTCCATGTATTGCGGCGGTATCTTCACCACCGCGCGCGCCTTGCGCACGGTGTCGAAAAACGCGTTGGCGGAGAGACCCGAGCAGGTGCCGTGGCGGTCCCACTCATGGTAGATCAGGCGCGGGCTCGGCATCAGGTCGAGCATGGCGGAGACGATATTGCGGTTGAGCCGCGGCGACGGCACCTGACAGAATTCCGGGAATCCCCGTTCATATTGCGGCCACATCCCGTGGACGACGAAGGAAAACGGCCGCGCCCCGCATTGCGGATCGGATCGATAGAACGGACGCTCGGCATTCGCGGCACAGAACGACGGCGACCACGACAGGGACAGCACGTAGAAATCGAATTTGCCGGGCTCGTTCTGGCGGCGATCCTGGGCGCCCGCGAGACCTCCGAGGAACCCGAACAATGCGAGGCAGGCGAGGAGGCGGACAACGAAGTACATGACTTCCCCAAAAATGCGCACCGGGGAATGTCTACGTGATTTCCACGAACCTATCAAAAACAAAAGCCGGGCGGCCCAGTCTCGGCACTCAGGGCTTCGCCCGCAGGCAGGCCGGCTGATACGACCATTCCCGATCGAGCCCGACCACGCAGAACTCGACGCCGTAGCTGACGCCGATCATCCCGGCGTCCTCGGTGATCGAGTAATACATCGGGCGCCGCACTCCGTCGGAGATGAGCGCGGACGCGCTGCAGAAGCGCCGCGGAATGGTGCCGGGTGCCCAGGGCTGCCACGACACTTCCTGGATTTGCTCAAATCCCACGAGCTTGAGATCGGAGTTCCAGAACTTTCCCTCTTTGGTGCCGAAACGCCGGCGGATCATGTCGAGCGGCCCACGCTCCTCGCACAGCGGCACCTTGGCCGAATAGCGCGGCCCCGACAGCCAGAATTCCTTTTCGAAGATGGTCGCAGCCCCGGCCGGCGGCGCCCACGAAAGGCTCACGGCCGTCACCACCAACGCCAGGACCGACGGAAAAACGCCCCCACGCATCGACAAATCCCCCTGCCGCCCGCGGCGGTAACGGTGCCGCGCGAGGCAGCCGGGGTCAAGTGAAGATAGCTGCGCCGTGCTGAATATGGCGAGCTGTTGCGATCGCGACGCAGCACAGTCAGCACCCTGAAATCACACGGTTATTTCGGCTGGCTCGGCGCCTGCGGATCGTTGCGCCAATCACCGGCGGCCGCTTGCACGATGGCGAGCGCCGCCACCGCGGCCGTGTCGGCGCGCAGGATGCGTGGCCCTAGCGCGATCCGCGACGTATGCGGCCGCTGCCGCAGGAAAGCGCGCTCCTCCTCGTCGAATCCGCCCTCCGGACCGATCAGCACCGCCAGCGGCACGGCGGTGGAGCCGCCCTGCTTGAAATCGCCCGGGGCGAGGTCGCGGACCAGCGTGGCCACAGGGTCGGCGCCGGGCGCATCCTCGTCGCAGAATACGAGATGCCGCCCCGGCTCCAGCGCCGCGATTGCGCGCTCCAACGCCACCGGCGCCACGATTTCGGGGACTGCGAGGATGCCGCATTGCTCGGCGGCTTCGACCGCATTGGCATGCATGCGGTCGAGATTGACCCGCTCGGCCTGGGTGCGACGGGTCATCACCGGCTGCAGCCGGGATACGCCCATTTCGACCGCTTTTTGCACCATGTAATCGAGCCTAGCCCGCTTGAGCGGCGCGAACAGGTAATGCAGGTCGCCCGGCGGGCTCTGCGGCCGCACCTGATGCTCGACGCCGAGCTCAGTGCGCTTGCCGGCGCCGGCAAGCCTCGCCTGCCATTCGCCATCCTTGCCGTTGAAGATCAGCACGGGATCGCCGGGCTCAAGCCGCAAGACGCCGGCGAGATAGTGGCCCTGAGCGGCATCGAGGGGCACCGTCGCGCCGGGCCGCAGGGGCGCTGCGACAAAAAGCCGGGGGCTGCGAAAATCGTAACGGGCCATGGCGATTTCGTCCGCAAGCCTGGTTTCTGCCGCCCGGGAATTGAGGTATAGTGGCCCGATGGAGCCCGGTGGGGGTGGTTCCGTTTGCCGCCTTATCGCCCAAATCCAAGCGTTGTTAACCGGTTCTATACGAATCGCCGACATTTTTATCGGCGATCTCGTTGGAGGATGGAGAGTCCCGCACCATGAGGGCAAGCTGTCTTCCCCTCGTCTCGGCATTTGTCCTCGCGTCGGCACTCCAGGCCGCCGCGCAGAATTTGCCGTGGCCGAGCAATCCGCCGACCGCCGGCGCCGCCGGATCGCCTGCCGCCATGACGCCGGCGCCGATGGGCGCCGCCCATGGGTGCGCCCACCCCGATGATGGGCGCTGCACCGCCCCAGGCTTCACCGTTTGGTGGTGGTGGAGGAGGCGGCCCGCCCCCCTGTGTCGTGGAGTTCGGCAAGTTGCGCGACGAAGTCCAGAAGAAGGGGATGGCGGCTAAGGCTGCGCAAGACCACAAAGTGGCTCGCGAGGAGATGTGCAAGATCGTTCAGGCCTATTCCGCCGCTGAAGGTAAGTGGCTGAAATTCGCGGAAACCGGGGTCGCCAGCTGCGGCATCCCCAGTGAAGTCGTCAATCAGTTGAAGCAGGTTCATGCGCGGACCGAGCAGGCGCGGACCAACATCTGTTCGGCCGCCCCCGCCGCCGCGGCGGCAGCGGCTCCCAGCTTGAGCGATGCGCTGGGCACCAACCGGTTGCAGCTCGACACCAAGAGAACCGGCGCCAACTATCTCGACACATTGACCGGCAACGCCATCCAACGATGAGCGCGGGCTTCGGGCGCGTCGCGGACTCGACCGGCAACTGGGTCGACCGCGCCGCTCCGGCGTGGTCGCGCCCTTATCTGCGGCTGGCCCGCCTCGACCGCCCGATCGGTTCCTGGCTGCTCCTCATCCCGTGCTGGTGGTCCGCAGGTCTCGCCGCGATCGCGGCGCGCGAGGCGCTGCCCAGTCCATGGCATCTCCTGCTGTTCTTCATCGGCGCATTCACCATGCGCGGAGCGGGCTGCACCTGGAACGACATCGTCGACCGCGACCTGGACGGCCGCGTCGAGCGGACCCGGTCGCGGCCGATCCCGTCCGGCCAGGTCAGCGCCGCACAGGCGGCGGCATTCCTGGTGGTCCAGGCCCTGGTCGGCCTCGCCGTGCTGCTGCAGTTCAACCGCTTTGCCATCGGGACGGGGATCGCCTCCCTCGGCATCGTCGTCGTCTATCCCTTCATGAAGCGGATCACCTACTGGCCGCAGATCGTCCTCGGCCTCGCCTTCTCCTGGGGCGCGCTGATGGGCTGGGCGGTCGCCTTCGGCCGGCTCGATGCGCCGGCGCTCGTGCTCTATGCGGGAGCGATCTCCTGGGTGATTGGCTACGACACCATCTACGCCCACCAGGACCGCGAGGACGACGCCCTGATCGGCATCAAATCGACGGCGCTGTTGTTCGGCCCGCGCACCAAGCCGATGCTCGCGATCTTTTACGGCTTCGCCGTCGCCCTGATCGGCCTGTCAGGCGTTTTCGCCGGCGCGGGAGCCGCCTTCGCATTGGGGCTCGCCGCATTCGCCGGCCACCTCGCCTGGCAGATCGTGCGCCTCGACATCGACGATCCCGACCAATGCCTGCGGCTGTTCAAGGCCAACCGCGATGCCGGGCTGATCCTGTTCGCGGGGATGCTGGCAGACGCGTATTTGCACGCGGCGTAGCGCTCTTTTTCCCTCTCCGACTTCGGGGAGGGGCAGGGTGGGGTTCTTGCTGAGCCTCGAGAAGACCCCACCCCTGCCCTCCCCGGAAACGGGGAGGGAGAAGAAGATCTAATCCCTCGCGATGATCTCGCGTCCGCGGTGGACGGCCGGATCGGCCTGCAGGCGGCCCGGCTTGCGGCGCATCAGGATGCGCGGACGCCTTGTCGCGATCGAACCGCGGCGACGCCTGCGCGCACAGGGTTTCTCGACCCGCACCCCGCCGAGGCGGGTGAACGGCTCGCGCAGCGTGCCGTCAGCATCGGCGATCAGCATCGGCACTGCGAATGCGCGCGCCCACAATTGCCATTCGGCGAACACGTCATTGCTGTCGGTCGCGGTGAACAGGGGAACCGACAAGGCGGGATCGCGATGTTCCAGGATGACGGCGACCCTGGCGCCGCCGCCGTGGTCCGGCGGGAACAGCCGGATCGCGACGCCGAGAAACGCCGAGACCGGCAACGACACCGCGATCGGGATGCCGCGCACCGAGCGGCGCACGACGACGCCTTCGTGGTGAACCTCGACGAGCCGGACCTGCTCGTCGGCACCCGCATCGTCGGTGCGAAACTGCACCGGCAACGCGAGAGGGTCGAGCCGCAAAGTGCGACTCGACCCGGCAGGCTTGGCCCCGCCGGCACTCATTCAACGCCTCGCTAAACCCTGTCGCCCCGGAGGCTCTGATGGCCCCTCGTTGATCAAGCGACATTAGCGCGTGAACGTCCCGATCCGCTTAAAAAGCCTGGTTAATCCGCCGTTGCCGCCACCCTTCGCAAATGATGCTTGATAAGGTGTTGCCGAACCTGCTCAATTCCGCTTGTTTGGGCCGGCGCCGTGCCCATCTCAGGCCCATCACTTCATTGCATCAGCAAGCGCTTGCACCAACCGAGAGCCCCCGCCAATGACGAGCCTGTTCGACCAATCCAGCCTGACCAAGATCGCGGAGCGTCTCGTCGAGGCGGCGCGGCGCCACGGCGCCGACGCGGCGGACGCGGTCGCGGTGCGCGGCATCTCGCAATCGATCGACGTGCGCGACGGCAGCGTGGAGGAGTCGCAGCGCTCCGAAGGCGACAATGTCGGCCTGCGCGCCTTTGTCGGCCGCCGCCAGGCGGTGGTCTCGACCAACGATCTGTCCGGGGGAACCAATGTCGACGCGATCGCCGAGCGCGTGGTCGCGATGGCGCGCGCCGCGCCGGAGGATCGCTTCGCCGGACTCGCCGACCCGAAATGGCTCGCGCGCGACCTGCCCGATCTCGACCTGCTCGATGCAGCGCTGCCGACGGTGCGCGAACTCGAGGAGCTCGCCCGCACCGCGGAGCGCGCCGCCATCACCGTCAAGGGCGTGACCAAGTCCGGCGGCGCATCCGCCTCGGCCGGCATCGGCGGCATGGTGCTGGTGACGAGCGGCGGCTTTCGCGGCGCCTATCTCGGCTCCCGGCACGGCATATCCATCGAGGCGATCGCCGGCGAAGGCACCGGGATGGAGCGCGACTACGATTTCTCCTCGGCGCGTCACGGCGCCGATCTCGAAGCCGCCGAGAAGATCGGGCGCTCCGCCGGCGAACGGGCGGTCAAGCGCCTCAATCCGCGCAAGGTGACGACGCGGCGCGTTCCCGTGGTCTACGACCACAGGGTCGCCTCCTCGCTGATCGGGCACCTGTCCTCGGCGATCAACGGCAGCGCGCTCGCGCGCAAGACGAGCTTTCTGCAGAACGCCATGGGCGAGCGGATTTTCGCCGACGGCATCACCATCATCGACGATCCGCTGCGGCCGCGCGGCCTGCGTTCGCAGCCCTTCGACGCCGAGGGCGTGGCGACGTCGCGGCGGGCGCTGGTCGAGAACGGCGTGCTGAAAACCTGGATTCTCGACTGCGCCACTGCGCGCGAACTCGGCCTCGAGACGACCGGCCATGCCCAGCGCGGCGTGTCGTCGGCGCCGTCGCCGGGCGCCACCAATCTGCACCTGGAGGCCGGCCGCGCATCGCCGCAGGAGCTGATCGCGGACATCGAGGACGGACTCTACGTGACCGATCTGATCGGCATGGGCGCCAACGTCGTCACCGGCGACTACAGCCGCGGCGCCGCCGGCTTCTGGATCGAGCACGGCGAGCTCACTTATCCGGTCAGCGAGGTCACGATCGCCGGCCATCTCCGCGACATCTTCCGCACCTTGACGCCCGCCAACGACCTGACCTTCCGCTACGGCATCAACGCGCCCACGGTGCGGGTGGAGGACCTGACCGTTGCCGGGGTCTGATCCCAACAAGCAGAATCTGACCGCGGTGGCGCAGCGCCTCGCGGGCGCGGTGCGAAGCGCCGGGGTGCTGGCGCTGGAAGCTTCCAAGAGGCCGGTGAAGAGCTGGGTCAAGGGGCATGATTCCCCGGTGTCCGAGGTCGACATCGCCGTTGACACCCTCCTCAAGGCGCAGTTGGCGCCAATCGTCCCCGATGCCGCGTGGCTGTCGGAGGAAACCGAGGACGATCCCGCGCGGCTTTCGGCGCGCAGGGTGTGGATCGTCGATCCCATCGACGGCACCCGCGCTTTCCTCGCCGGGCGGGCGGACTGGACGGTGTCGGTCGCGCTGGTGGAGGATGGAAGGCCGGTCGTCGCCGCGCTTTATGCGCCCGCCAGCGAGGAGTTCTTTCTGGCCGTCGCCGGAGCAAGCGTCACCCGCAACGGACTTGCGATCCGCGCCACCGCCGGGGAAGCGCTTGCCGGCGCTCGGATTTCCGGCCCGAAACGCCTGCTCGATCAGGTCGCCACAGCTGTCCCGGACGTCGTGATCGCAACCCGGGTGCATTCGCTGGCGCTGCGCCTTGCGCGGGTGGCCGACAGCACGCTCGACGCGGCTTTTGCCGGCGGCAACAGCCACGACTGGGACCTTGCAGCCGCCGATCTTTTGGTGCACGAAGCCGGCGGCGCTCTGACAACTCTCGAGGGAGCCACACTCTCCTACAACGGCGCGACCCTGACACATGGCATGCTCGTTGCAGCGGGGCGCCTGCGCCATCGGGCATTGAGCACGCTCTTTTGCTCGTCGGACGCACCTTTGCGCTAACGACCGGCGTGGGCGCGCCGGCTGAGGGAAATCATCGATGACCGGCGACTCCAAACCCAAGCAATTGCTTCATCTCGTGTTCGGGGGCGAATTGAGCAGCCTCGACGCGACCGAATTCAAGGATCTCGACAATCTCGACATCGTCGGCGTCTACCCGAATTACGCTACCGCCTATTCGGCCTGGAGGGGCAAGGCGCAGCAAACCGTCGACAACGCGCAGATGCGCTATTTCATCGTCCATTTGCACCGGCTGCTCGATCCCGACGCATGACCCCGATGAGATCGAAGCACCCGCAGACGTCATCGCCGGGCTTGACCGGCCATGACGATTCCGTGTGAGCGGAACAGAGCGTGACCCGAAAAGTTGCAGACTTTCCGAACCGGTTCATGCTCAAAATCAAAGGGAATTGAGCGCCGTCCGATATAACCTGAGATGATAGCGCTCGAAAGGGGAGCGGACCGCTTCGCATGTTTTCTTCCAGGCGCATTGCGCAGTCGCCAGCCGTCCAGAAAGTGTTGGGCATCCTCACGGCCGAATTTTTGCGGCTGGTGTGGTGGACGAACCGCCTCGTCCTCGAGCCGCCGGATTTCTACGAAAAGGTGGAGCCCGAACTGCCCATCATCGTCGGCTTGTGGCACGGGCAGCATTTCATGTCGCCGTTCTTCAGTCGTGGCCACCGTGTCAAGGTCCTGATTTCGCGCCATCGGGACGGCGAGATCAACGCTGCCGCCGCGAAACGGCTCGGCGTCGAGCCGATCCGCGGATCGGGCGACCATGGCCGCCGTTTCGACCTCAAAGGCGGGGTGGCGGCGTTCAAGTCGATGCTGACCGCCCTGCAGGATGGCTGGAACGTGGCACTCACCGCCGACGTCCCGAAGGTGTCGCAGGTCGCCGGGCAAGGCATCGTCATGCTCGGCCGGCTCTCCGGGCGGCCGATCTACCCGGCGGCGGTCGCCACCAGCCGGCGCATCACCCTCAAGAACTGGGACCGCTCCGCGGTCAATCTCCCGTTCGGAACGATCGCGATCGTGGTCGGCGAGCCGGTGAGGGTGCCGAGCGACGCGGATGAGGCTATGCTTGAGGAGTGCCGCATTGCAGTCGAGCAGCGGCTCAAGAAGGTCACTGCCCGCGCCTACACGATCGTCGACCGCAAGGACCGTCATGCCCAAGGCTGAGCGGCTCCCGCTGACCCTGTCCGCCTACCGGGCGGCGTCCGGGGCGGCGACTTCGCTCGCGCCGCGACTGCTCGACTACCGGCTCCGGCGCGGCAAGGAGCATGAAGCCCGCATCGGCGAACGGCGCGGCGAACCCAGCGCGCCGCGGCTGCCCGGGCCGCTGATCTGGATCCATGGCGCGAGCGTCGGCGAATTCGCCGCCGTAATGCCGCTGATCGAGTGCATGCGCGCCCGCGGCTTTCGGGTGCTCGCCACCACCGGCACCGTGACCTCGGCGGCGCTTGCGGAAAAGCGCCTGCCGCCGGGCGCCGTCCACCAGTTCATCCCGCTCGATCTGCCGCCCTTCGTCACCCGGTTCCTGGACTACTGGCGGCCCGACCTCGCCTTGTTCGTCGAATCCGATCTGTGGCCGAATATGATCATGTCGGCGGCCGAGCGCGAGATTCCGATGATCCTCGTCAACGGGCGGATGTCCGACCGTTCGTTCCGCCGCTGGCGCCGTTTGCCCAAGACGATCGAGGCGCTGCTGCACCCGCTTCGACCTCTGCCTCGTGCGTTCGACCGACGATGCCGAGCGGTTCGGCGCACTGGGGGCGCCCCGCATCGCCACCACCGGCAACCTCAAGCTCGATGTGCCGGCCCTGCCGATCGACGCCAGCAAGATGGCGATCCTCGCGAGCGCAACGAAGGGGCGAATGATCGTCGCCGCCGCCTCGACCCATCCCGGCGAGGAGAGCGCGATCGTCGACGCCCACCGCCGCC
Organism: uncultured Alphaproteobacteria bacterium; assembly: GCA_963791375.1. GTDB lineage: Bacteria > Pseudomonadota > Alphaproteobacteria > Rhizobiales > Xanthobacteraceae > JAJPKK01. Next base: position 49,243 of record CAWBSI010000024.1, read on the forward strand.
TCACCATCACTTTCCCCGGCCTGCTCACCATCATCGCGCCGCGCCACCCCCAGCGCGGCCCCGACATCGCCGACATCGCCACCGCGGCGCGGCTGCGTTGCGCGGTACGTTCGCGCGGCGAATTGCCGGGCGGCGGGGTCGACGTCTACGTGTTCGACACTCTCGGCGAGCTCGGCCTCGTCTATCAACTGGCGCCGATCGTATTCATGGGGGGCTCGCTGGTCCGGCATGGCGGCCAGAATCCGATCGAGGCGGTCAAGCTCGGAGCGGCGATCCTGCACGGACCCCATGTCGCGAACTTCACCGAAATCTATGAGGAGCTCGACGGCTGCGGCGGCGCGAATTTCGTCACCGACGCCGGAACGCTGACGGTGCGGATCGCCGCCTGGATCAAGGACGGCCCGGCCCGCGACCGCGCGGCCACCGCCGCCAAGCTCTGCGTCGACCGGCTCGGCGGCGCGCTGGAACGCACGGTCGGCGCGCTCGAACCCTATTTCATGCAATTGCGGATCCAGGACCGCACAGGCGATGCGTGAGCCCGATTTCTGGTGGCGGGGCGACGGCGCCGCGGCGCGGCTCCTCGCGCCGGCCGGCGCCGCCTACGGCTTCGTCGCGGCGCGGCGGATGGCGCAGCCGGGCCGGCAGGCGACCGTGCCGGTCCTGTGCGTCGGCAACTTCACCGTGGGTGGCAGCGGCAAGACGCCGACCGCCATCGCGACGGCGCAGCTTCTCATCAAGGCCGGCCACCGGCCGTTCTTTCTGTCGCGCGGCTACGGCGGACGGCTGGCCGGCCCGGTGCGGGTCGACGTCGCAGCCCGCCGAAGAGGTCGGCGACGAGCCGCTGCTGCTGGCCCGCATCGCGCCCACCGTGGTCGCCCGCGACCGCCCGGCAGGCGCTGCGGCGGCGGCGCAGGCCGGAGCCGACGCCATCGTCATGGACGACGGCTGGCAAAATCCTTCGCTCGCCAAGGACCTCGCCATCGCGGTGCTCGACGGCCGCCGCGGCATCGGCAATGGCCGGGTGTTCCCGGCCGGTCCGCTGCGGGCGCCGCTCGAATCCCAGCTCGATCACGCCGATGCCCTGCTGGTGATCGGCCGCCCGGCCGCCGGCGCCGAGCCGGCGATCGCGGCGGCACAGCGGCGCAACCTGCCGCGCTTCGACGGCGAGCTTGCCCCCGACCCCGCGGTGATCGCCAAGCTCGCCGGCGCGAAGGTGCTGGCGTTCGCCGGCATCGCCGATCCCGACAAGTTCTTCGCGACGCTCGAAGCCAACGGCATCGCGGTGGCGGCGCGCCGGGGCTTCCCCGATCATCACCGCTTCGCGCCCGGCGAAATCGCCGACCTGCTGGCGCATGCCGACCGGGAGCACCTGGCGCTGGTAACGACCGAGAAGGATCTGGCGCGGCTCGCCGGCGATCCCCATGCAAGCGAACTCCTGGCACGCGTCACGCGCACTGCCGGTGACGTTGAAGGTCGGGGATGCGGCGGGGTTCGAACGGATGGTGCTGGGGGCGGTCGGCACGCGGCACGCGGCGGGGCGTTTCGACGCGCGAGGATAGCCTGTTAGCCCGCCCGCACCGGATGCAGCCGCCTGAGCACGGCTTCGGGGCCGGCATAGGCCTCCTGGCGCTCCACGCTCCAGTATTTCAGCTCTTCGAGCGGGATCGGGGTGCCGGTGACGGCACAGCGCACGAACGCCCCCGGCCGCAACACCCGGAAGTCGCCGTCGAGATACTTCACCTCCGCTTCGCCCGCTGACGGCGAATGTGGGTCGAAGCGATTGAGCACGAAGACCTCCCAGTGCCGTTGCATCGCGCTTCGCCATGGCGGCGAAGCGCTTTCGCGTTCAAGATAATGTTTCCGGCTGCCGGGTTAAAGCTTGATTTCCTGGCCTCCGCGCCAGTCGCTCTCCGGCGCCCGCCTTCGGGGAGGGGTAGGGAGGGGTTCTTGCTTCGCAGACGAGGTGCCGCGCGGCCCCGACGCGAACCCCCGGCCCTCCCCGAAGTCGGGGAGGGAGAAGCCACGCCTAATCCTGCGGGTCGAGCCGGCGGAACCGTTGGATGCGCTCACCGGTCGCCACCTCGGCGGTGTAGATGTTGCCCTGGTGGTCGACGGCGATGTTGTGGGCCGCAGTGAACTCGCCGGCCTGGCGGCCGACCCGGCCGAACCGTCCGAGCACCTCTTTGCTGGCGTGGTCGATGATCCGGACCTCGCCGTTCGCCCCGTCGACCATGTAGATGTATTTCTGCGCCTTGTCCGGCGAGAACACGAGCTCGTAGACCGAGCCGGTGGCGCGGGTGTTCTTCTCGTAGAAATATTCGGCGACGAAGGTGCCGTCCTTGCGGAACATCTGCATGCGGTCATTGGTGCGGTCGCAGACATGGACGAGGCCGTCCTTGTCGATGCGAACGCAATGCACGGGGTTGCCGAACTGGGCCGACGCCGGCTTCGCCGGATCGTAGGGCGGCGTCTTCTCGTCGCTCGGCTTCTTGCCGTAGGCGCCCCAGTGCCGCTTGTAGGCGCCGGTCTCGGAATCGAACACCACGATGCGGCGATTGTCATAGCCGTCGGCGGCATAGACCTCCTTGGCGGCGACATCGACGGCGACATCCGCCGGCGAGCCCAGCCGCTCGGTGGAATTGCTGTCATGGCCCTCGCCCTGCTTGCCGATCTGCATCACGAACTTGCCGTCCATGGTGAATTTGAGCAGCTGGCCGTCCTTCTCGCCGTTGCCGGCGAGCCAGACGAAGTCGTTGTCGTCGATATAGATGCCGTGCTCGCTCTCGGGCCACTGGTAGCCCTGGCCGGGGCCGCCCCAGCTCTTCAGCGAGGTTGCCGGACTGGTCGAACACCAGGACCGGCGGAGCGGCGACGCAGCACTTGGACACCGGAGGATTCTGCTCGGCGGCGCGCTCGCGCGGCGTCAGCGAGCCCGGCCGCTGGACCACCCAGATGCGATCGAACCGGTCGACCGTGATGCCGGAGACCTGCCCGAGGATCCAGTTGTTCGGCAGAGGCTTCGGCCACAACGGATCGACCTGGAACTGGGGCAGGCCGCCGCCCGCTGCATTCTGTGCATGGACGGATATCGGGGCGGCGAGACACGCAGCCGCCGCTACGATCAGTTTCGCAATGCGTTTCATTGTTTCCTCCCTGTTCGTGGCCGGTGCCAGCGCGAGCCTCGATTTTGAACGCGGATTCTCGCTGGACCGAAAGTCTATGCCGGGCATCATTCCGGCTTCCGGCGTTCGTGTTATACAGCCTAACGGACAATCAGGGTACGTCCCGATGCGTGGCCTTGCTTTGCTTGCCTCGGCAGCCCTGCTGGCAGTCCTGCTCGCGGGACACGGCGCCGTGGCCGCCGGCCCGGAGCCGGTCGAGTTCCGCGACGGCGAATTCACGCTCAAGGGACTGCTGTATCGCCCCGACGGCAACGGGCCGTTCCCCGCGGTCGTCGCCATGCATAATTGCGGCGGGCTCGTCAACACATCGGGAACCGTCGCCGCGCGCTACCGCGACTGGGCGCAGCAGCTCGTCAAGGCCGGGTTCGTGGTGCTTTTTCCCGACAGCTACGGCTCGCGCGGGCTCGGCAATCAATGCGCCAACCGCAATCAGACGGTTCGCGCCGAACGCGAGCGCGTCGCCGATGCGACGGCCGCGCGGCGCTGGCTGCAGCAGCAGCCCGAGGTCGAAGCCTGATCGGATTTCGTTGCTGGGATGGTCGAACGGCGCCACCGGCGTCTTGTGGACCGTGCGCCCCCATCCCGGGCGGGACGACAAGCCGGATTTCCGCTCGGCCGTCGCGTTCTACCCCGGCTGCCGCCGCCTCGAATGCCACCGCCTGGAGCGCCCGCGTGCCGACGCTGATCCTGATCGGAGCGCTGGACGACTGGTCCTCTGCACAGGAATGCGAACGGATGGTGGCCGGCGCCAGGGGCCGCAGCGCACGGGCTTCCATCGTCGTCTATCCCGGCGCGTTTCACGATTTCGACCATCCGTCCCGGCCACCGCAGATCCGGGGCGGCTATGCCTTCTCCGCCGACGGCTCCGGACGCATCCATTCCGGCACCAACGCCACCGCGCGCGCCGATGCGCAGAAGCGGGTGACGCAATGGCTCGGGCGGTGAGATAGCCCTCCGGTCGTCAGAACAACGAGCCCTGCCCGGGATTGTCGCCGCGCCGAAGCTTCGGCCTCGGCGGATCGGCAGCGGCGCGCTCCGTGACCGGGCGCGTTCCACCGGCGACGGCACCACCGGTCTCACGGTCGGGCCTTGCACCTCCCGTCGTGGCACCGTCGGCCGTGGCACCGATATGGCCGTCCGCGAATTCGATATCGAGCCGCAGTCCCGGGCTCACCGCAGCGGCGGCGCGCAGGGGCTGACCGCCTTCGGCCGCGCACCAGCGCAAAGCCCCGCGCCAGCACGCCGTGATAGGACAGCGCCGCGAGGAGCTGGCCGGCGCGCTCGAGCCGCGCCTGGCGCCGGTCGATCAAGGTCGCCGCCGCGCGCGCGGCGCGGGCGCTCAGGGTTTCGATCCGCTCGCGGCTGCGCGCGATGCGCACGCGCTGGGCCTCGGCATTGGCGCGCAGGCCGGCGGAGAGCCGCGCCGCCACCGCGGCGAAGCGGTCGCGGCGGCGCTCGCCATGCACCCGCATGCACTGGCCGGCGCGTGCGGCGAGGCCCTGCACCCGCTCGCGATTGCGCAGGATCGGTATGCGCAGCGTGTGCGGGGTCAGCCGCGCGGCGACCCGGGAATAGGCGGCATGGTGCGCTTGCGCATTGGCGATGAGCGCGCGCGGCAGCCGGTCGGCGCTCGCATCGAGGCGCTGCCGCGGCACGGCGAGCAGCATGTCGGCGGACGGCAGCGCCCGGACCGCGGCGCGCAATTCGGTGCGGCGATGGTCGTGAGCCCGCGCCCAGGACGACAGCGACCGGCGCACCAGGCTGTCGATGCGGTCGAGCAATTCGATGCGGACCGGCACCGCCATTTCCGCCGCGGCGGTCGGCGTCGGGGCGCGGCGGTCGGCGACGAAATCGATCAGCGTCACGTCGGTCTCGTGACCGACCGCCGAGATCAGCGGGATCAGGCTGTCGGCGGCGGCGCGAACCACGATCTCCTCGTTGAAGGACCAGAGGTCTTCGATGGAGCCGCCGCCGCGCGCGACGATGAGGAGGTCGGGCCGCGGTATGGCGCCGTCGCCTGGCCAGCGCATTGAAGCCGCGGATCGCCGCGGCGATTTCCTCCGCCGCGCCGTCGCCCTGCACCCGCACCGGCCACACCAGCACGTGGCGCGGAAAGCGGTCCGACGAGGCGGTGCAGGATGTCGCGGATGACGGCGCCGGTGGGCGACGTCACGACGCCGATGACCACGGGCAGGTAGGGCAGAAGCTGCTTGCGCGCTTCGTCGAACAGACCCTCCGCGGCGAACTTCTGCTTGCGCTGCTCGAGCAGCGCCATCAGCGCGCCGAGGCCCGCCGGCTCCAGCGTCTCGATCACGATCTGGTAGTTGGAACGGCCGGGATAGGTGGTGAGCCGGCCGGTGGCGACGACCTCGAGGCCCTCCTCCGGCTTGATTCGCATGCGGCCGAACACGCCCTTCCAGACCACCGCATCGATGCGGGCGGTTTCGTCCTTCAGGGCGAAATAGGCATGGCCGGACGAATGCGGCCCGCGATAGCCGGAGATTTCGCCGCGCACGCGCACGTGGCCATAGGTGTCCTCGACGGTGCGCTTGAGCGCGGCCGAAAGCTCGGTCACCGTCCATTCCGGAATGTTGATGCGCGGCGGCTCGTTCATCGATTCTCGCATCGGCTCTCGCATCGGTTCTCGCGGCACTCCGAAGCATTTGTTTGCATCGCAGCACTAGCGGCCGCGGCGCCCCCGGTCCAGTCGAAGACTCACCGGCCGGCGGGCGGCCCACCTGTCCACATGCAGGCGGCGCGCGACGGCTCGCCGTATTGCGACAAAGCGGTAGCATGCTACACCACCTGCCGCTTATTTCGTCCTGCAGCAGGCATTCATGAACATCCTTCTTATAGGCGGCGGCGGACGCGAACATGCGCTCGCCTGGAAGATTGCGGCGAGCCCGCTGGTGGACCGGGTCTATTGCGCGCCGGGCAATGCGGGCATCGCCCGGGAAGCCGAATGCATGGCGCTCGATTGCGCCGATCACAGCGCGGTTATTGGCTTCTGCCGGGCAAAGATCATCGACTTCGTGGTGGTGGGGCCGGAAGCGCCGCTGGTCGCAGGCCTCGTCGACGATCTGGAAGCCGCGGGCATCAAGACGTTCGGCCCGACCAAAGCGGCGGCGCGGCTCGAAGGCTCCAAGGGCTTCACCAAGGATCTGTGCCGCGCCAACAACATCCCGACCGCGGCCTATGAGCGCTTCGACGCCGCGGCGCCGGCCAAGGAATACCTGCGGCGGATGGCCGCGCCGATCGTGGTCAAGGCCGACGGGCTCGCCGCCGGCAAAGGCGTCGTGGTGGCGGCGACGACGCAGGAGGCCGAGGCCGCCGTCGACATGGTGTTCGGCGGCGCACTCGGCGAGGCCGGCAGCGCCGTCGTCATCGAGGAGTTCCTCGCCGGCGAGGAAGCCTCGTTCTTCGTACTCAGCGACGGCGAGAACGCCGTGCCGCTCGCCACCGCCCAGGACCACAAGCGCGCCTTCGACGGCGACCTCGGTCCCAACACCGGCGGCATGGGCGCCGTTTCGCCCGCGCCTGTCATGACGCCGGAACTGGAGCGGCGCGCGCTCGACGAGATCGTGTTGCCGACGCTGCGCGCAATGAAGGCGATGGGCTCGCCTTACAAGGGCGTGCTCTATGCGGGACTGATGATCACTGCCGAAGGGCCGAAGCTGATCGAATACAACGTGCGGTTCGGCGATCCCGAATGCCAGGTGCTGATGCTGCGGCTGATGTCGGACCTTGTGCCGGCGCTGATCGCGGCGCGCGACGGCATGCTCAAGAACTTCGCGTTGCGCTGGTATCCCGACGTCGCGCTCACCGTCGTGATGGCGGCGAAGGGCTATCCCGGCGACTACGCGAAAGGCTCGGTCATCACCGGCCTCGGCGACGCCGAGAAGATCGACGGCGTGGAGATTTTCCACGCCGGCACCCGCAAGGAAGACGGCCGCATCCTCGCCAATGGCGGCCGCGTCCTCGACGTGACCGCGGCGGGAAAGACTTTTGCCGAGGCCCGCGCGCGTGCCTATGCGGCGGTGGACAAGATCGTGTGGCCGGAGGGCTTCTGCCGCCGCGACATCGGCGCGCGCGCAGTGGAACGGGAAAAGGGGTGAGCTGACGCCCGAGAGCATTCACCGGTACAGCGGCGGCTACACGGAGTACATGGCGCGCGCCGGCCACGAGGCTCCCGGCCTGCGCGCCCGAGCCGGGAGGCGAAGCGGTAGCGCGCGCAATTCAGTGGTTCGCCGCCCAACTTACCCCTCACCGTGGACTGCCTCTGGCGTCCAGTTGCGCCGTCGTCGCATCAGTCGGTTTTCCGTTGTCTCGCTGTCGAAATTCGTGGCCGTCTCGACGAGCTGCGACCGATCTACGTCGTCGAACGTGTTTACGTTGAACACGGCATATCGAATTCCCTCGATCATGCATGTTACGATCGCAATCACGCCGCACGTCAGGCAAACATGAAAGTCCGCGGTCTTCGTCCCAAACCGATATCGCGTCACCCGCGAGTCATCGGTGATCCGCAGATGAAATCGGCCATCCGGGTGCGAGGTCCAGGCAGCCCCGTGCTTTGTACATAGGCCGCAGCCGCAAACGCGGACCGGGATAGCCTCCGCAGAATCGGGGCGGTCGAACGTGAGTCGAATATTTCCGCAATGGCAGCTGCCATGGATGCGGCGATAGGAGGCCGGGTCGTGCATGTCAGTTGCCATGGCTCACACGTTGTTTTTCAGCGTCGAAGGTAACACGTGGCCATTCGCCCGCGCAGGCAGAACCCAGCGCGGAAAGATCGTCGTGCCGCCCCAGTCCCCCCGGCCAGATCCAAAGCGAACTACCGCCCGCACGCTCCGAGCCATGGCCGCGGACATCGGCGCATGGCGACCCCGCCCGACGACGCACGTCCGTCGTCGAGACGGGCGGGCGAGGTGCCAAACAGCCGGCTTGCAGCCTCCGCTCAGTCACGCATCCTCCAGTTCGACGTCGATATCCGCCGCATCAGCTCCCGCTCCAGATCATCGGTGATGCGACCGCCCGACCGGGCGAGGAAATCGGCGATCTGCTGATCGGCATGCCTCTGACGCGAATGCATGACGGCGTCGAAGATGCGCCGCAAAACGCCAGGCCTTGCTGCGACAGCTTCGTGCTTCGTAGGGTGCTCGCCGCCCGCATATGGGACCAAATTCTCGTGATGTGCCGCGTAAGTCATGGGGCTGACTCCGTTTATGACGTTTGAGATATCCTCATTTGATACTTCCTGTTTGAGTGATATTGACCCTCGCACGCGGCTATGACAAAGGATGTTCTCTCAGTTCATGAGTGAGAAAAACTCGTGCATACGCCGATGCCTCCGCTCAACGCGCTACGCGCATTCGAAGCCGCTGCGCGCCATCTCAGCCTGACCAAGGCCGCGCAGGAACTGCGCGTGACGGCAGGCGCGCTGAGCCACCAGATCCGCGGGCTGGAGGAGCTGCTCGGCCTGAAGCTGTTCGAGCGGCGCGTGCGGTCGATCGCGCTGACGCCGGCGGGCAAGCAGCTGTTCCCCGGCCTGCAAGCCGGCTTCATCCATATCCGAGACGCCGTGGCCGCCCTGCGAGACGCGAGCGACGCTCGCGTGCTGGTGATCAGCACGCCGCCGGGCTTTACCTCGAAGTGGCTGGCGCCGCGGCTCTACCGCTTCTCGGGCGCCTATCCCGAGATCGATGCTCGCGTTTCCTCGTCCATTGGCAATGCCAATTTCACGACCGACGGGGTTGACGTTGCGGTTCGCAATCTCCGCATCGATGCCACGCCGGACCCCGAGCTCGTGGTCGAGAAGCTGATCGAGCTGTCCTTGATGCCGGTGTGCAGCCCCAAGCTGATCGAGACGTACGGGCCCTTCACGTTGCCGTCAGCGCTCAAAGGCGTGCCGCTGATCCATGACGACACGCTCAGCAATCGTGCCGATGTGCCGACCTGGGCCGACTGGTTCAGGGTGGCCGGCGTGGAGGGCGTCGATGTCAGCCGCGGGCTGCGCTTCAACAGTGCCGACCACGCGCTCGACGCGACGGTCGAAGGCGCCGGAGTGCTCCTCGCGCACGACGTGCTGGCCTATGACGAGCTCCGCACGGGGCGGCTGGCGATTCCCTTTGAGCTCTATTTACGCTCGGGCCGCGCCTATCACTTCGTCTGCCCAAAGCGGCGGCAGGACCACCCCAACGTCCAGGCTTTCCGCGCTTGGATCAAACAAGAGGTTGGCGCACTCGACTGGGGCAAGTGCGCGAACCGGGGCGTGCACTGGGCGCCCGGCGACTGATCAGAGGCCGGCGCGGTTGGCCTCAGCGAATCGCGTCCCGCCCGCGTGATCCTGGCGCCAAAGGCGCTACTCCAAGATCACGGAGTGGGCCCGTGCAGCCCACTCCTGCAGTTCCACGGGCGTTGCGCTTGCGGGCTGCCCTAATCGACCGGCTTGAGGGTCTTCATATAGGCGAACATCGCGTTGAGATCGTCGTCCGTGATCGTCTTGTAGTATTGCGCGAAGTCGACCATCGGCGGATTGAGCTTGCGGCCGTCGCGGGAGACCCCCTCGGTGAGCGCGCGCTTGAACTCGTCAAAGGTCCAGGAGGCGACGCCCTTGGTGGTGAGGTTGGCGGCGATCACGTTCTGCTGCGGGCCGAACTTGCGGCCGCCCCCGCCGAGCCCGTTCACGTAGTCCATCTTGTCGGGCGGCGTGCCCTTGGAATGGCAGACCATGCAGTGGCCGAGCCCCATGAGGTATTGGCCGCGCTTGAGCGGATCAGTCAGGTCGGCCTCGCTCATCTCCTTGATGTTGGGGTACGGCGAAATGTCGAACGGAGCCTTGTACTCCGGCTTCTGCACCGCGTTCTTGACCGCCGGAAGCGAGCGCAGATAGGCAATGATCGCATCCTGATCGCGCAGCGTGAGGAACCCGTAGACCGCCGACGGCATGTTCGGCGCAAGCTTGTGGCCATCCCGGCCCTTGCCGCTCGTGAGCGCGATCTTGATCTGGGCGTCGGACCATTGGCCGAGACCGGTCTCGTTGTCGGGCGTCAGGTTCGAGCCCTTCACCGTGTATTGCGGGGCCTGGAAGGTCTGCGTGCCGCCTGAAAGCTGCTTGTCGAGTTGCAGCGCGCCACCCGGCCCCCGCGGGGTGTGGCAATTGTTGCACCCGCCGATGCCGTTGACGAGATAGGCGCCGCGCTCAGCCAACAACTGCTGCGCCGGCGCACTGCTCACCATCGCGATGGATGTCACTATCCCGGTAGCCAAGAGCCTCAACATGTCTCCTCCCTCTGATTTTTGGTTGCGCTGGTGCCTGTTCGGCATCCTGAACGCAGGATACTATCAAAGCATGATTCACCGGAATTCCCCAGAGGACTCCCGGGGCGATCTGATGGTAGCATTTTTCCGGATTGTTCGAAGGCCGCCTAACTCATAACAATGTGCCGGCACCCGCTCGAAACCGGGGCTTGGTCACCAGGGAGGATAAAATCCATGCACGACAGAAGCTCGATCTGTGCCATTGCGCTGGCGACTGCGGCGGCGATGGTGTTGGGGATCGCCGGAGCGCAGGCGCACGACGAGAAAAAGTATCCCGACTTTGGCGGCCAGTGGAAGCGGCCACCCGGAATCGCCAATCAATTCGACATCAGCAAGCCGCAGCGTCTCGGGCAGGTGCCGCCCCTGACACGCGAATATCAACTCAAATGGGAAGCCGGCCTGCAGGACCAGAATCTGGGCGGACAGGGCACCGATCCGACCTTCACCTGCATCCCCGACGGCATGCCGCGAGTGATGAACGTGATCTTCCCGATGGAGATCATCGTCACGGAGAAGACGACTTACATGCTGATCGAATATTTGACCCAGCAGCGGCGCATTTTCACCGACGGCCGTGAGTTCCCCAAGGATGACGAATTCGAGCCGTCCTTCCAGGGCTATTCGATCGGCAAATGGATCGATGAGGACGGCGATGGCAAGTACGACGTGCTCGAAGTCGAGACCCGCCTCCTGAAAAACCCGCGTTCCTACGACCCCAGCGGCGTTCCGTTTCACGAGGACGGCAAGACCGTCGTCAAGGAGCGCATCTACCTCGACAAGGCCGATCCGAACGTCCTGCACGACGACATCACGACCACGGACAATGCGCTCACGCGGCCTTGGACCGTGAACAAGCGCTACGCCCGCGAGACCCGTCCATTGGTGTGGGTCGAAGCCAGTTGCCCCGAGGGCAACCCGTATATCCGTCTCGACGGCGAGGTCTACATGCGCGGCGCGGATGACCTCTTGTTGCCCGCCAAGAAGGGGCAGAAGCCGCCGGATCTGAAGCATTTCCGCGCGGCGAACTGAACGCCGGGGTCCAGCGGATCGAAGTCGCTGAAAGCGGCTTCGGCCGCGTGCACAGAGCTGTCGCAGCGCGGCCTCGCCGCGCTGATCGAGGTCGACCGAAGTTCCAGCAAGCGTAGCCCGGATTGAGCGACGGCTGGGCGACTCATTTTTTTGAAAAACAACCCCATGCAAAGTAGCCTAACGGGAACGGCCGGGGCGAACGGCAGCGATTCACGGTGCAATCATACCAGTAGATTTGTACCTTCAGCCCCCGGGTTGAGCCGCGGCAGGCGGTGGAGAACGAGAAATGACGGGCCAGTTGGGATGAGGGGGAACGCGATCAGGATCATTTCAGCCCGGCGGGCGGAACCCTTTGAGCGACTGAGGCTCAACCCGGGCTACAGCTGGCTGCGATTCCAAAATCGACCGTGCTGATGCCGGACACACGATGAGCACCCCCATGCCCGATCTCGCCGATCTCTATCCCGGCTTCGCCTCCCATTGGATCGATACGTCGGCGGGCCGCATCTTCGCGCGCAGCGGCGGCAGCGGGCCGCCGCTGATGCTGCTTCACGGCTACGCCCAGACCAATGTGATGTGGCACCGGGTGGCGCCGGAGCTCGGCAAGCATTTCGCGCTCATCATTCCCGATCTTCCCGGCTACGGCTGGTCGGCGGTACCGCAGGCCGCGCCCGATCACGCGCCCTACACCAAGCGCGCCATGGCGGCCGCCATGATCGAGGTGATGGAAGAGCTCGGCCATGCCCGCTTTTCGCTGGCCGGCCATGACCGCGGCGGCCGGGTGTCGTATCGCCTCGCCCTCGACCATCCCGGTCGGCTCGAAAGGCTCGCCGTGCTCGACATCGTGCCGACCTATGCCATGTGGCACGACATCGATGCGCGGCTCGCCTATCGCATCTGGCACTGGACGTTCCTGGCGCTGCCGGCGCCGGGGCCGGAAAACGTCATCGGCCGCGACCCCGTCGCGTTTTGGGACTGGAAGACCGCGCCGGGCACCAAGGCGAAAAGCCTCGACGTGTTCGATCCGCGCGCGCTCGCCCACTACCGCACCGCGTTCCAGGACCCGCTGCGCATCCACGCGACCTGCGAAGATTATCGCGCCGGCCGCACCACCGATCTCGCCCACGACGAAGCCGATCGTGCAGCCGGAAAGAAGATCGCCTGCCCGCTGCTCGCGATCTGGGGGCAGAGCGGCATCCCGAGCGAAACCCGGAGCCCGCTGGACACCTGGCGCGAATGGGCCAACGATGTGCGCGGCGCGCCGATCGACTGCGGGCACTACCTGCCCGAGGAAAATCCACAGGCGACCGCGGGCGCGCTGCTCGCGTTCTTCGCCGGCCGCTGAAGCTTCACGGCATCCAAACACGATTTTGCAATTCCCATGGCCCGCATCGATCGCCAATCGGCCTTTTCCGGCACCAAGGAGGTTGCCGAGGCGCTGCGCTTCGACGACAAGAGGCTCGCGTCCTATCTAACGGCCAAGGTGCCGGGCTTCCGCGGGCCGCTCGCGGTGCGGCAGTTCAAGGGCGGGCAGTCCAACCCGACCTATTTTCTCGAAACCCCGGAGCGGTGCTTCGTGCTGCGCCGCAAGCCGCCGGGCAAGCTCCTGCCCTCGGCGCATGCGGTCGACCGCGAATTCCGCGTCATGGCGGCGCTCCATCGCCAGCATTTTCCGGTGCCCGAGCCGGTCCTCTATTGCGACGATCCCGATGTCGCCGGCACCGCGTTCTTCGTCATGGACTTCGTCGAGGGCCGTATCTTCTGGGAACCCCACCTGCCCACGTCGAACCCGACGGAGCGCGCCGCGATCTATGACGCCGCCAATGCGACCATCGCCCGCCTGCACAGCTTCGACCCCGCCGCCATCGGCCTCGCCGATTTCGGGCGCGGCGAGAACTATGTGGCGCGACAGGTCGAGCGATGGTCGAAGCAGTATCGCGCCTCGCAGACCGACGAGATCGAGGACATGGAGCGCCTGATCGAATGGCTGCCGCGCAACATTCCGCCGGCCGGGCCGGTGCGGCTGGTGCACGGCGATTTCCGGCTCGACAACACCATCATCGCCGCTGACGCACCGGTGGTGCGCGCGGTGCTCGACTGGGAGCTCTCGACGCTCGGCGATCCCCTGGCGGACTTTTCCTATCACCTCATGAAGTGGCACATGCCGGAGACCGACACCGGCGCCAGCACCGGCTCCCTGGTCGGCCATGATCTCGCGGCGCTCGGCATCCCGGCCATGGCGGACTATGTCGACGCCTATGTGGCGCGCACCGGGCTCGACCCGCGGCCGCATCTTGCCGCCTATCTCGCCTACAACTTCTTCCGCATCGCCGCGATCTACCAGGGCATCGTCGGGCGGGTCCGCGACGGCACCGCGACCAGCGAATACGCGCCCGCCAAGGCGCTGATGGTGCGGCCGCTGGCGGCGACCGCGTGGTCGTTCGCCAGCGAGGCCAACGCGCGATGAAGACGCGCGACCAAGGCACAGGCACGATGAAGACCTTCGCGCTCGCGCTCGGCGCCGGCGGCGCCCGCGGGCTCGCCCACATTGCCGTGTTCGAGGCGCTCGACGAACTCGGCATCAAGCCGGTCGCCATCGCGGGCTCCTCGATCGGGGCGCTGGCCGGCGCCGCCTATGCCGCCGGGATGACCGGCAAGGCGCTGCGCCATCACGTGCTCGGCCTCGCCCACAATCCCACCGAGGTGTGGCGGCGACTGATGGTGGCGCGCGCCGGCAAGTTCGGCGACCTGTTCGGCCGGGACTTCTCTGCGGCGATGCGACTCGATCCGGAGAAGCTGTGCGAGCAGTTCCTGCCCGATGCCATACCGGCGGAGTTCGGCGCGCTCGGCATTCCGCTCAGCGTCGTCGCCTCCGACCTCTATGGACGGCGCGAAGCCGTCTACACCGCAGGCCCGCTCAAGCCGGCGCTCGCGTCTTCGATCGCCCTGCCCACGATCATGCGGCCGGTGGTGATCGACGACCGCGTGCTGATCGACGGCGGCGCCACCAACCCGCTGCCGTTCGACCTCCTGCGCGGCCGCGCCGACGTCATCGTGGCGGTGGAGATTTCGGGGCCACCCGACCACACCCGCACCGCCGTTCCCAATGCCATCGAGGCGATGATCGCCACCGTCGTGCTGATGACCAATTCGATCATTTCCGAGAAGCTCAAGCACGAGACGCCCGACGTGCTGCTGCGGCCCAACGTCGGCAGCTTCCGCACCCTCGACTTCTTCCAGGCGAGCGCGATCCTGCGCGTCGCCGAGCCGATCAAGGCCGAGCTGAAGCACAAGCTCACGGCGCTGCTGAGCGCGTAGGGCATCACCTCTCCCCGCAAGCGGGGCGAGGGGGAAGAGCGGCGCTCGCGACGGCGATCAAGCGTTGGGTTCACTCAACGGCGCTCACGTCCGGCTCATCGTCGTTCCGCGAAAAAGCAGCGCAGCAGGCCGGCAGCCTCCTGCTCGCCGATGCCGCCATAGATGTCGGGGCGGTGATGGCAGGTCGGACTCGGAGAAGAAGCGCACCCCGCTTTCGACCGCGCCGCCCTTGGGGTCGGCGGCCCCGTAGTAGAGCCGGCGGATGCGCGCGAAGGAGAGCGCGCCGGCGCACATGGTGCACGGCTCGAGCGTGACGAAGAGATCGCAGTCGACCAGGCGTTCCGAGCCGATCGCGGCTGCCGCCTGGCGGATCGCCAGCATTTCCGCATGGGCCGTGGGATCGCGGTCGGCGAGCGTGCGGTTGCGGGTGCGGGCGAGGACCTCGTCGCCGCGCACGATCACGCAGCCGACCGGGACCTCCCCGGCGGCCGCGGCGGCGCGGGCCTCCGCGAGCGCCAAGTCCATGAAAGAACCCGCCATGAAAGAATCCGCCACGCTCGTTCTCGCGGTGAAACTCTGCTATCCCCGGCATGCTTATCGACCAGACCCGCCATGGCAAGAGGCCAAGAGCCAAGCGCAATGACCCGCAAGGACGATCGCAGCAAGCCCACCCGCGGCAAAGGCGCCCGACCGACGGCCGGCGACGATGCGCGCCACCACGGCGAGCGCATCGCCAAGGTGATGGCGCGCGCCGGGCTGTGCTCGCGCCGCGACGCCGAGGAGTGGATCGCCGCCGGCCGCGTGGCCGTCAATGGCAAGCCGATCGCCATCGCCCGCCGTGAACGTGGGCGGGCGCGACCGCATCACCATCGACGGCAAGCCGATGCCAAGGCGCGAGCGCACCCGCCTGTTCCTCTACAACAAGCCGGCCGGCCTCGTGACCACCAATGCCGATCCGCAGGGGCGACCCGACCGTTTTCGACGCCCTGCCGAAGGAGCTGCCGCGCCTCATGAGCGTCGGGCGCCTCGATATCGGCACCGAAGGGCTGCTGCTGCTGACCAATGACGGCGGCCTCGCCCGGGTGCTGGAGCTGCCGGACACCCAGTGGCTGCGCCGCTACCGCGTGCGCGCCCATGGAAGGGTGGTGCAGGCAGAGCTCGACCGGCTGCGCGACGGCATCTCCATCGAAGGCGTGAATTACGGGCCGATCGAGGCGACCCTGGAGCGCGAGCAGGGCGCCAATGTGTGGCTCAGCCTTCGCCATCCGCGAGGGCAAGAACCGCGAGGTCCGCAACGTGCTCGGCCATCTCGGCCTGCAGGTGAACCGGCTGATCCGGGTCGCGTTCGGGCCGTTCGAGCTCGGCGCGTTGCGCGACGGCGCGATCGAAGAGGTCGAGACGGCGCTGCTGCGCGAGCGGCTCGGCGAAGACATCGTCCGCCAGGCGGGCTGCGATTTCACCAGCCCCATGGTCGAGCGAGAGACAAAGCCCACGGACGCGCGAACAGCGCCGCGAGGAACGCCGCACGCCGCGCGGGCTGGACCGGTGGCGGGGCGAGCGCGAGGCCGCGCCGCGGAGCGAGCGGGCGGATGCGCGGAGCGAACGCAGCAACGCACCGCGTGGCGAACGCGCCCCACGCGAGCGTGGGTTCGCGCCCCGCGGCGAGCGCGCCGACTCGCCGGGGGCGACAAGCCGGTTCGCCGCTCTCCCGCACGCCGCGCGATGACCGCCCGGAAAAGCCGCCGGGACGGCCGCGCCGCGGCCATGCCTGGCGCAAGGACGACGCGCCGCTGCGGCGGACCTATCGCGGCTCGCGCCGCGACGACCTCAAGATCGCCGACGAGGCGCGGCCCGACAAGCGCGCCGGCCTCCTCAAGGACCGCAAGGGCCGCCGCATCCTGGTGGAGCGGTTCGGAACCAAGAAGCCCAAGCCGGAGCCGGCGGAGAAGCCCGCGCGTCAGCGGACATCCCGTCCACCGCCGCGCGATCGCGCGAAAGGGCCGCGGCCGTCGCGGCCGCGACCGCCGCCCGACCGGGATCGCTGATGCGGATCGTCGGCGGCCGGCTGGGCGGGCGCACCGTGGCGGGGCCGAAATCGCAGGCGATCCGGCCCACCAGCGACCGGCTGCGCGAGTCGCTCTTCAACATCCTGGCCCATGGCCATGGCGACCCCGTCACCGGGGCGCGCGTGCTCGATCTCTTCGCCGGGACCGGCGCGCTCGGCCTCGAAGCGATGTCGCGGGGCGCCGCGTTTGCGCTGTTCATCGACGACGGCGCCGAGGCGCGCGCGCTGATGCGGCAGAACGTCGAGGCGCTGGGGCTCGGCGGCGTGACCCGCATCTTTCGCCGCGACGCGACCAAGCTCGGCGCCGCCCATCCGGTCGAGCCGTTCTCGCTCGTATTCGTCGATCCGCCCTACCGGAAGGGCCTCGCGGAACACGCGCTCGCCTCGCTGCGGGCCGGCGGCTGGCTCACACCCGATGCGCTCGTCGTCGTCGAGGAGGCGGCCGACGCTGCCTTCCGGGCGCCGGACGGCTTCACCGAGATCGACCGACGTCGCTACGACGACACGGAGTTCACGTTCCTCGCGCCGGCGCAGGCGTAAGTGAGCACGCGCCAGGTCGCGTCTCTCTGTGCAATCTCCTAATTCGTCATCGGCCCCGTCGCGCCGCTCAGAAATCGGGATTTTTCGCCATCGGCAATGGTTCGGCGTCCTTGGCGAAAGGGTTGTTCATTTCGCCGGCGGCGCAGCGCCACTCGGCGAGCTTTGCGTCGACACGCCGCGACCGCTTGGTCACGTGCAGCGGCTCGATGAAGACCGCGGGATCGTCGATCACGAGTTCGGCCTCGAGAAACCTGCCCCCCTCGACCAGCCGAAGGCGCTCGACCACGTGCAGCTTTTCGCTGTGCGGCGTGCGGAAGTTGTCGACGAAGGTCTTGTCATTGAGGCCGATGGTATCGATCACCAGCGTGTCCCCCTCGTAATGACCGACCGACTCGCCGTACCAGGACGGCTTCGGGTTCGCCGAATGGGGCACGTTCAGATAGACGCGGCGCACGTCGTTGTCATGTTGCGCGATCATCCTGACCTGCTGGGGTGTTTGGATGAAGAACATCGGCTGTGCCGGGGTCAGAAGAAAGGCCGGAACGCCGGTTGCCCAACAACGCGCCGAGCGTGACCACATCGGCTTGCCGGTGAGCACTTCCTCGTTCGACTTTTTCAGCGAGTCTTTCGCGAATTGCGTGAGATTGGGATTGCTGATGTCCGCGATCCGAAATGTCGGTTGCCCGCCCGTGTTATTGGGTACGTAGCGGTGGGCGGGGTCCTGCGTGACCGGCGGCGGGCTGCCTGGCAAGCGGGTCCATTCGCCGCCTACCGAAATCCACCCCGCATTGTTGGCAGAGAAATCGGGTGGGCTTTGCTGCGCCGGCGCCGAAGCAATGCCGGCGCATATGAGGCCGACCAGCAGTCCGGCGGTGAGCGAGTGTCGGACTTTGCTTCCAAGGTGCTCTGACATGCTACCTCCCGGTGGGCGCGACCCGTGGGTGAAACATCCGCGTGCATAGAGCGCAAAACAGCTTGGCGAGCGGTCGGTTCACTCGACGGCAGCGCTGGCTCGCTACGCCACGGTATGTTGAAGGCGCCGGGGTCGTCAACGGCACGGACCGTTGTTGCGACGCGGACGCAAAGGGGCAACAATCGCCTCCGCACGCCAAGGCGTCGCTCGAACGCCGGCGAAGGAGGAGCCGCCCATGTTGTCACGACGCGATGTTCTCGCCACCACCGTCGCCGCCGGCGCAGGTCTCGCATTGGCATCGGAGACATCCGCACCCGCGAACGCCATGTCCGCGGGCCGCACCATCGTCGACGCGCAAGTCCACCTCTGGCTCGCGAATACGCCGGAGCGTCCCTGGCCGGCCGACGGCATCGGGCAGGCCCACATCCCGCGGCCGTTCTCCTACTACGAGCTCCTCGCCCGCATGGACGAGGCCGGTGTCGACCGCGTCGTCATCGTGCCGCCGTCCTGGGAGGGCTATCACAACGAATACGCGATGGAGGCGGCGAAGAAGTGGCCGCATCGTTTCGCCGTGATGGGCCGCCTGCGGCTCGACGACCCGAAATCGAAGGACCTGCTCGCGACCTGGAAGGATCAGCCCGGCATGCTGGGCGTCCGCCACACGTTCAACCGTTTGCAGAGCAGCTGGCTCACCGACGGCACCGCCGATTGGTTCTGGCCGGCCGCCGCCAAGGCCGGCATCCCCGTGATGACGCCGACCGCGGGCCGCGCGGGCGACTTCCTGCGCATTGTCGAGCGCAATCCGGACCTCGTCTTCATCATCGACCACATGAACCTGTCAGATGAAACGGCGAAGCAGGGCAAGATCCCGGAAGCCATTGCCGAGGTGGTCGCGTTTGCGAAGCACCCGAACGTGCAGGTCAAGATGTCTTCCGTGCCGCACAAGTCGTCGCAAGGCTACCCGTTCCGCGACATGACCGGTCACTTGAACCGCGTGTTCGACGTGTTCGGACCGCGTCGCTGTTTCTGGGGCACCGACCTCACCGCCGGCATCGACCGCTTTCCGAACTTCACGTACCAGCAGCGCATCACCCACTTCACCGAAGAACTGCCGTTCCTGTCCGAGCAGGACAAGGACTGGGTGATGGGCCGCGCGGTCATGCGGCGGCTCGGCTGGACCTGAAAACGCGGTCCGAGTACCTCACCCCGCACGCGGGGCGAGGTGAAGCAGACTGGCGGCAGGTCAGGAGCGGTTCTGCGTCGTGACGTTGAGCAGCGCCGGCGTGCCGGAGCGGATCGCGTCGAAGCTGCGGCGCAGCGCCGGCATCAACTGGTCCGAGGTCTCGACCTTTTCGCCGCGGCCGCCGCAGGATTCCGCGACCATCTCGAAAGCCGGCGCCGGGTTGAGCTCCACCAGCGGCATGACGTTGGCCTTGGTGGCGTGCCCGTCGGGATAGACGTCGCGGGTCGCCTGGCGCACCGCGCCCCAGGCGTGATTGTTGGCGATGATGGTCAGCGTCGGCAATTTCTCGGAGCGGCCGACATAGTGAAACGCCAGCGGGTTGCCGAAATAATAGGAGCCGTCGCCGACCGCCGCGATGACCTCGCGATCGGGCGCGGCGAGCTTGGCGCCGAGGCCGGCGCCGAGCCCGAAGCCGAGGCCGCCGGCGAGGCTCGAGCCGAGATAGCTGCGCGCCACCGTCAGGTCGAGCCCGCTGACCGGCAGGCCGAGCTCGTTGACGATGATGGCGTCCTTGGCCTTGAGCTCGTTGAGGCAGTGGGCGAGATAGAGCGGGTGGATCGGGGTCTGGGTCTTGACCTGCTCGATCAGCTTGCGGCGCTTGGCGAGCATCTCCTGCCGCATCGCGGCGATCGCCTTGCGGCGCGCCGTCGATCGCGGCGCCGTTGCCCTTCATCGCTTCGCCGAGCGCCTCGCGCAGCATGGTGAAGGCGGCGCAGGACTCGCCGGTCACCAGGAGATCGCCTTCGAATTCGCGGAACGGATAGCGCGTGAACAGCGGGTCGGGGCCGAAGCAGATCACCTTGGCGTTCGCTCGCAGCGCATGGGCGCGCGGGATCCACGGCACCGCGCTGTCGAACACCGCGATCACGTCGGCCTTGCCGAGATACGGGCGCGGCATCGAAGCCGAGGCACATGGCATGGTCGGTCGGCAGGCTGACGTCGCGGGCTTCCGATTGCACCACCGGCAGCGCGAATTCATCGGCGAGCGCGGCGAGCGCCGCCATCGCTGCCGGTTCGCGCCCGGCCGATGACGTCAGGATCAGCGGGAACTCCGCCTTGGCGATGAGCGCGGCGGCTTCCTCGATCGCAGCGCGGGACGGCACCGGCGCGCTGGCGCCCATCGGCGCGCGACGGTCTCGCGGCGCGGCGCCACCGCGGGGTCGGCCAGGACCTCGCGGGGCAGCGTGAGGTAGACCGGCCCGCGCGGCTCGCTCATGGCGATATCGAGGGCGCGGTCGACGATGGAATCCGCCGACTGTCCGGCGCGCAGCTCGTAGTCCCATTTCACGAATTCGCGCGCGAGGCCGCCCTGGTCGAACATCTCCTGGCCCCAATGGATCGAGCGGTTGCGCGAGGCCTGGTGGCCGGTCTCGGTGAGGGGCGTGCGGCCGGCGCCGAGCAGGATCGGCGACATTGTCGCGCGAGGCGTTCATGATGCCGCAGATCGCATTGGCGGTGCCGACCGTCACGTGCACCATCACGACCGCCGGCTTGCCGCTGACGCGGTAATAGCCGTGCGCCATCGACACCGCGACGTTCTCGTGGGGCACGGTGATGACGCGGGGATATTTCCGGTTGCTGCCGGGATTGCGCGACAGCGCCTCGATGATCGGCGCGAAATCGGTGCCGGCATTGGCCAGCACATATTCGACCCCGCGATCGGCCAGGCGGGTGAGGAAAGACTCGGCGGTGATGCGGGAGGCAGTGTCGGTCACGGGTTCGTCCTTGTGTTGGAAGGCGAATGGTGGGAGGTTGACCCATCCGTATCACACACGGGCGCCGCCCCGGCTACCCAGCCGCAGCGTCGGGGCCAGGACGATGATGAGGACGGCGCCCAGGGCGATGGGAATGAATGCCACCGCCGGCACGTCGGTTACGTCCCAGGCAAGACCGCTCACGATCGGCACGACCACGGCGCATGAATAGCTGATGGTGAACATCCCGGCCGCCATGCGGGGCACGTCCTCCGGCTGGCTCAACAACGGCGGCAGGGCGAGGACGAGGATGAGGATCGCGGCGGCGGCAAATCCGATCAGGGCGGCGGAGACGACGATCACCGCGCCATTGCCGAAAATGATCCCCAGCGCGCCGCAGAGCGTCAGCCCCCCGAACAGGAGATAGGTGGCGGCGTGCCGCTCCACCCGCCCCACCAGCGCGAGCAGCAGGAACGAGGCCGGCAATTGCCCGACATTGAGCGCGGTGAGGGCGGGGCCGATCAGGTCGCCGTGGCCGAGATGATTGAGATAGTCCGGCAGAAAGGCGTTGGTGGTGAAGTAGGCCGAGTTGACGCCGCCCAGCATCAGGCCGAGCCGCCACAACAGCCCGCTCTTCCAGTCCGGCCACCACCGCCGCGGCACCAGCGGATCGGCATGGGTCGCCGCCGGCCGGGGCGCCAGGACAAAAATGACCGCCGCAATCGCGAGGCAGGGAATGCCCCACACGGCGAAGGCGAGCCGCCAGCTTCCGCCGACCAGGGGGAGCACCACCGGCAGCATCAGCGCTACCGGCAGGATTTCCCCGATCAGCAGCCCGTTGGTGTAGACCGCGGTGCCGAAGCCGATGCGATCGGGCAGCCAGGCCCGCACCAGCGGCGGCAGCGAGGGCTGCATGACGGCGACGCCGAAGCCGGTGACGATGGTCGCGGCATAGAGCAGCCACACGTCGGGCGCCGCGCCCCGCAGCGCCGAGCCGAGCCCGGTCGCGATCGAGCCCGATGATGACCGTCGTGAGCGCGCCGAACCGCGCGATCAGCATCGAGCCCGGCACGGCAGCGCAGGCGAACAGCACCACCGGCAGGCCGGCCAGGATGCCGACCTCGGTTTCCGACATGTGGAATTCGTCGTGGATCGCGGGTATCAGCGGCGGCACCGCCAGGATCGTCATCCGCAGCCCGTTGCCGGCGAGCCACAGCAAGGCGATGCAGCCCAGCACCCGCCGGCCCGCCTCGCCCCCTCCCCGCTCCGGTTTCGGCGCATGCATTCGTGTGTTCTCCGGCGCGGGTCAAGTGGACAGCGCCGCCGTCGTGATGTTCGCCGGTGCACGCCTGCAATTAGGCAGGCGCGCCGCGCACAGCGGTATGACGGCCCGGTAAGCGTCGAGGCGGCGGCCGCGGAATGGGCAAGGACAGCAAAGCGTTAGACGTCTGGCTGTGTAAAGTCTTACTCTCGACATTAGAGAAACCGAACCAGAGCACCATGATGAAGCCGAGTCTCCGGGCAGTCTGATCAAGGCGGATATCGACGAGTTGGACCTGTCGGTCGTTGAGGCTGCGAAGGCTCTTGGCATATCGCGGCAGCAGCTTCACAGCGTGATTGCGGGACGCGCAAGCGTGACGCCGGAAATGGCCATACGGCTTGAGAAGGCGCTGGCAGCACCGCCGAGACTGGCTGCGGATGCAGATGAACTACGATCTGGCAATTCGCGGACGGCGTCCGAAATCAAGGTAAAGCGGCTCGTCAGGCTGACGATCAACGGCGGGCTCAGAGCCCTTGCGTGCCAGGACGGGCGCGAGCCCGGGCGATGCGAGGTAGGAGACGAGCTTCGCCGCCCCGGCGGGATTCTTTGCGGCCGCGAATACGCCGGCGGAGAACACCGATATCTTCTGCAGGTCGCCCGGCAGCGGCCCGACGATGTCGATGCCGGCGACCGGCATCAGCTCGCTGATCTGCTGCACCGCGAGCTCCGCCTCGCCGCGCGCGGCGATCTCGCCGACATAGGAGTCGCTGATGGTCGCCTTGCGGCGGATCTCGGCGTCGATGCCGAGCCGCTGGATCACCTCGGCGAAGTGGATGCCGCTGGCCCCGATCCGGGAGAACGCGATCGACTTCGCCGCCAGCAGCGTGCGCTTGAAAGCCTCGACCGTCGCGATGTCCGGCTTCGGCGCCCCGGCGCGCACCGCGAGCCCGACGCCGGATTTGCAGACATCCGCCGTGCTGCCGGCGACGATCTTGCCTTCGCCCACCAGCCGGTCGATCCCCTCGCGTGTCATGATCGCCACGTCTCCGGTCGCGCCGGCGGAAATCGCGAGGAGCTGCGCATTGGTCGATTTGTAGCCGGCCGTGAAGGACAGCCCGGTGCGGGCGCGGAAATCCGGTTCCACTTCGAGGAGCACGCCGCGCACCGCGAGCGTGCCCAGAACTTCGATCGCTGCGTCACGTGTTGCCGGTCACGTCTCCCCCTCTCACTTATTTGCCAGCGGGACATGCCTGCGACGATTTGCTAGGTGTTGGATCAACCGAATTGGTTCCATCCGGATACCACGTAAAGCCAAAAAGCACAGGGAGAAACGCCATGCTCATATCGCGACGCAACATGATGGCCGGAGCGCTGGCAGCGCCCGCCTTCATCGCCTCGAGCCGGCTGGCGTCGGCGGTGCAGACGCTCAAGATTTCCCACCAGTTCCCCGGCGGCACCCTGGAAGAGGGCGATTTCCGCGATCGACTGTGCCGCAGGTTCGCCGCCGAGCTGGAAAAGCGCACCAACGGCGCGGTGGTCGGGCAGGTCTATCCCAACTCCTCGTTGATGAAGACGGTGGCGCAATTTTCCGCAGTGCGAAAAGGCGCGCTCGATGTCAGCCTCTATCCGATCTCCTATGCCGGCGGCGAATATGCCGAGCTCAACATCGGTCTGATGCCGTGCCTGGTGAGTTCCTACGCGCAGGGCGCGGCGTGGAAGAAGTCGCCGGTTGGGCAGAAATTCAGCGCCTTCCTGGCCGAGAAGGGCGTCATCATCCTGTCCTGGATCTGGCAGTCCGGCGGGGTGGCGAGCCGCACCACTCCGATCGTCAATCCGGCCGACGTCAAGGGCATCAAGATCCGCGGCGGCAGCCGCGAGATGGACATGGTGTTGCAGGCGGCCGGCGCGACCACGCTGTCGACGCCGTCCAACGAGCTCTACGCCGCGATGCAGACCGGCGCCTGCGACGCCGCCATCACCTCCTCCACCAGCCTGATCTCGTTCCGGCTCGAAGAAGTCGCCAAGAGCCTGACCACCGGGCGCGGCAAGTCCTACTGGTTCATGCTCGAGCCGCTGATCATGTCCAAGCAGATCTTCGACGCCATGCCGAAGAACCAGCGCGACCTCATCGTCGCATTGGGCGAGGAGCTGGAGGCATTCGGCACCAAGGAGGCGATGGCCGACGACCAGAAGGTCGCCGAGGTTTACGCCAAGAAGGGCGCCAAGGTCGCCGATCTCGACGACGCGATCGTGGAAAAATGGCGCGTCATCGCCCGCGACACCGCATGGAAGGACTACGCCAAGAAGACGCCGCTGTCGGCGGAATTGCTCACGCTCGCCGAGCACGTCACCGTCTCCTGACGAGGCCATCATATGGTTCACGTCTTCGATGGCGCCGAGACCGCGGCGCCACCGCAGGCCGATTCAGGCGCCGGCGGCCCGGTCGGCCGGGCGCTCGCGTTCGTCAATTCCATCATCGTGGTGCTGTCTTCAGTGGCGCTGGTGATTGCCGCGCTGGTTCTCACCTACAGCGTCGCCAGCCGGTATTTCCTCCATCTGTCGACCGACTGGCAGGACGAGCTTTCGGTGTTCCTGATCGTCGGCGCGGTCTTCATGTCGGCGGCGAGCATCCAGGCCAGGCGCGGCCACGTCGGCATCGAGGCGATCGTCGGCCTGCTGTCGCCGCAGGTTAACCATTGGCGTCAGTTCGCAGTCGACGTCGCGAGCTTCCTGTTCTGCGCCTTCTTCTCGTGGAAATCCTGGCTGCTGCTCGATGAAGCCTGGGTCGAGGGCTTCCACTCGGAATCGACCTGGGGTCCGCCGCTGTGGATTCCCTATTCGCTGATGACGGTCGGCATGACGCTGCTGAGCCTGCAACTCCTGCTCCAGGTCGTAACCGGACTGGCACGGCGGCCGCGATGAACACCGGCGCCATCGGACTGCTCTACGGCGCGGCGACGCTCATCGTGATGTTCACGGGCATGCCGATCGCGTTCGCGCTCGGCGCCGTCGCCACCACGTTCATGATCATGTTCATGCCGGCGGCGTCGGTCGATACCATCACCCAGAACGTCTACGAGGAGATGGCGTCGATCACGCTGTTGTCGATCCCGCTGTTCATCCTCAAGGGCGCGGCCATCGGCAAATCGCGCGCCGGCCAGGACCTCTATGGCGCGCTGCATGCCTGGTTGCATCGCTTCCCCGGCGGGCTCGGCATCGCCAACGTGTTCGCCTGCGCCCTGTTTGCGGCGATGGCGGGATCATCGCCGGCTACCTGCTCGGCGATCGGGTCGGCCGGCATTCCGGAGATGCGCAAGCGCGGCTATTCCCCGGGCTTCGCGGCCGGACTGATCGCCGCCGGCGGCACGCTCGGCATCCTGCTGCCGCCTTCGATCACCATGATCCTCTATGCCGTCGCCGCCGAGCAGTCGCTCGGCCGGCTGTTCCTCGCCGCGATCGGCCCGGCGGCGCTGCTGGTCGCCCTGTTCGCGGGATACGCGGCCTGGCGGTTCCGCTTCGAATATCGCGCCGCACTGGCGGAGCAGAAGCGCACCGGGGCGATGTCCGAATTGCTGCGCCCCGACATGCTCGGCTGGCGCGACCGATTCAACCTGCTGCCGCGCGTGCTGCCGTTCGTCACCCTGCTCACCGGCGTGATGATCGCCCTTTATGGCGGCTTCGCCACGCCTTCGGAAACCGCGGGCCTTGGCGCGGTTCTTGCTCTGATCCTGATCGCCTCGATTTACGGCGTGTGGCGGGCCAAGGATCTCGCGCCCATTTTGACGGCAACGCTGCGCGAATCCACCATGCTGATGTTCATCATCGGCATGTCGCTGCTCTACTCCTACGTCATGAGCTACCTGCATATCAGTCAGTCGACCGCCCAATGGATCGTATCGCTGGAATTGTCGCGCTGGGTGCTGCTCGCCGCCATC
Source organism: uncultured Alphaproteobacteria bacterium (assembly GCA_963791375.1). Classification (GTDB taxonomy): domain Bacteria; phylum Pseudomonadota; class Alphaproteobacteria; order Rhizobiales; family Xanthobacteraceae; genus JAJPKK01. The sequence continues at coordinate 75,743 of CAWBSI010000024.1, forward strand.
CTCCTGATGGTGGTGGTGCTGGGCTTCTTCCTGCCGCCGGTGTCGATCATCCTGATGACCGCCCCGATCATTTTACCTCCGCTCAAGGCGGCCCAATTCGACCTGATCTGGTTTGGCGTCATCGTAACCATCGTCATGGAATTGGGTTTGATTCATCCTCCGGTCGGCCTAAATATTTTCGTGATCAAGAGCATTGCCCCGGATATCCCGCTGCGGGACGTGATCTGGGGCGTGATGCCGTTCGTCGCGCTGATGATTTTTGCCGTGATCGTCCTATGTATATTCCCGGGTATCGCGACCTGGCTGGCGGACGCGGTGATGGGCCGGTGAGATGAACACTTCGTTCTTCGGCGAATTGTTGCAGACGATCTCGGAGCGGGGCCGATCGCTGATCGACCGCACGCGGGAGCGGCGCGGCGTCAGCCGCGGAATCGAGCGAAAGCCTCGTCGATCTCTGCGAGGAGCTGCTGTCGAACCGCGGCGAGGCGTCGGGCGCCGCCCTGGCGCGGGAAATCCTCGCCCTCTATGCCGATCTGACCATCGGGCCGCGGATCGCCTTCTTCGAGGCGCTTGCCACAAAATTCGGCACCGACCGCGCCCGCATCGAATGCCGCCATCCAGGCCTGGCAGGACATGCCCTCCGATGCGGCTGCCGCCGAAATCCACGAGGCGGCAGAGCCGCGGCGCCAGGAACTGCTGCGCCGACTCAATCTCGCGCCCCACGGCACCAAGGCGCTGGTCGAAATGCGCGGCCAACTCCTGGAAGTGCTGGCGCGGCGCGACGATCTCGCCGCGGTGGACGCCGATTTCGAGCACCTGTTCTCGTCCTGGTTCAACCGCGGCTTCCTGGTGCTGCGCCGGATCGACTGGTCGACGCCTGCGGTGGTGCTGGAAAAGATTATCCGCTACGAGGCGGTGCACCAGATCCGCGACTGGGACGATCTGCGCGCCCGCATCGATCCGCCGGACCGGCGCTGCTACGCCTTCTTTCATCCGGCGCTGGTGGACGAGCCCCTGATCTTCGTCGAGGTCGCGCTGACGCGCGGACATCCCGGCCGGGATTGCGCCCATCCTCGCGACCAAGCGCGAGCCGATCGAGCCCGACCGCGCCACCACCGCGGTGTTCTATTCGATCTCCAACTGCCAGCGCGGGCTTGCCGGCGTGAGCTTCGGCAGCTTCCTCATCAAGCAGGTGGTCGCCGAGGTGTGCCGCGAGATGCCGCGGCTCTCGACCTTCGTCACCCTGTCGCCGGTGCCGAATTTCGCCAGCTGGCTCGCGCGCCAGCGTGCCAGTGGCGCGCCGACGATCTCGGAGGCGGACCGCACCGCGCTCGCCGCGCTCGACGGCGAGAAATGGTGGGAAAACCCCGACGTCATCGACGAGTTGCGCGAGCCGATGCTGCGCGCCGCCGCCACCTATTTCATGGCGGGCCGCACCGCGAGCGGCGCCCCGATCGATCCGGTCGCCCGCTTCCATCTCGGCAACGGGGCGCGGCTGGAACGGCTCGACTGGCCGGCCGACCTTTCCGAGCGCGGCCGCAAGCAGTCCTACGGCCTGATGGTGAATTACCTCTATGACCTCGGCGACATCGAAAAGAACCACGAGGCCTACGCCGAAAGCCGTGCCGTCGTCGCCGCCAACCCGATCCGCAAGCTCGCCCGGCCGTCACGCGATCTCGTGCAGGCGGCGGGGTAACGCTGCCTCTGCTCCCTCGCCCCGCTTGCGGGGAGAGGTGCTCACCCCTCCCCGATCTCCCGCAGGATTTCCGCGGTGTGCTCGCCGAGCCGGGGCGCCGGGTGTTCGCTCGCCATCGGCCTGCCGTCGAGCGTGATCGGCGTGCGCACGCCCGGGATCTCGCCGGCCTTGGCGGCGTCGCTCGCGGGCTTGACCTGCATGCCGCGGTGGATCACCTGGGGATCGGCGAACACCTGGTCGATCCGGTTGATCGGGCCGGACGGCACGCCGACCGCTTCCAGGTCGGCCAGCAGATCGTCCCGCTGGAGCCGGCTCGTCAACGCGGAGAGCTTGCCCACCAGTTCCGCGCGATTGCCGAGCCGATCCGCGTTGGTGAGATAGGCCGGGTCCTTGGCAAGCTCGGGCGCGCCGAGCACGGTGCAGAACTTGGCGTACTGACTGTCGTTGCCGACCGCGATGATGACGTGCCCGTCGGCCACCGGGAACACCTGGTACGGCACGATGTTGGCATGCGCATTGCCGATGCGGTGCGGCACTTTCCCGGAGATCAGATAGTTGAGGGCCTGGTTGCTGAGCACGCCCACCTGGGAATCGAGCAGCGCGGTATCGACCAGGCAGCCGCGCCCGGTGCGGTCGCGCTGGGCGATGCCGGCCAGCACCCCGATGACCGAATAGACGCCGGTGAAGATATCGGCGACCGGCACGCCGCAGCGGGTCGGCTCGCCGTCGGGCGTGCCGGTGATGTCCATGATGCCGCCCATGCCCTGCGCCATGAGATCGTAGCCGGCGCGCGAGGCGTAGGGACCGTCCTGGCCGAATCCGGTGACCGAGCAATAGACCAGGCGCGGGTTCACCTTCGACAGCGTCGCATAGTCGAGGCCGAACTTGGCGAGCCCGCCCACCTTGAAGTTCTCGATCAGGACATCGGAGCGCGCGGCGAGCTTGGTGACGATGCGCTGCCCGTATTCGCTTTCGAAATCGAGCTCGATGGAGCGCTTGCCGCGATTGGTCGAATGAAAATAGGCGGAGCCGAGATGGCCGCCGTCGGCCGCCTCGACGAAGGGCGGGCCCCAGCCGCGGGTGTCGTCGCCGGCGCCCTTGCGCTCCACCTTGACGACGTCGGCGCCGAGATCGGCGAAAATCTGGCCCGCCCACGGCCCGGCGAGAATGCGGGCGAGTTCGAGAACGCGCAGGCCAGCCAGCGGACCGGACATTCGTTTCCTCCGAGAGAATGGGCGCGGCGGCGGCCGCGTGCCCCATGACGCGCGGCGTCGGTTCGGCCGCGGCGCGGGGCTGTGTTACGCGCCGGGACGGATTTGTCCAGACCCGGTCAGCGCGCGCCCGTCAGCACCCGCCCGAACACCGATACGACGGCGCCGCGGGTGACCTTGTTGCCGGGCGACGCCAGGAACAGGATGGTCCGCGCCAGTTCCTCGGGCTTGGGCCAGGACGCGTGGTCGGCGTTCGGCATCGCCTTGCGATTGGCGGGCGTGTCGATGGTCGACGGCGCCACCGCGTTGACCAGGATGCCCTCCTTCACCACCTCCTCGGCGAGCGCCACGGTGAGCGCCGCCACGGCGGCCTTGGAGGCGGTATAGGCCGCCATGCCGGCGCCGCTGCGCCATTCGAGCCCCGGCCGCGCCGAGACATTGACGATGCGCCCGCCATCGGGGTTGCCGGCCATGGCTAGCACGGCGGCGCGGCAGCACAGGAACGCCGTCATCACGTTGGTGTCGAGCTGGCCCTGCAGGACCGCCTTGGTTGCCGTCTTCACCGGCCCGGCGGCAAAGCCTCCCACCAGATGGATCGAAGCCCAGGGGCGCGCGACCGCGCCATAGAGCCCGCCGACGGCGGCTTCGTCGGTCAGATTGATGCCGGGATGGAAAGTCAGGCGGGGATGGGCGCGGTGCGGGAAGTGCAGCGCCTCCTGCTCGACGACATAGGGGACATGGCAGGTCGCGCCCGCTTCCAGCAGGGCGCCGACGACGGCGGCGCCGAGCGCCCCAGTCCCTCCGGTGACGACCACGGCGCGATCCTGAAATTCCATGTGGTACTCCCAATACCGGCTTGCGGGCGTGATCGGGCCCGTCTCGACGGAAGATAGCGTGTGACCGCGGGGGCTCCAACTGCGGAGCTTCGGTCGGCCAGGGCACGAAATTCCGGTTGAACATTTCGCGATTGGTCCGCATCAAGGGAAGGCACACCGATCGGGCAACCTTTCAGATGAGACGCCGCATATCGCCAGGGCCGGACTGCGCGGGCGAGCCGCTGGTGCGGTTCGCCGAAGTGTCCAAGCGCTTTGCAGACGTCCCTGCGGTGAACCAGCTCAGCCTCGACATCCACCGGGGCGAGTTCTTCGCGCTGCTGGGGCCTTCGGGCTGCGGCAAGACCACCCTGCTGCGCATGCTCGCCGGATTCGAGACGCCCGACGAAGGCCGCGTGCTGCTCGATGGAGAAGACCTCGCGGCGGTCCCGCCGCATCGGCGTCCCGTCAACATGATGTTCCAGAGCTACGCGCTGTTTCCCCACCTCACCGTGGCCGGAAACATCGCGTTCGGCCTGCGCCAGGACCGGCTGCCGAAGCCGGCGATCGCCGCCCGGGTCGAGGAAATGCTCGCCCTCGTCAAGCTCGACGGGCTCGGCGCGCGCAAGCCCGATCAGTTGTCCGGCGGCCAGCGCCAGCGCGTGGCGCTGGCGCGCTCGCTGGCGAAACGTCCGAAGGTCCTGCTGCTCGACGAGCCGATGGCGGCGCTCGACAAGAAGCTGCGCGAGGAGACGCAATTCGAATTGATGGATCTGCAGGAGCGGCTCGGCACCGCCTTCGTGATCGTCACCCACGACCAGGAAGAAGCCATGACCGTCGCCCACCGCATCGCGGTGATGGACCGCGGCGAGATCGTCCAGGTGGCGGCGCCGGCGGAGGTCTACGAGCAGCCGAAGTCGCGCTGGGTCGCGGCGTTCATCGGCGACGTCAACCTGATCGAAGGCGGCGTCGTCGAGGCGGATGCCACCGGCGCGGTGATCGAGGATGGCGGCGGACGGCGCTACCGCGTCACTGACGCCGCCGGCGCCACGGTCGGCGCACGGGTCGCCATCGCACTGCGGCCGGAAAAGCTGCGCATTGCCGCCAGGCCGCCGCGGCCACGGCGGTCGACGGCGAGAACGCGGTGCGCGGCCGGGTGTGGGACATCGGCTATCTCGGCGATGTCTCGATCTACAAGGTGCGGCTCGCCGACGGCACCCAGATGAAGGCGTCGGTCGCCAACGTCACGCGTTTCGTCGAGCGACCGATCGGCTGGGACGACGAGGTCGTGCTGTCATGGGCGCCCTCCGCCGCCGTATTGCTAACGCGGTAGGAGGCGATTTGCGAATGCCTGACCGACCGCCATCGCAACCCGCCCCACGCTCCTCATGGGCGAAGGTCACGGTGCTCGCGCCGTATCTGTGGCTCATCGCGTTCTTCCTGGTGCCGTTCCTGATCGTTCTCAAGATCAGCTTGTCGCAGACCGCGATCGCACAGCCGCCCTATCTGCCGGTGTTCGACATCGCCGCGGGCTGGCAGGGGTTCAAGGATTTCATCGGCGGCCTGTCGCCGGCAAACTATGTCTCGCTCGCCGCCGACGACCTCTATCTGTTTTCCTACCTGCGCAGCCTCACTGTCGCGACCGTCTCGACAGCGATCCTGGTGCTCGCCGGGTTCCCCATCGCCTACGCCATGGCCCGCGCCCCGCGCCGGCTGCGTCCGCTGCTGGTGATGCTGATCGTGCTGCCGTTCTGGACGTCGTTCCTGATCCGGGTCTATGCCTGGATCAACATCCTGCAGCGTGACGGCCTGCTCAATCAGGCGCTCTCCGCGCTCGGGCTGATCGACCAGCCCGTGACCTGGCTCTCGACCGATACCGCCGTTTATATCGGCCTCGTCTATTCGTACCTGCCGTTCATGATCCTGCCGCTCTATGCGAGCCTCGAAAAGCTCGACACCACCCTGCTCGAAGCGGCCGCCGATCTCGGCTGTCCGCGCTGGAAGGCGTTCTGGACGGTGACGGTGCCGCTGGCGCTCCCGGGCCTCGGCGCCGGCGCGCTGTTGTGCTTCATCCCGATCGCCGGCGAGTTCGTCATTCCCGATCTGCTCGGCGGGTCCGACACCACCATGATCGGGCAGACCTTGTGGACCGAGTTCTTCGCCAACAAGGACTGGCCGGTCGCCTCCGCGGTCGCGATCGTGCTGGTGACGCTGCTGGTGGGGCCGATCGCGATCTACCAGCACCTGCAGTCGCGCCAGATCGAGCACCGCTGACCATGCGCCGTCTCTCGCTCACCAATCTCACGGCGCTCGGCCTCGGGCTCGCCTTCCTCTATGCGCCGATCGCGATCCTCGTCGTTTATTCCTTCAACGCCTCGCGGCTGGTCACGGTGTGGGGCGGATGGTCGACAAAGTGGTACGCCGCTCTTCTCGAAGACCGCGCCATGATCGACGCCGCCCTCATCTCGCTCGGCATCGCCCTCCTCTCGGCGGCACTCGCGACCGTGCTCGGCACCATGGCCGCGCTGGCATTGACGCGGCTCGGGCGCTTCCGCGGCCGGTTCGCGTTCGCCGCCATGATCTATGCGCCGCTGGTGATGCCGGAGGTGATCACCGGCCTGTCGCTGCTGCTGCTTGTTCGTCGCCATCGATCTCGACCGCGGCTTCTTCACCGTCGCCATCGCCCACACCACGCTGACCATGTGCTTCGTCACCGTGATCGTGCAGTCGAGGCTCGCCGGGTTCGACCAAAGCCTCGAGGAAGCGGCGATGGATCTCGGCTGCCCGCCCGGCCGCACCTTCCTCGCCATCACCCTGCCGTTGATCATGCCGGGGGTGATCGCCGGATTCCTGCTGGCATTCTCGCTCTCCCTCGACGATCTCGTGATCGCGAGCTTCACCACCGGACCCGGCGCGACGACGCTGCCGATCCGCATCTATTCCGAGGTGCGGCTCGGCGTGAAGCCGGAGATCAACGCCATCTGCACGATCCTGATCGCGGTGGTCGCGATCGCGGTGGTGGCGGCGTCCCTGATCGGCAAGGGGGGCGAGAGGGGGCGCGGTGCGTGAGCAAAGCTCATGCGCGAAATCAGAGGTCACTCCCGGCCCTGGCCGGACGGACGGAGCAGGTAGGCGAGACACCACACCGGGATGATGATCGCCGCACCGAGCACGATGTTGGGCAGAACCCACGCGACGGCGTGGCGCAAAAACGCTTCGATCGGCTCCGGACGAAGGTGCAGTTCCCGCAGCAACACATGCCCGGTGATGCCGAAATGCGCGAGGATCGTGCCCACGATCATCGAGGCGACCGCCACTGTCACGATGGTGCGCAAGAAGCTGTAGAGCATCGGTGCCACGTTGGCGCGGCCGGCGCTTTCGAGCAGGCAGACAACCGCCCGATACACGCGCTCGTTCAACGAGTTAGAGCGCGCCGGGATGACGCCGGTTGCGGCTGCATTGCCCGCGCTCGCCTGATCGCGGTGATTCGCCTGCGCAATCATAATCGATGAAGAGCGTGCGGCACACCGCAAGCGCGTCTGCGCACGGCGTCCGATTCGAAGTCGGCGGATCAGCGCGGAGTGCGGTCCGGCAAGCCCGGGCCGGTCAGCCGCCGGATCGCCGATTCGACTGCGTCGCGGGTCTTGCGGTCGCGCACCGCGTCGAGCAGCGGCGCTCCGGCGCCGGAACGTTTGATCAGGGTCTGCGCGTCCGGCAGCATCACCGGATCGTCCCACGGGCCTTGCACCACGAAGGGCAGCTCGAACGCGAAAGTATTGGGGTCGGCGGCGGCGTTCGTCAGGCTGGCGGTGCCCGCAAGATCGAACTCGCGCGCCGGTATCGACGTGGTGCCGGTAAGCCCGAGCTTGACGTTGGGGCCTTGCAGGTGGACCTCGTCGATGGTCGCCGTTCCCTGGACGATCTGCAGCGCGATGTTGAGCCGGTCGAACGGGGTACGGCCGTTGCGGAAGTCGCCGCCGCCGGACAGCGGACGCAGCGCCAGCCGCTTCAACAACTGCTCGACATTCATTCCGGTCAGCGCCCCGTCCTTGGCGGAAATCTGCGCGCTGCCGTTGAGGTTGCGGGCCAGTTCCTGGACGTTGGTGCCGGTGCTTTCCATTTCCAGGGAAATGTTGCCGGTGCCTTCCACCCGCCGAATCCTGAACAGCTCGGTCATGACCTTTTCGAGATCGATGTCGGTGAATTGCATCTGGGTCTTGAAATCGGCGCCGGTGTCGGTCTTGGCGAGCGCGATATTCCCCGTGATCAGGCCGTTGAAGGACTGCGATTCGCCGACCGTGACCACCAGACGCCCGGCCCGCATGGTGGCGGCGACGGCGGTGCGGCCAAGCTGGGCATGGGCGAAGCGCACGCGGGCCGCGGACAGGCGCAGATCGGCGTCCCACCCGTTGAACCAATCGAGGGCGATCGGGTTACGGTCCCAATCCCTGGTGTTTTCCGCGACCAGGCGGATCGTCGAAACATAGGGAGTGAGATCGAGCTTCTCGACCGCGAGCGTGCCCTGCAGGAGCCGGCGTCCGGCGGTCGTGTAGGTGACCACGCCCTCGGCGACGTTGCCGTCGAATTCGGCATTCAGATTGGACAGCGCAATCGTGCCGTCATTGACCGCGGCACGCGCCTTGAGCGCGAACCGCCCCAGCCCGCCCTCCGGCAGCGCTGTGTCGCCGGTCCAGCGCAGCGCCTCGCGCAGCGACATGGCGTCGGCGGCAAGGGTGCCGTCGACCTTGAGGCTCGGCTCATAGCTCATGGAGCCGTCGAACGCAGCCTTGAGCGGCCCCGAGCGTCAGGCGAAACTTGAGCCCCGAAGTGCGGCCGGCGAGCGCCTTCGGAAAGTCCGCCATGCCGAGGCTCGCCTCGACGGTTTCGCCGTGCCAGACGAAATGGCCGGTGGCGGCAAAGCTCTTGGCGATCGAGGGCCAGGCGAGCGAAAGCTCGACGCCCTCGAGGGTTTCGGTCAGCCCGCGCGCGGGATCGCGGATGGCGACGACGCCGTCATTGATGCGGATCTCCGAAAACGAAAGCACCCGTTCGGCGTGATCGGCGTTGGGCTGCAGCGCACGCGCCAGCGTATCGATCAGCGGCGACCAGTTGGTGTGTCCGTCGGGCCCGACCTCCACGGCGATGCGCGGCTTGACCAGCGTGATGTCGGAAATTTCGATGCGTCCCGCCAGCAACGGCATCAGCCGCAAATTGGCGATCAGTTCCTCGACCGCGACGGCCGGATCGCCGGCGGCAGATTCCCCGAGGACGACGTCGGAAAACGTGATCGTCCGCGCCGGGAAGACCGACATCGAGACCGGGCCGCGGAGCACCGGATCAAGACCGGTGACCGCCTTGATCTCGGCCTTGACCGCCTCGCTGACGGTGTCGACGGGAATGACGTGCCTCGCCGCCGCAATCGCGGCGACGCCTGCCACGACGGCGATTGCAATGAGGGGGACGAACCGCTTCAAGCCGATGGATCCGATCTTCACCGCGAGAGCGCAGACCGCAGGGGGGAAAGCCCGAGTTTCGTCGGAACGCCCCAGGCTGGGTGCTGGTCTAAACGGACAGTGGGTTCTACTGACGGCACGGACTGCGGCGACCGACCGGCGTTCGTCCTGCTCAATCGAGCTTTTGGACTATTCCGGCGACCCCCGCCGCCGGCAACTTGGGTTAGCTCTGTGACGCTTTCGTGGCCGGTCCGCGACCATTGTCGCCGTAGTTGGACTGGCGCCAGCAATGCGCATCAATCTATAGGATTGGACCGAATGGCGCTCCAAAGCCTTTGATTCCAGGCATGATCTTATCCGAAAGGCCCGAACTTTTCGGGATCATGGCTTTTCATTCCGAGCATGATCTTGTCCGAAAAGTCTGCAACTTTCGGGATCATGGCTTTTCATTCCGAGCATGATCTTGTCCGAAAAGTCTGCAACTTTTCGGGATCATGCTCAGCCCAGCTTCGGCGAGACGGTATAATCCGCTTCGGTCTTGGCGCGGATTTCCTCCTTGGTGACGCCGGGCGCGATCTCGACCAGGGTCATTCCGTGCGAGCCCTTCTTGTCGATGGTGAACACGCCGAGGTCGGTGATCACCATGTCGACCACGCCGGCGCCGGTCAGCGGCAGCTTGCACTTGTGCAGCAGCTTGAACTCGTCCTTGGCGGTGTGCTCCATCACGACCACGACCTTCTTGACGCCGGCGACGAGGTCCATGGCGCCTCCCATGCCTTTGACCATCTTGCCGGGGATCATCCAGTTGGCGAGATCACCGTTCTGGGCGACCTGCATGGCGCCCAGCACCGACAGGTCGATGTGGCCGCCGCGGACCATGGCGAAGCTGTCGGCGCTGGAGAAATAGCTGGTGGTCGGCAATTCCGTCACGGTCTGCTTGCCGGCATTGATGAGATCGGCATCCTCCTCGCCCTCGTAGGGGAACGGGACCGGTGCCGAGCATGCCGTTCTCGCTCTGCAGCTGCACGTTCATCCCGTCGGGAATGTAGTTCGCCACCAGCGTCGGAATCCCGATGCCGAGATTGACGTAGAAGCCGTCACGCAATTCCTTGGCGGCGCGTTCGGCCATCTGCTCTCTGGTCCAGGGCATGATCGGTTTCCTTTCAGGCGCGCTTGCGGGTGGTGCGCGCTTCGATGTGCTTTATCGCGTTGGGCACATGGACGATGCGATTGACGAAAATGCCGGGCGTGATGATGTGATCGGGATCGATCTCGCCGGGCTCGACGAGGTGCTCGACCTCCGCCACGGTGACCTTCCCCGCCGTCGCCATCATCGGATTGAAGTTTCGCGCGGTCTTGCGGTAGACGAGGTTGCCCTCGGTGTCGCCCTTCCAGGCGTGAACGATCGAAAGATCGGCGACCAGGCCGGTTTCCATGATGTAGGCGTCGCCGTCGAAGATGCGCTCTTCCTTGCCGCGGGCGATGTCGGTGCCGGCGCCGGTGCGGGTGAAGAAGGCGGGAATGCCGGCGCCGCCGGCACGAATGCGTTCGGCGAGCGTGCCCTGCGGATTGAATTCGATCTCGAGCTCGCCGGCCAGGTATTGCTTGGCGAACGTCTTGTTCTCGCCGACATAGGACGAGATCATCTTGCGGATCTGATGGGTCTCGAGCAGGACGCCGAGGCCGATGCCGTCGATACCGGCATTGTTGGACACCACGGTGAGGTTCTTTACGCCGGTATCGCGGATGGCCAGGATCAGGGTCTCCGGAATGCCGCACAGCCCGAAGCCGCCGGACATGATCAGCATGCCGTCCTTCACGACGTCGGCGAGCGCCGCCCGCGCATCGGGGTAAACTTTCTTCATGAACCCGCCTCTCCCAGTTGTTCGACCCTCGTGGCCCGAAAAGACTGCAACTCTTCGGGGTCAAGCTCTAGCCGAGCAAGGGAAACGCGATCAAGCCCGTCCCGGAAGCGCGGCCCCACTGCAACGGCAGCATTGGCGGCAATGTAGGCGCCGCGACCGGAGAACGTGCATCCTCCGTGCCAGCGTCACTGCAAGGCTCGCGCCCTCCGCGCAGGCAGGATGCGCGGGACGAGCCCGCGCATCCTGAGCCAAAGCCAAGGAAGCGCGCTCCAATCCTGGGCAATCGCCTAATGCGCGGGCGGAGGCGAAGTCGACGCCAGAGTCGAGGTTTCCGGCCCTTCACCGGCCATCAGCAACCAGACTTCGCCGTCCTTGGCGCCGTCGTAGTGAATTTCCTTGCCGAAATGGGTCACGTAGCTGCCGGCAGGAACCGGGACCGTGGAATCCGGATCGAATTTGTCGCCGGTGCCGACCCACCAGGTGCCCTTGATCACCGTGATCACCCGGTCATTGGGATGCCAGTGCGGCCGGCTCATATTGCCGGGCAGCCATTTGAACAACTGCACGTAGAGGCCAGGCTTGGTGGGATCGCCATACAAAACGGCGACCTCGTTGGTGCCGGCAGCGTTGCGTTTCCACTGGATCTGATCGGGCAATTTGATGGAAATGGCCTTGGGGTTGAGCGATTGCTCAGCGGCGCTGATCGCACTCGGGCCGGCAGCGGCGGCGATCGACAAGGCAATCGCGGCCATCGTCATTTTCACCTGCTTCATGGGCTTTCTCCCGTGGGTCATGACCTGACCGTCCAAGCGGACAGGCCTCGCCACCCGCCATATGGTCACCAACGCGGCCCTACTGGCAAGACGTCGAAGCGCGCTCCGCTCCGGACCGGAAACGCGCGGCCCAAACGCGCTGTGGCATCACCTCTCCTTGCCGGAGAGGTGATGCCACCAATTTGTCGAAACAGGCTCTTCGCCGGTCTCGCCCCGGCTCACCTCGCCAGCGGATCGGGACGCATCTGGAAGTGCACGACCTTCGGCGAGTTCACCTTACCGCCTTCGAGGTGGAACGGGGTCCGGTTGCCGGTGTTCGACCAGACGCCGCGGCCTTTCCAGCCGGCATTGGGATCGTCGATGCGGCCATCGAGGCCCTTGGCCCAGAAGCCCATCGGATACGGCACGACCATGTTGATCAGCTTTCCGTCCTTGAGGGCGATCAGCGAGTTGTTCTGGTTGCCGGTGGCGATGGGCACGTCCTTGCCGAGGCCGAGCGTGTCATGCTGGTCGACCCAGGCGTAGTAGGGCGTTTCCCCGCTGCCGTTGTCGGTGACACCGCCGAGCTGGGGTCCCGGCAGCGGATAGAGCGTCCAGCCCTCGGGGCACTGCTTGCCGGTCGCGGCCGGGCCGTTGAGCGGGCCTTTGCATTTGCTGCGGTCGAACGCCCCGAGATGTCCGCTCGCGAGCGCCGACCACATGACGCCTTGGCTGTCGATGTCGCCGCCGCGCGGCGAGTAACCCGGCAACGGCACCTCGTAGATTTCCGCCAGCGCGGTTTCGGACGGGTTCGGGCCAGGATTGACCCGCACCACCGACCCGGGATACCCGGTCACGGTGCCCCAGATCGTGCCGTCCTTGGGATTCGGCGCGATCGAATAGAAGCCGACGCGAATGCGCTTGTCCTTGGCCGGATCGACCGGCTGGTTGGGCTCCACATAGCCTTCGTCGCGCTTGCCGTTGCCGTTGGTGTCGAGAACGAACGGGGTCCAACCCTGCGACTTCACCTCGTCGCCGGTTTCCTCGAGCATTTTCGTATTGACCCAGCCGAGCACCGCGGCGCCGATACCGCCCGAGCTCGCCCAGAGCGTGCGGTTGGCGTCGAAGCCGAACTGCACGTGGTGGGTCGGGAAGCAGGTGCTCACCGTGGTGAAGTTGTTGGTCGCCGGGTCGAGCATGACGACGTGGCGGTTCGATGCAGCGATCGGGAACACCTTCGCCGAAGGATGGTCCGATCCGGCCTTGCAGAAATCGGGATTGGCCTGCCGGACGGATTCTCGCCGCGAACCAGACCCGAGCCTTCTCGTCCAACATCAGGCTGTGAGGAATGCTTTGGGCGTTCCAAAGCTTTTCTTCGCCCCACCAGACCGAAGGCGCCATCATGACGTTGTTGATCGCCGACGGGGTCTTCGGATCGCGGACCGGGAGCTTTACGGTCGTGGCGACGCTCTTGATCGGATCGAAGATCGGTACGAAATCCGTGCTGTTCTCGGTCGCGCCATAGAGCGACCCGTAGGCATTGATCGTCGGATTGCGCTTGTCGGTGGCGACCTCGTCGTGGAGATAGGCCTTCGGGTTCGCCCAGTCCCAGACCGTAATGACGACATTGCGCTCGAGGCCCTGCGGGCGCGTCGGCTTCGCTGCCGGCAGCTGCACCGGCGGCGATCCGATCGGTCCAGTCGGCGAGCATCTTCGCGCCGCGGAAGGTGCCGAACCGCTCGATGGTCTCGACCATGTCCTTGCTGGCCTGTCCGGATTGGATCCGCCGCAACCATGCATCCTCGCTGGTCTTGAAGTCGCCCAATGCCGGCGAGAGGGTGCGGGTCGCCTTGGTGCCGATGGCGTGACAGTGGAAGCAGCCGTCGGTCTTGAACTCGCGCAGGAACTGGGTCTGGGTCTTGATGTTCGGGTTGATCCCGTTGCCATCGTTCCCGGTGCCGGGAAATTCGCTCGCGTCCGGGTATCTTGACCATCGAAAGCCAGTAGACCGGCGGATAATATTCCGCCGCCGCCGCTTCGTTGGGCGCCGGCACCGCGGTCAGGTTGACGATCTTGCCCGGTGCGGTCGTGACCTTGGGCGAATTGATCAGGCCGTAGCCGCGCACCCACACGGTATAATTCGCCTTCGGAAGATCGGGCAGCACGTAGCGGCCCTGGTCGTCGGTGACCACGATCTTGACCATCTTGGTGGGAAGATCGTTGGTTTCCGCGATCACCCAGACGCCGGCCTCCGGACCCTTCGGCCCGGTGACGACGCCGCCGAGGTCGGTCGCGCCGATGCTGACCGGGGCATTTTGCTGGGCCTGGACCCGCGCCGGCGCGGCAACCACGAGCGCCGCGAATGACGATCGCCGCCACGCTCGAATACAATGCTTTCCTGGTACCCATGCTGTTGCTCCTCCACTGCTTTCTCGTCGACGTTCTATCGTCGATGTTTCGAACCTGATGACCGCTGTCGCGCTGTTCAATCGCTCGACATTATGATTGGGGGCGCATGGTCCGGCAAACCCGATGCCGGGGCAAGCCCTTCAACGCCCTATTTCGCCGCAATTCGGCGTACCTGGGAAACGCACCCGCCGCGATCTCGGCGATGAGCTTGTTGAGGATCGCCTGCCCGAACGATTTGAAGTTCTCGGCCACCATGACGAAGGACCCGGGGCCGCCGGTCACGTTGTTGCGGTAGTAGTTGTCGAGGCCGCCCGGCGGATTGGTGTGGTCGGCATTCCACGACATCGGCCGTTCGCTGAGAATGACGAGGCCGTTGATGGTGACCCCCTGCGCCAGCGCTTCGTCGCGGGCATCGTTGACGTCGCGGCCGGCATTGTTGGTGCCGTCGCCGGACACGTCGATGGTGTGGCGGTTGGCCTGAAACGGCGAACGGGCGAGCTGGGCCATCGCGAAATCGATGCCGCCGCTGATCGAGGTGCGATCGGCGAAGGCCCGCGGCGCTTCGATGACCTGGGCGGAGAAGTCCTTTGCCGACGCCTCGTCGCGGATGATGGTCCAGTCGATGACGACCTTTTGCGCGCCGACCCCCGACCATTCGACGAAGCGACACCGCGATCTTGCCGAGCGCGCCGGAGCGGATTGCCTGGATGACCCGCGGGTTGACGATGGCCGCGGCATAGCCGTCGCGCTGCAGCTTGAATTTCGGGGCGTCGATGCTGCGCGATACGTCGGAGGACAGCACCAGCAGGAGATCGACCTCCTCGGCGGCCCGCGCCGCGGGCGCCAGAAACACCGGGACCGCAGCAGCGATGGCGGCTGCAACGACGAAAGCCCGGCGGGTCAGGTTCCTCATGCTCACCTCCGCACCTGCGCCCGGAACCGGGCACACCATCGCAAGCTTAGCCGATTTCCACGCGGTTGCTAATATTATCGTTGCCGTCCACGGGCTTCGTGACGGTGCCGTCGCGAGCAGCCCGCCGATCCGGCGCCGGCGCCGCATTCTGCGGCTTCGCCGTGAAGGTCACCTCGAACAGCGAGCCCTGGTGCGGCTTGCTGGTGATCGTGAACTGCGCCTGGTTCGCCTCGGCAAGCGCCCTGGTGAGCGCCAGACCCGAGGTCTGGCCGCCGGCGTCCCAAGTGCTCGCGTCCCAGGGGTCGGAGGGGGGCTGCGCGGACGCCTGCAGCGCGGCTTCGATCGCCTTGTCGTTCAGGCCTTCGCCGCTGTCGCGGATGCGCAGCACGACGTCGCCTGCGGCGGACCGTCCGGTGGAAACGATCACCTGTCCGCCCGGCCGCGTCGTCCGGAGCGCGTGTCCGAGCAGATTGCCGATCATCGATCGCACCGCCTCGGCATCGGCCAGGACCGGCTGCAGGCCCGGCGACAAAGCGGTGCGGACGACGACGCGCGCCTCGTTGGCCGCTCCCTGCTGCCCGGCCACGCAGGCATTCACGACCTCGTTCAGGCTGATGCGGACGGGCGAAAGGTGCGCTGTACCGGCCGCGATCTCGGCGAGCTCGGCGGTATCGGCGAGGAGCGACATGACCTGGGCGCCGGAAGCACTGATGTCACGGATGTATTCGCGGTAGCGGTCGGTGCCGACCGGGCCGAAGCGCTCCGCGAGCATGACGTCGCAGAATCCGAGGATCGAATTGATCGGGCTGCGCGCGTCGTGGCACAGCCTGGCCAGCGCTCTCGCCGTGTCCTGCGCGGCGGCCTTCGCCGGCACGGACGTCACGGCGTCGGCCCGCTCGGCCCGCTTGCTCACCGAGATGTCGCGCAGGACGACGCTCAACCGCTCGCAATCCGATGGCTCGGCATCCAATGGCCTGAGACCCGGGCCGATCCGCGCGATGGTCACCATCATCGGCCGCAATTCGCCGTTACCCGCCACCGCCGTCAGCTCGGCGCTGACGGTTCCGCCCTCGCGCACGACCCGGGCGAGGTGCCCCGCCGCCGCGTTGCGTGCATCCCGCGCGAACAGACTCTCGAAGGCGGCGCCGGCCAGCGCACGGCCGCTGCGGCCGAAGAACGCCGTGCCGCCGCCATGGCTGGACACGATCGCGCCGGCGCGGTCGACCACCAGGATGGTATCGGCGACGCGATCGAGCAGCAGTCCCAGTTCGTGCGCCCGCGCCTCGGCCCGTCCCAGCGCCGCTTCCGCCGCCCGGATCTGCTCGTGGGCGGCGGTCTTGAAAAGCAACACCGCGAAAGCGGATTCGCCATCCCAGTGGATTGCGAACAGCCGGCCTTCGAACGGCACCTTGTCGCCGTCGCGGGTGGCGATGGCGAGACGCTTGCCGCCCTCGCCGGAGTCCGCGAGCGCACCGACGCCGGCATCCAGGAACAGCGCGTCCAATCCGCCTGCCATCCTCAACGCCAGGAGATCCGGGTAGCCGGTCCAGGCGAGAAACGCGCGGTTGGCGAACAGGATCTCCTCATAGCGGTAGACCAGGATGCCGACCGGCAGCCGGTTGAGCAGCGGGTGGTCGTCCGCAGCAAAGACCGGTTTGGCGTCATCGAACATCCAGGCTGCGGCACGCGCCGGAATCTGGGCGGCCGCCGACAACCGCCCGGTGGGCGCCGCGCCCGAAAGATTTTCGGGCATCGGCGAGCACAGTTCCTCCGGCGCGGAGTCGCCGGTTTGCAGGCGGACGGTGAGTTGACGGGCGAGTTCATGGAACGCGCTGTGCTCCCCGGCGCTGAGCCCCGGGAAGTCCGAGTCCGCGGCGCGCAGGTCGGCAAATGCGCCCGCGCCGGGAAAGCGCACCACATTGGGTGCAATGGGGGCCGGGGGCAAAGCTTCCGGGGAAGAAATGGCTTCCAGGGGAGCCGTCGGGTCGGGGGAAACCGGCTCCCGGGATCGCTGTGGCGGCACGGTTGCTTTTTCTGGCGCCGGCGTGAGGGTCGAGAGCTGCCGCATGATCACGAGGCGTTCCATATGCGCGATGTCGCGGCACACGCCGAACCCGCGATACCCCAGGAAATCGCGGCTGCGGTCGAACGCCGGCAGGCCCGCCAGTTCCACCTCTAGCCGTTCGTCGTTGCCGTCGACGGGCCAGGAAATCGTGATGTTGCTCCAGGTCTCGCGCGATGCGACGGCCTGTGCGACGCGCCCGGCGGGGTCGAGGCCGAGTTCCGCATTGATCTCGGACCACGGTCGCCCCGATACGAACTCCGGCGCGGCGCCGACGATGCCGGCGAATTCTTCCGAGTCGAGGGAGAACCGGCCAGCGGTGTCCATTTGCCAGACGAAACGCAGGGGGTGACGGCGCAGCGCCGGACTGCTCTTGCGCTCGAGCGCGGCCGGTTTTGCCGGTTCCGGCGCCGCGGCGGAGGCCGGCCTGGTCTCCCCCGAGGCGGGGCTTGGCGCCGCCTCGGGATCGGGAAAGCCCGCCAGCAGCACCGTGCTGGCGCCGCGGCCGATCCGCTGCACGATGACGGGGCCGATCCTGGTATCCCCGGAGGCACTGCCCGTCGCAAGCGCGGCGGTCGCAAGCGAGGCCGCACCGATGGCGTCGAGCCCCGGCGCGCCAGCGAGGCGGCGCTCGGCTGCGGCGGTCGCGAACAGCATCGCGCCGTCCTGCGCATAGGCGGCGACCGCGGCCTGCTCGGGGAAGCCGAGCCGGCGCACACGCTCCGCCAGCGGCACGTCCGCTCCGACCGGTTCGGTCGCCATCACCAGGATCCCCGGCGTGCGGCCGAGATCGAAGCGTGCGCACGAGCAGGTCAGCGAACTCCATGCCGCGCCGGCAAAGCCGCGCAGACGGAACAGCCGGGCCCCGCCGCCATCCGGCAGCGTGTCGGCGAGTCGCTCGATATGGGTGCGGGCGGGATCGCCGATGGCGAAAGCGCGCTCCAGCAGTGCCTGCGGGGTCTTCGCGCCGAGCGCGGCGCAGCCCGCCGGATTGGCCCACAGGATGCGCGCGCCGTCGGCGCGCCACAGCCATACGGCAGTGGCGCTCGAGGCATGCGCGGCAAGCCGGGCATCGCCGAGATAGACGGAGGCGAATATTGTCTCGTCCATGAAAGTTCACGCAACCGTCGCGCGGGCCGAACGGAATGACGCAATTAGCTGCAAATCTTAATAATCCCGGCCGGCCGCCCCGTCCACGCTGCGGCGGCGATCGGCGCCGGTCAGTTCCAGCTAACCTTAACCACGCAACATCGGCCGCAATGTAGCGCGATTCGCGCGGAACGCTCGGAGACGACCCAAAACGTTGCGACCGGACGAGGCAGAAACGTTTGCTAGCCAAGGCAAAGCCGCGGTAGCATTTGGGGGTCAGCCGCCGCAATCCTGTTGCAAATCCCGGCTATATCAGAACGCCAAAAGGTGCCCCCATGAACAGTAAGGATGGTATTCCCCATTTCGAGGTCCCGGCCGAACTGCGCGCCATGACGGAAAAAAGCATGGAACAGGCCCGGGTGGCGTTCAACACGTTCATGAGTGCGGCCCAGCAGGCGGTTTCCCACTTCGAGGGACAGGCGAAGGCGATGCAGGCCGGCGCCAAGGATGTCAGCGAAAAGGCCATGGGGTATGCCGAGCGCAACGTCGCCAATGCCTTCGCCTTTGCCGACCGTCTGGTGCACGCCAAGGACATCCAGCAGGTGATTGCCCTGCAGACTGAGTTCGTTCAGTCGCAGATGAAAGAGCTCGCGGAGCAGGCGAAGGTGCTCGGCGAATCCGCGTCCAAGATTGCCATGAAGTCGGTGCAGCCGAAGTCCTGACAACAGGGGCCATGGGGGCTGCTGGCGTCTCGTGGTTCGCCACCGCGGGGCAGGGTAGCCAATTACCGAAATTGTTGCACTGCAATATTTTTGTTGCACTGCATTATTTACGTGTTATATATGCGGCAGAGCTTGCGGGAACGGTTCGTCCGGCTCCCTGAGCGAAGCGTAATTTGCGCGCCGGCATCGCCTGTGGCGGAGCCCTCCGGCGCCTGTGATTGTCCGCCAGTGAGGTCGTGTCATGCAGGAAACCACCCCAATTCCAGGATTCAAGCCGGAGTTTCCCTTCGTGGATGTTCCGAAGTTCGAGAAGTCCGCGACCGAGGCGACGGCCGCGTTCCGCGAATTAGCCGAGAAGGGCATCGTCCAGGCCAAGGACACCTATGCCAAGATGAAGACGGCCGCAGAAGAGGCGACCGGTATCCTCGAGCACACCTATGCCAACGCCTCCAAGGGCGCAGCCGATTACGGGCTCAAGGTGATCGAGGCCGCGCGCACCAACAGCAATGCGGCGTTCGATTTCGCCACCGAGTTGTGCGGCGCCCGGACGCTGGCCCAGATGGTCGAGATCTCGACGGCCCATACGCGCAAGCAGATCGAGTCGATGACCGCGCAGGCCCGCGAACTCTCCGCGCTCGCCCAGAAGGTCGCGACCACGACCGCCGAGCCGATCAAGGAAGGCCTCTCCAGCCTCGCCAAGAAGGCGGCCTGAAGCGGCCCAAGGCAGGCGGCCCCAAGCAGAATGACCGAGCCGCGCCTGCGGGCCGCGGCATCCGATCGAAGCCCGGACCTGCGTCCGGGCTTTTTCATGCGCGGTTGTGTTCCTGGCCCGCGCTTCCCAGGCGAGGGCTGCAAGCGCACCCGGCGGTGAGCGCGACGGCGAGGTGGAGCTTGGCAACGCGGCAATTTTGGCGGCGAACTCGCTCTTGCCAAAAACCGGGCTTGCTCCTAGGTTCGCCCCGCTTTCGTGCAGCTGTAGCTCAGTTGGTTAGAGCGCCTGACTGTGGATCAGGAGGTCGGTGGTTCAACTCCCCCCAGCTGTACCAAGCAACCAATTGATCTCACATTATTTATTGGTTGTTCGGTCACTTGAGCCGGCGGATGGGGCCCGTTCCGAGGACCTCTCTTCATCCAACTCGTCGTCGCGCCGGCGCAGTTCGGCCACAAGGGCGTCCAGCCGGTCGGGCAGTGGTTGAGCCAGCTCGTATTGAGACCTGATCGCTTCGCCCAGTTTCGCGCGAACAGTGCGAAAGACAGCCTCTTCTGCGGCGCTGCGTGTGCGTTCCACGGCGCTTCTCCTTCGCAGGTCAACTGTTCTTTTCGTGGATCGTTCCCTGCGCCGAGTTCATGCGGTCGATAGTCGGACGTCATTGCCCGTCGGTGCTGCCGGGATGTTCCTTCAATTCCTGCAGCACGCGGCTGCAAAGAAGGTCGACCTCGAGTTCGCCGGCCTTTGCGTGCTCGACGATCTTCAAGGCGACGAGGTCGGTCATGACGTCTTTGGGTCCGCAACTGAGCTGAAGCGCTTCGCACACCCGATGGAAGGCCGCGCGCATGACCTCGATGTGCGCGGGATCCACGTCATATTTGGAGAATGGCATGTGGCGACCGGCGGCTGAGTGCCTCGCGGTCATTCGGCACCGTCGCTGAGGGCGAGTCAACCACCGAACGCGCACTCGCCCGCGGTATCGTTCAAAAAGCGATGGCGGCGGACAACATCGCAACAACGCGGCAGCCGAACAACCCAACATCAAGCATTTGAACCGCAGCGGCGAACCGCAACACCCGGATCAGGGGATACGGGGAGGCAGGATCAGCGCCGATCCCGATCCGAACGTCCGTTCGGAAATGATGCGCGAGCACAAACGCAGCTGGCAGCGACGCGCGGGTGCGAGCCGCTAAAACCCTTGGTGATATTTATCCCAGTATAGTCGATGGGCCCTTGCGATTTAGGGTAGTGGGCCGAGTCACTGACCTTCCCCGGTCCGGCGGCTTGGCGTCGGCCCCAGCCATCATCCCAGGCTGGGGCCCTCACCTCTTCCCGACCTTCGAGGGAGGCCGACGTGGGCCACGCCGATGAATTCCGCAAGCGGGCCGAGGAGTGCCGCCAATTGGCGGCTACGGTGTCAGATCCCGTCGACAAGGCCTTCTGGCTGCGCCTGGCTCAGGACTGGATGAACATCGCCCTGGAATCCGAAAAGGCGACGAAGTCCTGACAGCCACGCGCCCGGAATCCGTTATCTCCGGTCCAGCTTCAGGTCCCTGCGGTCGCTGCGCGCATCCCGGTGATCTTGCTTGATGGCGTTTTTGTCGGCGTGCAGGTCCTGCCGATTCTGTTGCAGGGCGGCTTTGTCCTGCGCGATGGCTGCCTTGTCGCCAAGAATCTTGTCGCGGGTGAGATTTGCCTTTTCCTGCTGTCTTTCCTGACGATCGTTGAGGCAATTCGCCCGGTCATTGTTCAGGTTCGTACGGTCCTGGATGACGTTCTGCCTGTCCTGCATTACACTACCCGTCTGCGCCTGTGCCGCAACGGGAAGCGCAAGCATCAGCGCGAACGATGAAACGACGGCAATCTTCAACATCCAAAGTCTCCTTGGGTTTGGCCGCGGGCGGGCCGCGGGACGGAGTATCACACGAACCGTGACAGCCCTGAGGTTGTTCTGCGGCAATCTCACGGCGACACCGGTCCACGGCAGGCAGCGATTTCGCATGTATGGAGTCGTTGCCCGCATCCGCCTCGAGAGCATGCGTAGGCGAATGGCGGGCCAGTAGGCCCGCCAGAGGTGAACGGTGTTCAGCCGCAGACCCAAACGTAGCCGCCGGGCGTCCAGCGCCAGCACGGGCCTACGCCGTAATCATACCAGCGGCCGTGCCAGAAGCGTCGCCCGTGACCACCAGCATGGTAGCCGGGCCTTCCGCCATGCATGTGCATGCCGCCGCCATGGCGCATGTTGCCGCCGTGCATGTGCATGCCGCCACCGTGATGCATGCCGCCACCATGTCCGCCATGTCCGCCGGCGTGGCCACCACCGTGTCCGCCGCCGTGGCCGCCACCATGCGCAGCGAAGACCGACGTCGGGATGAGCAGGCAGGCGGCGACCGCCGCAGTGAGGGAGAGTTTTCGTAACATTGGGGTTTCCTCGTTTGTATTGTCGAAGTGGTCCCATAAGGACCCCTGCCCGCTGAACCTCGTCTGAACAATCCATTCAGCGCCGCTCGATGCGGGGGATCTGCAGCGCTTCGCGGAGCGCGGCAAGGTGGCGCAGTTCTAGGTGGCGTGCGCGGTCCACGACGAATACCTGAGCAAGATCACGCGGCGCGACATTAACGGCGCGCAATGTTTCCTCCCGTCGGCGCATCCTGCGATTAATCGCAGTTGCGGGAATGACCGACGCGCATCACGTCATGGAGACGTGAACCGCCCTGTCTCCATAACCGTCTTCATCGCGTGCGCATCTGATGCGAGTAGCGTGATGTCCGAGCCCAAAAGCAGCGCATCTTGGTCGGGGCGTGATCTGCTCGTTCTGTACGCCGGTCTCACAATGGGGACCTCGATGGCAGACATCGCCGCTTCGTTGAACCGCAGCGTGGAAGAAGTCATCGAAAAGGCGGCGTCGCTCAAGTCCCACGCCAGGAACTCCGACGCACGACATCACTCAACTTAGCCGCGCCAAAGCGATCACGCGCCCGGCTGAGGTGGCTCCGGTCTCGCATCGCAGCGACACGGTACGCGAGAGCGCTTTCGCTCTCCCGAAAGAGTTCGGCACCATGCGCGGATTGTCGCATTGCGCACCGGCATGCGGGCAGCCCATTGTGTAGGGAATATCGGCTGCAGGCAGCGGGGGCGCGATGCAGACCTATGACACCTTGGTCGAGTTGGCGCGAATTTGTCTCAAGCAAGCGCGCGAAGCAAAAAATCCGCTCGTCAGTTCCGAACTCACGCACCTGGCGAAGGGGTACCAGATGCGAGCGGCATCAATGAACAACGGAAAGCTTCCGGACATCGGAGAAGAGGGGCCCGCGCCCTGACGGCGCGGTTGCGTGATCGACAACTCGTGGAGCCGGACAAGTCTCGCCGCCCGCGCGGGTTCGGCAACCGACCGCACGGTCCATGCGATCCGTGACGCCGCGCGGCGAAGCAGATGCAATCGGCGTTCGGATCGGCTACTAACTTCCTTCGTTCTCAAGGGAGCCATCCGAAATGCCGTCCGTCTCCGTTCCCCAGCAGTCCGAGGCCCTCAAGGGGCTGACCATGCGCTTTGCCGAGCATGTCGCCGCCCTCGCCTACGAGAACATTCCGGGCGAGGTGACGCTCAAGGCGAAGCTCATCCTCCGCGACGGCGTCGGCAACGAAATGGCGGCGTCGGCGATCAGCGAGCCAGCCAACAAAGTCCTCGACCTCGTGAAGGAATGGGGCGGCGCCCCGCAAAGCACGATCATCGGTCACGGCATCAAGGTACCCACGCCGAACGCCGCCCTCGTCAACGCCATGATGGGCCATGGCATCGAACTCGACGACGCCCACGGCAGCGGCCTGATCAAGGCCGGCTCGGTCCTCGTCCCAGCGGCCTTCGCACTCGCCGAACTCACGGGTGCCTCCGGCAAGGACGTCATCACCGGCGTCATCGCCGGCTACGATCTCGCGATTCGGATCGCCAAGGCGATCAATCCCGGCCATCGCCAGCGCGGCTATCACACCACCGGCACGGTGTCGGCGATCGGCGCGGCCGCCATGGGCGCGAAGATGCTCGGCTGCAACGCTGAACAAATCGCCTGCGCCATCGGGCTGGCCTGCATGCAGTCCGCCGGCATCCAGTCCTACCTCGACGATCCCTGCATGGCGAAGCCGTTCAGCCCCGGCAAGTCCGCCTATAACGGGGTGCTCGCCGCGATCATGGCCAGCCGCGGCTTCACCGGGCCGAAGAAGGTGCTGGAATCGCGCGAAGGCTTTTTCAACGCCTTCACCGACAGCGTCCGCCTCGACGATCTCGAGGACAATCTGGGTCGGCACTTCGCGATCATGGAGGTCGGCTTCAAGCCGCACGCAGCGTGCCGCTATGCGCATGGGCCGATCGATCTCGCGCAGGACGCCTACCGTCACGACGGCGTCCGCCTCGAAAACGTGGACGGCGTCACCGTCCGCATGAGCGAACTCGCGATCCGGCAGGCATCCAAGGCGGTCTGCACCAATTTGAATGCCGCCATGGGCAGCACGCAGTTCGGTGTTGCGCTGGCGCTGGCTTCCGGCAGGAACGGACTCAGGGAATACTGGGACGGCTACAGACAAGCCGAAATCCATTCCGGCATGAAGAAGATCGAACTGCAGAAAGAACCGGCCTATGGTCTCGGCGGCCGCCAGGCGCAGATCGTGATCGCGCTCAAGGATGGACGGTCGGTGACGCGCAGTTCGCTCGAGCCCAAGGGCGAGCCGACCAACCCGCTGAGCCCCGAAGAGCTAGAAGCCAAGTTCCAGGCGATGACGACCATGGTGACCGACGAACGCCATGCGCGCGGCATCAGCGACCTCGTGATGTCGCTGGAGCGCCAGCCCAGGGCCGAAGTGGTGCCGCAGGCGGCGGCGATCAAGAACGGCCCTTCGCTGCGCGCGGCGTGACCTTCGATCGCGTTGATGCCGGGTTCCGAAATATTTTCGCAGTCAACTCCGCGGTAATTTCGGTCGATCAAAATTCACGGCGAGCACAAAACGATTCGATGCGCAGGTGCGTTCACGTCCCTGCCTTCATGCTTTTCAATCGATGCAGATAGGTCACACTGATTTTCACGCCGCAATATCGATCTTCTTCAATGATTGCAGCTATTAGCGAGACTACCCAGGCACCATTTGCAGTTGTCCGGGAGAAACTTTGCATAGCCAGTGTGACATTTCTGCAACCACAGTGAGCACAGTTTGGGTTACATTCATGGCGTCCTCTGTTGGATGTTTTCTCCCAAGAAACAAACTTGGCCCCGCGCAAGCGGGGCCTTTTTCTTTGCGCGCGATTGCGTCGCTCAAGCCTCGAACTTCTTTGAATGGGACGTGTGATGTTTCTGCAACCATAATGAGCGCAGTTTGGGTTACATTCATTGCGTCCTCTGTTGGATGTTTTCTCCCAAGAAACAGACTTGGCCCCGCGCAAGCGGGGCTTTTTCTTTGTGCGCGGTTTTGCGGATGCGAATCCGAAATTTCGGTCACTGCGCCGGCGTGCACTGGAGATCGGCGCCGATCGTCAGCGGACCGGTATAGGATTTTTTGAGATCGGCAATGGCCGCGTCGAGATCGTACAGCCCGATGTGGCTGACGACGAGGCGCTTGGCGCCCGCGTCCTGGGCGATGCGGCCGACGACCGCGGGCGCGGCGTGAAGCGGGCTGGTTGCGCCCGCCGCGATGGCGAGATGCATCACCAATATATCGGCGCCCTTCGCGAACTCGGTGAACTTCGGATTGGTGCCGTTCTGATCGGAGCTGAACACGACCGACACGCCCCGCGTCTGGACGCGATAGGCGAGCGTCGGCATATTGGCGTGCGGGATGCCCATCGCGGTCACGGTCATTCCGTCGCGGTCGAACACCGTCGACGGCTCCGCCTTCGTCACGTCGACGGTACTGATCTCGAGGGGAACACCGTTGCCCTGCGCCGCGCCCACCGTATGGCCGAGCACCTGAAACGCGCCGTTCTTCTCGTCGAACAGGCGACTGAGGAACGTCGGAAAGGCAGGTGCAATCGCGTTGCCGGACGGACCGGAGATCGGAAGCGGGTCCTTGCGCAACTGGTGACTGAGCCATAACAACGCCGGCAGATCGGATGTGTGGTCAGGATGAAGATGGCTGACACCGACCATCGCGAGATCGGCGAGCTTGGCCTGCGACTGGCCGAAGCGAATGTAAGTGCCGCCGCCCATGTCGACGAGCATCTTCGCCTGGCCGCCGACCCACAGCAGGTAACTGGCCGAGGCGCGATTTTGGTTGATGGCGGGGCCGCCGGAACCGAGGATCTGGACCGCGACCGGATTCCCGACGCAGCTCTGTGCCCATGCACCGGATGGAATCGAGAACAGAGCGAACAGGCAAAAAATCACGGACCTCATCATGAGCGCACCTCTGTCCTTGCATGTTTGATTGCGGTGGACCGGCTCGGCTTCGCTGCGACCCTTCATGCCGTTGGTCCTCCCTCGAAAACCCGCTACGATACCGCCGGCACGATCGTGTCTCAACTCGCGATTTCCGGAGGTTGCCGTGCGTCTCTTGTTGCTGCTTGCCGCCGTCCTCGTCGCTGCACCCGCCTGCGCCGGTGACGCGGAGAAGATCGTCGGGACCTGGAAGCTCGTCTCGGTGGTCTACGACGACGTCAAGACGCACGAGCTCACACCGGTGCTCGGCGAGCACCCTCGCGGCTATCAGATCGCGACGCCCGACGGGCGCTGGCTCGCTTTGGTCACGGCGGAGAACCGGCCGGTGCCGAAGACCGATGCCGAGCGCGCCCGTGCCCTGCAGACCATGATTTCCTATTCGGGCCGCTATCGCGTCGAGGACGGCAAGGTCATTACCAAGGTCGACGTCGCCTGGAACGAGGCCTGGGTCGGCGGCGAGCAGGTGCGCTTCATCCGGTTCGAAGGAGATGATCTCCTCCACATCGAAAGTCCGCCGATGCCGCACCCCAACGTCAACGACAAGGTGGTGCGGGTCATCGTGAGCTGGCAGCGCGACAAGTCGAGCGCGCTCAAGGCGACGCCGTAGCGAGCGATCACTTGCAGGCGATTGCCGGACTCCGAAATGGTGTCCGACCGCGATAATGATGCGCACCCCGGCGCGCATCATCGAGACATTGCCGTACGGCGCATAAAATTTGATGGATCATCGGCGCCTATACTTTGGTTCAGCTTGCTCAATCAAAAAGATGATGCCGCCGTTCGCTCAGTATAATGGAACCGTGCGGCCGGTTGCCTACGCTCGCCAAAAAGCCGGACAGTCGCCAATTGTCTCGGGCAGCTAGATCGTTTGCGCGGAGAAGATGTCGGCTCCAAACCTGAGGAGGAGGATATGAACACGTGGAAATGCTCCATGCTGAGCGCGAGCTTCTTGGCGCTCTCGACGGCGTGGGCCGCCGCCGCTCCGGCGGTCGTCCTGGATTATCTCAATCTGCGCTACGCGCCGGGCTATGACCAGTACATCATCGAGGTGATCCCGGCCGGCTGGATAGTGAATGCCGGCGTTTGCGCCGATGGTTGGTGTCAAGTCAACGTCAACGGCGTTGTCGGATTTGTCGACGCCGATTATCTCGGCGTTCCGGCGCCGGCCTATTATTGGTCGTACGGCTACACCTATTGGACCTACCCGAACTATGCTTATTATTATGGATACGCTGGCGCCCCGTATGTTGGCCCCTACGCCAACGCATATGCGCAAGGGCGGGACGCAGACCTCGATGCTGCCCGTAGATCGGTCGATCGGACCAAACGCGTCGGAAAAGACGGCGGGACCGTGACGCCGCGCCTCGCCAAGCCGGCAAACGGCCCCGTGACGACCGGCGCCGCCACCGCTGCAGTGCGCTCGAAACCACGCGGATAAAATCCGCCGCGTAAGCGTCGGTCGAGTTTCGCCACTTGGCAGGGATAAGGGCTCCGAACTTCCGGGGCCATTATCCGCCATTTCCCGGGGCCCGTCACTGGGCGAGGTTCGATTCCCGCGCGATCTGCTCGGCCATCTTGCGATGGTCCCTGATGAAGCGGGCGAATTCCTGGCGCGTCATCTCGGCCGGCTCGACACCGCGGTCGGTGAACATGCGTTGCCGGAAATTGGGGTCGTTGACGATACGCGTGACCTCTCCCGCGAGCCTCGTGACGATCGGCTCCGGCGTACCGGCGGGAGCGAACAGCCCGAACCACGTCGGCGGAAGATCGTCGTCGCCGCCGCGCACTTCCGCCACCGTCGGCACCGTCGGAAACAGCGGCGAACGCGTCTTGCCGACGATCGCCAGCGGCGTGATGTGTCCGCTTTGCAGGAGCGGCACCATGTTCGACAGCGCCAGGACGGCAACCGGTGTCGAGCCCGACAATACCGCGCTGGCGAGTTCGCCGCCGCCCCTGAAAGGCACCCGCACGATGTCGGCCCCGGTTTCCTTCTTTAGCTTTTCCATGAAATGCGCGGAGACCGCCGAGAAGGTGCCGTAGCTCAGCGTGCCGGCCTTGGCCTTCGCGAGCGCCACCAGGCCGGCAATGTCCTTCACCTTCAGGGACGGATTGGCCACCAGCGCATTCGTATTGAAAAACAGGTTCGCGATCGGCTCGAAATCCTTGGCGGGATCGTAGGGCAGGCTCTTGAACAGAAACTGGTTGTAGACCATCGGCTCGCTGGACAGGAAGCACAGCGTGTAGCCGTCCGGCGCGGACTCCGCGCAGGCGCGGGTCCCGATGTTCTGCGTGCCGCCCGGCCGGTTCTCCACGAACACCGGCTGGCCCAAAGCCTTCTGCAGTTCGTCGGCAAGCGCGCGGGCAAAGATGTCGCCGCCTCCGCCTGCGGCGAGCGGAATGATCACCCGCATGGTGCGCGCGGGATAGCTCTGCGCGGCGGCCGGCGCACACCACGCGAGCGCCGCCACGACGGCGATGATCGCTCTCATGAACAGCAGGTGCACGGCGCGCCCTTTCCGTCGAATGTGTCCAGAATAGGCCGCCGCGCCATTCGACGCAAAGTTGGAAAACCAGCACGCCGGTGCGCCGCTGTTGGCGGTTGCGCAACCCCTGCCACGGGCATCGTTGATCTGAGAGTGACCCGAACGTAGCTTGTGCAAAATCAGGGCCCCTCCCACGGACAGGCTGTGCGTCGCTCGATGCCTTCGTCGGCTGATTTTCCAGGACTGCGCAAGCCGCCGCGACCGTCGCGGCTCGCGCTGGCGATCGCAGGCGCGGCTGCGATTGCCCTGGTCGGTTCGATCGGCATCTGGCTTGCAGTTGCGCCGCAGACGCCGGTTCCCCCGGAAGCGGAGCCGGTGCAGCCTTCGCCGGCGCGGACTTCGCCGGTACCCGCACCAGCGCCGGCCCCGATTGTCCAGCCGGCGCCAAGCAGCGCCGGGCCGCTGTCGCCGGAACGCGAACGCGCGCTGAGGCCGCAGGAAAGTTTCCGTGAGTGCACCGGGGGCTGTCCCGAGATGATCGTGGTTTCCGCGGGCGAATTCACCATGGGATCGCCTGCGACCGAAAACGGTCATGTCGGCAATGAAGGCCCCCAGCACACGGTGGTCATCGCCAGACCCTTCGCCGTATCCAAGTTCGATGTGACGTATGCGGACTGGGACGCCTGCGTCTCGGCTGGCGGCTGCCCGCAAGTCGGCGACGCCGGGCTTGGCCGGGACACGAAGCCGGTCATCGACGTCACATGGGACGACGCCCAGCACTACGTGGCGTGGCTCGCCAAAACGACCGGGCAGCCCTACCGTCTGCTCACGGAGGCCGAGTGGGAATACGCGGCGCGCGCCGGCGCCGCGACGGCCTATTCCTGGGGCACAGAAATCGGCGAGGGGAACGCCAATTGCATCCGCTGCGGCAGCGCGTGGGACAACCGCGAGACTTCACCAGCCGGATCGTTCAAGCCCAACGCGTTCGGCCTCTACGATATGGCCGGCAACGTGTGGCAATGGGTCCAGGATTGCTATCACGACAACTACAATGGAGCGCCCACGGACGGCTCGGCCTGGACCAGCGGAGATTGCAGCCGCCGCGTCGCCCGCGGCGGGTCATGGGTCGACCGTCCGCAGCTCTCCCGCTCCGCCTCCCGCCTGAGGTTGGCCACCGGCTTCCGCATCAGCAATCTCGGCTTCCGGGTGGGAAGAACGCTCAACCCTTGAGTCGTTGCCGTTTGCCTACTGCCTCGGAATATTGGCGGCCTTCACGAGCGCCAGGTTCGCCTCGACGTCGTCCCTGAAGAACTTTCCGAATTGTTCCAGGGTCATCGGCATCGGCTCGACGCCGAGCTTTGCGAGTTGCGCCTGCACGTTGGGCGTTTGCAGGGCGGTCGCCGTTTCCTGGTAAAGCTTGTCGACGATGTCGCGCGGGGTGGCGGCGGGCAGGAACAGTCCGCTCCAGAACAGGTAAACGGAGTCGGCGGGCAATCCAGCTTCCACCGTCGTCGGAACCTGCGGCATCATGGTGGCTCGCTTGCCCGCGCTGACCGCGAGCGGGACGAGCTGGCCGTCGCCGATGAGCGAGATTGTCGTCGTGATCGGTTGAATGGTGAAGTCCGCCCGGCCCGCGACAATGTCCGTCGCCGCTTCCGCAGCACCCTTGTAGGCGATGTGCTGAACCGCGATCCCGGCGCTGGCGAGCAGCCGTTCGGCCGCAAAGTGCGATGCCGATCCGATGCCCGCCGAAGTGTAATTCAGTGCGCCCGGCTTCGCCTTGGCCGCGGCGATCAGGGCGCCGAGCGTCTTGTAGCCCTTGGCTGGCGAGGTCACCACGACGAGCGGCTGCTGGCCCAGCGCGATCAGCGGCACGAAATCCCGCAAGGTGTCGTAGGGGATCTTCGAATAGAGGGCGTTCGCGATCGCCAAGGCGCCGTATGCCAGGATCGTGTATCCGTCGGGCGCGGATTTGGCGACCAGGTTGGCGCCGATCGTTCCGCCGGCGCCCGGACGATTCTCGACGATGATCGTCCGTCCGAGCTGCTTTCCTAGCTGGTCCATGACGATGCGCGTCACCACGTCGGTCGCGCTGCCGGCGCCGAGCGGCACGACCACCGTGATGTTCCTGGTCGGCCAATTCTGGGCAACAGCGGCGTTCGGCCCCGAGAAGCCGATCAGCATGCAAGCGGCGGCGATGGCCGCATGCCCGATCATGCGGGTGAACCTGTCATTGATCATCATTGCCTCCCTGGCGGGTATCTTCTTGATCGCGTGAACGTAGCCCATTCAGCTCTTCACCGCTCCCTCGGTCAGCCCGCCGACCATGTAGCGTTTGAAGGTATAATAGATCGCCGCAGGCGGCAGCGCATAGATCAGGCCGGTGGCCATCAGCAATTCCCAGGGCAAATCGTCGGCGGCGAGGAAATTGCCAAGGCCGACCGCGAGCGTGACGTCGGTGTCCTTGGACAAGAGCAGGAAGGCATAGAGGTATTCGTTCCACGCGAGCAGCAGCGCATAGGTCCCGACCGCCACGAGCGATGGCACCATCAGCGGCAGGTAGACGAGACGGAACAGCTGCAGCGCGGAGGCGCCGTCGATATAGGCGGCCTCGTCGAGTTCCTCGGGCAGCTTGTCGGACGCCTGCTTGAGCACCCAGATCGCATAGGGCGAGGCGAGCGTCACCATAGCGAGGATCAGCGCCCATTGCGTGTTGAGGAGCCCGTAAAGGCCCATGGTGCGATACATGGGGACGGCGAGGAACGCGGCCGGGATGAAATAAGTGAACAGCGCAAGGTTCATCACGGTGCGCCCGCCCCTGACCTTGAGGCGGCTGATGGCGAACGCCGCGCAGGTCGCCACCAGCAGGGTGATGACGCCGGTCGCAACCGCGATCGCCAGCGAATTCCACATCTGCACCCAGAAATGGTCGAGGTAGTGATGCTTCTCCTGGAACACGATGGCGAAGTTGTTGAGCGTCGGGTGGTCCGGCCAGAGATTGCCTTCGAAGGCGGACTGCTTGGGCGAGATCGCGAACAGCACCATGTGGTAGACCGGAGCGAGCGTCCACAGCAGCACGGGAATGCCGATCAGCAGGAGCTTGGCTTCAGTGGAGACGGCGGAGAGCGACGGCATCTTCATTTCGACAACCGCTTCATCATGAAATAGACGAGCGGCAGCACCAGCGGCAGCGCCACCACGATGGCCGCCATGGAGAGATCGACGCTGTCGAGCCGCAGATAGCGAATCCCGAGCGTCGCCAGCACCTGGGTGAGATCAGCCGGCCCGCCGCCGGTCAGGAGGTAGACGCTGTTGAAATCGCCGAGCGTCCAGATCATCGACAGGATCGTGCAGGTCAAATAGAGCGAGCGCATCGACGGCCAGGTGACGAAGCGGAACGCCTGCCATTTGGTGGCGCCGTCGACCGCGGCGGATTCGTAGAGATCGCCGGGGATCGCGAGGCGCCCCGCGATCAGGATCAGCGTCCAGAACGGCAGCGACTTCCAGATGTGGGTGAGGATCGCGAGGGAGAGCGCGAGCGTCGGGTCGTTGAGCCAGTTGGGGCCGTCCTCGCCGGTGAGGCGGAAGATCAGCGAATTGACCAGCCCCCATTCGGGATTGAGCATGAAGCGGATCGACAGGATGGTCGGTATCGACGGCAGCGCCCATGGCAGGATGAAGATGGCCGCGAGCCAGCGGATCCAGACGCGCTGCTGCACGAAGAAATCGGACAGGAACAGCGCGACCGCCATCTTGAGATTGATGCCAACGATCAGGAACACCAGCGTGTTGACGACGGAGCGCGCAAAGATGGGATCGTCGAACAGCGTGACGTAGCTCTGCGGATGCCGCGCGATCCAGAAGCCGTAGCAGACGGGATAGACGACGAAGACCGCGAACACGACAACATAAGGCGCGAGCAGGATCACGCCCCAGGATGGCGGCGATCGCCAGGAGCGGCCCGACGGCGCGGCCTGCGCTTCGGGGCTCGTCGTGCTGATGGCGACGCTGGACATGGGGGGAGTTCTCTCCGCGATCTCAGCGAACCCCCTCCCCCTGAAAGGGGGAGGGAGAAGAACTCTCAGCCCGCGACCTGCTTGATGCGCGCGATCAGTTCGTCCACCGCCTTGTCGACCGGGACCTTCTCGTTGACGACGCGGTTCATCGCCTTGGCCCAGACGTTCTCGTTATTGAGGATGGTGAACTTGTAGTTCTTGGTGAACTCGAACGTCACGGTGCCGCTGGCATATTGGTCGTGCACCGATTTGCGGTGGGGATCTGCGGTCCAGAACGGACGATCCTGGGCCGCCTTCGTCACCGGAAACCAGCGGCCCAGCGCCCCCTCCACATAGGGCGTGAGATTCTCCTCCTGCATCAGGAACGACACGAACTCCTTGGCGCGCGCCTTGTTCCTGGAATCGGCGAAGATCACGCCGACCTTGACCGCCGTGCGATAGCGCATCGGCGTGCCGTCCGGCTTGTTGGGAAAGCCGGCGGTGCGCACGAGCTCTTCGTAGTTCTTTTTCGCCTGCGCGCGCTCGGCCGCCGGGAGCGCCTCGTTGTTGGCATCGTCGAGCCATTTGGCGGCGATCGAGATCGTCGCATTGTGGGTCATGATGGTGGTCTTGTTGTGGAAGGCGACGTTATTGTCTGGATCCTTCCACGAGGTCGAGGATGGCGGCGTGCAGCCCTTGAGGTAGGGCGCGGTATAATCGGTGAGCGCGCCGATCAGCCCCTGCCTCACCTTGGGATCGTCGACCAGCAGCTTGCCGTCGTCATCGACCAGCTTGACGTTGTAGGCGTCCATGAAGGTCAGGAACGAGTAGAACGAGTCCGAGGAATCGACACCCATGGGCATCCCGATCCCGTAGTCGCGCTTGCCGGTCTTCTTGCGCAGGGCGACCTGCGCCTTGTCGCACCAGAACGACCAGTAGTCCTTCCAGCTCTTGGGAATGTCGCTTTCCTTGTAGCCGGCGTTCTGCAGCAGGTCGGCCCAGTACTGGATGTGCATGGTCTGCTGCTTGAGCGGAAAGGCGTAATAGGCCTTCTTCTTGGCCTTGTCGTTGTAGAGGAACGTGGTCTCGACGGTGTTCGGGGCAAACCTCGCCTTCATCGGCCCGATGATGTCGGAGATGTCTTCGAGCTTGCCGTCGAAGGCCCATTTGCCCGCGACCTGGAAATCATAGACGTCGGCGTAGGCGACGTCGGGCGGCGTGCCGGCATCGAGCGCCGACACCGTCTTGGGGATCATGTCCTGGACGGCGTATTGCGACAGGTCCACCTTGACGCCGGTCTTGGCCTCGAACTTGCGGATCGCCTCGAACAGCGCATCGTCCTCGGACTTATAGAAGCCCTTGACCCACCACACCGTGAGCTTGGCGTCTGGGCGCTCTTGCGCGCCCACCTGGGCCGGCGCGTGGCCGGCCGCCAGCGCGAACGCAGCGCCGAGCGCGATATTGATCACGTATCGTCTCATGTTTCCTCCCATCGACGCCTCGATCACGGGGGACCGTCGGGTCGAGCCGGCTGCCGTTTTCTTGTCGCTCTTTGCGGGCTGCAGCACGCACCGCGCCAAGTTCGACCGGTCGCGGTGCCGGCATTATGTGGGCGCCGCGCGCCGCAGTCCATTGGCTTATTGGCTAGGAATGGGGTGCACGCCCCCCTTTGGCGACACTTGATTTGGGCGTCCCGCTCCGGGAGGTCGTCCGAGCCCTCGAACATTATGCGCTCGACGCGCGCATGAACTGCCTGACCGCCGACGACGCCTGTGGGCACGCCGCTGCCCGGCTACTCCGCGCAAGAAACATGGCAGGCGGTCCTGGCAACGATCTTTCTGGGGGTGTAGAGACTTTTTTTCCGCCAGATGGAAGTGATCATGAGTCCCATAGCACTATCGTGCGTCGCGCTTGTCTGTATCTTATGCGGCGCATTCCTCGGTATGTCCTTGCGCAAGGTATTGCCAGGGCATCATCTGAGCCCAGATGCAAAAGATGTGGTGAGGCTCGGAACCGGCCTCGTCGGAACAATAGCAGCACTCGTGCTCGGCCTCTTGATCGCCTCGGCGAAGAACTCGTTCGACACGCAGAGTACTCAAATCAAGCAGATGACCGCCAACATCATCCTGCTCGACCGACTTCTGGCGCAATACGGGCCGGAGGCGTCCACGGTTCGCGATCTGTTGCGCAGCACCGTCGACATCATGGTCGATCGCATCTGGCATGAGAACAGTTCAGACCTTACGAAGGCTGGGCCCTTCGAAGCGAGCGTTACAGGTGAAGCATTCTATGCGAAGCTCCAGGAACTCTCACCACAGAACGACGCCCAACGCTCCCTCCAGGCCCGGGCAATTCAGATCAGCACCGACTTGGTACAAACACGCCTGCTGCTGTTCGCGCAGACAGACAATTCCATCCCGCTGCCGTTCCTGGTGGTGCTGATATTCTGGATCACTATCATCTTCGCAAGCTTCAGCTTGTTCGCCGAACGAAATCCGGTCGTAATCGGCTCGCTGTTCATCTTTGCCCTGTCGGCTGCTGGCGCGATTTTCCTGGTCCTGGAGATGAGTCAGCCGTTTTCAGGGCTGATGCAGATCCCCAACGCACCACTGCGCGGCGCTCTCGCGCCGCTGCATGCCTGAGAGATCACACTGCCGGTTCTGAGCTGCTCGTTTTGCGGCGATGTGTGGCATCCACGTTCCGCTTGATATAGATGGCCGCAGCGGTTCAGCCTTTCCGCAAAACGCTCTGACCGGAGGTGGCGCATGGGCGCTCTGAACGCATTCATCACCGGGACCATCAAATGGTTTCTCGTCATTGCCGGCCTGGCCACCTGCGCCACGTTGCCTTTCGCGATCGACATCAACCTGTTCACGCCGATGCTCGGCGGGCTCGTCGACTACACGGCTTCCAGCGTGCCTGCGCTCCGGCATTGGGGGATCATGATCTTCGCGCTCGGCGTGCTGATGGTGGCGGCGGCCTTCCGTCCGTGGCTGCGCTTCGAGACGATGCTGTTCTGCACGGCGGAGAAATGCTTCATCGCCTATCTCTTCCTCAGCAATCTCGGCCAGCCCTGGGTGATGGGCTACTTCAGCGGATTCGTGGTCAATTCCACGATCGCCGCATACGGCATCCTCTATTTTCTCAGCGACCAGGGCCGGCCGGCGCGATGGGTGGCGAAGAAACAGTCGACCTCAATAGAACCTGAATAAACTGGATGAACCGATTATCTCTCCGATCTCTTCGATTTTACGCATGCGCTCGGTCCGCGGCGCCATCGCCTTCGGCGCGCGTTTTAAGACGATGGCCGTCAAATGCCCTTGTTCAGGATGAAGTTACCGTGAGAGAGGATTTCCGTGGCGCGAGCAGCGGTCATTTGATCAAACTGTGGTCGGGACGGCGGGAGTGAAATGGAGAAGTCCTGATGTCGAATCGATTGGTTGCCCTCTCGGCCGCCGCCATGATTGCTGCGTGCACCGCGGCTGTTTCGAACGTTGCGTCGGCCACGCCGGTCGCCGATGCCCTCGCCATCAAGAACGCCGCCGGCAGCGATGTTCAGGCGGTGCAATGGATCGGGCCGTGGAGTTGGGGCTGGGGCGCTGGCGGCTATTACTATACTCCGGCGCCGGTCTACACCGTCCCCGTACCCGGCTACGCCGTCCCGGCACCCGTCGATGCCGACGCGATCGCCTACTGCGCGCGCCGCTACCGGACCTACGATCCCGACACCGGCACATATGTCGGCCGGCACGGCGTGGTCCGCTCCTGCCCTTGAACTGGTCGGCGTCGGACATCAGGGCCGCTCGCGCGGCCCTTTTGTTTTTTCATCTGATTTTTCATCGCAATAATTCCTGCCGCTGGTCGGGGCGCCGAGGCGACGAACGCTCCGCGGATTGAAGCAGCCAACTACGATGCTCCGATCAATCTTCCGTGATCGCGAGGCTGCCGAAATCGCATAGTGCCCGTACGATGTTCCAGCAAAGTTCCGGCCGTCGGCCCCACCGGGCGATGCAGTCGTCGTCGGCTGGATGGATCGAAGGGAGAACCGGAAAATCTGTTTCATCAGCCGACATCGACCAGCAACCGACCAAATCGCAACAGAAGGAATTGAACCATGACATTCAGCAGACGGCTCTGGCTCGGCCTGCTGGCATTGGTTGCCCCTCTGATGATGGGCAGCCTGCCGGCATCCGCGCAGCAACCCAAGCCCAACATCCTCTTCATCATGGGCGACGACATCGGCTGGATGCAGCCGAGCATCTACCACCGCGGCCTGATGGTCGGCGAAACGCCCAACATCGACCGCATCGGGCAAGAAGGCGCGATCTTCATGGACTACGTCGCCATGCAGAGCTGCACCTCCGGGCGCAACGCCTTCTTCACCGGCATGTATCCGCTGCGCACCGGCATGATCCCGCCGCAACTGCCCGGCAGCCCGTCCTATCTGCGGCCCGGCACGCCGGCGCTCGCCAAGTTCCTGCTCGATCTCGGCTACAACACCGGCGAGTTCGGCAAGAACCATCTGGGCGACCACACCGCATCGCTGCCGACCGCGCACGGCTTCCAGGAATACTGGGGCTACCTCTATCACC
The DNA here is from genome assembly GCA_963791375.1 of uncultured Alphaproteobacteria bacterium. Lineage (GTDB taxonomy): Bacteria > Pseudomonadota > Alphaproteobacteria > Rhizobiales > Xanthobacteraceae > JAJPKK01. Next base: position 112,925 of record CAWBSI010000024.1, read on the forward strand.
TCGACGCGATGCAGCAGGTGAGCTTCCCCGACATCAACTCGACGCCGACCGTGCAGGCGCGTCGCACCGCCGTGCAAAAACACGCCGGTCCCAGGTCTCCCCGAGGTGCCGGGCGCCGTCGACCAGAAGACGACGCTCTGCCTGATGCCGCCGCGGCCGGTGATCTGGTGCAAGTCCGTCGGACGGCACCGAGGCGAACCAGCGCTGCAGCGACGAAGGTCCGCTGACGCTGGAGCGATCGAAGACGGTGGACGAGGAAATCTCCGCCAAGGTGGTCGACTTCATCGACCGCAACGACCCCAAGAAGACCAACAAGCCGTTCTTCGTCTGGTACAACCCGGCGCGCATGCACGTCACCACCGTGCTGTCGGACAAGTACCTGGCCATGGTGGGCGAGCGGGGCGGCAAGGACTGGGGCGTCAACGAAGCCGGCATGAAGCAGATGGACGACAACATCGGCGTCGTGCTCAAGAAGCTGGAAGACATCGGCCAGCTCGACAACACCATCGTCGTCTTCACCACCGACAACGGCGCCGAGGCGATCAGCTTCCCCGACGGCGGCGTCACGCCCTTCAAGGGCCAGAAGGGCGAAGCCTGGGAAGGCGGCTACCGCGCCCCGCTGGTGGTGCGCTGGCCGGGCCACATCAAGCCGGGCACGGTCAAGAACCAGTTGTTCGCCGCCCTCGACTGGCTGCCGACGCTGGTCGACATCGCCGGCGGCCCCAAGGGCGACGCGCTGAAGAACCAGATCGAGGCCGGCCAGTATCCCGGCATCGTCAAGACCACGCTCGACGGCTTCGACCAGCGCGCCTATCTCGAAGGCACGTCGGAAAAGTCGGCGCGCGACTTCTTCTTCTACTTCTCGGGCGCGACGCCGTCGGCGGTGCGCTACAAGAACTGGAAGATGTACTACACCATGTCGCAGCCCGGGCCGGCCGGCTGGATCATGCCGCTCATCCCGTTCCACTTCACCTTGGTCCAGAACATCAAGCGCGATCCGTTCGAGCAGACGGTCGGCATCGACCAGAAGTCGGCCATGAGCTTGGGCGGCGCGCTCGGCGCCCCGATGACCGCCTTCCTGTACGACTGGAACATGCTGCCCATCGGCCAGCAGTTGTGGGAGGGACACCTGCTGTCCTACGAAAAGTTCCCACCGCTGCAGGCTCCTGAGAGCTACAACCTCAGTGGAATCCTGGAGATGGTCAAGAAGGCCAATGCCAGCCACGCGGCCGACTAGCGGCACGAGACCAGCGTGACCACGTGGGCGCCCCGGATCGGGGCGCCCTTCGCGATCGACGATCCAGAATCGAACCGGACCGTACTCCAACTTCTTGATGGACCTTTCGTATCCCGCGACGACTTTCCCGCCTCCTTCATCTCGCGTAACGTCAGGGCGAGATTCGAGCCGGCGATCGAGGCACGAAAGCCCGATCGCCGGGCGCTGACGGCGGCCAACATCGGCGCGAGGAGCTGACGATGGAACTCGATCCCGTCCTGCTGTCGCGCATCCAGTTCGGCTTCGTCGTCAGCTTCCACATCATCTTTCCCTCCTTCACCATCGGGCTCGCCGCGTGGCTCGCGACCATCGAGGGCATGCGGCTCGCGACCGGCAGCGCCGATCTATCGCCGCGTGTTCGATTTCTGGCTCAAGATATTCGCGCTGTCGTTCGCCATGGGCGTCGTCAGCGGCATCGTGATGGCGTTCCAGTTCGGCACCAATTGGAGCGTGCTGTCGGAACGCACCGGCTCGATCCAGGGACCGCTGCTCGGCTACGAGGGCTTTACCGCCTTCCTGCTGGAAGCGACGTTCTTCGGCGTCATGCTGCTCGGCCGCGACCGGGTGCCGCCGTGGTTCTACTTCCTGTCGTGCTGCATGGTGTCGCTCGGCACCATGTTCTCCTCGTTCTGGATTCTCTGCAACAACACCTGGATGCAGGTGCCGCTGGGTCACGCCATCGTCGACGGGCGGATCGTGCCGGACGACTGGTGGGCGATCACGACCGGACCGATCGTGCGGATACGCTGGCCGCACATGCTGCTCGCGGCGTTCCTGACCTCGGGCATGAGCATCATCGCCACCGGCGCATGGCACATGCTGCGCGGCCGGCACCTGCGCGGAAGCGCGGGTGATGCTGGGCTGGGGAATGGGTCTCGTCGCCGTGCTCATACCGCTGCAATTGTGGATCGGGCACCTGACCGGCGATTACGTCCATCACTATCAGCCCGCCAAATTCGCAGCCATCGAGGCGCGCTGGCAGACCCAGCAGCCGGCTTCGCGAAGTGCTGATCGCCATCCCCGATCCGAAGGCGCAGAAGAACCTGTTCGCATTGGAGGTGCCGAAGCTCGGCAGCTTCATCGCCTCGGGCACCTGGGACTCGCGCGAGGTCGGCCTCGACACCTTCCCGCCGAGAGACCGCCCGCCCGTCATCATTCCCTTCTTCACGTTCCGTATCATGGTGGGCATGGGCCTGATCATGCTGGCGGTGTCCTGGTTCGGCGTGCTGCTGCTGTGGCGCGGCCGGCTGGAGCGCGCGCGCTGGTTCCTGTGGGCGGCATTCCTGTCGTTTCCGACCGGCTTCGTCGCCGTGCTCGCCGGCTGGTTCACCGCCGAGGTCGGCCGTCAGCCGTGGGTCGTCTACGGCCTGCTCCGGACCAGCGAGGCGGTCACGCCGTCGCTCACGACCAGCCAGGTTCTGGTCTCGCTCGCGGCCTATGTCGCCGTCTACGCGGTGATCTACGCGTTCGGCCTGTTCTACATCTACCGGCTGTTGCGGGACGGGCCGGCCGATCAGCCAGCGAGCCATGGTGGCGTGACGCCGGGCCGGCCAGCGGCCGTCGCCATTGCGTCGGGCGCGGAGTAATCGCGATGGAGCCGTCGAGCCTCGCGCTGTTCTGGGCCGGCGTGATCGTCGTCGCGATCCTCGTCTACGTCATCCTCGACGGCTTCGACCTCGGTGTCGGCATCCTGTTCGGCACCACCGGCGACGAGACGCTGCGGGACGAAATGATGGAAGCGATCGCGCCGTTCTGGGACGGCAACGAGACCTGGCTCGTGGTGGTCGGCACCTCGCTGTTCGCGGCATTTCCGACCGCCTATGCGGTGTTCCTGCCGGCGTTCTACATCCCGGTGCTGCTGCTGCTGTTCGGGCTGATGTTCCGAGGCGTCGCCTTCGAGTTCCGCCACGCCGGCGCCCGCCGGCTGTGGCACACCGGGTTCTATCTCGGCTCCGCCGTCGCCGCCTTCGTCCAGGGCGCCGCGGTCGGGGCGATGATCCGCGGCATCCCGGTGGCGAGCGGCCAGTATGCCGGCGGCGCATTCGAGTGGCTGGCGCCGCTGCCGATCCTGTGCGGGCATCGGCCTCGTGCTCGGCTATGCCCTGCTCGGCGCCGGCTGGCTGGTGCTCAAATGCGAGGGCGCGTTGCGCGAGTGGGCGCGGCGGCGCATTCCCTGGCTCGCCATCGGCGTGCTGGTGGTGTTGGCAGTGGCGTTCGGCGAAGCGCTGGAGGAGCGCGAGCGGATCGGAACCGATCTCGACGACCGCAGCTGGGGCTTGGTGTTTCCCGCCATCGGCCTGTTGGCGATGGCCGGCGTCTTCCTCGGCGTGCGCTGGCGGCGCGACGGCTTGCCGTTCGTCATGACGGTGCTGTTCTTCGTGGCCGCGTTCCTCACCCTCGCCGTGCTGTTCTGGCCCTACATGATCCCCTACCGCATCACGGTCGGCAATGCCGCGGCGCCCGACGCATCGCTGTCCTTCCTGTTCTGGGGCGCGGTCGTCGTACTCCCGGTGATCGCCCTCTATACGATCACGGTCTACTGGCTGTTCCGCGGCAAGCTGATCAGGCGATGACAGCGGCTTTGGGGCTCGACAAAATCGGCTGCATCGGATTCATGAGCACCATGACCTGTGTCTTCAATGAACCGTGACGCCGAACCCATCGCAAAATCCGCCGAACAGCACAGCAGCCTGCTGGCGCTTGCGCTGCTGGCGCTGATCGTCGGCGCCGCGGCAGGACTTTTGGGAGCAATGTTTCGGCTCGCGCTGCAGAAGGCGGACAGCCTGCGCGATGCCGTGATCGCTTCGGCACACATCCAACGAGGCATCGGCTTTGTGGTCGTCGTCGTCGCGTGCGGTGCTGCGACCGGCTTCGCGGCCTGGCTGGTGCGGCGATTTTCATCGCATGCTTCGGGCAGCGGCATACCCCATGTCGAGGCTGTGCTGCACGGAGAACTGCTGCCGCAGGCGCCGTTTCGCCTGATCCCGGTGAAGTTTCTCGGCGGACTCTCGGCGATCGGCTCCGGCCTCGCGCTCGGCCGCGAGGGACCCAGCGTGCAAATGGGAGCGAGCATCGGTCATCTGGTCGGAGAAATCGGCCGCCGCAATTGGCCGGACTGCCGCGTGCTGTTCGCTGCCGGCGCGGGCGCCGGCCTCGCCACCGCCTTCAACGCGCCGATGGCGGGGGCGGTTTTCGTGCTGGAGGAACTGGTGCGCCGCTTCGAGCCGCGCATCGCGATCGCCGCCCTTGCGGCGTCGTCCACCGCCATCGCGGTGTGCCGCATGTTTCTCGGCGATGCCCCCGACTTCCACGTCGATACGCTGGTCTATCCCGGATTCGGAGCCAAGCCGCTCTTTTTTGGGCTGGGACTTGCCGCGGGGTTCCTCGCCATCGTCTACAACCGCACGCTCCTTGCAATATTGGACGCGGCGAATCGGCTTGGGAGATTGCCCGTGGAGCTGCGCGCGGCGCTGATCGGCGCCGCCGTCGGCACGCTGGCCTGGTTCGCTCCCGATATCGTCGGCGGCGGCGATGCCATCAGCCAGCGCACGCTGCTCGGGATGGAGTCGCTTGCGATAATTCCGGCCTTGTTCGCCCTGCGCCTTGCGCTCGGCGCTGTCTCCTACGCCGCCGGCACGCCCGGCGGACTGTTTGCTCCGCTGCTGGTCTTGGGCGCGCAACTCGGCCTGTTCTTCGGGATGGCATGCCAGCTCGCGTTTCCCGATCTGGACATTCAGCCGCAGGGCTTCGCCGTCGTCGGGATGGCTGCCTTCTTCACCGGCATCGTGCGCGCTCCGCTCACCGGCATCGTGCTCGTCACCGAGATGACCGCGAGCGTCACGTTGCTGCTGCCGATGCTGGGCGCATGTTTCGTGGCCATGCTCGTTCCAACGCTGCTGCAAGACCCGCCCATCTATGATTCGCTGCGCCAGCGTACGCTTGGCCTCGACAAGGCGCGGCACACCGCCCGATCGCCGGACCCGGTACAATGAGGCCCATTCGGCATCGTAGCCGGCCCCACCTTTCTTCGTCGCGGGATTCGCGCTCAAACGGCATTGCGACCGTCCAATACTCGCGGAGGGAACCATGAAACCGATCACAGCTTCCGATGGAGTCAGCCGCCGCACCGTGCTGGCGGGTCTGGCGGTGCTTGCGGGCTCGTCGGGAACGCTGTTGCCCATTCCCGCGCCGGCGCAAACGACCGCGTCCGGCTTGCTGCCGTCATGGAACGACGGCGCGGCGAAGCAGGCGATTTTCGAGTTCGTGCGCGCCACCATCGACCGCTCGAGCCCGAGCTACGTTTTCCCTGACGACCGCATCGCGGTGTTCGACCAGGACGGCACGCTCTGGGTCGAGCATCCCATGTATACGCAGGTCGTCTACTGCCTGGAGCGCGTTCCGGCGGTGGTGGCGAAGAAGCCTGCACTCAAGAACGTCGAGCCGTTCAAGACCGTGCTGTCCGGAAATCGCGAAGCGGTGGCCAAGCTCACGATGCGGGATCTGGAAAAGATCGCGGTCACGACGCTCACCGGCATGTCGGTGGAGGAATTCAACGCCGACGTGAAGAAGTGGCTCGAAACCGCGCGCCATCCGCGCTGGAACCGCCCCTATACGGATCTCGCCTATCAGCCGATGCTCGAAGTGCTGCAGTACCTCCGCAACAACGCGTATAAAACCTACATCGTGACCGGCGGCGGCCAGGACTTCGTGCGCGTCTACGCCGAAAAGGTCTACGGCATCCCGCCCGAGCAGGTGGTGGGCACCGCGCTCGGAACGAAATACGGCTACACCAAGGACGGCAAGCCGTTCCTGACCAGGGAACCGAAGCTCATCCTGAATGACAACAACGCCGGCAAGCCCGAGGGGATTCACCTCATGATCGGCCGGCGGCCTTACGCGGCATTTGGCAACTCGACCGGCGACCGCCAAATGCTGGAATATGCCGCGGCCGGCGCCGGCGCCCGGCTGAAGATGCTGGTGCTGCACGACGACGCCACCCGCGAATATGCCTATGGCCCAGCCGTAGGCCTGCCCGACAGCAAGGTCGGCACCTTCACCCAGGCGCTCTATGACGAAGCAAACAAGAACGGCTGGACGGTCATCAGCATGAAGAAGGACTGGCGTCGCATTTTCACATTTGAATGAAATTTTCTTGCGCACGGAATCAGGTGCTGGCGACTCTGAGCCGAGACCGCCCGCTTGCCGGAATTGCATAGCGTCCCTCGACCCATCAGCCGAGAAGTACCCGGCCACCGGGAGTCGCTCGATTCCGGGTGGGCGGCGGCATTTCTGTCTCGAAGCGTCGCTGCCCTGCAATGTCGATGGTGTAACGCGACCGGTTCGTTCACTTGAAAGAGGAATGTCTGGAACAATGAAGAACATACGCAAGCTTTGGCTCGGTGTGCTCGCGCTGCTCGCTGCCGTGATGGCGGCCGGCGCGCCTGCGTCCGCGCAGCAGCAGAAGCCCAACATCATCGTGATCATGGGCGACGACATCGGCTGGTTCAACATCGGCGCCTACCACCAGGGCATGATGGCGAGCCGCACGCCGAATCTCGACCGCCTCGCCGCCGAGGGAATGCGGTTCACCGACTACTATGCCGAGGCGAGCTGCACGGCAGGCCGGGCGAACTTCATTACCGGCGAGCTCCCGATCCGCACCGGGCTCACCACCGTCGGCCAGGCCGGCTCCCCTATCGGCATGCCGGACGAGGCGCCGACCATCGCCACGGTGCTCAAATCGATGGGCTACGCCACCGGGCAGTTCGGCAAGAACCATCTGGGCGACCTCAATCAGTTCCTGCCCACGCTGCACGGCTTCGACGAATTCTTCGGCTATCTCTATCACCTCGATGCGATGGAAGACCCGTGCCATCCCAATTACCCGCAGGCGCTCAAGGCCACAGTCGGTCCGCGCAACATGGTCCACAGCTACGCGACCACGGTCGACGATCCGACGGTTCAGCCGCGCTGGGGCAAGGTCGGCAAGCAAAGGATCGAGGATGCCGGCGAGCTTTGTCCCAAGCGCATGGAGACGGTGGACGACGAAATCCTGAGCGAGACCTTCAAGTTCATCGACAAGGCGAAGCGGGAGAACAAGCAGTTCTTCGTCTGGCTCAATCCGACCCGCATGCATGTGATCACTCACCTCTCGGATAAGTACGAGAAGATGCGGAATTCCGAGAACGGCTGGACCATCGAGGAAGCCGGCATGGCGCAGCTCGACGATATCGTCGGGTCGGTGATGCAGAAGATAAAGGACCTCGGCATCGACAACGACACCATCCTCGCCTTCACCACCGACAACGGGACGGAAAACTTCACCTGGCCCGACGGCGGGCAGACCCCGTTCGCCGGCGCCAAGGGCACCGTGCTGGAAGGCGGCTTCCGCGTCCCCATGCTGCTGCGCTGGCCGGGCAAGGTGCCCGCCGGCAAGATCGAGAACCAGATCGTGTCCGGTCTCGATTGGTTCCCGACGCTGGTGTCGGCGGCCGGAAACCCCAACATCGTCGAGGAGCTCAAGAAGGGCAAAGAGATCGGCGGGCGCACCTACAAGGTCCATCTCGACGGCTACGACCAGACCGACCTGTTCACCGGCAAGGGCAAATCGAAGCGAAACGAGATCTTCTATTTCGCGGAAACGACCCTGGGCGCGGTGCGCATCAACGACTTCAAGTACCGCTTCATCGATCAGCCGCAAGGCTGGCTCGGCGGCACGGTCAAGGTCGACTGGCCGATCCTGACCAATCTCCGCCTCGATCCCTTCGAGCGGACGGGCATCAGCGGATCGCTGGCGTTCTACAATTGGTTCGCCTTGGAGTTCTGGCGCTTCGTCTTCGTCAACCGGGAAGTGGCCACTTATGCCCAGACCTTCCTCGATTACCCGCCGATGCAGAAGGGCGCGAGCTTCAACCTCGAAGCCTTGAAGCAGGAACTCGAGAAGAAAATGCAGAGTCACACGGCGCAGTAGAAGGCGCCTGCTAACCACGCCGCGCTGTCCATCGCCTTGAACGGACAGCGCGGTCTTGCCTGATCAATGGAGCTGACATAAGCCTATCGGAGTCCGCCGCGATCTCCGGGGCTTAAGAAGTCGGCCGGCGCGGCGCCGGCCACGACGAGGAAAGGGCCATGTGCCATCTGCGATTGCTGGTGCTCGCGGCAACGTTTGCCGCATCGGCGAGCGCCGTTCATGCTGGTCCTTGCACGCAACAGATCGGCCTCATGCAGGCCCGATTCGACGCCAAGCTGGAGGCGGCGGCGAAGAAGGGGCCGATGGGGCGCGAAACCAACGCGGCAACGGACCATCGCCAGCCGACCCCCGACTCGATCGCGGCCGCCGAGGCCAAGCTCGGTGACATCTCGCCCCGCACGGTCGAGGTGATCGAGGCCGGAATGGCGCGCGCCCGCAAGGCGGACCTCGCCGGCGACAAGGGCGCCTGCGAGCAGGCCCTTGCCGAGGTGCAGCGGGCGATCGGCCCGTAATTGCACCGGGGCCGCGGCATGAAGCCGGCGACGGCATGATTCCGAAAAGTTGCAGACTATTCGGATAAGATCATGCTCAAGATCTCCAACGTCTCGGCAAGACGTTCGTTTTCATTCCACCACGGCCTCATGCCGAAGGGACGGTGACGGTGGCACGCAAACCGGGCAAGCCTCCGACCAAGCGCGGACCGCAGCAGCGTCCCGTCGATGCGCCCTCCCCGGCAAAGGCGCGAAGCGCGCGGCCTGCGCAAGGCACGGAACCCGGCCCCCACTCGAGGCGCGGCATCTGGATCACGGCGACGATCGCGGCCGCGATCGCCGTCGCCAGCGGTTTCGGATTTTATGTGGCCACCGACGGGCTGCGCGAGGCGCCGTGGGCGAGCGGTTCCGACCCGGCCGCGACACCAGCGGCCTTCGTGGGCAGCGAGGCCTGCGCCGGCTGCCACCGCGCCGAGGCGGAGCGGTGGCAAGCCTCCCAGCACAAGCACGCGATGGACCATGCGACCGACAAGTCGGTGCTCGGAAATTTCGACGATGCCAGCTTCGACTATTACGGAGTGCATTCGCGCTTCTTCCGCAAGGACGGCAAGTTCCTGGTCGAGACCGACGGGCCCGACGGCAAGCTCGCCACCTTCGAGGTGAAATACACTTTCGGCGTCGATCCCCTGCAGCAATATCTCGTCGAATTCCCTGACGGCCGGCTGCAGGCGCTGTCGCTCGCCTGGGACGCGCGGCCGAAGGACAAGGGCGGCCAGCGCTGGTTCCATCTCTACCCCAACGAAGAGATCAAGCACGACGATTTCCTGCACTGGACCAAGCTGAACCAGAACTGGAATTTCATGTGCGCCGAGTGTCATTCGACCGGCGTGCGCAAGAACTACGACGTCGCCAAGGACCGCTTCGCGACGAGCTTCGCCGAAATCAGCGTGGGGTGCGAGGCGTGTCACGGACGGGGCTCGCGCCACGTGGATTGGGCCCGCGCCCGAGGCAGTTGGTGGCCGTTCGGCAAGAGCGAAGACCCGAAGATGGGGCTCGCTCGTGCGGTTCGACGAGCGGCGCGACATCGTCTGGCCGATCAGTCCGAAGACCGGCAATGCCGAGCGCAATTTCACGCCGGCGCTGGTGCGCAAGGAGGTCGAGACCTGCGGACTCTGCCACGCGCGCCGCGGCGAGTTCTCCGAGGACTGGGTCCCCGGGCGCGCCCTGTCCGATACCCATGTGGTCGTCGCCGCTTTCCCGCGGGCTCTACCATGCCGACGGCCAGATGCTCGACGAGGTCTACAATTACGGCTCGTTCAAGCAGAGCAGGATGTTCGCCGCCGGGGTCACCTGCAGCGATTGCCACGAGCCGCACAGCGCCAAGCTTCGCGCGCCCGACGGCGGCGTCTGCCTGCAGTGTCATGCCGCCGAGAAATACACCGCAGTCGCGCACCACCATCACGAAGGTGTGGATCCCGCGCCGACCTGCGTGTCGTGTCACATGCCGGCCCGCACCTACATGGTGGTCGATGTCAGGCACGACCACGGCTTCCGGATTCCGCGGCCGGACCTGTCGGCGAAGCTCGGCACGCCCAATGCCTGCAACGATTGCCACGCCGACAAGTCGCCGGAATGGGCATCGGCGGCCATCGAGAGCTGGCACGGGCAGAACCGGAAAGGCTTTCAGAATTACGCCGAGGCGTTTCGTGCGGCGTGGAGCGCAAGCGCGGACGCGCCCGCGCTGCTTGCCGCGGTGGCGTCCAACGCGGCCACGCCGGCCATCGCGCGCGCCAGCGCATTGACGGAGCTTGCGCCCTTACGCTGTCGCCTTCGAACCTCGAAGTGGCGCGGACCGCATTGACGGACCCCGACCCGATGGTGCAGGCTCGGCGCCCTCGACATGCTCGAGGCCGTACCCGCTGAACGCAGCTTTGGCCGCTGGTTTCGCCGCTGCTGTCCGATCCCGATCGGCGGCGTTCGCATCAGGGCGGCCGCGGTGCTCGCGGCGGTGCCGACCGCAAGTCAGCCGCCCGCCGACCGCGAACGCTTCGAGCGCGCCGCGGCGGAGTTCGTCGCCGCGCAGCGCCTCAACGCCGACCGCCCGGAAGCTCGCTCGGCGCTCGGAAACTTCTATGCGCGGCGCCGGCTGTTTGCGGAGGCGGAGGCCGAATACAAGGCGGCGCTCAAGCTCAGCCCGCAATATGCGCCGGCGTCGATCAATCTCGGCCGACCTCTACCGGCAGACCGGACGCGACGGCGACGGCGAGAGCACGTTGCGCGCGGCGATCTCAGCCTCGCCGCAGGACGCCGGGCTGCATCATGCGCTCGGCCTGACGCTGACCCGGCTGAAGAAGCCCGACGACGCCCTGGCCGAGCTTGCGCGTGCGGCCGAGCTCGAGCCCGACCGGGCACGATATGCCTATGTCTACGCCGTCGCCCTGCATTCGGCCGGCCGCAACGATGAGGCGATGAGCGTCCTGAAGGACAGCCTGGCGCAGGCATCCGGACGATCGCGACACCCTGCTCGCGCTCGTGACCTTCAACCGCGACGCCGGAGACATCGGCGCTGCGCTCGAATATGCCGACCGTCTCGTTCGCATCGCGCCGAACGACCGCAGTCTCGCAAGCCTCGTCGAGGACCTCCGGCGCCGGGAGAAGAAGGCGGATGCGCCGTGAACCCGATCTTTCTCAAAAGGGGGTCGCGCCTTTACCGAAATTATTCGCTGCAGGGTATATATTGAAATTATACGCCATGGCGCATATTTACATATTATCCGCCGCAGCGTATAAAGTTGGGGAAAGGATTCCTCCCCATGGAGCAGATTGCACGCGACCCCAGACAGATCGGCGCCGCCCTGCGGCGGCAACGCAAACGCCTCGGCGTCTCACAGGACCGTCTCGGCAAAAAAATAGGTCTGCGTCAGGCCACCATTTCCAGCCTGGAATCGGGTGACGCCGGAACCAAGCTCGGCACCCTTCTCGATGCCCTCTCGGCACTTGATCTGGAACTCGTGATTCGCACGCGCACGAAGGGTAGGCAGACCGACATCGAGGACATATTCTGATGACGCGGCAAGCCAGATATCCGCCACTGAACGTGTTCCTCAATGCGAGGCTCGTCGGCAGGCTTCGCCGCGAGACAAGCGGCGCCATCGAGTTCAAGTATGACCCCTCCTGGCTCGGCTGGGAGCACGCGTTGCCGGTCTCGCTTTCGTTGCCGCTGCGCGAAAGCCGCTATGTCGGTGCGCCCGTCATCGCCGTCTTCGACAACCTGCTGCCCGACACCGACGCTATTCGCCGCCGCATCGCCGAGAAGGTTCGTGCGCAAGGGATCGATACTTACAGCCTGCTCGCCGCCGTCGGCCGCGATTGTGCCGGCGCGCTTCAGTTCCTGCCTGAGGGCGAAGAACCGGGCAGACCCGGCCAGGTATCCGGTAAGCCGATCACCGACAAGGAAATCACCCGCATTCTCGGCGATCTCGCTTCGGCTCCGCTCGGGCTTGGCGAGGATGAGAATTTTCGCATCTCACTTGCGGGCGCCCAGGAAAAGACCGCACTGCTGTTCTGGAAGGGCAAGTGGCACATACCGACCGGAACGAGCGCCACGACTCATGTTTTGAAACCCCAGATCGGCCGCCTGCCGAACGGGGTAGACCTGTCCTTCAGCGTCGAGAACGAGTTCTTCTGCCTCAAGATGATGGCGGCGCTCGGGGTCCCGAGCGCCAACGTGGCTATCGAGGAATTTGGGGGGAAACGGGTGCTGGTGGTCGAACGCTTCGACCGGCGCTGGACGCGCGACAGGCGCCTGCTGCGATTGCCGCAGGAGGATTGCTGCCAAGCGCTTTCGGTGCCTCCGACACTCAAATACGAGGCGGACGGGGGCCCCGGCATCCGCAATATCCTCGATCTGTTGAAAGGCAGCGACGAGCCCGCTCACGATCAAACCGTATTCCTGCGCGCGCTGATCGCGTTCTGGCTGCTCGGCGCAACCAATGGCCACGCCAAGAACTTCAGCCTGTTCCTGTCGCCCGGCGGGCGCTACCGGCTGACGCCTCTCTACGATGTGCTGTCGGCCCAGCCCAGCGTCGATGCGGGCCAGATACAGCGCAACAAGATGAAGCTGGCCATGGCGGTCGGCGACCGCCGGCACTACGTGGTAGATACCGTGATGCCGCGGCATTTCCTGCAAACCGCGGCGAAGGCCGGTGTCGGCGCTTCCGTGGTCGAAGAAATCTTCAAAGAAATGCGTGCAAACGCGCCTGCCGCAATGGAGCGGGTGCTCGGCGGCCTGCCGAAGGGGTTTCCAGAGCAAATCTCAGGCCCGATTGCCAAGGGACTTTACGCAAGATTGCGCCTTCTTCAGTCGTAATAAACCACGGTCCGCAGGGCGAGCGGGCCGAGCTTCTTGATGGTCATTCAGCTTCAACCGCCATCAATCGCCGGCTCGATCTGCCTGCTCACCGCCCAGCGAACGTTCAACGTCGCGGTTGCCTGCGGACACCTTCCATCGGCGGCGGAAGTTGCGGCACCTCGGGCGGCGGGGCCTCTGCGCCGGGGTCCGGCAGAGTGACGGTCTCGGTGCGGTTGTCTTTTTCGAGCTGGGCCTCGCGCCCATGCACCGACCGCAGCACCCATCCCTCGTGGGCCTCGCCGGTCCGCAAGCGGACGACCATCTGGCTGGTCGTCTCCATGAACAAGGCGATGCCGTCGCTTTCGCCGGCAATGGTGCCGAGCAGCGCCAATGTCGGGCGTTCCGGCGGCCTCGGGGGAGGTGGGGCCCGCACGATCGGCGGCGGAACGAAGGGCCGATCGACCACGGCCGGCGGCGGCGGGCGCCGCGACGGCGAGAAGATCGGCCGGTCCCGGGTGGTACTCAGCAGCTTCAGCGGGATCGCCCACAACGGGTTGCCGGTCATGACGCGCTTCGTATCCGGCAGGCTTTCACGCGCCGGTGCCGGCACGAGATCCGCCCGCACCGAAGGGCTGGCGGCACCGGTATTGTCAGGCGCCTGGGCGGGCGCGCTCGAAGCAAACGTCGCGGCCGTTGCAAATGCAACGATACCGGCCAGCGACAGGCGTGCGGAACGCGGGATCATTTCGTAGCTTGCCACTGCCCGGAAACGGAAATCAAGACGTGCATCTTGCTCCCCGGAGCCCCTGGAGCGCCCGCAGCCCCAATGGCCCCCGAAGTGGCCGACGGCGCCTGCACCACCAGCTGGTCGACGAACAGAAACGGCATTCCGGATTCGAGATTGTAGAGCAGTTGTTGAAGCCCCGGCTGATCGACGTCGCAATTCGCAGTCACGCTGATGAAGCCGTCCTTGATCTGGGGTCCCTGCAATTCCACTTGCGAAGACACGATGTTGCCGCCGACCTTGGTGATCGCTCCGGCGACCCGCTGCAGCAGCGTCGCCCCGGCGACGGTCACGGTCGGGCCTTCGAGCTGCGGCGAGCCGCTGGCGCCCGTCGTATCGCCTCCGGGACCTCCCTTGGGAGCGCGTCCTTCCAGCTGGCTCAGCGTATCGGCAGCCTCGGCCACCGCGTCGCGGCGATCGAACACGTCCATGATCGATGTCAAGGTCACGATGGCGAACACGAGCACGAGACCTGCATAGCTGACCGCGGCGCCGTACGGGACGCGCGCGAGATAGCTTTCGATGATTTTCAAGACGTTCATGTGTCGAACCCGAAATAGGGCTTGATACGGGCTTCGATGTGGAACCTCTCGCCGGGCTCGCCGGGCGACTGCGTCGTCGGCGCGAAGAACGTGGCGCGTTCGAAATGGGGCGATTGCTCGATCAGGCGAATGAGCGACGGCGCATCGCGGGTGATCCCGGCGACCTGCACCTTGCCGCCCTCGATCCGCAATTCCGTGACATAGGTGTGATCGGGAAGCACCTTCGACAGGGCTTCGAGGACGATCACGCTCGCCGGCGTCGTTTGCTTGCGGCGCTCCAGCATGCGTTGCGCGCCGCCCTCCTGGCCGCTGCGCATCGCCGCACGGCGCGCGGAAATCTTGCGCGAGATGTCCTGCTGCTCGCTGTCCAGGCTGTCCGCGGCAATGGAGGACACGCCGGTCGATACCACGGCCGCCAGCGCGGCTACGGCGAACACGAGCATCAGAACTTGCCGGATGCGGGTGACCTCGATCGTGCCGCGGCTCTTCTGCTCGAACACCTTCATCGGATCGGCGCCGGCGGCGGCGTCCTGAGGGACCGTGGAAACAACAATGGTGGTGGCGCCGAGGTCGGCGAGCGCCGTGACGTAGGGCGTCACCAGTGCGCGCGCGGTCGCTGCGATGGTAAGCTGGATGCGGTCGGTCCCCGCCTCAGTGGGCGGGGTCCAGCTGTAGACCGCCTCGCTCACGTTCCAGGGCGTGAGCCGATCGATCTGGGCGCGGACGATTCCGTCGAGAAACTCCGCGGCGCGTTTGGGCAATTCGAGCGGCCGAAACATGAACCGGGTCGGCCGCAAGACCAGTTCGGCGCGGCTGCCGCGGAGCACCGCCTGCCACTCCGCGGACAGGGTCTCGGCAATCGCGCCCTGGGCGATGCTGATGCGCTGGTCCGGCAGGGCGGCGTCCTTGGCCTCCCCCACGGCGTGGAGAATGAAGGTATCCTGCTGTTCCCGCTCGACGAGCTGGACTTGGCGCTGCGATCCCCATTGGTCGAGCGAGGGAATGGATGTTCCCGGCAACGGAATCGATCCACCCCGAAAAGCTCTCGCCGATCTGACGAACGATGTTCATCGCAATCCTATGCCGGTCCGAAGCTGCCCTGGACCATTACTGGCGTCATCGCGCCAATACAAGACATGATAGGGCGCATCCTGGGTGCCTGTCAGGATGACCGCCTCGGAATTGATCTGCCGGCCGTTGTCGAATGCGATCCGGATCTGCACCCGATAGGCATCGCTTGCGTCGGTCGTCGCCCCGATCCGGCTGGGACCCAGCAGTGTCTGCACAGATTGCTCGTCGATGGCGCCGCCGGCTTCGCGCCTGTCGAGGAAGCTGTTCAACAGCGCGGGGGTCATTCCGGGAAGCGCGGCGATCACTTCCGGAGCCGCATCGCGGACATTGACCTTGGTAAGGCCGCTGTAGACCGTGACGAACGGCATGATGCGCTCGATCAGCGCGGGCGGCAGCCCGTACACCAGCCAAAGTTCGCTCACATGGGCAAAAGGCGCCCCGCGCGGCGAATATTTGAGCCCCGCGGAACGATATAGCCCGTCCTCTTCGCTTCTCTCGTCCTTCGGAGGGGGAGACCGCCAGCCGACGATCCGGTCGGTATATCCCACCGCATCGTCGCTCTTCACGCCGAACGCGGCGAACAGGCCGGCCAGCATCTGCTTCGAAGCCGTGTTGAGATCGATGCGGGCGGCCTCGGAGACGAAAGTCACGCCGACATTGGCCGCGCCCGCGCGAAAACGGAACACGCCACGGGATGCCCGCGCCGCCTTCTCGTCCTTGGCGTCCTTCGTGGCTTTGGCCTTGGGGGACGAAAATTGATAGGCGGTGAGTTCGAGGCTCGTGGTCGCCAATAACTCCGCCTGCAAGGTATCGTCCGACACCGCAAGCGCCAGCGCCGTATTGGCAATGTAGACGGAGTAGATCGCGGCCAAAGTCGCAAGTCCGATCAGCATCCAAAGCACGGCGATGATGATGAAACCGTCGCGGCCCGAACCGGCAGACGAACCGGCAGACGACCCGACGGTCATAGGATCCGGCTGGCGCATGATCACATGTCTCGCCTCGGGCCGCGCCTGGCCGGCGCGGTGTCCGGTTCGGGTTCGTTCTGGTCGGGGGTGTCGGCGGTCTGTGCGGTCAGATTGCAATCATTCTGGGCCTGGTCCTGCTGTCCTGCCTGCCCGACACCGCCCGCCTGAGCCGCCTGAGCCTGCTGGCCCAGCGCCTGGCCCGGCTGACCCAGCGGCTGATCCGGCATGCCCTGCCCTCCCGCGGTCGGCACGCAACTTGCGGACAGGTCCACATGAATCAAGGCGGCGGTCGAGATGGACAGCGGGCGGGCGCTGTCGCCTTCGAACACCGTCACGCGAACGACCGCCGGCAGTTCGGGCGCATTCTGCCAATTGTTCTTCCACACTCCGTCGGGCCCGGCATACGCGAATGAAACGCGATAGGGCTGGCGCAGGAGCGCGACCGGATCGGCGAAAGGCGGCAGGATCGGAGCGTTTCCGTTCATTGCAAGCGGGGTGAACGGCGCCACCGACCTCACCAGCACCGCCCCGTTTCCATCCCTGATTTCGGCCATGCGGACGATCTCGAGACCCGGCCGCGTGTTCGGGCCCAAGGCTGAACGCACGAAAATGATGCCGGACGGAGTACCGTCGAACAATGGGGCCTTGGTGTCGCGGCTGGCGGTGATGTACTGCGACGCCGCGACATCGCCGATGAGGCGATCGAGAGCGATGCTGACGATCTCGCTGGTCTGGGCGCGCGCGATCCCGCGATTCCAATTCGGCAACCATTGGCCGGCGAGCGAAGCAAGCGACGCGAGGACCACGCCCATCAGCGCCGTCGCGACCAGCGCCTCGATCAGCGTGAAGCCGGCAATTCCGGAATGTCTGCGAGCATGGCGCCGCATCATTGCTTGGGCCTGCGCAGCAACCGCACGGTCTCGACGCCGATGATCGCGCCGGTCGGCGACTGCACTTGGATCTTGAGCGTCTGCGGGAACCAGGGCGAATTGGCAACCGGCGCAATGCCACCGCCGGTGTAAGGCAGCGCGTCGACGCGCCAGCGGTGGCCGTAGATGTCGCCGACCAATGCGGCGGGGATGGGCTGGTCGCGCGCCGGCAGGGTCGACGCCACGGTGCGCGCCGTCTCCACCAGGGCAAGATGTTGCTCCATCGAGCGAACACCTCGCGACGCCGTCGCGGTCAGGGACCCGATCGCCGCCAGCGAGATCGCCACGACGGCGATCGCCACCAGCACCTCGATGAGCGTGAATCCGGCCGCGTTCGCCGGACCGCGACTTGCATCACAGGACCCGGCGCGGGACAATTTCGATTCCTCCGGTCAGCCAGTTCACGCGGATTTCGTATCCGGCGCCCGGCCGCGACAATGCGATGGTGCCGCCGCAGGACATCCCGGTCGCGAAGAAACTGATCGTGTGATATGCCGGCGCATCGTTGCAGCGCTGCGGCAATACGGCGTCGATGGAGACGTCGTTGGGGATCTGCACGACGTGGCCGCTCGCGCCGGAGCGGATCGAGCGGGAAGCCGCGTCGACTTGCGTCGCGACCGCCATCCGGCGCCGGATCGCCGTGGTGCGATCGGCGTTGAGCAGCGAAGCGGTCTCCACCGCATAGGCCTCCAGCCGGGGGCGGGAGGTTTCCCGCGGCAGGATCGGCAGCAGAACGGCGGCCAGCATCGCAATGATGGCCACCACGCAAACCGTTTCAAGGAGCGTGAACCCGTCCTGTGCGCGGACCGGTCTAATCATTGGCCGCGGTCGAAATATCGGCCGCCGTCCCGGTTCCACCTTCCACGCCGTCGGCACCGAACGAAACGATTTCAAATGGTGCGCGTTCTCCGGGCGAGCGATAGGCATAGGGCTTGCCCCAGGGATCGTTCGGCACACTACCGCCCTTCAGATAAGGTCCGTTCCATGCGGACAGGCCGCCGGTCGACTTGACCAGCGCGGTGAGGCCCTCGGCGGTCGAGGGATATCGCCCGGCATCGAGATAGAACAGTTCAAGTGCGCTCGAGAAACTCTGGATCTGGATCTTCGCGGCCTTGACCTTCGACTCGCTGAGGTAATTGAGCACGCGCGGGCCGACGAGGGACATGATGAGGCCGATGATCGTGATCACAACCAATATTTCGACGAGCGTGAAACCGCGCTGGTGACGCCTCCGCGAGCGCAGGCGTGTCACTTTGCTGGTATGCGAGACGATGCGTTCCATGGGTTACCTGCCGTGCTTCATCCAACGAGTTGATTGATGGAGAGGAGTGCGGTCATGACCGAAACGATCAGGCCGCCGACCACGATACTGATGGTGATGATCGCGAGCGGACCGACGATCGCAACCACCCGATCGAGGCTGCGCTGCAGCTTGGCCTCGTAGAAATCGGCGACGCGACCGGCAAGCACTGCCAATTGCCCGGTCTCTTCGCCGATACGCAGCATGCGTATGGCCATGGCCGGCAAAATGGCGGTCGCTGCGAGCGCATCTGACAGCTTGCCTCCGTGGCGCACGCGGTCGGACGTCGCCACCCACGGCCCAACCCTGCCCGTCACCGCCATGATGTCGACCAGGATACGCAATGTCGCTGAAAGGGTGACGTCGCTGCCCAACAGGATGCTGAGATTGCGGCAAAATAAGGCTGTGCGATAGAAGTTGAACACAGCCGATATGCCCGGCACCTTCGAGATTTCGGCCACGATCGCGGAGCGGACTCCGGGCCGGCGCAGCAGAATCCAGCCCCCGCCGATCACGAGGGCGGAACCGATGGCGAATTCCGGTCCGTGCGCGCGCAGCAGGTCGGACAGGTTCAAGAACATGGTGACCACGGCATCGGTCTTGGCATTGAAGTCGCGCAGCACCGCGGAGAACTGCGGCAACACGAACAGGATGAAGAACAAGAGCACGCAGGACGCGGCGAGCAGGATGAAGGCCGGATATTGCAGAGCGTCGCTGAGCTTGCGCCGCGTGGCCTCACCCCGCGCGCGCTCGGCGCCGAGCATTTCGAGGATGTTCGTGAGCTTGCCCGAGGTTTCGCCGACCTGCACCAGCGCCACGTAGATCGGCGGGAACAGGGTCGGATGGTGGGCGATCGCCTCGGCGAAGCTCTCGCCCGCGAGCACGCTGGCGCGGATCTTCCCCACGATCGTCCGCAGCCGCCCGATGTCCTTGTCGTCGGCGAGGAGTTCGAGCCCGTCGTCGAGGCGCGCCCCCGCCTTGAGGAGAAGCGCGAGGTCGCGGGTGAAGATGGTGACGTCCTGCTCGCGCGGAGCGTTGAAGGAGGCGAGAAGGCTGGCTCGCGAGGCGCCGCCGCCGCCCTCGTCGGCGACCGTCTCGATCGGAACGAGACCGAGATACTCGATGCGGTGCGCCACTTCGAGCGCGTTCGAGGCCGAGATCGATCCGTTGACGATCTCGCCGCTCTGGGTCAGTGCGCGATAGCGAAAATTCGGCATGGCCTTACCGCACCGTCGTCACGCGCAGGACCTCGGCCGCGGAGGTCAGGCCGGCGCGGCACTTGTAGACGCCATCATCGAACATCGTGGTCATCCCCCCCGCCATGGCAACCTTGTCGATTGAGGTGGAATTGGTCGAACCCGTGATGAGACCGCGGATTTCCTCGGTGACCTGGAGCACCTCGAAGACCCCGAGCCGGCCGCGATAGCCGGTGCCGCCGCAGCGTTCGCAGCGACCCGGCTCGTGCAGCGTCTCGCCCACCTTGAATCCCAACGTCACATAACGTGGATCGGCCGTGAGGTGGGCCGGGGTGAGCGTCTTGGCCACCTTGCAGCGGTCGCAGAGCTGGCGCACCAGCCGCTGGGCGAGCACCGCCCGCAGCGTCGATTTCAAAAGGAATCCTTCGACACCGAGATCGAGCATGCGCGGCACCGCCGCCGCCGCCGTTTCCGTGTGCAGGGTGGTCAGCACGAGATGGCCCGTCAGCGCCGCGTGGATCGCGATGTGAGCAGTTTCGGAATCGCGGATTTCGCCGACCATGATGACATCGGGGTCCTGGCGGACGAAGGCCCGCATCGCCGCGGCGAAGGTGAGCCCGATCGCCGGCTTGGCCTGGGACTGGTTGATGCCGGGAATCTCGTATTCGACGGGATCCTCGATGGTGAGGATTTTCCGGGTCGGCTCGTTGAGGATCGAGAGCACGGTGGCGAGCGTCGTCGTCTTGCCGCTGCCGGTCGGCCCGGTGACGACGATGATGCCGTGGGGCAGCGTCAGCAGTTCGCGCAGCTTGGCATCGTCCGACGGCGAAAATCCGAGCTTTTCGATTCCGAGCAGCCCGCGATCCTTTGCCAGCAGGCGGATCACGGCGGATTCACCGTGCTGGGTCGGCATGATGGCGACGCGAACGTCGAACTCCGCCCGGGCGACGCGCACCCGCGCCGCGCCGTCCTGGGGCAGCCGGCGCTCGGCGATGTTGAGGCCGGCGAGGATTTTGATGCGAGAGATGATGGCCTGGGGCAGCACGCTCGGCGGCGTCGGCACGACGCGCAGCAAGCCGTCGACGCGCAGGCGCACGGTCAGCCCGGACCGGAACGGCTCGATGTGGATGTCGCTGGCGCGAAGCTCGTAGGCCTTCTCGAACAGGTCGCTCACGGCACGCACGACCGGCGCTCCGCTGGCGAGGTCGCGCAGGCTCTCGATGTCGTCTTCGGCCACCTGCGCGGAATCGGCGGGGGTCGGCGCCGCGGCATCCTCCTCGCCGAGGCGTTGATTGAGGACGGTGGCGACGTCCTCGAACGAGGCCACCAGAACCTTGATGTCGCCGCCGAGAACGATGGCGGCGGCGCGCACTGCGGCGGTATCGCTGGGATCGGCGACGGCCAGGACCACTTGCCCTTCGGCCGTCCGGTATGGAAATACCGTCATCTCGCGCAGGAATCGCCGGGAGAACTGCTTCACCAGGGGCGCTGCCGCCAGCAGGTCCGGCAAGGCGACGCGAGGCAGCTTGAAAAATCGGGAGACTTCGTCGGCGAAATCATTGGCCGACAGCTCGGTCAATTCCCACAATTTGTGCAGGGTTCGTTCATCCGGAGCCGCAGGGGCGCCGTCGCGCAGGCCAATCTCGCCGGCAAGATGGTTCTTGCTCCGGAGGTAGTTGGCAAATTCATGCGCAACATCAAATGACATGGTGATCCCCCCACCGGCCAATATACCGCGGGCCCGACGCAATGCCAGCCACGAAATTGCGATTTCATTATGTTGCACGCGGGGTGCCGTTGTTCGCCGAATGTTCCGCCGCGGCCTGGGCCGCATAAATGCCGGTGCTGGCTTGGGACATGCCCGTCCCGCCTGTTTTCGAACGGCAGATCGTCGGGCACATCGAAGGGAACGTCTGCGGTCGCTAAATATCCCAAAAGGAACACGACGACTTGGCGGCGCCGACCTCGTCCCTTCCGGCGGACTACCGGCTAGACCTGACCATCGCACCATCATCGCACTGGTCGAGTTGTTTCCGAATTGTGTGCCGCGAACCTCGCCTCCGTTGCCGGCCAGAAAGTCTTGACGGTGGGTGACACCCGCCACGGCGGCGCTCCCCCCTGCAGGTTTGACACCGGGCTCCGCCTCGTGGATTCCTGATTGCTCGAAGCCTGATGGACTCGCAGGGGTCGAGACACATCATGTCGTGGCCATAGTCTCGAAGCCGCGACGAAAGAGCATGGGCATGTGGCCGGCAGAGCGCGCACGGGAGCTGGAGCGGAAAATTCTGGCGCTGGCGGGCAGGCCAACGCTTCGATTCACCTTTCATCACACCATCGGGGAAAAGATGCCCTATTTCCCCGAACAGCTGGAATCCGAGCTGGCGAGCCTCAGCGGCGAAGCATTCCAATTCGTTCCGGTTTCCCAGGGTCTCGCGGCGTGCGACCTCGTGATCGTCAGCGCCCACGGCGAAAATCTCAAGGACGCCATCTGGAGCGCGCGCCAGAGCGCGCCCAATGCGCTGATTGCGCTGTGGCTGTGGGACAACCATGTCGCCTTTGTGGAGAACCTGCAGACCGCGCTCGCCGTCGATTTCGTGTTTCCGAGCCACCTCTACAAGTCCGCCTATCTGGCCAATCCGGCCTCCGTGCTCGCGTCGCATGTACCGGCCTGCAGCGCCCAATGGACGCGCGCGGAAGCCGCACGAATCTTCGCTTCCGACGGACACGGGCCTCGCAGCTCCAAGCTGCTCGCCAATTACGTGAACTATGAATTCTCCCCGCGCGCCGCCGTGCTGGCCCGGCTCAAGAAGGAGGCTCCCGAAGTAGAAGTGATGATCATGCCTCAGCTTGATCGTTCGCGCTATTTCGGCAAGAGCAGGGAAGACCGGCTCAAGGAATGGCTGAGCTACAAAGCCTGCCTCGTCCTGCCGGTGGACAAGGACCTTTCCACCCGCGTCTTCGACGCGTTGCTGGCCGGCCTGGTCATTCTCGCCCCGTCAGCGATCGCCGATTTCGACACCGTCATCAAGCCTGAAATCCAGACCGCACTCGGCGTCATCCGCTTGCCCGACACGGAGGTCAAGACCATTCGCCGCTCGGCCCGAGAGGCGGTCCGATCATTCGACGCGGCAGGCGAAAGCGGGGCGCGCGAACGTCATCGTTACGTCCTTGAAAATCATATGCTCGTCCATCGGATCCAAATGATCCTGAGAACGCTCAAGCAGGTTGTCGAGCGAAAGCTGGTCCCCGCCTTCGCCACCGAAAAGATCTCGATGGGATTGTATCTGGTCGCACGATAGAGCGGCTCGAGCGCGCGGCCGATCGAGGCCGATGATCAATTCGGCAGCGAGGCCGCCTTCGATCGCCGGCCGTATTGTCAACCCCATGCAAACGACTAGTCTAGCCGCCGCGGGCCGGTCACTGGAAAAGCGCCGTCAGGGGAAAAATGAAGGTCCACATTTTCGATCCGCAACTTAATCGCATTGACGGTCATTATGTAAATTATGACGACGCGATCGTAACCGAATTGAGACAGCGCGGAATCCCCACCATCATTTACGGCAGCGTAGCGCAAAGTTCATCCGTCGGCTCGAGCCTTTCGGTCCAACCGCTTTTTCGCCGCGGCCTTTTCGACGAAGTCCTGGACGATCCATTCACTTGGCCGCTCGACAGCTTCGTGCGGCTCGGAACGCAGTTCCACCTCGATATGTCCACCATCGATCAGGCGCAATTTGCTGCGGACGATTTGGCATTGTTTCCCAATATACTGCAGTATCAAATCGAGGGCGTCCGCGGCTGGCTGCTCAGCTTGCCGGCGGAACGGCGCCCCCGCGTGGCGATCAAGCTCGGTTGGCTCACATTCGCCATGCCGCATTACCAGCACCGGACCCGGCCCTCTCGGCGTTGGCTGCAATGGCTGGTGGCCGGTTCATGGCGGCAGTGTCGGCGGCCAATGAACCCTCGGCGGAACGGCGTCCCCCACCCGATTATAGACGCGGCCGAGCGGATGAGCGGGGCGTTCGAGGGTCGTGCTGACGTCGATCGAACATAAGGCGCGGGCGTCCTCGGGGGTTCGGACGTAGAAGTGGTTCCAGGCCATCGAACGCGCCCACCGGTAGCCGCGCGGCCCGAGACGATCGTCGATCGCCTGCCGTTGCGCCGGATTGTTAGCCTCCATGACCAGAATGCGAGGCCGGTGTCTTTCGAGATCGAAACCCGCCAGCACCTGGAGTTCGGCGCCCTCAACGTCGATCGAAACGAAATCGATTTCGCCGATTCCTTCGGGCAAGAGAGCATCCAGGGAAGTGGTCGGAACCTTGATGCTCTGAAAGCCGTCGAACGGCACGGAGTTGCCCTGATAGACACTGGCGACGAACTTCTCGTCCACCTCCACGCCGGAAAACAATCCGCCGCGTTCCACGCGAAAATCAACCATGCCACGGTCGCGGTCGAGACACGCGACCAGGTGGCACTTCGATCCCGGCCGGTTCTTGACGCAGAGATCGAAATACGGCGGATAGGCCTCGACGCACACGCCCGTCCATCCCAGCTGCTCGAAGAAATAGCTATTGCTCAGATACTTGCCGTCGAATGCACCGACATCGACGAAAAAGCCGCGCTGCTTGAAGCCGAAGAACTGAGCGAGCAGGCAGTCTTCGCCTTGCTGGCTGAAATACCGCGGCGCCGTTCCCCACGGCGATACAGCGAGCGGTGCAGCAGCGTTGCCGGCCAAGGGCACCAATGCGCCAGAATCGCTGTCGTGAGCTTCCGCCGGCGGCTGACACCAGTTTTTCCACATGGCGCGGTAGGCCGCCTCGATCTCGCGGGCGAAGCCCGGCGGCATCGCACAGCGGCGACGTCGCCATGCGCGGGCGCAGCGAATCCGGCGCAGCTCGGCGAGCCGCGCGCGATCGCCGGCGAGCGCCGCCGCGATCTCCACGTAGTCCTCCGGCGTCTCGGCGATCAGTCGGTGAGCCCGAGCGGGTGAGCAGGCTGGCGCCGACCCGGCCGGCGTGGCGGTCGCCCGCGCAGCGTCACCACCGGCACGCCCATCCACAGCGCCTCGCAGGTGGTCGTGGTGCCGTTGTACGGGAACGGATCGAGCGCGATGTCGACGCGGCCGTACGCGCGCGAGATGGCTCGGGCGTCGGCGCACATAGGCCGCGAGCTCGACGCGCTCGCGGCTGCGACGCCGGCCGGCCAGACGCGTCGCAGCAACGACGCGCGGGTCGCGCGTCGGCGAACGCCTTGCCCTTGAGCAGCAGCCGCGCCGCCGGCACCGGCGCGAGCAGCGCCGCCCAGGCGTCGAGGGTCGCGGCGCGACAGCTTCGCCGCGTTGTTGAACGAGCCGAAGGTGACGGCGCCGGCCGCGAGGCCGGCGGCGGCGCCAGCGTCGGCGCGTCATGCGGCGAGCGCGTAGCAGAGAAAGCCGCCGCGGCAGCCGCACCAGGGTTTCGCTGGCGAAGCGCTTCGGCCTCGCCCGCCGGATCGGCGACCGCGTCGATCAGGCGGTAGTCGATCGCGGTCAGGCCGGTGGTGTTGGGATAGCCGAGCCAGGTCACCTGCACCGGCGCCGGCTTGCGCGCGAACACCAGCAGGCGGTTCTCCGCGGTGTGGCCCGCGAGATCGACCAGGATGTCGATGCCGTCGCGGCGGATCCGCTCCGCAAGAGCCTCATCCGACATTCCAACCGTCACCACCCAATGATCGGCCAGTCGCTGGAAACGCTCGGTCCTGGCATCAGGCCAACTCACCTCTGCGTAGCAGTACACCTCGACCATGCCGCGGTCGTGGCTGCGCAGAAGCGGCTCCAGAAAATGCGCGACCGAATGATTTCGGAAGTCCGGCGACACATAGCCGATCTTGAGCCGCCGCTCCGCGCTGCGCTCATTGGGGTGAGCAACCGGCCATGACAGCGGCCAGGCATGACGTCCGTCCCAGCCGCGGTGCGCTTCGAATATCGTCGCGGCCGCGACCCGCTCGTCGTAATTCAGGCACAGCAACAGGTTGCTGCCCCACCCTGCAAGGTCCGGCTTGAGCTTGATGGCCTGGCTGATAGGCCGCGATCGCTTCCTGGGGCTTGCCTTGCTCGTAAAGAGCGTTGCCGAGAGCGCAATGGGCGACGGCATGATCGGGCTTGAGCCGGATGGCTTGATGATAGGCCAGGATGGCCTCTCCGAGCTTGCCCTGTTGCCCCAGCGCGATGCCGAGACCGGAGTGGGTCTCGGCAAGATCGGGCTTGAGTCGGACGGCCTGCCGGCACGCGCTCACGGCCTCGTCGAGCTTGCCCTGGTCGCAGAGCACCAGGCCGAGGTAACAGTGGGCCTCCGCGTAGTCAGGCTTGATTCGAAGGGCTTCGCGATACGCGGCAGCGGCCTCGTCGAGCTTACCCTGCTCCTTCAGCCCGATGCCCAGATTGAATCTGAACTCGGCCATGCCGGGCGTTATGCGGATCGCCTCGCGATAGGCTGCGACCGCCTCGTCGAGCTTGCCCTGGCTCCGCAGGAGATTGCCGAGATGGCAATGGGCGTCGGCCAGATCGGGTTCGAGGCGGATGGTCTGGCGAAACGCTGCGACCGCCTCGTCGAGCTTGCCCTGCCCCTGAAGCGCACCGCCGAGATGGTAGAAATAGCCCGGATTGTTGCCGCTGATCTCGATGGCGCGACGGATCAGATCGACGGCCACGTCGGAGCGCCCCACCTGATGAGCGAGCGCGCCCAGCATGTTCAAGGCGTCGGCATGGTTCGGCTGGGCCGCCAGCACCCGTCGGTAACAGGCCTCGGCTTCGGCCAGCCGTCCCGCCTGATGGTGCGCGACGCCTGCTCCCAAAACATCGTCGAGACCTGGAGTGCTCATCATCAGTCTCTCGGAGCGAACCGGCACCGGCCGAGCTCTCTTGTCGTCTTTGCACCGAACCCGTTCAAGGCAGTGAAGCCTCTGGGGCGGTGGAGCGCTGAACGACGTCCTCGCCAGCAGCGCGTCCTTCACGGCCCCGACTACCGAATTCCAGTCTCCAGGCTTCGGTTGCCGGAATATCCGCATGGTCGGGTACCACGGACTGTCGTCGCGATGGATCCACCGGTTTGACCAATTGGAAGGCGCCCGTACGCATTTCGGTCGCTCACCGTCGGCTCAAGTACATTCATCCGTTCCTGACCGCAACGGCCGTGTGTGATCACGCCGCCGGTCGCTGCCGCCTCGCGCGCGGCCAATTGTGGTCGTCGCAAGTCCCCCTTACTTCCGTGGCCGCTGACGCCGGGTCATCGATGAAGGCGACTTTTGGAATTCTCCAATTGGGTTCGTTTTGTCAAATTCGAGACGTTTGTTCCCTGTTTGTTCTCAATGCACGAAGTTCACTTAAAAATCGGGAGCCGGCCCAAGCGGGAAAGCCCATTCAGCGTCCTTTTGCGATGCCCCGCGGCGCGTCTCTCATATCGGTCGATATTGGCTAGCCACTTTATTCCTTGAATACTTAGCTCTCCAACTTGCGCGTCCGCTGATGACGCATCCGATACCAAACCATCGAGAAGCAGTTGCCGCTCTTGGCGGATGCGGACTACGTCGAGTTGGGCCTCGGCCGCCGCTCGTGCGAGGTCCAATTGGGCCGGAGATGCTTCATCTCCGACCAGTTGACGCGCGAATTCCTCGACCTCCGCTACGGCCACATCAGCGCCGGAAATCGGACGAGAAAGTCCATGACGCAGCGCGTTGCGGCTGGCCCGGGCTTTACCCTCTCGGGTGACGGGCCCCGTGCTCTTGGCAGCGTTTCGGCGATTGGCCGCGATCTGCTTTTCCGAGGCCATGGCGGTACCCCTCAATGAGGCGCGGTTTCCTCGGGCTGGTCGTCGTCAAGGTTCGGTCCGGGCCGCGCGTTGCCATTCGCCCGTTCCGGACCCTTCTGCCGCTGCTGCTTCGCACGCTTCTTGCGGCGACGTTCCACCTCCCGGAAGATGGCCTGTCGCTGGAGCTCGTGCTTGAGGGCGAGATTTTCGAGACCGGCGAGCCGATCCACCGACAAATACATGGCCATTCGGTCAATGTCGGTTTCATCGAGGCCGTGGCTCTTGAGCAGGGCAACGACGTCCTCTCGCGTCATCTGGGGAACCTCGGGAGGAACCGGCGCCGAAGCAGGCGGCGGATCCTTCCTCGGGCCAACCGGTGCGACCCGACGGATGGTTGGCGTATAGGCTGTTTGCAGAGGCTGGCGAGGTTCCCGGATCCGGATCACACCGAAATAAGCATCCGCGAACCTTTCGGCATCGACCCGACTGTTGCTAAGAATAGGCAAGAGGATCTGCGCCAATGCCTCCCGCCGCGACGCGTTGGTCACCGTGCCGGCGCACCGCCGTAAGCGCCGCTGCTGCCAAAAGTGGTCGGCAATGTCGATGACCATCATTTGGTCCCAAACATCCTTCGGCTGCACCACTTCTTCTATTTGCCGACAGAGCGCATCGTAAGCTGCTAGATCCTCGCCCTTCATGGGCGACGGCGCGGAGAACAGCCCCTTGAGGCCGTCGCAAAGTTGATACTCGGACATGTTACCCCCCCTATATTTTATGACATCACAAATTGGGCTGGAAAGACCTCAGTTGCAAAACGCGGACCGATATTCTTGTCCTGTTTTGAGACACAACCAACGGTTATCCAACGGGACTACTCTCCTGACGGCCTTGCCAGCGAAACATGTGGGGGCACGACGAGAGGAATTCAAGATCAAATGGCAAACGCTCCCCATACCTTTTAATTACAATTTTATTAAAATGCGGACAATCTATAAAGGCTTATCATCGCATAATCCCAATGCGCCACATCCGGTAATTTAATTAAGGGCATTTTTGGTACCGCGTATTTATGCTGGTTCAGAAGCAGGCGGTCGGAGCACCGTTCCATGGCCAAACGCAAATCCTCCCGTTCCCCTTACTTTGTGTTAGACGCAATCGAATTGGACGTCGCTGATCTCATGAAAGGGGTGCGACCCACCGAGACGGTGCTCTCTATGTCCGTGGAGGCGTCCGGGCGATTAATCGGCGAAGTGAAGTACACCCTCGGCTTTCGGGACGACAGGACTCGGGCTTGGCTCCGCCTTGATTTCGTTCACGTGGACGGCGAGGCCGTTGATCAGATTTTTGAACTGGTGAGCGTACCGTCCAAAATTGGAGGCGCCCGATGGTTCGTGATCGCCAGACAGCTCGATGGAACAACAAGAAAATATCGGAAGCTCTACATGGCGCCGGATCAACGTCGCTTCGGCTCGCCGGAAGACCAGGGACTGACTTATGGCAGCCCATCGACCAACGATCATTACGAGCGGGCGGTGAGTACGGCGGAGGCGCTCGGTGTTCACAGCTTGAGCATACCGCCATTCCAAAAGCCGAAAGGAATGTCGGATGAGCTCTATGACCTGCTGTGCCGACAACTTGAAAAGCAGTCGACTCGATGGCTGTGCGCCGAGCTCGGGCGGGAGCCGCCAGACTTTGGCGATGAGGATGATGAACGAGAGCGGGAAAAATACTTTGAGACACGAGCGCGTAAACACCTGCGAGCGATGAAACCAGCACGCGCCAGGCGGCCGACGACTCAGAAGTAGTCATCGGACCATGCGCGGGAGCTTCCCGGTGTACGCGGAACGGGCCGCCAGCGGCGGCGCGTGACTCAGGATTCGATGCATTCTTTCTTGATGCTTTGGACGAACGCAACTACGTCGCTCTGTTCAGCTTCGGGCACCTTGAACTTCGCCAGAGTCGCAGCGGCATGTCCTAAGAAAATGCTCCAGTCGCTTTCGCTAATTCGCATGCCTCGATGGGTGAGTGTCATGTCCCTGCCGCGATAGTAAATCGGACCGCCCGCGCTCGCACACAAGAAGTCGATGAGGAGTTGCTTCTCGCGCATTACACCGTCTTCGCCGCGATGCGCCCAGAAACGACCAAGCTGGGGATCGCTTCGAAGTCTTGGCAGCAAGTCATTCGCCACCGCCGCTATCGCGTCATATCCGCCGAGCCGCTCGTAGAGTGTCCGTGACTTGTCGCTCATCGGTGCATCCTCAAATATGTTGAGGGCCCCATGGGGACTCCTCGAGATCCGGGTTGGGTCAGATTGGACCAGTCGACGTCTTCATCATTCCTCCGAACACTCCGCACTGGTTCACCTAAATTCCGACGGACCAGATCGTATATCTTGTCGTGCGCGTCGATCCCCACAAAGTCCTGCCGGCCGGTTACGGAAGCAAGTGTATGCGATCGGCCATTCCGGGCTTTGCGGTGTCGCTTCGCCGGCGCGTGGCCATTCGCAAAGAAGCCGCCGCCCTCGGGTTGCGCTGTCACTCGCCGCCGAAATGGGCCGCCAGATAGGATGTAATTGCCTGCGCCTCGTCGGGGCTCGCCACCGCGCCGCGACCGACCATGTTGGCGACGAGCGCGGGCCAGTCCGCCTTCTGCCGCTTGATCACCGCGACCCGTTCGAGATCGTGGCAGGCGGTGCAGCGCGTCTCTACCAGCTCCTTTCCGGGGCCGGCCGGCAGCGTCACAGCCACGGCGCCGACCGGCGCCGGGCCGGGGCCGAAATTCGTCGCCAGATAGGCAATCACCGCCTCGGCTTCGGGCGACGTCAACTGGGCGCCGCGTGTCACCATGTTGTAGACGTGACGCCGCCATCCCCCCGGCCCCTCGCGCATGGCCATGATTACGTTCAGGACGTGGCACTGGGAGCACGCGGTCGCCAGCAAGTCGCGACCCTCGCCGGGCGGTAGCGCACGCGGTTGTGTGCCCTGGGCGTGCGCCGGTCCCGCTGCGGCGATCGCGAGCGCCGCGATGCCGAGCGCTGAAAGAAGGTGCCGCATCACACCCTCCTGTTGCGGATTTCGGCAACCGAGTAGGGCGGGTGCCAGGTCGAGGCCGCCCCGATGCCGTCGCGCGCGGTATGGACGTCGAGGAGATAGGGCCGCCCGTCCGCGATGACCCGTTGGGCGCGGCTGATCGCGGCCTTGAGTTCGCCCGGCTCCTTCACCGCCTCGCCTTCGACCCCGAAGGCGTCGGCGGCTTTCACGAAGTCGATGTCCGGGCTGCCGATGTAGCAAGTCATGTCGCGGCCGGTCTTGAACTGGCGGCCGCCGCCTTGCCAGATGCGGTTGCGCTCATTGTTGTAGCTGCGGTTGTCGAGCACCACGGTCATCACCGGGGCCTGGTAGCGCGCCATGCTCCACAGCGGCTGCGGCCCGGAGAAGCAGAAGCTGCCGTCGCCGACCACCGAGACCACCGGCTGGTCGGGGCGGGCGAGCTTGACGCCGAACGCGGCCGCCATGCCCCAGCCGAGAATGTTCGGACTGGTTGCGAAGTATTTCTTGTCGGCGCCGCCGAACGACATCAGCGGGTCCATGGCCTTGCCGGAATCGACGTCGCAGACGTAGCAGGTGTCGGGCGCAAGCGCGCTTTCGAGCTCCATCGCGATGCGCGACAGGGTCACCGGCGTGCGGTCGGCGTTTTCGCGCGCGATCTTCATGCGGAACTCGAGCATTTCGTTCGAATAGGCGCGGACCCGCGCGGTGCGCTCCTCGGCGATCGCCCTGAGCCGCGCCGTTGTCGCGAGGCTGCGGATCGCCGCGATCAGATCGGCGGTCGCGAGGCGAAGATCCGCCACCATGCCAAGATCGACCGGCGTCGCGCGGGCGAGGCTCGTTGGATCGAGCCGGATCGAGATCAGGGTGGTGCCGGGCGAGGCGCGCTCGCCGAACCGGTTTCCGAGGTTGAGCAGCACGTCGACTTTACCGGGGAAGCGCATGTCGCGCAGTTGCGCCCCGATATATAGCGGATGCCGGGTCGGGAACGGCTTCGACCAGAAGCCGAGCGCCCCGGGCTGGGAGCAGACCGGAATGCCCAGAAGCTCCGCCAGCTCCACGGTCTCCTTCTCGCCGTGGCACCAGGTGATCTCGTCGCCGACGCTGATGAGCGGACTTTTCGCCTCGATCAGGATGCGCGCCGCCTTCTCGACGTCGCTCGCGTCGGGCCTGATGTGCATCGGCACATCGAACTTGGCCTGGTCCCAGATGGCGGCTTTGGCCTCCTGCCGTAGCGTGTTGTTGGGAAGCGACAGGAACACCGGGCCGCAGGGCGGCGTCGAAGCGAATTTCAGGCCGCGCCGCAGCGTTTCCGGAATGCTGCCGGTGGTCTTCGCCGTCCACGACCACTTGGTGATTGGATTGGTCATGGCGTCGTGAGTTTCGGCCTCCTGGAGCTGGTCGCGGCCCTGGATGTCCTGGTCGACCGAGGCGACCGCCACCAGCAGGGGGATCTGGTCCTTGTAGCTGTTGATCATCTGGGTCATGGCATTGGTCAGCCCGACATTGGCGACAATGACGACGCCGGGCTTGCCGGTGGCCCTTGCATAGCCGTCCGCCATGGCGACCACGGCGCCTTCGTGAATGCCCTTGATCACCTGGATGTCGGGCTCGTCCACCAAGGCATCGAAAATCGGGTAATCGCCGGTGGAAGGGTTGAAGAACACGTATTTGACCCCGGCGGCCTTGAGCTGCGCCACGAACAGCGCGCCGCCGGTGCCTTGGACCTCGCGCATTGCCGCGGCGGGCGCCGCCGTCACCGGGGCGAGCGACTGCGCCATCGCCCGCACTGCCCCGGTGCTCATGCCGAGCGCGCTCAAGCCGGTCATGAGCTGGCGGCGCGACATCCCGTCATCGAGATACTGCTTGATCAGCCCCTTCATGGAATTCTCCTCCGCAGCGCCGGTCATTTTGGTTGGCGTCGAATGCTGATAATGCGTGTCGACGCTGCCCGAGAACGCAGGACCACGTCTTCACGCGCTGCCAACACTTCCGGCCGACTGCTCCCAACGAAGCTACACCGTTTGCTGGCATGCGCGGAAGAGGGCAGAGGCAGCGAGGGCAGAGGCGGTCGCCCGCCTCTCGATCGCGACGCAGACCGGTGGCCATATTGGATCGCCCGCCCGAGCGGATCGTCATCCGGTTCCGCCTCGTGGCAGAGAAAAATTCGCTCCGGCTGCCTTGCCATTGCTCAGAATTCCCCGGACGCAGCGGCGTCGCCGAGATCGGTGTCCGCGAAAATCTCTTCGAGCGGCATGATCCGGCGGATCATGCCTTGCTGGTGCGTGTAGCGCAGCACCGTCTCCAGATTCTTGCGATTAGCCGCAGTGAGACCGTAGGACCAAGGATCCTTGCCGAAGATCCGCTCTTGCTCTTCGACCGCAGTACGCACGAAGGCGAGCGGCACCATGCGCGGATTGGCGACACGGCGGTAAGCGAGTTGTTTGGCGGCCTCGAAGGCCTTGGTCAGGTTGGTGGGGACCCAGGGGTATTTGTCGACGATCTCCTGTTTCACCGTCGTCACATGCATGATCGGGAAGATACCGGTCGATCGAAAGAACGCGATTTCGACCTCCTTGTAGTCCGCGAACAGGCGCGTGATCCGCTCGTCGCCCTGGACGAACGGCTTGGGCAGGGTGGGCGAGATCATGGCGGGAATGTCCCCGTCCGCCAGCATGTCGCTCAAGGGCTTGGGCGACTTCTTCATCTCGATGCGCAAATCCGGCGGCGCCGTGAAGGCGATGTCTTCGCTGCGATCCACCAGCCAGGTAATGCTCCGGTGCGGGACACCGTAGTGCTCTTCCAGGATTCCGCGCATCCAGATGTTGGACGCCGGCTGGAAATTGGTCCCGCCGATCGTCTTTCCGATCAGATCCTTGGGCGACTTGATGCCGGAATTGGAATTGATGAACACGAAGCCGTGGCGAAACCGCCGGTGCAGGAATACTGGGATCGCCGTGAGCGGCGCGCCATTGTCGCGGGCCATGTAATAGGCGCCGACGTTTTCCTCGCAGACATCGAACTCATGCTTGCGGCCCATACGCCAATGACGCTCGCGTGGGCCCATTTCCGTCAGGAAGACAAGTTCCATCCCTTCGGCCCGGACGGCACCTTCGATCAGCGGCTTGACGATGTCATAGTCGCCGCATGCTACGCTCAGCCTGAGCTTTGCCATCCGTGTCTCCGTTGTCTGGTTCTGGCGCAACAAAGGGCCGCTTGCGGAACGGAGCGTCCCGAACCCCGCGACCACACGACCCATCGAGTCGACATCCGGTGCCGGCGTCGAATGTGGGTCTCATGCGAGCGATGGTTCTGCAATCAGGTGTCAGGCCGGCCTCAAGGACGGCTCCATCATCGACACCGCCCGCAAGTACTGCGTGGCCGACGGGCTGCCGCGCGTGCTCGCGACGCCCTACCCGTTCGATATCATTCAGGCGCAGCCGGGGCAGGTCACGATTGTCCATGAGCTCAACCACCAGATCCGCGTGATCGCATTGGACAAGCCAATGCTCAGCGAACAGGATTTCATTACTACTGGCGGGCGTGCGCCGCCCATAATGGCAAGCCCCGCATTCGCGAGTCCGATGGACTTACTTCTCGAGTGCCAGCGAAACCACCTCCGCCGGTTCGGTCGACGTGCCGACTGTGAAGGCGATGTACTGCTTGCCATTCACCATGTAAGTCATCGGCATGCTCCCCATCATGCCGGGAATGCTCAGCTCAGACAGAACGGCTCCGGTCTTCTTGTCATACGCGCGGATGACGTGCGCTCCGCCCCACCCTTCACCTGCAATCAGCAAAGTCTTCGTGACGAGAAGTGTGGCGTGCAGGTTGATGCCGCCGGTGTTGGGCAAGGTGATGCCGTTGAGCGCTGGATTCTGAGTTACGCGCTCGGGTGTCGTTCCGAGCGGCACCACCCAGGCAAACTCACCCTTGTTGAGATCGAGGGCGGTGATCCGGCTGTACGGCGGCTTCAGGATGGGCAGTCCCTTGACCGATAGATTGGCGCCGGGACCGCGCGAGAACCTCAGGTCCGACTTCGGATCGTGGGCAACGGTTATGATTCCGGGACCGGTCTTCGATGGGATGTAGAAGTAACCCGTTTCGGGGTCAAAGCCCCCGCTCTGCCACAGCGATCCCCCGGTTCCGCCCGGGTTGTACCAAGTGCCTTTCGTGCCCTCCAGCGTGATTTCGGAAGGCGGCGTGAACACCGGCCCCAGGCGATACTGCTTGGCGATCCTGATCGCTTCAGCCCGAAGCTCGGGGGTGAAGTCGATGAGATCGTCCTCGACATAGCCTTGGCGCTCGTATGCGGGCGGCCTGGTAGGATGTGGCTGCGTCGGCCACGCGCGCTCGCCGGGCACGTCGCTGGCCGGCGCAGGGCGCTCCTCGAACGGCCAAACCGGTACCCCGGTCACGCGATCGAGCACATAGGCATACCCTTGCTTGGTCAGTTGCACGAGCGCTTTGACCGGCCGCCCGTCAACCGTCATGTTCACCAGGGCCGGGGCCGATGGGAGATCGTAGTTCCAGATGTCGTGATGCGTGATCTGGTAGTGCCAGATCCGTTTGCCGGTTTCGAGGTCGACGCAGACAATGGAATTGGCGAACAGATTGCTGCCCAGTCGGTGGCCGCCATAATAATCGTCGGTGGGAGTTTCTACCGGCAAATAGGCGTAACCGAGCTCGGGATCGACTGAAATGGGCGCCCACACGCCGGTATTGCCGGTATACTGATTGGACGCATTTTCCCATGTCTCCGCTCCAAGCTCACCAACCTTGGGGACCGTGTGAAACACCCACTTCTGCTTGCCGGTATGCGCATCGAAGGCCATCACATAACCGGGCGTGTTGTTCATCGAGTCCGGGGTGAACCCCTCTTCGAGGGCCGGCGGCACAATGACCGTGTCCTTGTACACCATGGGCGGCGAGCTGTTGCCGATGCGCGTGACATGGTTGAAGTCGACGTGTAGCTCTTTCATGAGATCGACAGCGCCGTTATCGCCGAATGACGCCACTGGCACGCCGGTCCTGGCATCCAACGCCACCAGATAGAAACCGGTCGTGACGACGAAAATCCGCTCCTCCCGACCATCCGTCCAGTACGCAACGCCGCGCCCTGCGTTTCTCCTCGGCGCTTTCCGGTCTCGGCCGCCTTCGTCCATGCCCATCCACATCCACAATTGCCGACCGGTCGCGGCGTCGATTGCGGCCACC
The DNA here is from genome assembly GCA_963791375.1 of uncultured Alphaproteobacteria bacterium. Classification (GTDB taxonomy): domain Bacteria; phylum Pseudomonadota; class Alphaproteobacteria; order Rhizobiales; family Xanthobacteraceae; genus JAJPKK01. The sequence continues at coordinate 148,848 of CAWBSI010000024.1, forward strand.
ACCCGCTGACCGCCAGCAGCTGTGTAAAGGACGCCATGCGCCATGATGGGAGTCGATTCACTCCGATAAATAGCGAGCTTCGGGTCCCCGTTGCCCTGCGCGGTTCCTCCCAGTGAGGGCGGCGCGGGCCCAATCCCGGGTTTCCAGCGCCAGGCAATCTTGAGGTCCTTGAAATTGTCTTTGTTGATCTGGTCGAGGGACGAGTAGCGTGTGCTCATTGGATCACTGTTCAAATATCGCCACTCACTCGGCTGCGCGGTCACCGACAGCTCAGCCTTCGCCTCCTGGCCTCGCACCGACAGTGTCTGAACCATGGTGCTGAGCAGAATCAAGATGAGAGAACTCAGAAAGGTGCACCGCGATCGTGCCATGGCTCACATCCGATCTTTTTGGCCCGCCTGCTTTAAAGCTCGTGCCCAACGGGCCGCTTGGTGAGCGGCCATCATTTTGCCCACGTCAGTCCCGTGATCAATTGCGGGTCGCGACCGACAAAAGTACCAAGAGGGAGCTGGCGAACCCGTTCGATCGCTTCTACCGGAACTGACGTCGTCCCGGCGCTCGTTACTTCTGCGATTGCTTGAAATACTTCAGATTGGGCGGCGCCTGGCCTTTTTTGGAGGGCATCAACAGGCCCTCTGCGCTCAGGAAATAGTTCTCTTTGCCGATCGACACGTGCCCCTGTCCGTCTTGGCAGATCCACTCGCGCCACAGCGGCCGTTCACCGCCTTCGCGGTGATAGTTCTTGATCGCCGTCCACGGACGCGTCAAAGCGTGGTCGATCACCGTGATTTCGTCATGCATGACATTTGGGTCGGCCTTGTCCGTGTAGAACCGCTCCTTGATGATTCGCTTGCCGTCCGGATGCAGCGGCAGGCCGTCGCCACCGTAGGTGCGCAACCCTTCCTTGAAGCCGCGCGTCTCCACTTCGAGCACGTCATAGCGGCCGTCGCCGACGGTATCGATCCATTTGCCGATGGAATATCCGATATAGGACGGCTCGATCTCGGCAGGCCAGTCTCGCCCGTCCGTGTAGATGCGCCGCTGCGTGTTGTGCTGGTCAATGAGGATGTAGGTCGTGTCCGGCATGATAACGACCTCCATCGGCTCGAACAGCGTCATCATGAGCGGCAGGCCGGAGGTGAGGCAATTCCAGCCGGCCGTGGTGCCGAACCCGCCGTTCGCCTGATCGACCAGATTGGCCTCGAAAATGGCCTGATATTCCGGCGTCAGCGGCGCCTGCTGGGCCCGCCCCCAAGATTTGCTCGGATCAAAGGAAGGCTGGCCGGTGACCCCAGGGGGCGAGCGCATCCGCGCCCACTGCCCGTGCCAGTCGGGGTATTGGGCATCGTCGAATGCCTCCGCGCTTGCAATCGGCATCACGAATGCCGCGAGCAGCGCAGTCGCCCACATCGTGTTCCGCTCGATCATATCGTCCTCCCGTCCGTCACTTCTGCGTCTGCTTGAAATATCTCAGGTCCGGCGGCGCCTGGTTCTTCCGGGTTGGCATCAGAAGGCCGTCCGCGCTGATCATGTAGCCCTGCTTGGCGATCTCTATGTGGTTGTTCGCCTCGCCGCACACGGTCTCGCGCCACATCGGGCGTGGATCCGGGTTGTGGACATACGTCTTGATCACCGTCCACGGCCGCGTCAGGGCGTTGTCGTGGGAGGTGATTTCGTCGTGAAGGATGTTCGGATTAGCCTTGTCGGCATAAATCCTTTCCTTGATGACCGTCTTGCCGTCGTCGGCAAACGGAATGCCGGTCGCGTCGTAAGTGCGCGGATTCCTCAGGTTCCGAGTCTCGACCCGGAGCTCGTCATACCGACCATCTCCGTCGGTATCGACCCATGTGCCGATGGAATAGCCGGCGAAGGTCGGGTCCTGGTCGGTGGGAAAAACGCGACCGTCGGTGTAGATGCGCCGCGCATCGTGGATGTGCTGGGTGAGGATGTGCGTGGTGTTCGGCGTGATGAGGATTTCCATCGGCTCATACATGTTCATGATCCGCGGCATTCCGGGCGAGAGGCACGTATAGGTCGGGTCGATGCCCTGGCCGCCTTCGTCCTGGTCGCGCAAATTGGCTTCGTAAATGGCCCGATATTCCAGGGTCAGCGGAATTTCCTGGCCTCGCCGGGGCTTGCCGGGATCATAGGTGACGGCGCCGCGCTCGGCTCGTCGCCACTGGCCTTTCCAGTCCGGATATTTGGTCTGATCGAAGGCCTGTGCGTCGGCGAGCGTCACGCATACCATCGTCGCGACCACGAGCGCGACCGTCGATCTTCGGTAATTCATGATCATCCCCTGACATCTCGGTTGTAGACGGCGATCCAGGCCTGCGCTGGCTCGCCAGGCGCCGACCGCCCCTGATTGCGAACCAATCGCCGACCGGCCGACGAGTCGACGATGCTTGCCGATGGCGTCGGACGGCGCTGGGAACGATCCGAACCCCCGTCGTCTTTCTTTGTTCTGACGCCTTCCGTCAGGACTTCACGGGCCTGGCCGAAACGTGCGTCTGCACACTGCAACTGCGATGGTCGGTCAGTCGGCACTGCTCCCACGCGGGCAGGCACATGATATACTATGAGCGCATTGATGCGGTAGGTGCCACGATCAACGGACTTCGCCATGTTCGATCAGTCGAAGGTGGTCTACATGCACCGGCTCCAGCGCGCATGTTCCTCTGACCAGGTCTCTTTGAGCCGCCATACCCTCAACCGCCCAGACGGGTAAATCTCCGCTGTTTCCCAGCTCCGTCATCGCCTCCGCTTATTTTTTGCCATCCGAACACCGAAGCCGCCTGTCTCGTCTTCCTCGGTGAACAGAATCCCCGCGTGCTCAAAGGCAGCGCGGAGCCGGACCAATGTCGAAACGTAGCCGGTGATCGGGTGCTGGCTTTTTTCGATGCGTTGAATCGTGGCCGTGCCGACTCCGGCGGCCTTCGATAAATCCTCCTGTCGCCACCCTAGTAGGGCCCGGGCCCAACTTCGATCTCCTCAAGGGGAGGGCGGCCTATACAGAGCGGCATTGATTGATCGACGCATTGCCTGCGGGCTGGCCAAGGGCCAGGCGCAGCTGCAAAACCAGAGCCGAACCGCATTTTGGTGTCGAGGTCGAGCGTACCGCTCTATTTACCCGGCTTTCCGCTTCTTTGATTTGCCGCCCTTCTCCTCGGGTTCCTTGTCAAGGATCTCCAACATGGCGGTGGTGAGACGGCGGATCGCCTCGGCCCGCGACGGTAGGTTCGGCTGTTTGCGGCGCCATTCGTCCAGGCGCTCCAAAAATTCAACGGAGAGCCGCATTTGAAACGGTCGATCCTGGATCCGTCCGGGCGGGCGTCCCATAAATGTATTGACCTCTATCATAAATGTAGCTACATTTATACGGGCCGGACGGGTGATCGCAACACGCGCCCGGCCCTAACCCAAGTCAAAGGAACGAGCTATGACTCTAGGCTGAAAATCGTAATACCAGAATTCTGTCCGGCTGCACCGGGCCGGCCGGATTGTCCAATAGGCGCAGGTTCATCGGCGGCTCCGACGCCCGCATCATCATGGGCGACGATGAACCGGCCCTGCTGCGCCTCTGGCGGGAAAAGCGCGGCGAGGCCGAGCCGGAGGACCTCTCCGGCAATCTGCATTGTCCAGCTTGGGCTGGTGACTGAGCCCCTCAACCGGCGCTGGTACGAGCGCAACACCGGTAAGGCCATCACCGACGTTCAGCGGCGGGTGAAGTCACCCGGTGATCAAGTGGATGGCGGCAACGCTCGACGGAGTGGTGGAAGCAACCGGAGCCGTATTCGAGGCCAAGTTCATGCTGCCGTGGTCGTTCTCGGAAGAGGCGGCGGCCGAGAAGCACATGGCCCAGCTCCAGCACAACATGTGGGTGACCAATGCCAAAACCGCGGCATTGTCGATCATCACCGGCGGCGGCAAATGGGTCGAGATCGCCATAGCGGCCGATTCGCTCTACCAGCATCTCCTCCTCACGGCCGAAAAGAAGTTCTGGTGGTGTGTCGAGAGTGGCGCGCCCCCTCGCCTGTTCGGCGCCGAGCCGCCGCGACCGCGGATCGAGGCGGTCCGCGTCGTCGACATGACTTCATCCAATGCCTGGGGCGAATTCGCCGGGGTCTTTCGCCAGACCCGAGACGCGTTTCTCCAGCACGAGAACGCCAAGGCCGAACTGAAAGGCCTGATGCCCGAGGACGCCAAGGAGGCGAGCGGGCATGGCATCCGGGCCAAGCGCTCGAAGTCCGGCGCCATCAGCTTCGATCTCCTCGAAGTGGAGGCCGGCGATGCAGCGCTCCAGTGAATCGATCGGGGCCATTGCCGGCGCCCTCGCCAAGGCCCAATCCGAACTCACCAATCCGGAGAAGTCGCTGGTCGCCACCATCCGGTCTCCATTCCCCCGGGAGAGCGACCGGACGTTCCGCTATGCCTCGCTCTCCAGCGGGCTCGACATCGTCCGCAAGGCGCTGGGCAAGCATGAGATCGCGACCGTGCAGACGACGTCAATCGACCAGGATGCCGGGCTTATTCGCCTGACCACGATGCTCGCCCATTCGTCCGGAGAATGGGTGTCGTCCGACTGGCCGGTGTGCCCGGTCAGCGAGACGGCGGCACCGCATAAGATGGGTGCCGCTCTGACCTATGCGCGGCGCTATGCCCTGTTCACGCTGGTGGGGATTGCCGGGGAAGACGACCTCGATGCGCCGGATCTTGCGGGCATCAAATTGAATGGCGGCACTTCCATCACGGCCGCCGGCGGTCCGGAGAAGATGAATGGGCAGGTCGCCGCTAGTTCGGCGCACCGAGCTGCTCTCGCGCCCGGAAACGGATCCCATCCCAGGCCCCTCCCTCGCCCTTCGAAACCGATACTCGCTGCCGACGCATCGGCCCGATTACGTGATCAACTCCTCGCCGAAATGGCAGCCCTGTCCGGTGCCGACGAGATGATCGCATGGGCGCATCGCACGCTTCCCACCAAGAACACGCTTGGTGCCGATGACGCTTGCGCGGTCGAGAAGGAATTCGGAGATCGGATGCAGGCGCTTGAAGACGAAGCGCGGTTGTCGCAGCCAGGGGAAGCGCCAAAAGGCCTATCGGAGGATCATTCCAGGACCGCGCCGGAGCCGGGACCGCCGATGTCCGGAGCCGCCGAAGTTCCAGCGCCGCGTGATACGCCGTCGCTCATGTCCGAGGTTCCAAGGCGCAGGAAGCGCCGCCGTTCGGCAAGCGACGGCGATCCCAGGGCCGAGGGCATCGACAAGAGCGTCCTGACCGTTGCCGAACCGCGTCGGTATCGCAACAAAGACCATCTCCGGTTCGTCGCCCGACAGGCGTGTCTCGTGTGCGGGCGAATGCCTTCGGATCCCCATCACCTTCGATTCATGCAACCGCGTGCGCTTGGTCTCCGGGTGAGCGATGAATTCGTTGCTCCCCTCTGCCGGACCCATCACCGGGAGGTTCATCGTGTCGGCAACGAGCCCGCATGGTGGAAGCAGGTCGGCATCGATCCGATCGAGGCCGCGCGCAAGCTATGGGAAAGCACGCGCCTGAATGAGGGTTCCCCTCGGCACATCCTACCAATCGAACCGACCGCGTCAGATGGGACATCGCGACCTGATGGTGCCGCCATCAAGGCACCGGCGTAACGACGGCCGCCATGCTCATCGACCTGACAGTCCGTGTGGAGCTGTTCCACACGGCGAACGGCACGGCATTTGCCGATCTCATGATCGATGGGCACCGAGAAACCTGGCCCATTCGCGGCACCCGCTTCCGGTCCTGGCTGAGGCGTCGGTATTACGAAGCCACGGGCGAGGCCCCGAGCGCCGGGGCAATCAGTTCGGCTCTCGACTTGCTTGAAGCCCGGGCTCAGTTCGATGCACCCCTGCGTACCATTCACATGCGCGTCGCGGAGCATGGAGGTCGCATCTATTTGGATCTTGCAGACGATCATTGGCGCGCGGTCGAAATCGGACCCGATGGGTGGCGGGTCATGACCTGTCCGCCGGTGAGATTCCGCAGGGCTGCCGGCATGCTCCCGCTTCCGCTGCCGGTGAAAGGCGGATCGATCGAGGCTCTTGCATCGTTTCTCAATCTCCAGGGGCGAAGCGACTTCGTGTTGGTCGTCGCCTGGCTGTTGGCGGCGTTGCGACATGGCGGTCCCTATCCGCTATTGGCCGTGTCCGGCGAGCAGGGTTCGGCCAAGACCGTCCTCTCAAAAGTCCTCAGGGCGTTGATCGATCCCAACGCCGCGCCGGTCAGGACCATGCCACGCGAAGAACGCGACCTGTTCATCGCTGCCAGCAATGGCCACCTGCTTGCCTTTGACAATTTGTCCGACCTTCCGCCACGGACTTCCGATGCGCTATGCCGGCTGGCGAGCGGCGGCAGCTTCGCGGTCCGCCAACTCTACACCGACGAAGATGAAGTGTTGTTCCAGGCTGCGCGTCCGGCGATTCTGAATGGCATTGAAGATGTCATCACTCGGCCGGATTTGGCCGACCGTGCGATTTTTCTGACCTTGCCTTACGTCCAGGACACCCGTCGGCGTCCAGAGAAGGAAATTTGGCGGCAATTCGAGATTGCACAGCCGCACATCTTCGGTGCCCTATTGGAGGCCGCGAGCCACGGCCTGCGGAAGCTCCCGGAGGTCCGCCTGAAGCGGCTGCCGCGTATGGCCGATTTCGCCCTTTGGGCGACCGCCTGCGAAACCGCATTCTGGCCGGCCGGCACCTTCTTGCGCGCCTATAATGCAAACCGCAGGGCCGCGATCGAGAGTGTGATCGAGGCCGATCCCGTGGCAACCGCGGTGTGTAGCATCATGGCCAAGCAGACCACGTGGACCGGCAACGCGTCAGATCTTCTGTGCGCCGGCGCCGATGCTTTCAAGAATAACGGATCGCGGACAAGCCCCGGTTGGCCGAAATCTCCCCGGGCGCTGGCCGGCCGGCTGCGTCGGGCGCAGACGTCGCTTCGGACGCTGGGCATTGAGGTTGCCTTTAGCCGCGAAGGGCGGGCGGGAACGCGGATCATCCGGATAACGGCGTCGCACGAACATTCACCCCGCCAGACCGTCAGCACCGTCAGCAAAATTGGTACTATCTAACGGCCGCTCCGGTCGGGACATCCGCCACCGGTATGGGGCCATGTTTGAATGCGCAGACGATGCTGACGGTGAGACCGTCACCCGCTGAGTCCCAATCGAGTCGACGCGCTGTTACCGATTCTTTATCTGCGCGGGGTGTCAAACGGCGACTTCCAGGAGGCGCTCGGCGCGCTATTGGACAAAGATGCGCCGAACCTATCTCCGGCAGTGATCACGCAAATATCTGCGCACGCCGCCGCCATCGCGACCATGAACGGGCTACGCTTTACTTCATAGACTCCTCTTTCGACCTACCCCGGCGTCGCGCCGAGCTTGATGCTCGCTGATATGTCGCGTACAAAGCTCCGCTTCAGTTTTCGCGCGATCACAGTCGTCTTTAACTTCTTGCGGGCGAGGGTCTTAAAAAAGCCCCTCCGCGCGGGGCCCCCACTTTTCGCCCGACCCTGGCCCAGCTCTACCGGAGCTCGATATCAGACGTCATCCTACCTGTTGCCCGTATCCTGCTGGACCTTGTTCAGCTGTCGTGCTCCTGAAATGAGTTCCCGAGCCGCAATCGCGGCCTCTTCTATGTCGGTGCAGCTGCAGCTGTCGAGCCCATGTTGCAGCTCGTGATCGTACAATTCGATCCACAATTGCATATCATTAGTGGCATTGCCTCGCGCGAACTCGACCAGTAGCACTTCGTAGCTGCCAAACCGTCCCAATGAAATGGTCTTTGAGCCGTCCCCGCGTTGAGAGACGAAGGCGAGACGCATGTATGCTCTGGCGATTCGCAGTTCGTTACATTGGTTTCCAAATATCTCGGACAAAGCTGTACCTCCGTGGACGTTTAGCGTGCGATACCCGGGCTGTGTGATCGAGCGGCTGCAGATCCTGTCGCTCAGTCTAAGCAGGTGGGGTTCTTCCTGAATCGTGGATCTCTCGGACGGTGTCTCCGGAAAGCAGTACATAGGTGCACAGGCTGGCCCCGCATTGCTACAACGCGCCAATTTCTTGACAATCAATGCCAAGTTCGACGCAATACGAAGCGGCTCAGTCGTCGGCGGATAAAGACTTCAGGGATGAGTTCTGGTCTCAAGCGGCTAGCCCGTCCCAAGTACAGTGGGTGGAATAGCCCGGCGCGCTTGTGCAGCAGTGAGAGAGGCCGGTATCGAATTGGCCCTGTTGCTGGCGCAAGCCGGTCTGACCATCCAGCAGATCGACGATGATAGTGCTCCCATCTCAGTGCGAAGCCAGATCAGGCTCGTCGAGCTTGCTGCGGACGCTATGCAGGATGAGTTTCTTGGATTTCATCTTGCTTGCGACTTCGATCTCCGAGAGATCGGGTTGCTCTACTACGTCCTGGCCTCATCGGAGAATCTGGGTGATGCCCTGCAGAGAGCGGCACGCTACAGCACAATAGCGAATGAAGGCATTTCGCTGCTGTTTCACGATGAAGAGGACGTTGCAATGACCTTCACTTACGTCGGGGTCGACCGACATTCAGACCGGCACGAGATCGAGTTTTGGCTGACATCATTGGCTCGCCTATGCCAGCAACCGACAAATCGTCACTTGATTCCAACGCACGCGAAAGTCATTCATCACCGTGAAGAGGGCTTTCCCGAACTAAACTCGTTTTTTGGATGCGATGTCGTATTTGGAGCTGACGTGGATGAGGTGGCGTTTCCTGGGAATGTCAAGGATTTGCCAGTTGTCGGCGGCGATCCGTATCTCAATGAGCTTCTGATCAAATATTGTGAACATGCACTCTCTTATCGACGCGGGAGTCGCAGCACGTTCCCTTCCGCGGCCATATTGGGAAACTCGTCGACGCGCGCCAGCATTAGCGCCGGGATTTCGAGGCCCATCGCTCGCGGTTTTGAGATGTACACCACCGTTTCTACACGCGGCATGACGTGCGGTTGCCACCACGAGGAGGCCATCCGCGCGGCGCGCAGCTACGGCTGTTGATGCTTTCCTCTTATGGCTGACAAGTCATTTCTTTGATTACGAGTCGAAACGGAAGGAACGTCTTCAAATCCAGTCGACGGCACCCGCCACAATGACCACGCCAGAAAGACCAGACTAGGCGTCCATGCCGCCATAACTCCCAGCGCAAATGCCTGAAGGGTACTCATAGGGATTGGCCTCTGGCGGCTCACTTCGATTCTGGTTCCGGATGTCCGTCGCCGTGACAGTTTGGATCCGCAATTTGGATCCGCAGTCAGTGCACCAAGGTGACCCACTGTCCGCATATCCGCAGCAGGTCGTGGTCATCCCCCGACATCGCCTCGTCGCAGAACTGATCAATTTCCTCTGCCGGCACCCCGGCCCTGCGTAAGGCTTTGGCCACATGATCGATGATGCGAAAGTCGTTTCCCGGACAATCGAGTCTCACACGGATCTTGGGATGCCTGGCCGTCATGGCAGGTCCCTCCCGCACGTTTCGGTGGCGGGAGTGACGGCCATCGTAGTCGCGCCGACGGACATGGTGTTAGGTTTCTCGAAGCCTTCGGTTGAGATCGGTCTCATTACGCAGGAATTCCTCAACGGATAGCGGACGTGCGTGGCGCTAATGCCGACGCTTCCATTCGGGTTGCGCGCGAGTGCGTCGGGATCGAAACACCAGGCTGGTGGATTTCGCCCGTGTAAACGCCGTACGTCCCGGCGATTAAAAGCGTCACGCTGGGCATCCCGGACCGCAGGCAACAGAATTGGGCAAACCAACGCAACGCAGAGCAGCCCCTTAGGGGCTACCGGCGCACCGGCCACTCGCGGTTCTGTTACCTTATAGTGTGCGGGAGGCGGGTTGTATTGTCGTTTGCCGCCATTAGTTTGCTCTGGTGTGCCATGTTCAGGGGGCGTTCCGATGCGCAGGGCCATTCCCGATCCTTCGGCTGTAAAAGCCGCGGAGTTGTACAAGGAAAGACACTTTGCTTCGCAGCCGGACGCGCTGGGCGTGGCGACGCGCTTGGCCGCAGGGCGTCTGCGCGAGGCCGGCATCGCTCTCGAACCGCTGCTGAGGAGCGCGGGTCTGCGCGTAGATCAGATAGATCAGCCAAAAGCACGCATCGGTGTTGCGAGCCAGATCAGATTTCTTGAGCTAGCGGCCAAGGCATTGAAGGATCCATTGCTCGGTTTCAGGCTGGCGCGTGACGGAGACCTTCGGCAGATGGGATTGCTCTACTACGCTGCAGCCTCGTCTCAGACGCTCGGGGAAGCGCTCGACCGGGTCCAGCGATACAGTTCGATCGTCAACTCGGGCGTCGTTCTGCAGTGCATTGAGGCCGGCAATTTCACAATTGCCCTGCGCTACGCTGGCGTCGCCAGACATTTCGATCGGCAACAGATGGAATTCTTAGTGACGGTGATGATCCGCGTTTGTAGAGCTCTGACGGACCGCCGTCTGGTGCCGGCTGCAGTTCGTCTCGCTCATCGATGCCCGGCCGAGTCCTCTGAACTCGTAAAATTCCTTTCGTGCCCGATTGAGTTTGGTGCGGACGTCGATGAGATCATCTTCCACAGGGAAGCACGGCAACTGCGGATCGTCGGCGCAGATCCGTATCTGAACGAGATCCTGTTCCACTATTGCGACCAGGCGCTAGCGCATCGCCGATCCAATGCCAGTTCGCTAAGAATCTGCGTCGAGAACGCGATCACTCCACTCTTGCCGCACGGCAAGGTGCGGCTTGATGACGTTGCGCAGAAGCTAGGCATGAGCAGCCGGACGCTGGCGCGAAGGCTGACAGCGGAAGGCCTGCACTTCGGTGAAATTCTGGATCAACTCCGCTCCGATCTCGCCAAGCGCTATCTCGGTGAATCCAATCTTTCGATCTCCCAGATCTCATGGCTCGTCGGCTATCAAGGAGTTAGCGCATTCTCTCACGGCTGCAAGCGGTGGAGCGGAATGAATCCGAAGAAAATGCGCGACAGCTTGCTGTCGAGCCAATAGTGGAGCTTCCCGACACCCAAATGTGATCGCGAGCGCGAATATTGCGGAGCCACCCCGACTTTCTCAGAGCTTTGCCATTTCGAGAGGTCGCGTCCGACGGCATCACTCAGAAGCGGAGACTTCGGTCCGTCGCCGTTTCTGGGCGGCTCTCGGTCAAGGCAACCTGCTCGACCGCGCGTCAACATAATACCTCATGCCGTAACACCCAAGTGAATTTGATCCAGCCGGGCCTTCTTTTGCAGCGCGGGAGTCCGGATGTGGCCGATTTTGTTCTCTAATTCCGGGACTAGGTGTCAAGCTCTCCACGATCGTCCTTGCCGGGCCCACTGTTCTCTCCGCGGTAGGGGCATGCCCTCCGCATGATGGCGTAAGACGACGCTGGTGGATCAATGTTGCAAGCGGGGTCGCCCTTTCGGGCGCTCGCAAAAAATCGGGCGATCTCACCACCGCCACCGTCCCGGCAGGGACGTCATTTCCCGCTAGTCCGCGGGATCCCTGTGGTCTCGTTATGCCTGCGACGCGGCAGCCTCCTTCGTCGACCAGTTGAACTCAGTTTCGTCGATCCACATCCGATGCAGAATGACTGCGAGCTTGCGCGCAACGGCGACCTTCGCCTTGCGGAGTCCATTTCGCTTAGCGAGTCTGATCCCCCAAGCTTTAAGCGCCGACCATTTCGGCACGCGGGTCAGCAATACGTCGGCCGCCTCGAACAAATACATGCAGAGCATGGCGTCACCGCACTTCGAGATTCGGCCTGACCAGTCGACCTCTCCGGAGGCGTGGCGTCGGGTCGTCAATCCGACATAAGCACCGACACTTCTCGATCGCTTGAACCGCGTCGGATCATCAATCGTTGCCTTGAAACAGAGCGCGGTGACCGGGCCGATGCCAGGAACGGTCATTAACCTGCGGACCTGCACATCATGACGCGCCAGCTTGAGAACCTTACGGTCTAGATCGGAGACCTGCCCCTGATGCCTTGCGCGCTGCAAGTAGCGGCTTTATAACGGCCTCCAACTCGGGGCGATCCTCGATCAACTCCTCGGCTCGCACGGCGAAGACGTTGAACTTGGCACGGCCGATGATGAGACCGAGGTTCTTGAGGAGGCCGCGGATCTGGTTCTCGAGATCCCGCTTGATCTTGACCAGCAACGCCCGGCTCACCAGAAGCGCCTTGATCAAGTGGCTGTCGATATTCTTGACGTGCACCTCCTTGAACCAGCCGGTCTGCATGATGCGGGCGATGCCGGCGGCGTCGTTGCGATCGCTCTTGTTGATCTGCATCTTGAGCACCGCCTTGGCGTGTCGTGCGTCGATGCAAATCACCGGTAGGCCAAGTCGCTTGAGTTCAGTCCACAGCCACGTGGTCGTCGGTCCTGTCTCAAGGCCGATCCGTAGCGCTCCCGGTGCCTTCGATCTCACGAACTCGGCGATCAAATCAGGATCAGAAATCGACAACGCCCTCTCGCACGACCGATCCCGCCTGGTTCACGACACAGATCGATGTCTGCTTCAACGACACGTCCAGTCCGACATAGTGCACCATTGCCGCTCTCCATCGTTGCAGGGCCACATGAGGCTGGCCCCATACGTTCCTGGAGAGCTGATTCCCTGGCCTTTGTCTGGCTCAATCCCGGAATTACCCCATGTTGCAAAGGTCGGCGCGGAGCTGCCGAAAAACAAAAATGGGAAATAATCGAATCCCTGTGAACAAATTTTTAATCAGCATTGCGCAGTGGCGCCTGATTTTGAATCAATGTTGCTCGCGCGGCTGACAGCCGGCAACAGGATGTTAAATACCGCGCCACGATCGATGCCGGCAGACGCCCAAAGCCGACCACCATGGGCTTCGATGATTGACCGACAGATCGACAGCCCCATGCCCATGCCTTGCGATTTTGTCGTGAAAAACGACTCGAAGATGCGGTCGATTTCTTTCGGATCGATGCCCGTTCCGGAGTCCTCTACCGACACCAGAACGCCGTCGGGATCATGAATTGCGGATTTCACCCTTAGGACTCGTGAGCGACCCGACACGAAAACCATCGCGTCGGCGGCATTCCTGACCAAGTTCAAGATAACCTGCTGCAACTGGCCACTATTGCCGCGCACCAATGGGAGCGGCGCGACTAGCGCGGTTTGGACGATAATTCCTTCGGTCTGCAGATCCGCACGCATGAGTCCGAGGACATTTCGAATGAGAGCATTGAGGTCGACGGGTGCGTTTTCCTGACCATCTTTCTTGAACATCGAACGGACGTTCTTGATCACCTCGGCAGTTCGATGACCGTCACTGACAACACGCTTTAGGGCTGCGCCAACCTCGTCGAGGTCCGGCGCCTTGTGTGCAAGCCAACGCAAGCCCGCATTGGCACTTACCACCATGGCTGCCAGCGGCTGGTTGACCTCGTGGGCGATCGAGGCCATCAGCTCGCCGGCGGTCGCGACGCGATTCATATGCGCCAACTTGCCCATGGCGCTGCGCGAGATTGCTTCTGCGTTGCGGCGGCGCCGATGTTCGTAGATCAGCCCGATGATCAGTGCCGTCTGGATCAGCAACACCGCAACGATTAACGTGATCTGCCAGCGGTACAGCTCCCATGCGGTCGGCTCACGAAAACGGACCTCACTTCCTGGAGGCAGCGCCGACTCGTTGATGCCCCATCGTTGCAATTGACGCCAATCGAATATCGGCTTGTTAACGCTGTTGGTGGTGACCGCGACAGTCGAAACATCTTCACCGTCGAGGACACGCGAAGCCAACCGCGCTGCATCCTCGCCAACCGAGCCAGGAGTCAGTACGAAGCCGCCCACGGCGCCACGCCCCAGGAAAGTTTCGGTGCTGATTACAATCGGCCGATTGGCCACCTCGGCCACAAGGGAAAGAGCCTCGGCCGGAACATACGACACTCCAGCGCGATCTAAATTGATCGTGGTATAAATGATCACTGTGTGGTCGGGCAGTGCCGTCACTCGCTTTCTCAAATCCGCCATAGCCAGCCCCGTGAGGTCGATCAAATCCAGGTCACGGGTGACCATCGGGATCTCCTCCTTGAAATGGCGATAGGCGGGCAGCTTGTCCAGCGAATCTCCTACGAGGGCAATGCCCTTGAGGTCCGGCAACAGCGCTCGCGCTGCGAGTACCAACTCGCCAAGCGTGATGTTGATGGTGGTACCGGTTACGGCAGCAGGAAGGCTGGACCGAGAAACGGCTCCTTCCGTGATCTCGCCGAACACCACAGGCGCCTTTGGCCACAACTCGGTACGCATATCAACCGCGTAGTCAAGCGCCAATGGACCGAAGGCAACAATCAAACCGATCGGTTTGTCGCGATATTTCTGACCGAAATGAAGTTTGAGGCTTTCCTTGTAGGTGGGGGCAGCAAATCGGTTAAAATCCAGATATTCCTCATAGATCGAGATAGGTACCGTACGGCCCGCATTGAGTAGCGTTCGGAAGGCGGTATTGCGAGCACCGACCCAGGGAAGAGATCCGCCGTATTGATCAAAAAGGAGCACCGAGCGCGGCAATGGCTGCGCCGCCAGCGAGCCTGCGAGCAGCACGGAATCGATTAGCCAAACCGCAATCAGCAAGAGCGCCTTCATGATCAAGGTACCCGCATCTCCAAAATCCGGCATCACTTTTCGGAGGCGTCGGGAATGACGATCACTTGATCCTTGCGAACATCGAACGCCTGATGCGCATAACGCGCCTCCGTTGGTGCGCCGGGACAATGAGCCTATCGGGCAACCGATTGCATTTAAAGTCCCCAATCTCTTCCTTCATACGACAGCTATTGGCCTTGGGGCGAAGGTCTTCCGACCTTTTTGCGGCGCGGGAGGCGGCTCAGGGCCGAGATCAGGCTAGGCCGCCAACGTGAAGCTCGGCTGGTCGGTCCCACTAACCCAACAATTGCCGTCCGGTCGCCGCCGCGCGCCGGAAACGGCCAGCTGGATCAAGACGGCCAGCTTGGATTGTCGGCATGCCGGTGCGCTGACTGACCAGCCGTTCACTCACCCGGTGGAGCGCTTGCAGGTCGAGCTGATCGGCTGTCTTGGTGGCAACGAATTTCATCGTCCGACGTTGTACTGCTTCCGCGATCGTTTCGCCGTCGCGGAAATCATTCTTTTGTCCTTTTGCATATGGGCGGACGTATTTCGCCGGCATCAGCCGCGCATTGTGGCCGAGCAATTGCAGTCTCCGGCTCAAGTGATGCACGCCGACACAAGCTTCCATCCCAATCAGGCACGGTGGCATGTTAGCGAGCCGCGCTTCGATCTGCCCGCGTGACCATTTCTGCCGCAGCACAATCGCGCCGCGTTGATCAGGGCCGACGACGTGGAACGAGTTCTTGCCGATGTATGCGCATCGTAGCAATGGTCGGGTCTGACTTGCTTGACATGGCGGTGCTCCTTTGATTGCAGCCCCGGCACAGTATCACGCGCTGGAGGGGCAGGAGCACGGCCGGACCATCCCCTTAGCGGAGGGGCCGAAGATTGCGCGCTGGCTCGCGAAGTTCGCGGCGCCAGTCAGGACAATGCCACGTGAAGAACGCGACCTATTCATCGCAGCCAACAATAGTCACCTGCTCGCCTTTGACAATTTGTCCGACGTTCGACCTCGGACTCCTCGACGCGCCGATGCCGCGTCACGTGGCCATGGCGGTGCTCCTTGCTTTGCAGCCCCGTCACAGCATCATACGCACCCCTGGACGCGTGAAAGATCACCTGCCGCGCACCGAACCGGTTTTGGTCTTTCGCTGATGAAGCCCCGCCCAGCTTCCCTGGGCGGAGCTTTCACTCGGACAGCCGCCAAGCGGCTCAATGCGCGAGGGGATCAGGGCGCATCTGGAAGTGCACCGCCATGGGCGTCATGCCCTTACCGCCCTCCTGCATCCAGGGCGCGCGGTCGCCGCTCGAGGTCCACAATCCCCGGCCTTTCCAGCCCGCGTTCGGATCGTCAATGCGGCCGTCGAGGCCCTTGGCGTAGAAGCCGGTCGGGTACGGCACCTTGATGGTGATCATCTTGCCGTCCTTGAGGGCAAGCAGGCCGTCATTGAGGTTGCCGGTCGAGACCGGGACGTCGTTGCCGAGGCCGAACGTGTTGTGCTGATCGACCCACGTATAGTAACTCGCCTCGGCGCTGTTCTCGCCAATGCCTTGGAATCCCGGTCCGGGATACTGGTAGAACGACCAGCCCTCGGGGCAGTGGTTGCCGGTTGCCGTCGGCCCGTTGAGGACCTTGCACTTGCTCCGGTCGAATGCGCCCAGATGGCCGCTCGCCAGCGACACCCAGACGACACCCTTGCTGTCGATGTCGGCGCCGCGCACACCGAATCCCGGCATCTGCGGCCGGTATATTTCCGCCAGCGTCGTCATCGGCGGGTTGGAGCCGGGATCGATCCGCACCACTCCGCCGGGGATTCCCCATAGCGAACCCCAGATCGACCCATCTTTCGGATCCGGCATCACGGCATAGATTGTCTGGCCGATACGCATGTCCTTGTTGGGATCGAGCGGCTGGCCGGGCTCCGTATAGTCGTCGCGCTTGCCGTTACCGTTGGTATCGACGATGAGCGAGGTCCACCCCTGCGACTTCGCCGCATCGCCGGTCTCCAAGAACATCTTGGTATTGAGCCAGCCGACCGGATTGTCGCCGGCGCCCCCCGACGTCCACAGCGTGTCGTTGGCGTCCAGTGCGAAGTTCAGGTGCTGGGTTCCGAAGCAGGTGTCAATAAAAGTGTATTTGCCTGTTTTCGGATCGAGCATGGCAAGCTGGCGACCGCTTCGCGCGAGCGGGCGCAGCTTGGCCGACGGATGATCCGAGCCCCGGCGGCAGAAGGCGGGTTCATCCTCGAGGCCGCGCACAGCCGCCGCCAGCCACAGCCGGCCCTGCTTGTCGAACACGGAGTTGTGGTTGTTGACCCTTGTATCCCAGAGCTGCTCGTTCCCCCAGTAGGCGGACGGCATGATCGGCTTGGCTGCAGCGGCGTGTCCAGGTCCGACGGACTGCGGCATGCTGGGATCGCGCACCGGCGCCTTGTAGTTCACCACCGTATTCGTCTTCGGATCGAGAACCGGAAGGTTGTCGGTCGAATACTCGGGCGAGCCGTAGATCACGCCATTGGCATTGACGGTCGGGTCGCGCCGATCCGAAGCGATCAGGTCGTGAAGATAGTGCTTGTCGTCCGACCAGTCCCACGTCGTGACGACGATGTTGCGCTCGACGCCGGTTGGGCGCGGTGGCTTCGCATGGGGAAGTTCGCCCTTACCGATGCGGTCGGTCCAGTCGGCCAAATACTTGTAGGGCGCCCCTCCAAGCTGGCCGGCCAGGACGTTGGTCATCATCTCGCCGGCCTGCCCGGATTGGGTGCGCCGCATCCAAGCCTCTTCGCTGCTCTTGAAATCTCCGAGCTCCTTCGGGATGGTGCGCGTGGCGAGATTGCCGAGCTGATGACAGCCGATGCATTGGCTGCCTTTGAGCGTTCCCAGCCACTCGATCTGCGTGATATTGGCCGGGATGTCACTCTTGCCGCCAAACTGGTCCGTGCCCGGGATCTTCATCATGGAGTACCAGTAGATCGCCGGATAATACTGGGCAGCCGCCGCTTCGTTCGGCGCCGGCACGGCCGTGAGATTGAGCTGCCGGCCGGGCTCGCCGTCGACCTTGGCGGAATCGACAAGGCCGTAGCCGCGTACCCAGATCTTGTACTTGGCCTTGGGAAGATCGGGCAGCACATAGCGGCCCTGGTCGTCCGTGACCACGCTGCGGGTGAACCGCGTCGGCAGGTCCCTGGTTTCCGCAATCACCCATACGCCGGCCTCAGGGCCGTCGGGGCCGCGCACCACGCCGCCGATATCGTCGTTGTCGATGGCGACCGCAGTCGCGCCTTGGGCTTGAACGTCAAACGGCGTCGCAACCAGTGCCGCAACACCGACGGCCGCCGCGGTGCCCAGATAGAAATGTCCGAGTTCGCTTCATGTCGGGCTCCTCCTGCTGAACGCGTGTTCTCCCAGCCCAGGCCGCACTCTTTCAATCGGGCGGCATCAGGACGCGC